>NZ_QPJQ01000088.1 GCF_003337275.1 Marinomonas foliarum | reverse complement strand
CGCTCTGAAATACATGCGGAACAGGGTAAGTCCGTAGTACTGCCATAGTTGGCAGATGAACCGTGAGGAACATTGTTGGTACTGCGGATAAAGGAATGTGGAAAAAGCGAATGCCTCTCTGTAATCGAGAGAATACGGGTTGAAACATCACTCGGCGCGAAAGCGAGCAGACTTCCACGAGGTCTTTCATAGCGAGATAACTTGAAAAATTGTTTAACGGAGGAAAGCAGATGACAGCATCGGCAATCAGCGCGAAGACGCCGGTCTCAGGTGTGGGTGCACCTTCGCACGCAGAATTGATATGGCTCTGGGCAGACTGGTGTCATATCGAGAAAGACGTGAGGCGACTCCAAGTGCGTATCGCTAAAGCAACACAGGAAGGTAGATGGGGCAAAGTGAAAGCCTTGCAGCGCCTACTAACCCGCTCCTTTTACAGCAAAATGCTTGCTGTAAAACGGGTGACGGAAAATCGAGGTAAAAGAACACCGGGGATCGACGGCAAGATATGGTCGACTCCGGCCGCCAAATCAAAGGGAGCACTCACGTTAAAGCATCGCGGCTATCAACCGCAACCGCTAAGACGTATCTACATACCCAAGAGCAATGGAAAGAAGCGTCCTCTTGGGATACCGACAATGCGAGACAGAGCGATGCAATCCTTATGGAAATTAGCGCTGGAACCTGTTGCAGAGACCCAAGCAGACCCGAACTCCTATGGTTTTAGGCCCGAGCGTTCAACGGCAGACGCCATCGCACATTGTTTCAATGCACTCGCAAAGCGAACATCCGCTACGTGGGTGCTGGAGGGCGACATTCGCGGCTGTTTCGACAACATCAGTCACGATTGGCTGCTCAGAAACATCACCATGGATAAAGTCGTGCTGCGTAAATGGCTTGAAGCAGGGTATGTAGAGAAAGGAGCCTTATTCGCTACCGAGGCCGGTACGCCGCAAGGCGGAATCATCTCCCCGGTACTGGCGAATTTGACGTTGGATGGGCTAGAGCAGGC
>NZ_QPJQ01000087.1 GCF_003337275.1 Marinomonas foliarum | reverse complement strand
AAGGGCTATCCATTTAGAGCAACCAGACACTACATCTAGTGTTTATCTGGTTTTAATGCCCTTATAGGTTAGGGGTTTTGTTGTGACTGATTGTTCAAGTAATCGATAAAACAATAGCCCTCTAGACCGAGATTTTCTTCTATTAAATCTAAAGGTATATTCATCCAAATAGTAATCGAGCTGTTTAGATTGAACTGCACCTTGATAGGTTCCCAACAACCAGCGTTTCAGTAAAGAAGCCACACGGTGTACGCCTGGCATGGTTTCGTGGGCTGGTATATTTGAACCAAGATGTACGGTCTTTTTTCTTGAATATCCCATGTTATCAACGGAACCATAAGCCGCCGATCCGTCTGTGTGAATTTGACTATTCGGCTCAATAACATCTTTTATGAATTGCTCAATGTTGTTTTTTGTCGCTTTGTCGACCTGTCGTAATCTAATGCGACCAAACCCTTTTGGTTCTATTAACTCTATTGCAATTAACACAACAAATTTCTTCTTATCTTGTTGATTTGTATCGACTACACCACCAACAAAGGTTTCGTCTACCTCAACAAGTCCAGATAATTTATCTCTTTCAGGGTTGATCATTGCGTAACGTAATCTATGCAATATCGCCCAAGCCGTTTGATAACTGCCAAGCCCGAGCAAACTCTGTATGCCAAGCGCACTCACTCCATTTTTTTGATTGGTGAGATACCAAATCGCAGCAAACCAATCCTTAAGAGGCGTTCTGGTTTTATCAAAAATAGTACCTGCTGTGACAGAAGTTTGTTTCCGACACTGAACGCATTTAAGTTTATTTTTGGGAAGAGTATAGGGCACATTATTTGCTAAACAATTCGGGCATATGAAACCATTAGGCCAACGAAGCGTGTGTAGATAATCACGACAAGCTTGCTCATCGTGAAACCAGTCAACAAATTGACCCCAATTTTTAGGGTAATCAATACCCGCTTTGAGTGAAGAAGATTTTTTGTTCATCACTATATATTGACATTGGTTGCTCTAAATGGATAGCCCTTA
>NZ_QPJQ01000086.1 GCF_003337275.1 Marinomonas foliarum | reverse complement strand
CTTTTTTTAATAACGAGAAAAAACTTTCCGCAACAGCATTATCGTGACAGTTACCACGTCGACTCATACTGGCTTCCAGATTATTATCTTTTAAGAAGGTTTGCCAATCTTTCGAGGTATATTGAGCGCCTTGATCTGAGTGTACCAGTACTCTTTTTGTGGGGCGTCGTCGCCAAATCGCCATGAGTAAAGCATCAATAACTGACTCCGCTGTCGCCCTTGATCTCATTGACCATCCTACGACCAATCTAGAAAATAGATCAACAACGACGGTCACATAAAGCCAGCCTTCTTTTGTCCGGATGTACGTAAAATCGGTTACCCATACTTGATCTGGTTCTGGGACAATAAACTCTCTATTTAGTGTATTGGGGGCTGTATTACGTTCAGATCCACGATAAAAAACAGGGTGGCGTTTGTAGCCTATTAGCGCTTTTAGGCCCTCTCGGCGCATCACCCTTAGCACTCGATTCTTCCCACAAGACTTACCTTCTCCTTTTAGGTCTTTGGTGATATTGCGGTAGCCGTAAACACAACCACTCTCAAGCCAATGCGTTTTAATGGTGATGGCAAGTTCATCATCTTCTTGCTCTCGTCGACTTTTTGGACAGTCCAGCCAAGCGTAAAAACCGCTCCTATGGACTTGCAGTGTTCGACACAAGGCAACAATAGAATAGTCGTGGAGCCGTGATTTTATGAACGTGTACTTTTCTTTGACTCCCCGGCAAAGTACACGGCGGCCTCCTTTAGAATGTCCCTCTCTTCGGTCACACGTTTAAGTTCAGCTTTGAGCCGCTGGATCTCTGACAGAGCTGAATCTTCCGTTTTTCTGCTCGCTTCAGGCTTGCTGTATCGGGCTATCCAATCATGCATACTTTTGTAACTAACGCCAAGTCGCTCAGCCACTTCTGCAATCTTATAGCCCCGCTCAGTGACTTGTTTAACGGCTTCAATTTTGAACTCATCGGTATAACGTTTTCCACTCATAATTCACCTCATTTTTACCTATTATTATATAGCTATGAGATGTCTATTAAAGTGGGTCCATACCA
>NZ_QPJQ01000085.1 GCF_003337275.1 Marinomonas foliarum | reverse complement strand
CTGTAAATATCTTCTATCATGTACAGGTAGTAATGCTGCCCAATCACCGTGGTTGGCAGATAGCTAATGTCCCAACTCCACACCTCATTGGCTTTTTTCGCCGTATAACTCGTGGGCTTTTTATGGACATTCTTTGATGCTGCTTTTCCTCTGTGATGGAGCATGCTTTCCGCTTTTAAGAGACGATAAAAGCTGGATTCTGAAGCAATATACTCGCCTCTGTCGGCCAATATAGGCACGATTTGACTGGGTGGTAAGGAAGCAAACTCGTCACGGTTGCAAACCTCAATCATCTTCTGCCGCTCTACCTCACTCAGTTTGTTCGCTGGTGCAGGCCTTATCACGGTGACTCTTCTATCCTCCCCAATAGAGCCCTCACTATACCAACGCTGTAACGTTCTGACCGATAATCCAATCACCTCACAGGCAGGCTCTTGTCGTGCACCTGACTCCACCGCATGACGGATCCACTGCGAATACTTTTGCCTATCGGCCAGCGTGATTAGCTGTCCTCTTTTTCCTCCCAATAGGCATCGAACTTTTTTCCTAGCACAAGTAACGCCGCACTTTCTGCTAACGCTTTCTCCTTTCGTCTCAGCTCACGTTCTAGTTCTTTAATGCGTTTTTTGTCCGATTGTTGCTCAGCCGTGATCTTGGTGTTTCGCTTATCTTTCACTGTATTCCCTGCAATGCAGGCTTGCTTCCATTGCTTTACTTGCTCAGGGTACAACCCTTTTTCTCGGCAATACTGATTCAGATCCGCTTCAGACAAGGCGGAAGTTTCAAGTACGACAGCAAACTTTTCTTCATTGGACCACTTATCTGATGAACTCACTTTTGACTCGCTAAATCCTGATGTGTTGAATTGCTTTTGCCAACTATACAGGGTGGAGAGCTTAATGCCTTCTTGCTCTGCAAACTCACGTCTCGACAATTGGCTTTGGTAGAGTTTCTGTAAGATGGCTTCTTTAAAGGCACTTGAATGTCTTTGGTAATCCACTGGTTTTCACTTACCGTCCCCTGTCTATTTATAATAACAAATGAGGCGACAACTATCCTGACACAGGGGG
>NZ_QPJQ01000084.1 GCF_003337275.1 Marinomonas foliarum | reverse complement strand
CCTGAATTCAAGTCCGAAGTGCGACACTTTCACTTCAAGCAACTAAGCACATTTCTTTAAACACTACGGCTGGTTGCTTGAACCCTAAACACTTCCTTGGACGATTATTTATTCGTCTCATTGCGAAGTGTATTCTCTCTTCTGTAACACGTCTTAAATCGGTACCTTTGGGCACATATTGCCTTAGGAGTCCGTTGCTATTTTCGTTTGCTCCACGTTCCCAAGAACTGTATGGATGAGCAAAATACACTGTCGTTTCTAATGCTTCGGCTATCTCAGCGTGATACGCGAACTCTCGACCATTATCTGCTGTGATCGTGTGAACATGATCTTTAAAAGGCAGCAATAGCTCTATGGTTGCTTGAGTCACATCTTTGGCTGATTTCGAATCCACTTTCTTTATAAGGTAAAAACGTGTCTTTCTTTCTAGCAAGGTGACAATTGAGCCTGAGCCGTGCTTACCTAAAACAGTGTCTATCTCCCAGTCTCCAAAGCGCTTTTTGGTATCAACAATCACAGGCCGATCATCAATGGATACCTTATTCTTGATCACTTCAGCTTTTGTTCTCTGGCCTTTCCGGTAGCGTTTTCTTCCTTGCCTCAAATGGCGGTAAAGTGTCCCTTTGTTTCTTTTGTCATCATGGATATATTGGTAAATCCATTGATGACTGACGGGAACACCGCAGTTTTTGAGTACGTTAGAGACTTGCTCAGGACTCCAGTCGATTTCAATTAAAATACGAATAAAATCAATTGTCTTTGATGATATGCGATATTTTGCCGCTGTCTTCCGCCTTATCAAACAGGCTCTTTGGGCTTTGTCAGGGCAATATTCTGTTACTTTTTTATTCCGCTTTAACTCACGGTAAATCGTAGCTCTATGACAATTCAGGATGAGTGCAATATTTGCCACTGATATTTCTTGCCCTAAAAGAGCGGAAATCTGGTATCTTTTGCCTTCGGTCAACTGCTGATAATTCATGTTGGTACTGCTTTATCTGTGGTAAGAAGAAGTGTATCAACTTCAGCAGTTGGCTTCTTCTACACCTGATTTGCAGTGTCGCACTTATTATCTGAATTTAGG
>NZ_QPJQ01000083.1 GCF_003337275.1 Marinomonas foliarum | reverse complement strand
GGAACATACGAACAAGTAAGACAATTTTTAGCTGACTTTCAGCTTGTGACAGTATTTCCTCAGAAGCGACATTTAATCACCACTTAACCCACTTGTAAGGTACTTCAAGCACCTTACAACCGTTATTTGGACGGATTAACCCCGTGCAGAACGTATCATCTGATCTACTCGTAACAAATTTCCAAGTGCAAACAGCACGGCGAGTTTGTTGTCATTTTTAGACAGGCCTTTGTAGACGACTTTGCGGAACCCAAACTGGCATTTCAGTATTCTAAACGGGTGCTCGACTTTCGCTCGGATACTCGCCTTTAAGTATTCCGTTCGGATCAGCTGCTTGTTGAGGCGGGGGTGCTTTTTCCAAGCACGTATCTTGCTGGGCATCTCAGCTACTAACCAATCGACATTCTTATCTTTTGTTTCTGTGCGCTTTTCTACGCCACGGTAGCCAGAGTCCGCCGATACAAATGACTCATTGCCATGAAGAAGTTCCGTCAACTGGTTTAAATCGTGATCATTGGCAGGCGTCGTGGTGAAGCTGTGAACTAACCCACGCTTTGCATCAACACCGATGTGAGCTTTCATGCCAAAGAACCATTGTTTTCCCTTTTGCGTTTGGTGCATTTCGGGATCGCGTGCATTAGATTTATTTTTGGTGGAACTTGCTGCCTCAATAATCGTCGCATCAACGATTGTCCCTTCTTTAAAGTAGGTGCCAGAATCAGACAGCCATTTGTTTACTTCTTTGAAGAGTTTACGACCCAGCTTATGCTTCTCAAGCAGGTGACGGAAATTCATGATGGTCGTGTGGTCTGGGATCGCACCTTCTAATGATAGGCCAGCAAACAGCCGCATAGAGGTGATCTCGTAAAGGGCATCTTCCATCGCTGGATCACTCATGTTGTACCAGTTCTGCATAAAGTGAATGCGCAGCATGGTAGCGAGAGGGTATGGACGCCGACCATTGCCAGCTTTTGGGTAAAACGGCTCAATCTGAGCTTCGAGCTGTAGCCATGGAATCAGCTCATTCATCCGACCAAGGAAGAGCTCTTTGCGAGTCTTGCGGCGTTTGCTGGTAAATTCGGTATCGGCGAAGGAAAGCTGATTCATGTCATTCGGTCTTGAGGTAATGGTCAGATCGGCATTGTCTCATATTGGGGACTTAATCGCAGTTTCC
>NZ_QPJQ01000082.1 GCF_003337275.1 Marinomonas foliarum | reverse complement strand
CGACCTTGTATCTCTTCTTGATGGGTGTTTAGCTAGCACTTATCGCATCGGGAAATCGGTGAGCTCGTGCGCGACCTGAGCACAAAGATGCTGTTTTGTAGATTGAGCCCTGATTTCCTAACCTCCATTAAACTGAATGGTATCCTAGCACCCCAAGTAAGGGTGATGCTGCATGTACAAGGGGAGTAGATAGAGATGAAGGCTTTTATTGGCATTGATGTTGGTAAAGAAAAGTTAGATGTTAGCTGGTTACGCGACGTGGTCAAAAATAAGCAGAAAACCAAGGTGTTAAAGAACACAAAACAAGGCTATCAAGAATTAGTTGATTGGGTGCTAAAGAATACAGGGTTAGAAGCTCAGAATATTGTTATTACGACAGAGCCTACTGGTATTTATAGCGAACCTTTGATGTATTTTTTATATGCTCAAGGATTTACTCTTTTACATGTAAACCCTGGAAAAGCAAAACAATATGCAAAATCATTAGGGCTAGTTCATAAGACTGATAAATCAGACGCCACAATGCTAGCTCGCTATGGTCATGACCAACAACATTCACTTTCAAGCTGGCAGCCAGAGCCTGTAGAAGCAAGAGAACTAAAGGCAATGATGCGTAGACTTGAAGCGCTAGAGCAAGATTTACAGCGTGAAGAAAACCGTTATGAAGCGGTAGGCTTTTCAGGCGCATCCGCTCGGGTCGCTCAATCTCTCAAAGATATGATAGCAGTGTTAAAGGCTGAAATTCATAAACTCAAGAATGAAATCGATGAGCATATTGACAGGCATCCTCAATTGAAGAAGAACCGCCAATTACTTGAAAGTATAAATGGTGTTGGTGAAGTAACATCCCGAATAATGGTTTGTTTACTGGCGTGTAAGCGGTTTAAGAGCGCGAAACAGCTGGCTTCTTATTTAGGCTTGATCCCCAAGCACAACGAATCTGGTAAACGGGCAGGAAAAACAACCTTGAGTAAGGAAGGGCCAGGCTATATCAGAGCGAAATTGTATATGGCCGCAATCGTAGCTGGTCAACACAATACCGATATAAAAGCACAGAAAACGAGATTACTAAAACAAGGCAAAACAAAAATGCAGGCGCTAGGTGCAGCGATGAGAAAGCTGTCACAAATATGTTTTGGTGTTGTTAAGAATCAAACAGAATATCAGCCTCAAGTTAGTTAAATAAAAACTTGAGGCTGATTAGGAGAGATGGTATCTAC
>NZ_QPJQ01000081.1 GCF_003337275.1 Marinomonas foliarum | reverse complement strand
TGTTCTGGTCAAGTCCAACCGGACACTTTCCTAAAGGAGTTTTCATACTCAATGGGTGATTGGTCGCCATTCGACGAATGTAATCGCTCCAGATTGTAATATTTCACATACGCCGCAACATCTTGCTTCATATGCTCTCTTGTTGGTTGTGCTACCTTGAACAACCAATCATGTTTTAAACTGCCGAAGAACCTTTCAACCACGGCATTATCCCAACACGCACCGACGTCACCCATGCTAGAGCGGCAATCAAGCCGTTTTAATAGGCTTCTAAAGTGTTTACTCGTGTATTGCGAGCCTCTGTCGCTATGAAACACTAAGCCCTTTGGCGGCTGTCGTAAGCGATGTGCTTTTAAAAATGCATGCTCAATTAAGTCTGTCGTCATACGTTTTGACGTGTGCCAACCCACTATGCGACGACCAAATAAATCCATTACAATAGCAAGGTATAGCCAGCCTTCGCCTGTTTTTAAATATGACACATCCCCAGCCCACACCTGGTTTGGGCCTAACGGGTTAAAATTCATGTTCAATAAATTATCCGCTACAGCATCACTGTCTTTGCGCTTTGTGGTGACTTTGTAAGCGATACGCTGCTTAACGACTAACCCCAATCGTTTCATCAAGCCAATGACACGATGCCGGCTAACATCAAAGTCTTCTTTGCGAAGCTTTTTCGCAAGCTCTCGGCTACCCAGACTGCCTCGACTATCTTCAAAAAGCGCCTTCGCCCTACGATGTAAATTCAGTGTTTGTGCACTGATAATTATCGCGGGACGTTTTCGCCAAGCATAGTATGCAGATTTGCTAACGCGCATCACTTTACACGATATGGCAACTGGGTACTGCTTACCTAAACTTTTGAGAAATGAATATTTTATTTCATTTCTTTTGCGAAAAACGCTGAAGCCTTTTTTAATATTTCGCGCTCCATCAGCAAGCGCTTATTGTCTTTTCTGAGCTGAACGAGTTCAGCCCGCTCATCCTTCGACAACTCTGAATCTTCATCTTGTTGTTTAAACTTCGCTACCCAGTTATAAAGTAGCTTGTCAGTGATATTCAGTGAAGCGGCAGCCTCAACAACGGAGTAACCTTGCTCAATCACCAGCGCCACCGCTTCTTGCTTAAAATCGTTTGGATATTGTTTGTTAGTACGTTTAGTCATTTTACACCTCAATAATTGGATATTATCCTTTATTGAAGTGTCCGGCTAATTCAACCACAACA
>NZ_QPJQ01000080.1 GCF_003337275.1 Marinomonas foliarum | reverse complement strand
TGAATCGCCACTAGTTCAGTAGACACTTCTCAATCATCTTTTCGAACAGTTTTTCATACTCAACAGGTGACAGCATATCATTGGCACTGTGGCGTCTGACAGGGTTATAAAACATTTCGATATAATTAAAAATGTCTTGTTTTGCTTCGCTCCTTGTCGAGTAAATCTTCCGCTTCACTCGTTCTCTCTTTAAAAGCTGGAAAAAGCTTTCAGCAACAGCATTGTCATGGCAGTTCCCTCGTCGACTCATACTGGCTTGTAAGTTGTGATCGTCCAAAAAACTGTGCCAATCATAGCTTGTGAACTGACTGCCTTGGTCTGAGTGAATCGTCACCCTATGCTTTGGCTTTCTTCTCCATACCGCCATTATCAGTGAATCAAGAACAAGTTCTTTCACCATTCTCGGGCCCATACTCCAGCCTATTATTCGACGCGAATAGAGATCGAGTACGACGGATAAATACAGCCAGCCTTCATGAGTTCGGATATACGTAATATCAGTAACCCAAGCTGTATTCGGGCTTTCTGGATTAAACTGCCTTTCAAGCACATTGCTAGCTATCGTATGTGTTTCTCCTGTACGAGCCCTAGGCTTGCGGTAACCCACTTGAGCCTTGAGTCCTGCTCTTCGCATCAGATAATGCACTCGATTAATACCACAAGATTCATTCAAGGATCTCAGGTCGTGATAGATCTTTCGATAACCGTAGACACAACCCGACTCCAGCCACAGTTGTTTGACAAGACCTGTTAGCCTCTCATTTTCCTTAGCCAGCTTTGATTTTGGCTCTTTCAGCCAAACATAATAGCCACTAGGGTGAACATCGAAGAGATTGCATAGTCGTCTTACTGAAAAATCGACACTGTGATCCCTGATAAAGGCGTATCTTAGTCTGGGTGGCTTGCGAAGTACGCCGCGGCTTTTTTTAACAGGTCGCGCTCTTCCGTTACTCGTTTGAGTTCTTTTCGAAGACGAAGAATCTCGCTCGACTCAGCAGAGGCCTCTGCAAAAGATTCTGCCTCTGGGCCATATCGTTTAATCCAAGCGTATAAACTGTGGGTGGTGGTGCCTAAGCGATTAGCGACTTCAGCAACACTAAAGCCTGCTTCTGTCACTTGCTTAACCGCTTCAATTTTGAATTGTTCTGGGTAACGTACTTTGCTCATAAATACCTCTCACTTAGATCATTTTATCTAACTAAAAGGTGTCTAGCTAATTAGTGGCGATTCA
>NZ_QPJQ01000079.1 GCF_003337275.1 Marinomonas foliarum | reverse complement strand
TGTGTCGTCCTAAAATAGGTTGACAGTTTTTAGGCCAGCTCCTGTAGCTGGCCTTTCTCTTTTCGCACTTGATTCGGTGTTTTCATCTTGAGGCTCAAGTGCGGCCTTAAATGATTATAAGTGTTTACAGATTCATCAATTAAAACAGCTAGATCCTCGAAGGTCTTGCAATCATATATCAGAAACTCTTGTTTCAAAATTCCGTTCACTCTCTCTGCTAGAGCATTCTGGTAACAATCATATCCATCCGTCATTGATGGCCTTATCCCTGCCTTCGATAATTCAGATTGATAGGTTTCAGAGCAATACTGAAGCCCTCGATCAGAATGATGAATCGCACCTCTATAAAAATCGTTTCCTTTCACTGCCATTTTTAAGGCCTGAACGACCTGAACAGCTTTCATATCTCGACTCAGGTGGTGCCCAACAATTTCTCTTGAGTAAGCGTCAGTCACTAATGATAAGTAATGGACACCTTCAGTAGATTCCACATAAGTAATATCACTTACAAGCACTTCTCCAGGTCGTGTTATTTCCTTGTCTTTAAGTAAGTTGGGGTGCTTTCTCATCCAGTGTTTACTAAACGTCGTTTTAGTAAAGCTCTTTTTTGGTTTTACTAATAGTCCTTCCTTTCGTAAGTAGTTAAATAGCCCATCTCGGCCTAATTTAATACCCGCTTCTAATAAATCACTTTTGATTAACCGATACAGCTTTTTCGTGCCCAATCTAGGCATGAACTGACGCCAATAAAGCACTTTCTCTTTAACGGGAGCCAGCTCTTCTCGTCGAGCTTCCCATCGTGCAACAGATTGATAGACTGCTTGTCTCGATATACCAAACACTCTACAAGCACCTGCTAGCGAGACTTGCTGTTTTTCTTTGGCTTGCCAGATGTACCGGATAAATACTTTTTTCGCAGGCCAGCTCCATATTCTTTGTCCATTATATCAACCATGCCGTTTAGGACTTGGTTTTTAAGCTTTTCATCTGCTAGCTCACGCTCGAGGCGTTTGATCTTTTCTGCTGGAGTTTCTTTTGAATTAGGCATAAGAGGATGTAAAAATGGTTTAGACCAATCTAATTTACCATGCTTTCTTAGCCAAACAAGAACGGTGGATCTACCTTGGATGCCGAAGTGAACTTGAGCCTGTTTGTAGGTCATTTCGCCTTTTTCTACACGCTCAACTACCCCTAATTTAAAAGCCATTGAATAGTCACGCTGTGTGCGCTTAATACACTTGATACCTGATGTCGCCATAAAGAAGTCCTCTTTATGTCAACGTATTTTAGGATGGGACA
>NZ_QPJQ01000078.1 GCF_003337275.1 Marinomonas foliarum | reverse complement strand
CGCACGTCCGAGTAGGAAACGGTTGGTGAAACAACCGGTTTCGTCAGGTAGACATACCCTGCGAAACAGAAATACTTGCAACTTTCAGGTCGCACATCCAAAGAACCATTGGTTTCCCTTCTTAGTTTGGTGCATTTCTGGATCACGTGATTTGGCTTTATTTTTGGTCGAGCTAGCGGCTTCAATAATAGTCGCGTCAACGATGGTGCCTTCTTTGAAGTAAATACCTGAGTCTGATAGCCATTTGTGGACTTCTTTAAATAGTTTTCGTCCAAGCTTATGCTTTTCCAGTAAGTGCCTGAAATTCATAATAGTCGTGTGATCAGGTATCGCACCTTCTAAGGATAACCCAGCAAAAAGCCGCATTGAGGTAATCTCATAAAGAGCGTCTTCCATTGCAGGGTCTCCCATGTTGTACCAGTTCTGCATAAAGTGAATGCGCAACATGGTAGACAAAGGATATGGGCGACGTCCGTTACCTGCTTTTGGATAGAAGGGTTCAATTTGGGCTTCAAGCTGCTGCCAAGGAATCAATTCATCCATGCGACCAAGAAAGAGTTCTTTGCGAGTCTTGCGGCGTTTGCTGGTAAATTCGGTGTCGGCGAAGGAAAGCTGGTTCATGATCGGTAGGCGTCGTAGTTGTCTTAAGTCGGCGAGATTATCTCATGTTACCGACTTAATCGCATGTTCCCTTGATGAAACGTTCTATAGTTTCTTATAGAAACCTTATATCGATAAAAAGCACGACAGGTTACATTAACCTGTCGTGTTTTTATTTTAAACCTGATGTTTTATTTTTTCTTTTTTGAAAACTAAAAAATAGGTGAATATACAGGTTAATATTATAAAAAATAAACTATCAAGATTTGTGAAGAATATACTCGGGTCTCCGTCGTTTAAACTCATTGAACGTCTGAAATATTGCTCTAGTCCTGGTCCTAAAACATACCCAAGTAGTAATGGAACTGTTGGATAATTATTGGCTCTCATTAGAAAGGCAATCAAGCCAAAAACAATAGCCATAGACATTTGGAACATCGAGTAAGTGGCCACATAACTACCTACAATGGCAACTACAGCAATACACGGATATAAAATAGATCGTTTGATAGAGACTATTTTTATAAAATAAGGGCCTAATATAAAGAGTGTCAAAGGTATTAATATTAATGCACTTATGAAAAGAGAGGCAAACATAGGCGCAATCATATCAACTTGGTTTTCTAATAACCGAACACCAGGTTGAAGGCCATTAATCCTGAATTCAAGTCCGAAGTGCGACACTTTCACTTCAAGCAACTAAGCACATTTCTTTAAACACTACGGCTGGTTGCTTGAACCCTAAACACTTC
>NZ_QPJQ01000077.1 GCF_003337275.1 Marinomonas foliarum | reverse complement strand
GTAAGCGTGTGGTAAACCACACATAGATCGTGTTGCTTTACTTTAGTAAATGATTGTTATAACTTTATTATCAGACAGAGGGCAATGGATTTGTCCACGCCTCCAGGACGGAGGCTCTGTCACTTTTCAGGAAGATTCAAGGCTGCATGGATGCAGCGGGAAGACTCACCCTTTATTCTCAAACTTAAGTCAGCTTGATATTCCACGGCAATAAATCGTCTACGTCATCGTTTTCCTTTCTTCTCGGCAGCTCTTCAAACAATCTTACTAAGTAATCATACGGGATAAGCCCATTGGCTTTGGCCGTTTCTATGATGCTATAAAGCGTGGCGCTGGACCGTGCTCCATTGCCCGTATTTGAGAACAGCCAGTTTTTGCGTCCAATCACGAAGGGTTTGATGGCGCGTTCCGCTCGGTTGTTATCGATGTTGACGTGATAGTCTGTCAAGTAAACTGTTAGTTTGTCCCATTGATTGAGATTGTATTGGATGGCTTTACCCAATAAAGATTTCGGTGGCACCTGTTGAGCTGACTTTTCAAGCCAGGCTTTGTAGTTCGCTAGTGCTTCGGGCGCTTGCTCCTGACGGATTTTAAATGCGCCTTCTACATTGTCGGCCTGTTGGGCCAGCGTTTCGATGGCGTACAGTTTTTTGATGTGGTTGATCGCCATCGTTGCTTTTCCTGACTTGCCTTTCGGCATGCCTTTTTCCGCCTCAATAAATTTGCGACGTGCATGGGCCCAGCAACCAGCCAACGTGGCTTGGGTGGATTCATACGCTTGATAACCATCTACATTAAGATAACCGTCGTAGCCTTGTAAAAAATCGATGGCACATTGCCCACTTCGAGTCGGCTGGTAATCGTATAAGACAATATTCGGGATCAGGTTCTGTTTGCTTGGGGCATCTTTGCCTGTGCAATACACCCACATGTAACATTTTGAACGAGCTTCTTTGATCACATTCAGGGTGGTTTCATCGGCTTGGATAACGGACTGTTTCAGTAATACTTGATGTAGCCGTTCATAAAGAGGCTCTAAGGCATCAGCACATTTTTTCATCCAATCTGACATGGTTCGTCGGCTCAACTCAATACCGTATTGTTTGAATAAGGTTTCTTGTCGATAGAGTGGTAAGCTGTATTGGAATTTACCCGTGATAATCTGACTCAGCAGACTTGGGGTCGCGATGCCTTTGGGGATAATGCTCGGTGGTATAGCTGCTTGCTTAATCGCATTCTGAGTGCCTGTTTTTTCACACTCACGGCACGCGTATTTAGGGCGAACGGTTTCGATCACTTTAAGCTGAGCTGGGATAAAATCGAGCTTTTCAGAACGGTCTTCACCTATGCGATGAAGTGCACCTTGGCAACATGAGCAGACTTTGTCTGACTCAGCGATATCCAGTACAACCGTTTCGCGTGGTAAATCCTTTGGCAGGGGCTGACGCTTGGGTTTCTGACGAGTGTAGGAGACGGTCTGTGTTTCAGTCTCTGTGTCGATGACATCAGATTCGGCCGCTATTTCATCAAACAACTCACCTTGCCCAGGTGAGATTTCCGAGCTTTTGCCAAACTGCTTTTGCTGCGCCAAACGCCACTGCTCTAAAATGAACGTGTATTTAGATTGCCACTGCGCAAGCTGCGAGTCTTTTTCACTCAGAAGGCTGTCTTTTTTACCCAATAGTAAAGCTTGCTCAAGCAATAGTGCTTTAAGCGCTTCAATGTCATTGGGTAAGTCTTCTGGAAGTATGTTCATAGGTTGGATTATACCAACCTAATGGGCTATGCGTCATGATATCGGTAAGTTAAATGCGGATGTGCCCCCTGGGAGTGAAGGGGTAGACCGTCCAACAACCAATTCAGTTGTCGATGAGATATGTGCAGCGATAAATACTCATCCTCAATGCCTGGCCATTGGAAACGCCCTTTTTCCAATCGTTTGTAATGCAACCAAAAACCATTATTAGACCATTGCAATATTTTAATCTTGTCACGAGCTCGCCCACAAAAGACAAAAATGTGCTCACTACAAGGTTCTTTTTTAAGATCGTAGGCGACAATATTGCAAAGTCCATCAATGGCCTTACGCATATCGGTTGGTCCACAAATGAGAGTAACGTTAAGCTGGGAAGACGCGGTAAACATGAGTCTGTTGCTCTGATTTAAAAGACAACAGACTTTAAGGTGTTTGAAGATAATTAAAATGTGTGGTTTGCCGGACGCTTAC
>NZ_QPJQ01000076.1 GCF_003337275.1 Marinomonas foliarum | reverse complement strand
TTAGTTAGTTGAACTTGGTCTTCGTTGCTCTGAAGCCTTGTCCGTGTCAGCGAGGGCGTATATTAAGGATCTACAGATTTTGTGCAACCCTTTTCGGCATTTTCTTTCAATTTATTTTAAATGAAAGCGTATTCGTTCATAAAACAGTCAAAAACCACTCTTTTTGGTTATAAAGCAACCAAATAAAGAGAATTTACGTATTCTCAATCTATCAATTCAGGCATTTCTACTGATACAGAACGCACTACTTTCATTTCCTGAGTACCGATAGCCACTTGGTAAGCAATCACCTCAACTCCCTTCCCAACCACTTCAATAAATGCTTCTGCATACTTTTTATCTATGTGAGCAGCGGGTGTAACAGAATCAATTCCCATATGACTCACACAAAAAAACATGACGGCACGATGACCTTCTTCGACCACCTTCGCCAGTTCATATAAGTGTTTGCGACCACGATCCGTCACCGCATCAGGGAAATACCCCAATCCGTCTTCTTCTAATAAGGTGACGTTTTTAACTTCCACATAACACTTGCTGCCATCACCGCCAGTGAGTAACCAATCAATACGACTTTTCTCGCCATACTTCACTTCTGCTTTCTGTTCTGTATACCCAGCAAGCTCAGTCACAACACCATCAGCAATGGCTTCGCCTACCAATTTATTTGGGTAACCTGTATTAATGCAAGCCAAATACTGCTCATCGACCTCCACCAGCTCCCATGTATAAGCCAACTTACGCTTTGGGTTATCACTTTTAGATAGCCATACACGAGCGCTATCTTGCTGACAACGTTTCATTGATCCAGTATTGGGGCAATGGGCCACCACAACCTCACCATTTGGCAATTCAATATCGGACAAAAAGCGCTTATAGCGTTTAATCAATTTTCCTTCTATTAAGGGGGTTGGAAATTTCAACCTACGACTCCAGAACTTTTCACAATACTCAATACAAACAAAAAGGCTCTCTTTGTAATTAAAAAGAGAGCCTATTGAAATATAAAGCCATTATGCAGTAATAAGGAATTACAACAACCACAAAACGCTATGAAATTTCTCGCAAACTAAGCTCCGTCTCAAACGAATAAAATTTCGCAGTTAGACCAGCAACACGTACCCCATAAAGGCGTGCTGTATCGAGGTCTCCTTGTGACATTTCTTCTGGTCCTGCATCGGCAGCCACTTGTGCCATTGGCCCAAGAAATGAACCCATTCGGTTAATATCATCACGCTGTGACGCTTTTGTGTTAGATGACTTCATTCCCATCCCCACCCAGATGCCTCGATGCTGAGCCGCAAATAAAGTAAAGTATTGCAATGTCGATAGCTTGTCGCCATTAATACTAGAGCTATTGGTAAAACCACCAAACACCTTGTTTTTCCATTTGTCCTCAAACCACTGCTTTGATGACGCATCTGCAAATTTCTTAAACTGCCAGCTAGGTCCACCCATATAGGTTGGAGATCCTAGAATCACAAAGTGCGCTTTGCTAATATCAGACCACGCTGTTTCGCTTAACTCACCATTTGCATCAATCGGCAGCAGTTTGGCGTTTGCCCCATCCGCCACGGCTTCTGCCACACGCTGAGTATGACCGTAACCAGAATGATAAATAACTACCCCTTTCAACTCTGAAGAAAAACTCATAACACACCTCTTAATTTGATTAATAAAGTTTGTCTTAAAGACAAGACAAAAGACGCTCAGCTTTTCATCACAGAGCGCAACGCAAAGACTTTTGCTTAAATTGAAATAACAAAACTGCCAACACCAACGATGGAAGAATTACATGCAGCCACTGCTGATTTAGTACGAGCGTAATAAGCGCCCCAACTAAAACCAAACCACCTAAAGCAAGGCCAGCACGTCGCCATTTAAGTGACGACTTGGCTTGCCAATAAGCACTTAAAAGCTCAAGTGCCGCGGTGATGTAATGGAAACCATCGGGGTAACCCCAACGATGGTAGTCTTCAAGCAAGGGCACTGGCGGAAACACATTCAACAACCCAGCAAAGACAAAAAAAGCGACCAATAACCAAGTCATAAAATTTTGATAAGAAAACAGTTTCATTTGAGTACTCTCCTGACTATCGCAATGTTGGCGTAGTTTGCTTACCAGACGGCATGCGAGTAGGTGCTGTACGCTCAAGCATCCAGCCAGGGTATTCTGGCGCGAGACAACTTACTGCATCCAATGTATTTAGATCTTCCTGGTCCAGCTTGACCTCTACCGCCGCAAGGTTCTGCTCTATTTGATCAAAGCGTTTTGCCCCCGTGATCACAGATGTTACAAAAGGCTTAGGAAACTGCGATTAAGTCCCCAATATGAGACAATGCCGATCTGACCATTACCTCAAGACCGAATGACATGAATCAGCTTTCCTTCGCCGATACCG
>NZ_QPJQ01000075.1 GCF_003337275.1 Marinomonas foliarum | reverse complement strand
GCCGCAAGGGGTTAATCCGTTTAAAAACCACTAAACAAGGTTCAATTATCTTGTTTAGTGGTAGAAAAGTGATAAACCAGCCACATTACTGACTGCCATTGGGCTTTTCAGAATGTTAAGGCGCGCAGCTCGACTTGATCGCATGTTCCTTTACTTATAAAGATTGATTAGTAACACAAAAGTAAATTAATTTTAAAAACGTTACGACAGATAAGCATTTTAGGTTAGCTAGTTGTCGAAATGTTATAAGGTCACAAGTACATCGATGGAATTTATGCGACAGGCAAAACAAATTCTGCTTGAAGATCATGTAGCATTTCAAAGGTATTCATGTAATGTACTCCCAGACTTTCGCAGACATTTGGAATATGAATTTTCTTCTTTATGTCTGGTTTATAGACTTCTTGAGTCACAATTGTTGCTCCTGTGGCCATAGCTGTAGCAATAAGCCAAGGGTCTGCACCTGACATGAATTCAGCGTGAGTACCATCTTTCATGTGGGTCATACTATAAACGGTAGGTGCGACCTGCGTGGCAAAGCAAGTTTGAATTGCTGCATCTGATTCAGAGATGAAAATTTGTGAATTATCTTTTACCCACTGCGCTAACTCATCATTGCCATTTTCTAGCTCATCTTTGACCATTTTAATACTCTCAATCTCTTGCTTTTCATGAGCTTGAAGCAGCCATTGCCAATAAGCTGGGCAAATAGTCATGCTGTAGTATCTGCCTTTGGCTTCAATAAAGGTATTTGCGTCTAAAAGATACTTCATAGTGACATTTTACTCGCGTACGTTTTTAGAGCGCTTGGAGATACTCCCAGTAAGCGGCCTGCATCTCTTAATAACAGTCTTCCACTTCGAGCTTCAGAAATAACGGCTTGAGACATCAATATACTATTCTTAGCACCAGCACTTCTGTAGAAGTCTCCACCAACGCCTTCTTTGTTTCGGAAAGCTTCGAGTTCAGCCCTATAAAAATCGGAGTAAGCAACTCTGGATATAACTCCAGCGTCAGCAGCACGCCTTGCAACAACTAGTTTACTAACATGAAACCTAGAGGCAATAGTCGCACAGTTTGTAGCTATAGATTCTACCTCGCTCCACATTTCAACAAGATTACTCTCAGGGACAAGGAATTCACCAGCAACTTGATTACAGTATTTTTCTTCAGTTGAGTTGGAGGGCTCTAAATTAGATATGCCACTGCTACCTAGCCAAATGTGTGCTAGCTCATGAATAAGAGTAAAAAGTCGTGCTGGAGGTGCGTCAGCGCTGTTGATGAAAACTACTGGAGCAAACTCATCAGTAATCGCGAATCCTCTAAACTCAGAAACTTGAAGTTTTCTGTGTGTATTGTTTCCCACAATGCCACTTCTCATAACCAAAATTCCTGCATTCTCAGAACCTTGAATCAGGTCTCGTTGATAATCGTCCCATGTTCCACGTATCGGGACGGCGACGCCTAGCGCTTCTCGCATTAAAGAAACAGCTTTGTTTATTGGCGTTTTTAGAGTGATGGAGCCGACATATGGGTTAGATCCCAATTCATTAGAGATAAGGTAGTCCTTGTACCACTCCTGTTTTTTTAGAACTTGAGTAATTATATCGCGTAATTCAGGGCTTGGTTGCTCTACCTCACGACGCTCAACAGTTCTTAAATCAGGTATAGGTAAGGGGTCTTCTTTTGGAGGTTTAGGTAAAAATAGAAAGCCAAAAGGCGTATGAGTATACTTAGCAATGCTTTGTGCTTGCTTAAATGTCGGTTTTGCATCTCCAAGTTCCCATTGTGCAATACGCTCGATTTTAACATTTAGCTTCTTTGCAAGCGCACTATCACTTAAGCCAGAACGATATCTAGCCCAACTCAAGAGTTCTGGGTTTACTAAAGCTTGCGTTGCCATATATAACATTTCTTTCTATTAAAATTGATAGAACTATACCTTCAAAGGGAGTATTAATACAGAAGTGAAGAGCATAATGATTCGACAAATCAATCTATCCCCACCCAGTATTCTTCACTATAGACGTCTTAGCAAGCACTTGATAAAAGAAACGCTTTGAAGATCTAGCAGTCCGTTTTTTACTTCGGACGGTTCGGCTAGTTAATAATTTCAGAGCTACCTACTACCCCCCATTGGTATGGACCCAGTTTCCTAGACAGTTTCTAGCTCCGTAAAATATCGCCTCTCATATTGCAATGGCGATAATCCATCATTTGATCCATGGTGTCGCTTTGGATTATAAAAGCATTCGATATAATCAAAAATCTCTGAGCGAGCATCACTTCTTGTTTGATAGGTCCGATTGCGAACTCTTTCTTTTTTTAATAACGAGAAAAAACTTTCCGCAACAGCATTATCGTGACAGTTACCACGTCGACTCATACTGGCTTCCAGATTATTATCTTTTAAG
>NZ_QPJQ01000074.1 GCF_003337275.1 Marinomonas foliarum | reverse complement strand
GACAAATCCATTGCCCTCTGTCTGATAATAAAGTTATAACAATCATTTACTAAAGTAAAGCAACACGATCTATGTGTGGTTTACCACACGCTTACTCTCATTTTGAGGCGAACGCATCGGAACAGGTCCCTTATCTTCACGCTCTGGCTTCACGTCTAAGAGATTATTTACAGAGTTAAGGTGGGGAATGGCGTACGTATCCGTTGGACAAGTTGAGAATCTCGAAGAGGCAATTGCCGGACTTCAGTCGGCCTATGACTCCATGGAGAGTGCTTGTCAGACCCAGATTGCTGTTGCTGAAGCCAAATTGGTCGAAGCACAGCAGGAGGCTGATAACAGCGCTCAACTGCTGGACGCTGCGATGGAAGTCGAAATGGAGGCCGGGCAGCGGCTGGAACAGGCCAATGAGCAGCTTGCTTCAGACAATGAGCATTTGAGTTCTGCTTGTTCATCTCTTTCCGCCTGTGAAGCGAATGGCAGATATGATGAGAATGGTAACTATGAACCGCCCAACTGTTCGTCTGAATGCGCTGATGTCGACGCCGCAGAATCAGCGGTCGCCGAAGCGGAACCTGCTGTTTCGGCAGCAGAAGAAGTATTGGAAGCAGCGAAAGACCATCGCATGCAGCTGGAGCAGCGAAATGAAATGGCTCGACTGTGCCTTGATATGGCAACTCACCTTGCGGAAACAGTTCAAATGGAGTGTGCAACTCGGCTTGCAAGTGCTGCAGTTTACCTTGAAGCAGGTAAAGGGCGGCTAAAGAGTGCTAAGTCAGCCCTTAATGCTTATCTCGATACGCATCTGGAATATAAAGAATTTTATGAGTGGGTAAAATGGCAGCCAGAGCGAGGTAAGCCAGTTACACCAGATATTATAAAATCAAGATTGAACCTTTCTCTCGAACAACAGAGGTATTACTTTGAATACCTTGCTGAACGTGATCCTATTTTTAGGGCTAAGATAGCCAACTACAGACGTCAGCTCGTTGCCGCCAATGGACCTGCTGAAAGGCACGCCGTGCAGCTTAAAGTACGCCGTAATCTTAGCGGCTATTGTGGCGAGAAAATTGTGGAACAAGCGCTTTGCCCGCTCGGACACAAAGCAAACACACAGGCCCAAACTACATTTAAAGACGGCAGATCCACAAAAACTGACTTGATTATCGAAAATCTCAAGGAGCCGGTTATTTTGGGTCGTGGTAAAGGTATGAGTGCTCCAGCCGGAGGATCTATAGCTATTGAAGTGAAATGCGGCCAAGCTTCGTATCTCTATTCTCAGAAAGATCACATGGTTTTCCAATCCGGCGGACATCAGGAAGCCAATGCTTCGATGACGGTGTGTTCACGCGACATTAAGGATTTAACTCCAGAACAGGAAAAAGAGCTGCGCGAAGCCCTTCGGAAAGCAGGTTCACCTCTGATAGGTATGCTTCCGACAAAAGATGAGATAGATAAAGCCTGCTGGGATATGGTGATCGGTTCCAATACAAATAGCGGAGGAATCCATGAAAATTAAAATTGCTCTGATGCCAATTGAGCATATCAGCCAAGCTCAGGCTCTTTCTATCAAGCTCGAGGATGCTTTGGAGAAAGGTGCGATGAGTACTGTTGACGAGGTCACAGAAGTACTGATTTCGTTATCGGACAGCAAGCATTCCCTGTCCTTGCCAGAAGATTATTGGCACAAGTTCATTAAAAAGGTCAGGGCCTATGATGACCATTTCATGTCCGACTACATCATGGATAAACCGCAACTCGAAGTGATTATTGCAGCCGATGTGGTTGAATCATTTACGGATGTTTCAGGTGTTGTTGAGCATGCTCTAAAGATTGATGGAGTTGTCCTCCAGCTACCGTTTGAAGAGGGGAGTGCCGATGTTTGATGATCTATTTAATGTTATTTCACAGCAGATGGGTAGATTTTCCGACACAGTTAGGGACGAGTTTGGCCAGTCTATTGTCTCAGACGTTTTCGAGCCTCTTTTGCAGGATATCTCCGGCCTTCAGCAAACGGGAGAATTATTTGAGATCCGAGCCGCCGAGATTGATCAGCTAATTGGAGAATTGCAATTGATAGGACGCATGGGGCATGAGTAACAGCCGGAAAAACAGTGAGTCCATGTCTAAGCGTCTATTTGGTGCCGTTGGTGTATTGAATAATGCAATTCAAAGGAAGGAATATACCTACCGTCAGCTTCAAACAGAATTGAAGCAATCGGAGCAGGGTTGCGATAGAACTGTGGGTAGTCTAAGAGCTGTTAGCGACTCTGCGGAAAGAGGCGAGCTTGCCGCGTTGCATGACAAAGAGATAGATGTGCAGAAAGGTCTTCAATCGTTAAGCAGTGAACTCCGCAGCATAGAAGATCATGTAAAGCAGATTGAAAAAGCTATTTCCGATCTCGCGAATAATAAAGCTAGGTTTGACCGTGAGATCGTAAGCGTGTGGTAAACCACACATAGATCGTGTTGCTTTACTTTAGTAAATGATTGTTATAACTTTATTATCAGACAGAGGGCAATGGATTTGTC
>NZ_QPJQ01000073.1 GCF_003337275.1 Marinomonas foliarum | reverse complement strand
TGAATTGTTCTGGGTAACGTACTTTGCTCATAAATACCTCTCACTTAGATCATTTTATCTAACTAAAAGGTGTCTAGCTAATTAGTGGCGATTCAGTCGGCCATGTCATTGCTTTTTATAGAGGTATACTCAACCACAATCTTGTAGATGAGTCTCGTATTGGATCTAGACCATTTAGAAGCTTTAAGAGGTATGTTCAGACTTTGAATAATGAGGGTTTATCTCGATTTAAAGAGGTCCAAACAACCGATATTTCTATCAAGGTTACAAAAGCAGAAACTCGGCCAGACAGAATAATGGATGGTGGAGAATTGCGCCCTCTATCCATAGCCGAGCAACAGGCAATAATGTGGGGCTTGGAGCGAAAGTATTGCTCAGTAGCAACCGAATTAATTATGCTGACTATGCTCAATACGGGAGCGCGGATTCAATCAGCATGTACCCTTCGTGTAGGCCACATTAAAGAGGCATATGACGAACTTAAACGTACTGGTAAAAGTTGGGTTTTTATTCATTCTCACAGAAGTAGATTCCCAATCGATACTAAGTTTGGAAAGCCTAATAACTTTAGGTTCCCCAAGACCCTTATTGAGAAATTGTTCGTCTATATAAATAGCGAACTAAACGCTAAAAGAATGAAAAGCAGCTTCTTCGGTTTGAGCGATGAAAATTATGTATTCTTAACAGAGCAATCTAATCCATTCTATTCCTCGCGAAGTGAGATCAGGAAGAGGCAAGATGAAGCTGCTCATTGGGTTGTCAATGCTCCTGCATTCAGTCCTCAAAACGGAAGCACTTTTCGGGCAAATATTCGCAATTTCATTGCTCGTGTAAGACAAGATCGGCCTGAACTTGATGAGTTTGCGCCGCACGACCTTAGAGCTACCTTTGGTATGAACATTGTTAGAAAGCTTGCCAACGATCCTGAAAAAAGATTCACAACAACTCATATGGAACTAGCTGTCAAAACCGCTCTTAACCATAACGATATTGCTACTTCTAGACTATATGTCAATTTTGACGAAACGCTGCTTAACGTTAATTCGATTAATGAAATGCATGAAGCTATTATTCTTGACGGATACAAAGTTCTCGAAGCTATCTACGGGGAGAATCGAGTTTGATGGAGTATCGTCCAGAAATAATCATCCACATTACAGACAAGATAACAGAAGTTCTGAAACCCGAAATGACAGTGCTTGAATTCGATATCGACAACTCATGCAGAACTTGTGATGTAGGAAGTTGGTGTTACTCAGTAAGGAGTAATGCAAGAAACCCTAACCATAAGAGCCGTTCTGTCGCTAAGGAATCTATCGTTAAAGACAGGCTAAAGTATGTCGAACGAATAATCGAAGGACTACGAGCTAGCACATACAATCAAGCTACTGTTTATAGCCATGCAGGCAAGATAGCCAGGTTTATTGATTTCGCTGATAGTAAAGGGATGTCGTTATCTAATGATAAGGATTGGATTGAGTCGGTATATAGCTATTATGAACATCTAGTATTGAGCACGCGTTTAGCTGACGGTACGGAAGGTAGTTTGAAAGAGCGCTCTGCTTCAGCTGAACTATCATCTACCAAAAAAGCATTGGCATGGGCCTTGGAGTTAACAGATAACGAGGTCAGCTTAAAGATACCTCATATTAAAGAAGGTAAGTCAGAATCTCTTCCAGGAGACGACTTAGAACGCAACCAATTTGTGCAAGTATTGCTTGCTATTTTTGAGCGCTTCACAGACATACTAATCAATGAAAAACCGTTTCCTTTTGTATTAGACTTAAGTCATTGGGGCTTTGGTAAACATGTTTTCTCAAGATCTAGTCACCTGAGCAAAGCTTCATATACAAAATCTTTTGTGAATGATGATGCTGGCATTGTATCTAGAGAAGAAGTGCGTGGTCGATATACAGATTGGCGAGAATGCGTTGGTGTAATGTCTGTTTACGATAACTGGATCAAACGCCTAGACAAGACCAATAGCCTAAATACAGACTTACAGCGAAAGTCGCTCTATAACTCTGCAACGTATTGCTACTATCTTGCATTTATTGGGATTGTAGGTACCAATAATGGTGTCACCTCTGCATTAAGATTAAGCTCTTGTGAGAAATCTGAGCCGATCAATTGTAAAGCGCCTAGAGGCTACAGTTTCACTGGGCTAAAGGTTAGAGCGGGTAATAAGACAGTTTACCCAACAATGGGGAAAGAGTTTTACCAATTCCACAAGAAATATGAAAAGCTTCGTCAGTGGGGAGAAATTGAATTCGATTTAGATGTTCAAAGAGTAGGATTTTTTAGAATCTCTGGAATCGGTAAATGCGCCCCTTTGAATAAAGTCTCCATTGATACTCTTAAAGAATGGCTAATAGGACATTTACCTAATGTTAAGTGGCATACCCCTAGAGAGCTAAGAAAAGGTGTTTCATGGTCTTTTTGGAATCTAAGTAATGGTGACATCAATACCGTTGCTTGGAAACTACAGAATGACGTGAAAACTACCCTCAAGAGCTATTCCAATCCACCGAAGATAGCTGGATTAAAAGAACTTTCTACATTCATGAACGAAATGTGGAATGAAGCAATAGATTCATCGAGAAGCGCCAAATACATTCCTGTACAGATAAATAACGGTCTACATAAAACGCCTGCTGGCCACTGTAATGCTAACGATTTATCTCAAGCTAAGCGTAGCGAAGGTTTTACCGACTCAGCACCCGAGCCAAACTGCAGTAGAAGCGAAACATGCTTTTTCTGTAGGCATTATGTTTTACATGCTGACGAAGAGGATATTCACCTTATAACTAGTTTAAAGGTATTGCTTCCATACGCGCAGAAACGCGCAGCAAACGAAGCTTCCTACGCCATTAAGTTTGCACCAATACTCTATAGAATTGATGAAATACTTGAAGAGCTAATAAAGCAATTTCCAGCTAAAAAATCTTTAGTTGATGATGCTATGAATAAAGTCCTAAATTCAGATAATAAGTGCGACACTGCAAATCAGGTGTAGAAGAAGCCAACTGCTGAAGTTGATACACTTCTTCTTACCACAGATAAAGCAG
>NZ_QPJQ01000072.1 GCF_003337275.1 Marinomonas foliarum | reverse complement strand
AAACGGGTATACGGATTTAATGGTTGATGGGGCACCTTCACCCCATCAATCTGATACCACCCTCAGATGGTTGATAGATCGACTCCGTAGTTGAGTTCCTCTGCGAAGTCCGGCAGTCCGTAACCGATGGTTTTCTTGTAGAAAGGAGAGACCTTCGCAGTCGGTGCCTTCTTCTTGTGCTTCGTGGTGTAGAGCATTCGTGCCCGCATCACCTCGAAGGAGTAACCGCGCCCTTCACGGTTCTTGTCCTTGGCCAGTCGGTTGATGGACTCCGTGTAAGCGTTGGTGACGGGCATGTCCGTCTCGAAGTAGGTCATGGTCTCTTCGCGCCAGTTTCCCACTGCCCTGACCAGATCGCTCCAGACTTCCTTTTGGCCCTTCGGGATGGTGGCTATCCACTCGTCCAGGGCGGCTTCTGCCTGGAGCCGTGTGGTGGCGTCCCAGATGCCGTAGAAGCGCTCCTTGTGCTCGTAGGCGGCCAGCAGTTGCGGGAACGCGCCTGTCCAGGTCTCCATGATGAGGCGCTCCCGGTCTGAGACTTCGTGAGCGCGTTTCAGCAGGATTTTCCGGTCTCCCTTGAGAGTCCGGCTCTGGGACGGTTTCAGCTCCTTTCTGAGGCCCTTGCGCACTTTCTCTAGGGCATCGTTGGCCATGCGCACCACATGGAACTTATCGACCACGATACGGGCCTGGGGCAGCACAGCCTTGACCGCTGCCCGGTAGGGGTTCCACATGTCCATGCTGACGATCTCGACCTTCTGCCGGTCTTTCAGCTTCATCAGGTAGTTGGTCACCACGTCCTGGCGGCGGGTGGCCAGCAGGTCGAGCAGGGTTCGCTCCTCAATGTTGGTCAGAATGCAGCGGTAGCGCTTGTTCAGGTATAGCTCGTCAATGCCCAGGATGCGGGGCGTCTCGAAGCGGTGCCAGCGTCCCAGGAACTCGGCGCGGGCGTTGAAGATGTCGCGCACCGTCTTCTCGTCCAGGCCGGTCTGTGCCGCCACAAAGGTGTAGGGGTGGTTGAAGGATTCCTTCTCCACGTACTCATGCAGCCGCAGTGTCATACGGAATCCGTCCACCATCTCCGGTAGCTGGGGCCTGAATGTTGTCTTGCAGGCCCGGCAGGTGTATCGGCGGCGGACCACCCAGAGAGTGACCCGCTTGCCGTGGATGGGCAGATCACGATAGGGAACGTCACGCTTGCCGAACCGTACGAACTCACCCTGCACGCCGCATTCCTCGCAGGCGATGGGATCGGGCACGTCCACCTGGAAGTGCATTTCGTCGTCGGTTGATTTGCAGCCCAGTACTTGGTATTGCGGCAGGTGAAGGATGTTGTCGGGAAGTTCGGTCATGGTGTTGTATAGGCGTAGGTGTCAGTCAGATCCATCCGGCTCGGCATTGGTGTTTGCTTTTTTACCCAACAAGCTGCTGGAAACGAAAAGTAAGGCACCGAGGACAATTGCAATATCAGCCAGGTTGAAGGCCGGCCAATGCCAGTCTCGCCAATAGAAATCAAAGGAATCCACAACATAGCCGCGAAAGACCCGGTCAATCAGGTTGCCCATGGCGCCACCGAGGATAAGACTGTAAGCGATGGCTTCTCCTTTATGACGATTTTCAAGGATCAGGTTGATCAGAAAAATCGAGACCACTACCGCGATTCCGATAAAAAAGTAGCGCTGCCAGCCTCCACCATTCGCAAAAAGACTGAATGCGGCACCTGTGTTCCATAGGTGCACCCAGTTAAAGAACGGGGTCACCGAAACATACTCGCCATAGGCCATTGATTGCTGCACCAGCCACTTTACAGCCTGATCAGACGCTGCCAGCAGGCCCGATATGGACAATAGGGCATACGGCGAGAGCTTTTTGCCAATAGTGAGCATTATTTAACCCTTCAACGCCAAAATGCGTCTGGCACCGTTAAGTACAATGCCCCCCGCGATGATGCCGATAATCAGATCCGGATAATTGGAACCGGTCCACGCGACCAGGGCGCCGGCGGTGATGACCCCCAGGTTGATCACCACGTCGTTGGCCGAGAATATCCAGCTTGCCTTCATGTGCGCCCCGCCTTCCCGATGTTTGGATATGAGCAGCAGACAACTGGTATTGGCAATCAATGCGACGAATGCGATAGCCATCATCACCAGCGATTCAGGCTCACTACCGAATACAAAGCGTCTCACCACCTCTACGAGCACGCCCACAGCCAAGATCAGTTGCAGTACACCAGCAAGATGCGCGGCACGTACCTGCATTTTCACGCTATGTCCAACCGCATAAAGGGCAAGCCCGTACACCGCCGCATCGGCAAAATTGTCCAGGGATTCTCCAATCAGGCCGGTGGACTGGGCGATCAGACCGGCAGTCATTTCCACCACGAACAGAAGTGCATTGATGCCGAGCAACCAGCGCAGGGTCCCGGATTCTTGCTTAGCAGAAGCTGCCGAAAACTCGGCGGCCTTGATGGTCTCCGGATTTGCAGCGACGGTTTCCTGAAGCGAGGCGCCTAGCCCCAAGGTCTTCAATTTCGAGGTGACGGGCTCGACCTCGCCGTCATGCACGACCTTCAGCCGGCGGTTCGACAAGTCGAAGGACAGCGCCCGAATCTCCTCAAAGCCGTTCAGGGCTAGGCGAATCATTCGTTCTTCTGATGGACAGTCCATCTTCGGCACGGCATAAACACTGACCCATCTCCCTGGCGCCTCGGAGGAGGCCTGTATATCGGTATCCGCTGCGGACGTTGCATCAGCGCCACAGGCGCCACCACAGGATTTGCTCATGATACTACTCCACTTGAACAATGTTGTGGTACCATTTAAAACTATAAAGCTACTATAATGTCAATAGAGTAAAGAATCCGTTGGGGAGGAGGCTGATGCGCATTGGTCAGTTGGCGCAGTTGGTAGGGGTCGAAACACAGACGATCCGCTTCTATGAACAGCAGGGCTTGTTGCCGCCGCCTGATCGGCAGGACAACGGTTACCGTGTCTATACCAAGAAGCATGGTGAGGGGCTGGCCTTCATCCGTCGCTGCAGAATCCTGGGCCTGTCACTGGCTGAGATTCACGAACTACAGAGCTATCAGGACGACCCTCATCAGCCTTGTACCGCCGTCAACACCTTGCTCGATGATCACATCTCTCATGTGCGGTCGCAGATAACCGCTCTGCAAGCGCTTGAGAAACAACTCGTTTCACTGAGAGCGAGTTGCAACGATGACCGGGAAGTTGAGGCGTGTGGGGTTCTTGCTGGAATTAGCGAAGGAAACATGCACCAGCAGTAGGTGAAGCATCAACCAGATAATCCGATGAGATGCCGGTCTGTCTCACTCTCATGCAAAGGTAAGATCAACCATTTAATCCGCTTACCC
>NZ_QPJQ01000071.1 GCF_003337275.1 Marinomonas foliarum | reverse complement strand
CGGTATCGGCGAAGGAAAGCTGATTCATGTCATTCGGTCTTGAGGTAATGGTCAGATCGGCATTGTCTCATATTGGGGACTTAATCGCAGTTTCCTTAATCTATGGGGGATTTTGCTGAACAGCTTTTTATTACTCCTCTCTATAGCAATAAGAAGAGAGGAGTATGTTGTAACCAAATTAATATTAAGAATTAAGTGCTTTGAATGAACACTCTCTTAAAGAAATTTGTTAATCCGCTGTGATCGCTGAGCGGCAATATTTCTGCAACATACTGATCTGGCCTAACGATGATAATACAGCCGTCTCGCTTGTCAATTCCGCGTTTATCATAGAAAGAGTTTTCTTCACAAATAGCACTGTAGACTTTTTCATAATCCTTTAACCCGTGGCAGCCTTTTGATGGCTGTAAAAGCGAATGAATATCGGCTACTTCTATTTCCCGATGAGGTACTTGGAAGACAGCTTGCACATTGATTATGGCATCGATATCTGCATCTTTTGGTGTAAAACGCTGGATAGGGGATGACGGATTGTTTTGTAAAAACTCGCATAGCGCTTTAACTTTGCAAGTATCGCTCATGAAGTTTTGCTCTCCTGCAAAGGCGAGAATGTGCCAACGACCATCAGCTTTCATGCTGTGACCAAGGTGTACTGGTTTCGCATCAGCATGGCGAGTTACTTTGGCAGAATGAAAACGCATACCAATGGTTTGTCCTGTTGCTAAACCTTGATGTTGTCCAGACGATACCAAGTCTGACTGCGGATAGTGAATGGCGGTACCAGCGGTGAAGCGACCAAATTGAACAAAGTATTGCTGAAAGGCGGTTGGATCAACACCATCCGGATTGGTCGTAGATTTAGGTTTGGCGCTAAACATTTTCGAAAACTCGCGATCGAAATCGATTAATTGCTGAGCCACAGTTTGTCTTTCGAAAGAATAAGACTGCAGTAATTCTGCATTTGCTCTTCCTGTTAGCACATGGGCAAGTTTCCAGCCCAAATTCCATGTGTCATTGACTGAAGTATTCAGTCCTTGTCCCGCTTTTGGGCTGTGAGTGTGACAAGCGTCGCCAGCTAAAAATACATGAGGTAATCGACCATCTTCGGCGTCATCAAATGCGGTAGTAAGCCGCTGGCCGATTTCATACACGCTCCACCAAGCGATTTCTTTCACTTCAATGGTGTACGGATGCATGATGCGGTTTGCTGCAGTAATAAGGTAATCGGTTGTGATTGATTGCTTGCTGAGTCGTTCATTATTTTTTAGTTTGTCCAGCTCAATATACAAGCGCACCATGTAACCGCCTTCGCGCGGAATGATGAGCATGTTGCCTTCATTACTGGAATGAATCGCTGATTTTAGGCGAATATCAGGAAAGTCGGTTACTGCCAATACATCCATAACGCCCCATCCTTGATTGATAGAGTCGCCGACCAATTCACGGCCAATGGATTTACGTACTGTGCTCCGAGCACCGTCACACCCAACCACGTATTTGGCTTTAACCGTCTCGATCACGCCAAGATGTTGAGAGTCTAAGCGTTCAAACGTCAGTGTCACCGGGTAGTCTGTGACTGTTGAATCGACTTCAAGATTGAGTAGTTGGCGGGAGTAATGAGGAACGACTTTTCCTGGCCCGTGGCGCATCACATCAAGAAAGGCATCATGCACTCTGGCTTGGTTGATGATGACATGAGGCATTTCAGATAAGTCATCTTCCACGTCTTGAATTTTGCTACTGCGTGCAATTTGCTTTGGTTGTTCAGTATTAGGTTTCCAAAAAGCGGTTTCGTTTACCCAGTAGGCTTCTTGCTTAATTTGATCTGCGAAGTCATAGGCTTCAAACATTTCCATGGTACGACATGCGATACCATCAGCTTGACCGACTAATAAACGGTCGTCTTTTTGTTCGACAATGCAGGTAGAAATAGAAGCGAATTTCGACAGCTGTGCTGCGAGGTTAAGTCCTGCTGGACCGCAACCCACAATCATTACATCGACTTTTGATGGTAGTGAGTGCTTTAAAGGCGGAGCGATCACTCTATCTGCTGGATCGGTAATTCTAGGGTCACCGGGGTGAAAGCCTTGTTGATAAAATTGCATGGATTATCCTCTTATATTTGTCTATTTCTTATTTGGCGCTAAAAGACTTGCCGTCTGTAATAGAAATGACTTTAATGTAATCAAGATATAAGTAAAAATAGATTTTTAACGTAAGACTAATAGAAAACGTATAGATGAATCCCAACTTATTGAAGCAACTGGCTATTGTTGTGAAACAAGGCTCTCTCAGTAGAGCTTGTGAGCAGCTATACATAACTCAGCCAACATTGACGCGAAGTATTCAGCAATTAGAAATGAAAGTTGGCGCACCAGTTTTGGTTCGAACGCGTTATGGCGTACAGCCTACCGAAATTGGTGCAAGATTAGCGCAAATTGGCGAAAGGATTTTGGCTGAAACAGAACAAGGTGAAGAGGTCATTCGACAGTTCCATAGCGGTTATCACAATGAGTTTGTCATTGGTATTGATCCGCTTTGGGAGTTTGCCACAGTTGCGCACACAACAGCTTATTTTATGCAAGAAAAGCATTATGTTTTCCATTTCCGGACTGGCTCTGCTGCTGCGCAAATAGAGCTATTGCAAAATGGTGAACTCGATTTTTTATTAGCACCCGCGCATCTCTCAGTTAAACAAGGAACTCTAGATAGGCAGCTGTTGTTTCGAGATAGATCTGGTGTTTTTGTGGGGAAAAAGTCGGCTCTTAGAGGTGCGAGTAAGGTTGTTTCTCACGAAACCTTAGAGAAGCAAAATTGGATAGTGGCTGGAGCAAATGCTGGCTTTCTAGATCGTCCTAGTGAACTTATTGGGCTCAAAGCCGCCAGTATGGCTTTTACGGGAAGTATTCGCTCGGTTTTACATCTATTAAATACGTCTGATGTATTGGTTCGTCTACCTGCTCGTTTAGCCTTAATGACAGGGGAGGTTGATATGGATCAAATGATCCAAGTATCAGGACCCCAAGGGCCAAGAAGAGATATTGCTCTTTGGTCAAAAGTAGACAACTTGGAACGTCCTGAGTGTATGAAAGTTCATGAGCTAATACGTGGGTTTATGCAGCAATTGGAAGAATCGACCTCTACGTTTGATTTGTCTTTATAGTACTTAAATAGCCAATATTATGCGGGATGAATGGAGATGTGTGTCATCTTTAATTTGCGGTTGCACCCTGATCACAATTTCTCCTCAATTCTTATGAATTCCTCCGACTTTACTGCCTTAATCTTATATGGGTTTGACGATATTATACTGTTTATCCCTGAATTCAAGTCCGAAGTGCGACACTTTCACTTCAAGCAACTAAGCACATTTCTTTAAACACTACGGCTGGTTGCTTGAACCCTAAACACTTC
>NZ_QPJQ01000070.1 GCF_003337275.1 Marinomonas foliarum | reverse complement strand
AAACTGGCAGCCAATAGGTGATGTGGAATTAAATCCAGAGCAACACAAAGACGCTGCTTAATTATTTTAGGCGACAACTACCTTGAAAGACGCCGGTATTATCACTATCAAAGACATTTCCCAAGTGTCGCAAGAAGAGCAACATCTGCTAGTGGACAACAATGAGAATCTGCAAGATCGACTAAAGATTACGCTAGGTATGATAGGGCAGAAAATCACTACACTAACTATTTCTCGCTAATATTTGACCCGTGCGCGTCTAGAAGCTTTTTAGGCACACTTTCTAAATTTTGCTTCCTGAGTCTAAACGATCGTGATTTGGATGAGGTGAGATGGGGGCAGCAAGGTCATCAAAACAACCACTTTCCCGCGTGCCTTTAATAGCTTCTATAAATCGATTCAGCATTTCAGGGTACTCACTAAAAACCTTCATCCAAATACTAAAATGTCCCCTATCAATCATCTCTTTTAAAATAAGTTTAGAAACAATTTTATTTTCGGTATCAGCCAAATAGTCATCCAATGCACTTCTAGCAGCCATAAATGCATTTATTCTCTGAGTTCTCCTGTCTTTAGAAGTAGTAACTCCACTAACACTTCTCAGAGGAGCATTTAAACCTAATAATTCAATTGTTGCTAAAGCAATTATTCTTTGCCTGTCAGATAAAGCATCTGCTGGTCGAACATGCCCATCTAATTCATATGTAAAAGCTAAAAAAGTATTATCTCTGTCAGGAAAAAAAAGTTCATCAAATAGCACTTGCTTCCTACTTTTAGTAGCATTGCAATTCCGACAAGATAATAAGAAGTTTCTCCATTCCAACTCCAAGTCAGGATCACCAAAATCACCACTTTTAGGAACTAAATGCTCAACTTCAATACCAGAACTTATATTTCGCTCACAGTAACTACAATACATTCCTATGTTTTCTTCCTGATAAAAACCTATTCCGATCTTATCAAGCAAAAAATCAAGATACCCCTTATAATCATTAAAAGCTCTAACTGGAGCATCACCTCTTCGTACAGGCCTCATAACTCAAAGCCTATTTTCGTTGCATATTTTCGTTCAAGAATTGCTTGGTAGGCTGGATTATCTGCATAAGGGGCTATCAGGGCAGCAAGCTTCTCTTTATATTTCTCATGAAATTCTTCAGGGCTTAGCTTCTGCTCATCTAATTCATCTAATGTTTCTAAAAAAGCATGAGCATCACCCTTCATTTTATCATATGTATTTGAAACCTCAGGCTTTGAAACGCCCATGTTTCTAGATATTTCTTCAACCCCCCTACTTCCATAATCTGATAAGTTATCTCCATCAAGTAGAATTAGCTCTTCACTATCCCTAATTGACTGTATAATAAAAGGTGAATGGGTTGTGCAAATAAACTGAATACAAGGAAATGTAGCTCTTAAGTTCTCTACTATATTCTTCTGCCATTTAGGATGTAAATGTAAGTCAAGCTCATCGATCAAGACTACGCCTGTAGTTTCAAAGCATACGTTTTCTTCCAAATGTGGATTAAGAATCGCAGCACGTTTCGCTATATCACAAAAAAGCCCAAGTACTGTTTTTTGGCCATCACTTAAATGTTCAAAAGCAATATCTTTCCCATTTTCAAAAGACACCATAACTCTTGACTTTGCAAAGTCGAATCTAAAACCAGTACAGTTTTCTAACGCACCTTGAACAGCTATTTCCATAGCGCTTTTTATAGGATTTTTGGGGGCATCAGATATCCCTGAGAGTCTTTGTAATTCTTCAAGTTCCAACTTAAGAAGCCATTCAGAAATCGCAGCATCATCTGAGCCAGTATGAAAGCAATCTAAATAAGGCTCAAACCTAGAGTACTTTTTCTTGGCTGTATTGCTTAAATCGAGAGCCCCATTGCTCATCCATAGCCTGTCACATTCATAAAAGGCAATTACTGGTAAATTAAACTTTCTACCGCGTTCAATATACTGAAGTATGTCTCGTCCTAATGTATCAAAGTTCAATTGATAAGATTTCTCAGAATAGGAGTCTGCGACACTCTTATGTTTGTACTGTATACTGCCTGCCAACATTGTAATTGGAAAATCTTCAAGCCTATCTCTTGTCCAAGTAACTTTTCCTGAGGTATTAGTTCCATAACGATTTATAACAGGGAATTCCCCCATCGTAACAATACGAGTATGTTTAGCTAGGTCAAACCTACCATCAATCTCAATCTCTCTGACCTCATTATCTAAAATTGGACGTAAGTTACTTTCACCTTTTATGTATGCGTGCGCCCACCCCGCTAGAGCGATTGCGAGCCCCTTCAGAACTGAACTTTTCCCACTGCCATTAACTCCCGCAATGAGATTAAATTCTGGGTGAAAGAAAAACAGTTGCTTTTTAAAAAGCTTAAAGTCTTCAAATTCAACATTAAAGATCATAGCTAAACTTCATAATTAAAATTAACCGAGATCTTATCATAACGCACTTCCTTAAACACTTACTCCGTATGTAAGCCTAGAAGTAGTTTATTGGCGTTAGCACTTACTAAACATGGCTAACTTGGTTACATTCGCTCACTGCCTATGATCAATCGCGAATACAACGAAATGCACTAAATCTCAGTCTTCTTACTCAGCATTTTTCTTCAACCTGCTTGGGCAGACCAACTAATAAAAAAATCTAAGTCATCTATCTGCCACAGACCTAACACTGAGTACTACTCTCGAATAAAGAATTTCACTGTGTATCAGGCGATTAAAGCCTGTCTTGCCAGTGGTGGAAGATTACCTATAGGCCAGTCTTTGAGCACTTCTCAAAGCCCCTCAGAAACCACTACCTCAAGCTATTCCAAAGCGACTAAGTATAGCCGTGATAAGTTCGGACATGGTTGGGATGATGAAAACAGAGATTGTCAAAACACGCGCCAAGAAGTCCTCATATCTATGTCTACAAACCCAGTAAGATTCGCAGATGATAGACAATGCCGTGTTACTTTTGGTCGTTGGATTTCGATGTATTCTGGAGAAGTTCTTTTCGATGCATCTAAGGTAGATATTGATCATATCTTCCCTCTGAAATGAGCATGGGAACATGGCGCTCAATCTTGGGATAAGACTAAGCGAGAACAATTTGCTAACGATCCGATCAACCTTGTTGCTGTAGAAGCATCATTAAATCGACAGAAAGGTGCTAAAGGATTAGACGAATGGTTACCCCCAAAGAATCGGGAGCAATACAAAGCACGATTTCAAAGGGTGACCTTGAAATATGGCTTAGAGTAATAAGTTAAATTTTAGGGAGAAGGCCTGCAAACTAATACTAGCCTTCTAACCTAGTTATTTCTCGAATGGATAGTTAATTCTTAATACTGCCTCAAGTTTTGCCTCATAGGTGTAGCCACCCGAGTAGAGCCCATAAGTTAACGTATCATGGTCATGACCAATAATCTGTGCAGATAGGTTGAATCGCCACTAATTAGCTAGACACCTTTTAGTTAGATAAAATGATCTAAGTGAGAGGTATTTATGAGCAAAGTACGTTACCCAGAACAATTCA
>NZ_QPJQ01000069.1 GCF_003337275.1 Marinomonas foliarum | reverse complement strand
TGAACGTTGGCTGCCGTTGTACTCACGCTGTGAGTTAACCCCGTTCTAGCGTCAACACCAATATGGGCTTTTAAGCCAAAGAACCACTGCTTACCCTTTTGAGTTTGGTGCATTTCAGGGTCTCTTTCTTTGGCTTTATTCTTCGTTGAGCTGGCCGCTTCAATAATAGTCGCGTCCACAATGGTGCCTTCTTTGAGGTAAATGCCTGCATCAGACAGCCATCTATTCACTTCTTTAAAAAGCTGGCGCGAGAGTTTGTGTTTCTCTAATAAGTGTCTGAAATTCATGATGGTAGTGTGATCAGGAATTGGGTTATCTAACGATAAGTCAGCAAATAAGCGCATGGACGTGATCTCATACAAGGCATCCTCCATCGCTGGATCACTCATGTTGTACCAATGTTGCATGCAGTGAATGCGGAACATTGTTGATAGCGGATAAGGTCTTCTGCCATTCCCTGGTTTAGGATAAAACGGCTCAATAACCGCTTCTAGTTGATCCCAAGGCATCAAACTCATTCATGCGAGAAAGGAAAGTTTCCTTACTATAAGGCGTCAACTACCTTGTCCGGTTCGCGTCAATTAACTTGGCCGATTCTGAGTGTTTGATTTTAGAGCGTGTTTCTTTCGGTAACTTTCCCCTTCTATTTGATAAATATCGGCATGGTGGACTAATCTATCAATTGCTGCGACCGTCATCATGTTGTCCCCGAAGATGCTGTCCCACTCACTAAACGCCTGATTTGTCGTAATCAATAAGCTTCCTCTTTCATATCGATGCGCAATTAACTCGAACAAGACTTGGCTTTCACTATCTGTCTTTTTGACATATCCAATATCATCTAAAATAAGCAGCTCATATTTATCTAACTTTTTTAGTGCCCCTTCAAGATCTAAGGCTTCTCGTGCCAATTGCAGTTGCTGAACCAACGCGGTACTGCTACTAAACTTCACCTTGATCGATTGTTCTATCAAGGCGTATCCGAGCGCGGCTGCTAAATGCGTTTTTCCTAGACCACTTGCTCCAAATAGTAAAAGGTTATGCCCTTGCCTTACCCAATCAAGGTCATGAGTTTTACGCTGTAATTGTTGTTGTGTAATGCCTCTAATTTGAGAAAAGTCATACTGAGACAACTGCTTTCCATTCGGCAACTTACTGTCACGTAATAATCTTTGCAGGCGTTTCTCGTAACGGTCGTTCGCTTCTAGCTCACACAACTCTGCTAAAAATAATTCCGGTTCCCAATTTTCACGACTTGCTTTTTGGGACAAGCTTAACCATGCCTTTGCTATCGCTGGAAGCCGTAATTCTTTTAATAATATCGGTAAGCTCTGTTGATTAGCCATGCAGAGAACCTCCTATTAACGCATCATAACTTTGAACCGTGTGCTGCTGGCTAACGATAGCTGGGATCTCAATCTTGTTAGTGCCAAACCTATTTCGACAGGCTTCAATACTTGCTCTGCTTCCTGTCTTGAACGCGTTTAATGCATACCTCCCTAACGCCGCTTCACAGTGATAGTTATGCGCCAACAATAATAAACTCACTATATAGCGGCAATCTTCATCACTCACATAATCCTGAGTCAGTTGCTGCCAGAGCAACGTAAAGTCTCCTGCTGGAATAATGTCGTCACGTAATTGAGAACATTTGAAGGCGTTTGGCTTTCTTGCTAATGAGTGAATGATGTGGCGATAATCCACCGACCTAGCGCGTAAAGCTCCCTCTGCATAGACTCTTGGTAGCGTCAGTATCGCTTCATGTCCATAAAACAATTCAAGCCGTTCATCAAAAATATGGATTAACAGTGAGGTACCAATTAAACGTGAGGGGACGGTGTAGGTGACTCGCTTAACCTGAATAGTACTACTTGATGATACCTTAACGTAATGCTCACTAAAGTCATTGGTTCGACGTTTTGGTAATGACTGTAAATAGGTTCTTTCCTCATCAAAACGCGTTCTAAACTGACGATTTATTTTAGCAACAATAAGCGATAGGAATGCTTCATAATCTTTTAAATGATTAAAATCGCGGCTTCCTCGCAGCATTAACTGCTGATCTACTTTCTTTTTTAGGTGTCCATGTGCCGACTCAATCGCCCCATTTTCATGTGCAACACCCTTATTATTTCGCGTTGCGACAACATGATAGTGTTGGCACAATGCCTGATACCGTTCGGTCAACATCACCTTTTCTGAATGATTTTTAAACGCCGCACTCAAGCTATCAGTACGATGGCTTGCAGGCACGCCTCCACACTGCCAAAAAGCATTTTGTAATCCTGAGGATAAAGACTCAAAACTTTCCCCACCTAAGGCAACTTGAACATATGTCCAACCACTGAACGTCAGCCGATAATGAAACAGTTTATGTTTAAACTCAGCACCAGCTAGGGTGATATTTAAACTATTCATCCAAGTGTAATCAGAGATTCCCATGTCACCAGGTATATGATTTTGTCGAAAAATCACCTCTTTTTCAGGACCGTATTGTGCTCGCCACCGCTTAACTCGTCGTTGCAACGTTCTAAGATGGGAGCGATCGAATCGACCGGGAGCATGTTCTTCGAGCACGCCTAATAACGTAATGGGTTGAAGTGCTGGATTATCTTCTAAAAGAGGAATGATGTACTGCTCAAAAAGTCCATTAAAGGGATCTTCCCGCGTGCTGTAGTGTCTTTGTAATTTGGTTGTTTGGAGGTCTCCGACTTCAATACGTCTGCCAGAACGTTCTGATATGCCCGCTTTTGCAGCGGCACTGGCTTGAGTATGGTTGGGCTGTTTTCGATAAGACATAAATAACTTAACCTGCTGTTGGGTTATGGATTTTCCAGGCATGTCGATCTCTAAAGAAAGGTGATGCCTGAAGCTTACCAAAACCGGACAAGTTAGTTGTCGCGAACCGGCCAAGTTAATTGTCGTCTAATACCTTACGTGTTTTACGGCGTTTGTTGTTAAATTCGCTGTCGGCAAAGGTGAGTTGGTGTGACATGGTTGAGACTCGAAGACTTAAAACGCGATTATCTCATGAGAGGGACTTATTCGCATGTTCCCTAACATCGCTTCAGCTAATGGTGTTTCAGCTTTTCGGTAATGTCCAATCTGAGTATCTAGAATAATGTGAGAATACGTATTCATCAGAGCGACACAACGAAATAACGAATAGGCGCTTTGCTTGACGATTGTATTGCTAGCGCTACCGAAGTGTTCTCGTAACTCTGATGTGCCTGGGGCGCGAAAAACGACACCATCAATCGCGAATACTTGCAGCCTTTACTAATCATCCTGAGTAAATCGCTCATTGGCCCAATGCTCACCTGTTCGCTGCAAAAACCACTGCATAGGGTCAAAACCAAGACGGTACCTCGCTTGAGATACGCCATTTTTAGCAAGGAGAAGTGTTGATGGAAATCCTTCCGAACAAATATTTCAGCACCTAGCCACTACTTCGATCGCTTCATCCCGAAAAAGAACAATACCAGTACTTATTTTATAAATTCCCGCGCATCACCCGAGTTCCTTCGATGGCTAAATCTGGCATCGCTCTTTTAGCGTCTGTTGTTTATATTGCTTATTCGTTTTTAGACGACCTTGGTGGATTGTGTGAGAACTCGAAGCCTATAGGCACTGACTCTCTTATCTATACCACTGTGTCGGTTATTGTTGAGATCTAAGTTATTAGTCAAATGGATTATCAATCACTGCTGTAGCTTGAAGAGTCAAGCTTGGACTAAGTATGTGTTTTCGAGTTAAGCTTGTGGCTGCCTTTACATCTCGGCTAAGTAGCGCGTGGTATGGACCCAGTTTCCTAGACAGTTTCTAGCTCCGTAAAATATCGCCTCTCATATTGCAATGGCGATAATCCATCATTTGATCCATGGTGTCGCTTTGGATTATAAAAGCATTCGATATAATCAAAAATCTCTGAGCGAGCATCACTTCTTGTTTGATAGGTCCGATTGCGAACTCTTTCTTTTTTTGTAAGCGTCCGGCAAACCACACATTTTAATTATCTTCAAACACCTTAAAGTCTGTTGTCTTTTAAATCAGAGCAACAGACTCATGTTTACCGCGT
>NZ_QPJQ01000068.1 GCF_003337275.1 Marinomonas foliarum | reverse complement strand
ACGCCACAGTGCCAATGATATGCTGTCACCTGTTGAGTATGAAAAACTGTTCGAAAAGATGATTGAGAAGTGTCTACTGAACTAGTGGCGATTCACTTACCCGCTGCATTCCTTCTTTAGTCCCCATCACTGATTCAGGCGATTGACCATTTAAGGCTAAGGCAGGTTTTTTCATCCATGACGTCCAACTGTCTTCGTCACCAAACAGCTTTAGACCCAATTGATGAACCCTTTCATTCAGCGCTCTCATTTCTGACGCTTCAACTGCCTCTAAAATAGCGGCATAAGTGTCAGCAGGAACACAGTAAAATACGAGGTTACCATCCTGCATTACAGCAACTGGGCTGCCTTTTGAATCATTCATAACAAGATCAAGACTGCTCTCAATATCATGAATATCAATGCATTTTTCGGCATAATTTTTTCGTTTATTGCTCATACATATCCCCTAACATGACTGATAAGTACAATGATGATCAACTGTCTAGGAAACTAGGTCCATACCAGCTATCAGGATAAATGAACCTATAGTTCTTCACTTATCTGCTGCATATGGTCATTCACAGAGCTATCAAAATAGCGTCCAGCCTCAATATCAGCCCTAGCTTCTAGCAAGGCAATCTCAAGCTCATACTCTCTGAACTTAGTGTATTTATGCAAATCCATCACTACATATGTATTTCTACCTCGGACAGATATAATCACTTCTTCATCTTCTAACAAACCGGCCTCAACAGCAGCCACACCCTTGGCTTTTAAGTCAGTAGCAGTAACACCCCTCATAAGCTCACCTCTTTTTTCTTACGAATAGTGCTATTAAAAGTACAGTCTGAACTTCCCAGACTTTACTAGACCACCAAAGTATGAACACCTAAAAAAACCACAAAAAAATGACTCATCATTGTTCTAGTACACCAATTATATGCAATTATATTTTTTCTTATAAATTATATGTTTTCTTATAATTGGGCACTTTTCACTAGAAGTATGACGACACTTCAGCAACAGGCGCATCTTTAGACTCACTCGACTCGATCAAGTTTTTTATAACATCACTCTGCTTTGAAAATAATTTCTTACCTTGAGAAAATCGTCAAGTGAAGGGTTCTCTAGCATAAACTCCCTGGCTGATTTGCCATTAAATGTCGGATGATGTATTGGCCTTTTGAAAAAATCATACTTAAAGCCAGGTGGTGAACTTAGGTGAATCATCTTGTATATACTTACCAGCATCGCCAGTATATCAATAGTGTCTTGGTCTAATTGAAGGCTGTCATTAATCTGTGCGGTCTCTTTCCATTGATTCCAAGTTGAAACCGTAATACCGCCTAGAAGAACACACATCTGTTCATCTGATAAGTCCCAACGCTCTTGTGGAGATTGTTCCTCTAGCCATAATACAACCGTTGCTATTATCTTGCCTGCTGACTCTTTACTGGCATTTTTATTGATACCTTCATCGTTCATGGAACCCTCCGCCATCACTATCGTTTGCATTTTTAATTCGTCGCTGATTTCCATTTTCTACATTTCGAGTCAATACACTTTCGGTAACTCATCCCACCTGGTCGTATACGCTGGAGATAAATGTTCTCTTTTCATTGACCATTGTGGTGACACGCCTTGAGAGGCAAAAAAAACCTTGCCGAGGCCGCTGTGGTTGATTTTGTCCACGACACTCATTAATGCTTTTGAGTTGATTTTTGTATTATCTGCTTGGAATAAATCTTGCTGAAAAGCGCCATGTTCATAAAAATCCGCCAACATTACACCGCCTTTGGCGTAGCGATAACCTGAACGATAGATGCGACGAAACAGCACGTCGGCCACTTCTAATAAGTCTCGCGTGTCGTCGGTTGGGTTAGGAAGTTCTGCAGACAAGGTTTTCGAATACTGCGGTTCGTTTGGAATGAATGGACTGGTACGAACGAACACACTCACCATGCGACAAAAGCGTTTTTCACCGCGTAATTTCTCGGCGGCTCTGGTTGTGTACTTGGCAATTGCTTCCCGTAGTTCGCGCTTGTCTGTCACTTTATGGCCAAATGAGCGACTGCAAATGATTTGCTGCTTTGTTGGCCTGACCAATTCCAGATCCAAACAGGACACTCCATTTAATTCTCGAATGGTTCGCTCCAACACCACTGAGAACTCACTTCGAATCGATTTAGGGTCTGCATTCGCGAGATCCAAGGCGGTATGAATTCCCCTCGCTTTTAGCTTTGCTGTAATACGACGGCCAACACCCCACACGTCGCTCACATCGACCAATGCAAGCAAACGCTTTTGTCTGTCTGGGTCCATCAAATCTACCACCGAACCGGTGGCTGGATATTTCTTAGCCGCATGGTTAGCCAACTTCGCCAACGTTTTGGTTGGCGCAATGCCTACGCCAACAGTAATGCCCGTCCACTGATCGACCTTGGCTTTCACTTGTTTGCCGAACGCCAGCAAATCCATCACATTATTAACACCGGTTAAATCCATGAAGGCCTCATCGATGGAGTACACTTCCAGCCTTGGCGCTTCCTCTTCTAAGATCGTCATCACACGATTTGATAAATCCGCATACAAGGCATAATTCGACGAAAAGCACACAATGCCATGCTGCTTTATTTCGTCCTGAATTTGAAACAGAGGCACTCCCATTTTAATGCCTAGTGCTTTCGCCTCTTTGGAACGCGCAACGATACAGCCATCGTTATATCTGAATGAGCCTAACTGTTAGTAGATCATAACCTATTGAATTATATAGAAAATAACCCACTAACATTTTTCAGGTTTTTTGGCCATTCCTTGTGGATCACACCAGCAATTTATCGGGGCGAACAATGGCCGTCCGACCCAGGTGGTTTGGCGCTAGTGGCGTCCGCAAGAGGCGCGCGCCCAAAAGCTGCCCGCATTGCCAAAAAATCACTTTTGGGTGTGTCCGCCATTTATTAACTTACAAAGTCGTCGACACAACCTGCGATTTGTCACGCCAGACGAAGGCCGGTATTGCGCGGATGTAGATCAGCTCACCAACCAGCTCGACTAGCGTCTGGGTGATCACCGCAGCGGCAGCAAGCCCTCGAATTTCTTCAGGCAGCGCCAGAGCTAACGGGAGAACTACCAAAGAGTTACGCGTTGACGAGCTGAAGGTAACCGCTCTGGCAGTCGTGGAAGGCAGCTTGAAAGCTTTCGAAGCCAGAGCCCCCATCAACGGTGCCAGCAGCATGAAGCCGATGTACACAGGGATCACCGGTGCAAGCTTGTCGATGTCGCGAACGACCGAGGAGATTTGAGAACCGACCACCGCTATCAGAACCGCTGCCATTGCTGGAACGGGCAGCCAGGCCCAGGCGGCGTTCCAACCACCGACGATTTTCGACTTTTTGGCCAGCGCCGCTGTAACCACGGCCAACAACAACGGCGCGACAATCAGCACGAGAAAGGCTTCAACAAAGGGGCCTATCGAGATCACGACGTCGGACTGTCCACCCAACATGAAGGCCAAATACACGGGTAGCAGAACAAGCTGAAGCAGCAGCAGGATTGGTGTCGCCGCAAGGATCCCACGAGAGTCGCCCTTGCCAATATGAGTAAAGACCACCACGTAGTCGATGCAGGGCGTCAGCAGTACCAGGAGAGCACCGACAAGGATCGCTGGGTGATCCGTGAGTCCTCTGGTGAGCCCCCACACCAACAGCGGAATCAATACGAAGTTGGCGATCAGCAGGGCTGACATGAAGCGTTTGTTGCTCAGCCCTTCGCGCAGATCAAGAAAGGGAATTTGTAGGAACATCGCGTACATCAGCACGGCGATAGTCGGAGTCACCAGAGCATTTAACCCCAGAGCGGCCACAGGTGCCATGAGCCCACCGATTGCTGCGGCAATGACCGCGACGAAGTAGATCGGTATCTGGTTCTGTTCAAGTGCATCTCTATCCATAGCGTTCCCCTTGGGTGTAAAAAAGGCCATCAGCCTAAGCAACGGCAGCTCGTCCGTCGAGTGATGTGTGTATTTCGGGTAAGCGGATTAAATGGTTGATCTTACCTTTGCATGAGAGTGAGACAGACCGGCATCTCATCGGATTATCTGGTTGATGCTTCACCTACTGCT
>NZ_QPJQ01000067.1 GCF_003337275.1 Marinomonas foliarum | reverse complement strand
AAACTGGCAGCCAATAGGTGATGTGGAATTAAATCCAGAGCAACACAAAGACGCTGCTTAATTATTTTAGGCGACAACTACCTTGAAAGACGCCGGTAATTGTTGTAGTGTATTTAGCTTTGCAAGTAATTATCTATCTAGTATGGATTTTAGATCTCTCGATAAAACTACTTTAGTGTCCGTTTTATATGTTGCATTTTTTATAGATTCTCCATATACCCCACCTATACTTTATTGAAATCATATAATTCGAGAAAATGAACTTTATATTATTTTATAAAAAATAATTTTTTCTCAATCTTTTTTTTGTGCTGATTATTAATAGCATTGTAAATTATATTGATTAATGTCTTTTTTCATATGTCATATTTTTATTTTAAATGTGGTTTTATTTTTTAATACTGTTTAAAAGGATAAGGTTTTGAGTAATTTTTACGACTCAATTTTCAAATCAGCAGTTGATGCCATTATTGTCATTAATAATATGGGTATAATTGAAGCATTTTCACCTTCAGCTGAGAAACTGTTTGGCTATGCAGAAAATATCGTTGTAGGGAAAAATATATCTATTCTCATGCCGAAAAAGATAGCAATGGAGCATGATGGTTATCTTGAGAACTATAGAAAGACGAGTAATGCCAAAATTATAGGAATCGGTCGTGAAGTTGTTGGAAAGAAAAGTAATGGTCAAGAGTTTAACATGCATTTGTCGGTTGGTAAGGCTGAAGATGAAAGTGGTAATTTGAAATATATAGGTATTTGCCATGATATGACGCCTTATTATTCAGTCAAAAATGATCTGAATGAGACAATGGAAAACTATGATAACTTATCTAATTATGAAGGCTTATACATAGCGTCCATTGATAAAAATGGATTAGTGATAAAGTCAAATGTCTTATTTTCTGAAAGCGGATTCTTCGATTCAAATAAATTCGTTATGGATTTTTTTGAAAACTATAAATTTGAACATATTATCCAAAAAACTTTGCAAGATGGTTTTTATTCTATTTCCAAGTCGTCTATTGAAATTGATGAAAAAAAACATGTGATAGATTGGAATTTTAAACTTGCATCTAATGATAGGATTCAAATTGTAGGTATTGATCGTACAGAATCTGAAAAAATCAGTGAGTCACTCTTAAAAGCTAAGATGTATGATCCTATTACCGAGCTTCCTAATGTTAACTATCTAAGGTTTTTATTAGAAAGTAAGGGAGTTAATTTAGACGATTATTATTTTTTCCGTGCTCGATTTGAAATGGTTGAAGTGAATAAAAAAATATTTGATCGAGACTTTCTGACGAAGTCAATTTATACCATTTTCAATTTGATCGTGAGTGTGGAATGTGTGGATTACACCATTCAAATTAGTGACTATTCATTTTTAAGTTGCGTGAAAAAGACATATCTTCCAATCCCTAGTCTCTTTAATGAAATTGTAAAAAATATATCGGACTTAGCTCTTTCAACTGATTTTATTGTGAATAAAAAGTTCAGAGTTGGATTCTGTGATTATCATGATAATGGTATAGGGAAAAGTATTGATGAAATTTTGAGGAGAACTGATTTCTCACTTAGATATGCCATTAATAATAATGTTGTTGTTTCTTATTACGATGCTTCAGTCGAGGATAGTATTAATAGAATAAAATACATTGAAAGTAATGTAATAAAAATTATGGATGATGAAGTTGTTTTGTATTTTCAACCTAAGATAAAATCTGAAGATTTTTCTGTCTATGGTTATGAAGCGTTGATGAGATGGAATAGTAAATTAATAGGATGGGTCTCACCAGTTGAGATAATTAGTGCCGTTAATAATTTAGATTTAATGGAGTTGGTTGATAAGAAAATTATCATCAAAGCTTTTAAAGCTATTTCAGAAAATCCACTGTTACAAAAAATGTCAATTTCTATAAATATGTCGTCTATTTCTATTAATTCATGTTTTATCGTTGGATTAATAGAAGAGAGTGCTAAAGCGTTCGATATTGATTTGGATTATATTGATATCGAAATTACGGAGGATTCTCTAATTGATGACAGTGGTAATGCACGATCTAATATTGATTTATTGCGAAGTAAAGGTGTTAGTTTTTCCTTAGATGATTTTGGTAAGGGCTATTCATCACTAAGTTATCTTACATCATTTAACATTAATTACTTAAAAATCGATAAGCTTTTTATAGATGCTTTAGGCACATATCGAGGTGATGGTATGGTCGAATCTATTATAAAAATTGCGCATCTGAATGGAATGAAAGTGGTTGCTGAGGGAGTGGAAAACAATCAACAGGTGGTGATATTGAAAGAAATGAAATGTGATTTTTTTCAAGGTTATTATTTTGGTAAGCCCACCGATATATCAAATTTGAGAGGTTAAAAAATGAAAAAAAATCTTCCAGTTACCAATCGAGAGGTTACCCTTTCAGCAGGAACAACGCTTGTTACCTCAACAGACTTAAAAGGTGTAATAACTTATTGCAATGATGAGTTTGTTGCAATAAGTGGGTTTGATCGGAGTGAGCTTGTTGGCTCGTCACATAATATTGTTCGTCATCCAGATATGCCTCCTCAAGCATTTTCTATAATGTGGGAGTATCTGAAGTCTGGTAAGCCATGGATGGGATTAGTAAAGAATAGATGTAAAAATGGTGATCATTATTGGGTGAATGCTTATGTAACACCGATAACGGTGTCTGGTAAAGTAGTTGGATTTGAAAGTGTGCGTGTCACGCCTAAATCTGAAGATGTGATTAGAGCAGATGAGTATTACTCAAGACTTAATACTAATAAAAAATCGAAATTGAAAATCCCTCAAGGGGTTTATAGTTTGATGGTTTTTTTAACTTGCTTGATTTCTAGTTTTTTTGTTTTTGAAGATAATAGCGCATTACTACTCTCTGCAATCTTACTAAATGTTTTAGTTTTTTTTAGTTATCAAAATTACTCATTCAAGAAATCATTATCATCTATAGACGATTTACTTAAAGAATCATTTAGCCATCCTGTGGCCGTTGCTACATACACTGATGATGTCTCTTCAATAGGACGTATTAAAGTCAGTATTCTGAGTGAGTTATCTCATTTAAATACAGTGCTAAGTCGTATTGAAAACTCAGCAAATGAATTGAGTAGAGAGTCAAAAGTAGGATTAGATGCGACGAATAATACGAAGTTTTATATGGATAAACAGTCCAGTGAAACAGAGCAAGTTGCAGCAGCAATGAATGAAATGAGCACGGCCATTTTTGAAGTATCTAAACATGTGCAAGAGACCGCAACAAATGCCACTGTTGCACGGGAGAAGGTTACTAAAGGTGTCGAGTTATCCAGTCGATCTAAGCACTCAATAGCTTCTTTAAACGGCAGTGTTGAAGATATTACGAATTCAATAAAAGAACTTGAATCTCAGACAACGAATATTGCTGATGCTGCCGGTATTATTGAGCAAATTGCAGAGCAAACAAACCTGCTGGCGCTTAATGCGGCGATTGAAGCGGCCCGCGCAGGAGAGCATGGTCGTGGTTTTGCGGTTGTTGCCGATGAAGTGAGGCAATTGGCACAACGCACACAAGAGTCGACCAAGAAAATCTACTCGATAATTACTCATTTTAGAGACTCTGTTTCTAATTCTGTTGCTATTGCTGCGCAATGTAGCTCTTCCGCAGAGAATGGTTTAATTAATGTCAGTGAGACAGAAACAATGCTGAATAGCTTTGCTGATGATATGAACTTAATTGTTGATATGTCGGTACAAATGGCAGCTGCAGTTGAAGAACAGGCTTTAGTTTCTGATGAAGTTAATAGGCAGATCATTAACATATCTTCATTGTCTACAGATTGTACTGGGAAATCCATTGAAGCAGGAGAGGCTGTGCAAGAGTTAGATAATGTAGCAAATCAACTTAAAGATTTGGTTGTTGGATTTAAGCGATAAGTTGACAATGCCTTTTTGTGATCCACAAACATGTTTTCAAGCGTATCAATATTTGAAAATGCTTAATTAAAACAGTGAAATAGTGGAATGTTATGTGGTTTAGTTCAAAAAATACAAAAATAATGGCAGAGCAAGTAGTTATCACTCATAAAGACGCTGCAGTTATTGTTGATAGAGAACAGAAAGTTATTGCCAGCAATCAGGCTTATGGTTCGTTAAGCCAAAGTTTTAACAAATCCGATGATAATCAAGCCCTTACTTTTTTGTTGAAGCATCACGACAAAAGTAGTGATTACATCAAAGGCGATAAAGGGTTGCATTTTAAGTTGCAAACAACACCTTTTACGATTAAGCATCTTGAGTCTTGTTTGCTTTATGTTTTCGAGCCGGTCTCTGAGCCGATTTTGGCTGAGCTAAGCTGGCAAAAATTAATAGGTTTAGGTCAGGATTCGTATGCGGTTTTTGATCTGAATAACAAGCTTGTTACAGCTAAGGAACATACGAACAAGTAAGACAATTTTTAGCTGACTTTCAGCTTGTGACAGTATTTCCTCAGAAGCGACATTTAATCACCACTTAACCCACTTG
>NZ_QPJQ01000066.1:0-2929 GCF_003337275.1 Marinomonas foliarum | reverse complement strand
AAAACTATTTTGGGTTATATGGTCAAGTGACCAAGCGTGCACGGTGGATGCCTTGGCAGTCAGAGGCGATGAAGGACGTGGTAATCTGCGAAAAGGTTCGGGGAGTCGATAAACAGACTGTGATCCGAACATGTCCGAATGGGGAAACCCACTCTACTTGTAGAGTATCCCACAGTGAATACATAGCTGTGTGGAGGCGAACCCGGGGAACTGAAACATCTAAGTACCCGGAGGAAAAGAAATCAACCGAGATTCCCTAAGTAGCGGCGAGCGAAAGGGGATTAGCCCTTAAGTGGTTTTGGTGTTAGTAGAAGGCTCTGGAAAGTGCCGCGATAGAGGGTGATAGCCCCGTATACGAAAACACCTTAATCATGAAAACGAGTAGGACGGGACACGTGTTATCCTGTCTGAATATGGGGGGACCATCCTCCAAGGCTAAATACTCCTGACTGACCGATAGTGAACCAGTACCGTGAGGGAAAGGCGAAAAGAACCCCTGTGAGGGGAGTGAAATAGATCCTGAAACCGTGTACGTACAAGCAGTGGGAGCGGACTTGTTCCGTGACTGCGTACCTTTTGTATAATGGGTCAACGACTTATTTTCAGTAGCAAGGTTAAGCACATAGTGGAGCCGTAGGGAAACCGAGTCTTAATAGGGCGTTTAGTTGCTGGGAATAGACCCGAAACCGGGCGATCTATCCATGAGCAGGTTGAAGGTTGAGTAACATCAACTGGAGGACCGAACCCACATCCGTTGAAAAGGCTGGGGATGACTTGTGGATAGGAGTGAAAGGCTAATCAAGCTCGGAGATAGCTGGTTCTCCTCGAAAGCTATTTAGGTAGCGCCTCGTATCTCACCATTGGGGGTAGAGCACTGTTTGGGCTAGGGGGTCATCCCGACTTACCAACCCCATGCAAACTCCGAATACCAATGAGTGCAATTACGGGAGACACACGGCGGGTGCTAACGTCCGTCGTGGAAAGGGAAACAACCCAGACCGTCAGCTAAGGTCCCAAAGTTACAGTTAAGTGGGAAACGATGTGGGAAGGCTTAGACAGCTAGGAGGTTGGCTTAGAAGCAGCCATCCTTTAAAGAAAGCGTAATAGCTCACTAGTCGAGTCGGCCTGCGCGGAAGATATAACGGGGCTCAAACTGTACACCGAAGCTACGGATGCTTAGTTTACTAGGCATGGTAGAGGAGCGTTCTGTAAGCCGTTGAAGGTCAAGCTGTAAGGCAGGCTGGAGGTATCAGAAGTGCGAATGTTGACATGAGTAACGATAAGGGGAGTGAAAAACTCCCCCGCCGGAAGACCAAGGTTTCCTGTCCCATGTTAATCAGGGCAGGGTGAGTCGGCCCCTAAGGCGAGGCAGAAATGCGTAGTCGATGGGAAACAGGTTAATATTCCTGTACTCGTACATATTGCGATGGAGAGACGGAGAAGGCTAGGCCAGCACAGCGATGGTTGTCTGTGTTTAAGGCGGTAGGTTTGGGACTTAGGCAAATCCGGGTCCCTTTAAGACCGAGAACTGACGACGAGCCCTCTTTTGGGCGAAGTGGTTGATGCCATGCTTCCAGGAAAAACTTCTAAGCTTCAGATATGATCGAACCGTACCCCAAACCGACACAGGTGGTCAGGTAGAGAATACCAAGGCGCTTGAGAGAACTCGGGTGAAGGAACTAGGCAAAATGGTACCGTAACTTCGGGAGAAGGTACGCCGGCCGGTGTGAAGGACTTGCTCCGTAAGCACTAGTCGGTCGAAGATACCAGGTGGCTGCGACTGTTTATTAAAAACACAGCACTCTGCAAACACGAAAGTGGACGTATAGGGTGTGACGCCTGCCCGGTGCTTGAAGGTTAATTGATGGGGTTAGCGCAAGCGAAGCTCTTGATCGAAGCCCAAGTAAACGGCGGCCGTAACTATAACGGTCCTAAGGTAGCGAAATTCCTTGTCGGGTAAGTTCCGACCTGCACGAATGGCGTAACGATGGCCACACTGTCTCCACCCGAGACTCAGTGAAATTGAAATCGCAGTGAAGATGCTGTGTATCCGCGGCTAGACGGAAAGACCCCGTGAACCTTTACTATAGCTTCACAGTGAACTTTGAACCTACTTGTGTAGGATAGGTGGGAGGCTTTGAAGTGCAGACGCCAGTTTGCATGGAGCCACTCTTGAAATACCACCCTGGTATGTTTGAGGTTCTAACTCAGGTCCCTTATCGGGATCGAGGACACTGTGTGGTGGGTAGTTTGACTGGGGCGGTCTCCTCCCAAAGAGTAACGGAGGAGCACGAAGGTGTGCTCAGCATGGTCGGAAATCATGCATAGAGTGTAAAGGCAAAAGCACGCTTAACTGCGAGACAGACACGTCGAGCAGGTACGAAAGTAGGTCTTAGTGATCCGGTGGTTCTGTATGGAAGGGCCATCGCTCAACGGATAAAAGGTACTCCGGGGATAACAGGCTGATACCGCCCAAGAGTTCACATCGACGGCGGTGTTTGGCACCTCGATGTCGGCTCATCACATCCTGGGGCTGAAGCCGGTCCCAAGGGTATGGCTGTTCGCCATTTAAAGTGGTACGCGAGCTGGGTTTAGAACGTCGTGAGACAGTTCGGTCCCTATCTGCCGTGGACGTTTGAGATTTGAGAGGAGCTGCTCCTAGTACGAGAGGACCGGAGTGGACGAACCTCTGGTGTTCCGGTTGTCACGCCAGTGGCATTGCCGGGTAGCTATGTTCGGACGGGATAACCGCTGAAAGCATCTAAGCGGGAAGCCTCCCTTAAGATAAGATCTCACTGGGACATAAGTCCCCTAAAGAGCCGTTCGAGACTAGGACGTTGATAGGTTGGGTGTGTAAGTGCTGTGAGGCATTGAGCTAACCAATACTAATTGCTCGTGAGGCTTGACCATATAACACCAAAGTGGTTTT
>NZ_QPJQ01000065.1 GCF_003337275.1 Marinomonas foliarum | reverse complement strand
GTTTGGATATTGTTTGTTAGTACGTTTAGTCATTTTACACCTCAATAATTGGATATTATCCTTTATTGAAGTGTCCGGCTAATTCAACCACAACACTGTTTGTGCGGTAAAGATGTGTTGTTACCATCACTTTCAAGAACAGCTAAAACAGCATTCAGCTTTTCTTTTGGGATTAGCATGACGTCGCTATTTAGACCTTTGGCAATCAGTTCAAGCGTATCGAGTCTTGGATTGCCTTTTGCTTCAAGCCGTTGGTACTGCTGCCTAGAAATGCCAATACGCATTAGCATGTCATTCTGCTTGAGTTTCAGTGCTAAACGGCGACGTTTGATTTGTTGTAGTAGATTTATCATAAGGAAACTAATAAGTTGCTTTCGAATAGATAGAAACATATTAGTTGCTATTTTTATTTAAGGCAACTTAAGAGTTTCTTTTTTCGGCGTTTAAAGTCCCATATCAAATTTCTTTGTCTGTAAATCAGGTTTGAGTATCAGGTCTGTCATGCTTTTAATTTCAAGTTGCACGTATTGCCAATATTCTGGATTATCAATTGTTCGCTGTTTAATTTGGCTTGGAATGAAACGGCTCATTTCGTTGTTGAAGTCGGCTTTTACCTCTTCTTCGTTGAGTAATTTTTCGACCTGAAGGCTAAGCGATTCTATGAAGTGAGATTTTGTTTTTTCTCTTGCTGCAAGTTTTTTGCTGATCAGCTCTATGGATACGTCAATACCTCTTTGCTTGATCCAAAGAATATCCCAAACATCACGAGGTTTAATTCGTCTGGAACGGTATGCTAGAGCAATGAATTTATCTGCCAAGGTTTCTTCTAACGACTGTACTGGGATCAAAAGTCCTTCTGTTGGAACGACGACATCGTAATGATTTATCAGTGGTCTTCTCTCAATGTCGAAAGAAGGGATAGCACAAATGTCGATATGCATTTTTTGACGTGGTAGATCAGGGCGGTTGGCTTCTTTTTCGATACTAATTTTCCAAGAAGATGTGTCTCCTTGTTTGTCTTGGTTCGGCTTATTTACCCAGACTTCTGTTTCATATTTTTTTTGTATGTACTTTTGAATCTCGACTTCCAGACCATCAAAATCATCAGGTTTAAAGTCATGCCCTCCATTAAAGTCTAAATCCTCAGACAATCGAGAGCTGTTGTGACATAAGCGAAGTGATGTGCCGCCAATAAAAGTCAGTGATTGCATAACCCCCTGTTTTACCATGACCGCCATAATATCATGGTGCAATATTTCTTTTTCTATAACAGGTGTTATCCCTGCATACTCAGGATTGGTGTTAACAATTTGCTTTATGACTTCTTTGAGCATGTTATGCCTCCAGCATGTGCAGATTTCGATTACAGTTTTTTAAATCAATAAGAGCTTGGGTTGTTTTGGCCCGATACATTTTTATATCTGAATCGAAATAAATATTAGGAGCGATTGTCTCGATCGTTTTTTTTGTATGTGTAAACTCAATGACGCCATAAGGTGTCGGAAAAATACCACTTCTACCTTTTGTCATCACAGTGAGTCTGTCCATAACAATTTGTGAAATATCGCCTGTATAGCTAAGTTGGCTCTCTAGGCTGATATAGTTAAATACATCTCCTCTGAGCTTATTTACAATCTTGTAAATGGCCGTTGATCCATCTGGAGGAGTAATGGTACTTTCAAAAATACCCGTTGCTACTCTTCGTAAGACACCGTTTTTTACGCAATCTGTGAGGAACTTTGTAAAGGCAGGGGTATGCTTTTCGCCGAGCATAAATGCTATTTCTGTCGACGTATGAACACCGCCACCAGCTTTAGTAGCATCAGATAGTACGGACAGTAGTTTTTCTTTTTTACTCATAGTGGTCTACGTATTATTACTTTAGATGTATTAAAGTGTAGACCTGAAAGGTTGGGGTGACAATGTTTTAGGTCTACAAAATAATACGTTATAGGTTATTTTTTGTAGACCTTGTATAGTGCTGAGAAGGCTTTAATCCCACTGAAATTCAATTTTACTTCGAATCAAAGTAACAAATATGTCCAAAATTATGCTTTGATTCAAAGCAATTGAAACCATGCATTCATGGGTATTTTTGCCTTTAAAGTATGGGTTAATTTGAGATGCTTTGATTCGAAGGGTAGAGGTCATGGGCCAAGATGGGATCAAAATGGGCCAAAATCCCCTGATATAGAGTTTTATTGCCTCATATTGCTTTGATTCAAAGGATGTGTGTTTACTAAGGCATTGAATATATTATATAAAGTAGTTCATTGTCATGTGAGGGAATATTCAGAGTAACCTTGACATGGTAGAGGTCGTTTCACTTACCCAGTAATCAGGCGTTAAAAGCCAATCTTTTAATAGCAAACTGGCGATGCTGTTTGCCTTAGCCAATGTGTTTAAGATTGACCAGATGATACGGGCCGTAAGGGAGTAATCCGTTTAAAAGCCCCAAAACAAGGCTGAATAAGCTTGTTTTGGGGCTAAAAGTACTAAAGTGGGTGACATTTTGCACTTTTTAACTAAGTTAGAAACACTGACTGCTGTGCGGCTTCTTAATCGCAGTTTCTTTATATATTAGCAAAAGCCAGTAATTGTGTAGACCCTTGATGACAGATAATTCTTATGTTTCATTCACTTGCCAGCTTACATTAAGCACACTGACTGGCATTTCATGTTCTAACATCACCTCAAGCCATAATTTTTGGTGATCTTGCAGTCGATCACCGGGGCCTTTCACCTCAATGAGCCTATACTCTCCTGCGGTTTTGTTAAGTTCGATTAGGTCTGGCATGCCTTTGCGGTGATGTCTGAGATCTAACAACAGATGACGAAATACCGCTTGCAAGTGCTTGGCTGGAATTAACGCTAAGACCTCTTCAACCAGTGGGAGAGTAAGCGAAGGCCAGTAGATAAGTGAGCAACTGATACCCTGTTTGTGTTTTAGTCGATCAAGGATGGTGTGAATGTATTCATCTGATTGGAGTAGATCAAAACCTTGATTCAGTAACTCGGCGCGTTCGTCACTAAAGCTTGGACGATATAGGTCGACTGGACCAGATTGAAATGGATTGAAAAACGCGCCTCTAACAGGAGCAAACAGAGCGGGCCAGAACAGCAACGCAAAGAGTCCTGTAAACAGCCTATTTTCAACATGGAAGAGTTGCGTGTCTGAATTTGACAGTGAAGAGATTACAGCCCTCTCTACGCGACCCTGTTCGGGTTTGTTCAATACTAAAAAATCCACGGGTATTTCGATTGGCTTTGGCAGCTTGAACTCAATACCTGCTTTACTGGCACTGCGTTTAAGAATTCGTTCCAGTCCAACGCGTACTTCAGGTTTTGTGATCTTGGCGTGCACTTTCTGGGTTTGAAAGAAAACTTGCTCTGGTGGATCGCGTTTTTCCAATAATCTCAAGCTACGAAGCTGAGCTTCATGATGTTGGCTTTGTTGATAGAGATTTAGCGCAAGATCGGTTTGTTTTTGCCGCTCCGCTTCACGACCCAGTAAAAATATGACTTTCCTACGTCGGTAATCAATCCAATGACAGTTAACAGGCGAGGGGATAAGCTGAGCAAGTGAGTCTATCTTTTCTCCATCACCAGCACGTTCTTGAAGTGTTTGTAAGCTAAGATAAAGATCCACTTCAGATCGACTTTGAAAAGGGCGTGATTCAGTTGTCAGTGGAACCTTTTCAAACTGCTGCAGCCCTAACTCAGTAAGAACAAATTCAGACCAGTTTTGGTAAAGGTTGCCAAAGAACATCAGACGCAAACGCTCAAAAAGATCATTGCAGCGTAATTCAATAATCTGAAAAGCAGCATCTGGCCACCATGCCTGAATAGGCCTGGGTTTTTCTTCCGAAAAAGATATTACCAGTGCATCGTGTATATCCGTTTTTCGTGTCGATGCTGAAAAAATCATACTAGGTAGCAGATATTGAGCAAGTGCCTTGCATTCCTCGCGTCGTGATAGATCGCATAAGGATGATATTGAAATTTCAGGTTTGCTATACACGTATCCGGTCTTATCCAACACGCTAATCGCTTCATTAAGATTAGCCACCTCGGCGTAGTTCAGCTTATCTGTGCGAAATAGTAAACCTTTGCGCATCACTATACGAATTAACAGTGCCTGCGTGGAAATATCAAGGGATAACAACAGCTTCAAGCGTTGTATTTCATCTGCTAATAAAAGATCAGAATAGTGATTTAGGCATAACTGAATTATCTGCTGAGCGTTACGTAGATAATAGAGAGGGTCACCCAGGGATGTAGAGGTGATGGTATTAATATTCATACCATCACCTTCTAACAATGAGGTTAGAAATGAGCTGTACAGATTGTTTCACTCTGTGACCTCTAGATAGAATTTATTCAGTACGCTCAGTCACTTCTAGTAAGTGATAGCCGAACTGAGTTTGAACTGGGCCTTGAACTTCGTTAACTGGAGCGCTAAAAACAACTTTATCGAACTCAGGGACCATTTGACCTGGGCCGAAGGTGCCTAAGTCACCCCCATTGCGGCCTGATGGACATGAAGAATACTGTTGTGCCAGAGCGGCGAAGTCTTCACCCGAAGCGATTTTTGATTTAAGTTCATTACAGGTTGTCTCGTCTTTAACAAGGATATGACGTGCTGCAGCTTTTGCCATGGGTTTAATCTCACTTTTTTTAAAATTTTATTAAGCGTCAATTTTAACATATTATTGTTAAAAGCTCTCGGTAGTGTAGGCTTTAATAAGGTTAAATACGCTTGGTTGAAACCATCTAATATCATCCGACATCAATGGGTAGATGTCACTCTGCTCAAATTTAATTTTTAAACACTAAGGAACATACGAACAAGTAAGACAATTTTTAGCTGACTTTCAGCTTGTGACAGTATTTCCTCAGAAGCGACATTTAATCACCACTTAACCCACTTG
>NZ_QPJQ01000064.1 GCF_003337275.1 Marinomonas foliarum | reverse complement strand
ACGCGGTAAACATGAGTCTGTTGCTCTGATTTAAAAGACAACAGACTTTAAGGTGTTTGAAGATAATTAAAATGTGTGGTTTGCCGGACGCTTACAAATGAGAAAGCTGCTGCACCAGCGCGTTATAGTCCTCTTCAAAACTCGCTCGCTTTTCATCCTGCCAGGTATCCCCGAGGGCACCAAAGCTATGATTCAAACCGTTAACCGCTTCATTCAACGTGTCGATGAACTGCGTTAGAGACTGCGCAAAACGGTCAAGTTCATCAGGGTCGCCAATTGCCTGTGGCATGATTCACCTCCAAATTTTTGTTTACCAGTAACCTTCATCATCGGACGAAGCGGTTGTATTTCCGGCTGTAGCCGACTTGACACTGCCTCCGTCCAGTTTGATCTCCGACGGGACCGGAACCACGTTCGGATTCTTGGATTGGGTACGCATGGTCACCGACATGGTCACTCGCTGGAAAAACTCATGCAGCTGCCCAGCATTTTCCGCATAGAAAAGATCATGCGAAGTGCCCTCGATAAAACGCTTGAGAACCGTCTCATCCGCATCACGTCCGATAGCCATTGCCATGCGATCACACTTGGACGATCGTCCTTCGGAGATAAAGTCCTCCAGCGGTCTTTCCCAGCTGTCATTAGGCTGACCGTCAGAAACAAGGACAACAGTCGGACGGTAGGCACGTGACGGAGTGGTCTCCTTGTCCTCGATCATGGCCTTGGCCATTTTGAGGGCAGTTCCCATAGGGGTCATACCGTTTGCCTGCAGACCTTGCCAATGCACTTGAGAAGCCTTGGTGTAGGGAACATGAAGCTCAACCTGATTACCAAAAGTGATGACAGAAACAAGAATCTCAGTTTCCATCTTTTCTTCCTGCGCGAATGTGTCCAGCATATCCCCGACGGCTTTGTTAAGGTTTTCTATTTTATCTCCGGTCATACTAGAGCTAACATCCAGCAGTAAAACGACGGGAAGCGGCTTGGTGGTTGGAGTGGTGAATTTTGTTGGGTCAAACATGGGGTATCCTCCTAATTAGTTCTCTAGTTTCAATTTCATATAATTCTCAATATTAAGGGAAAAACTCAGCTACCATCGCTTTGGGGAAAACGAGCTAGTAAGTGACCAGTTTTAACTAAAGTTCCTACGATTTAATTGATGTTACCAACAACCATAAACACTTTTTCTTCTATTGGGTCATGGCACTAAGAAAAATAGCCAGAATACATATAGTCATTCATGATCTAAATACCAACTTTATCTTTAATTAAATACAGCTAAACCTTTAGTTATTTTTTATCCTTTTTAATTAACCCGATTTTTAAAACACTATAACTGCTTTACTATTTATATCCACTAAACCGACAATATATTTGAAACATAAGAGCCAATACGATGAAATTATATGGCGTATTTTTTTGCATGCTTTAAACAACTAATGTTGATTATACGTTTTTGAACGTCAGGATGTGTCGCGACAATCATGCTACAAAGCATTTCTAATCAAACCCTGAGGTATCCCCACAAAATTACGCATGCTTAGACCCCTTCGATAACTGTTGGACGAGTTGTCTGATTCCATTCCTCCAATCCTGTTTTGATATTTGGAAACGTGTCATAACAGCTCGTTTCCCAAGGTAAAAGTGTGATAGAACTCTTCGCTTGCGTAGTGTATTGGCTTGGAAGCGGTTCGCATATCCTGCCAACTCTATAACTTTACCGACTAAAACAAGCAACAGCGCAGTAAGAGTTGTTAGCAGCATTAAGTTGCTCAACCGCTGTATTTTGAATGTATAACTTAGCTCAAATCCCAAGCCGAATCGGCTGCTTTTTATATCGCGAAACCCTTCTTCAATTTGCATTCTCGTTTCATATGCCCTGACGCAACGTTTCGCAAAAAGACGGTTCACTGGAAGAGAAGACACTAATAACCAAGGCTCTTTTGCTCCTCTTGCTGCGGTGAGTGAAGACAAGGAAGCTCGTCTGTTTCCTTTCTGATTTATAGAATGACGTCCCTTAGGGCAGCTTTTGTAGAGAACAAACTGGTTGGTGACCGGACTCGACTGGCGATGTTTAAGCTCTAGATGCTGAGGTTTTTGATTGGCGTTTGAGAATAAAGTGGATATACAACGCCAAGCTTGAAGCGAGTTATCATAGTACTTACGCGGCCTTCTGACTCGCCCGACATAATCCCAACCTTGCTTCACCACTTCCTCTAGCCAAGGTGTCTTAAATCCAGCGTCCGTTACAATGATGGGCTTTGCTTTACTTGGCAGCAGTGCTTTTAAAACGCTTAAAAACTGTCGATGTGTTTTAGGCTTTTCTTTTGTGAGCTTGTCATGGACTTCTTCATAAAGCGTAATAGATCGCCCCTCAAAAGCCATGCTGGCGCGAATTAGAAAGTGTTGTCCACGAGCATCCAAATCAGACCAATCCACACTAATGATTGGACGCGTTTGAATCAGAAAGAGCCGGCAGATATAAGCGTAAATCGATAATGCTTCGCGGCGTAAATTCGGGTTGGAGAGCAATCGGTCTGATTGTTTAATGCGGTGCTTTTCGTACACTTTTGATTGGATACCTCGACCGATACTCGTCACGGTGCAAAGATTACCTTGTGCTAAGCTGAGTACACAAGCGGATAGCGCCTTGCGTCGAGTTTTATGCATATTTGGGCTGACAAGAGGAAGGATTTTGTTCAGAATAGTGGTCGCGTTCATGGCTCTCGTGTTTGGTTGTTTTTGGCGAAATTATTGATCACCAAGGGCCATGAACGTTCCCTTCTCACGTTAACTAATTGTTATTTATATCAAATTCGTGGGGATACCTCAAAATCTAACCCCAACAATTTTTTCGCTTGACTATGAATATGATCACGCCACTCGACTGGCTTGAGGACATCGATTGCAGCACCATAACCTTGTATCCACCAGAGTGTTTGCTGATCATTCGCCACGCTGGCGTTAAGCCAATACCAACCCTCTTCCGCTTCGGATAGTTCCTGATCTTTACTGATTGGCGTTTCCGAAAGTAACCAGGCGATTTCACTGGTAACCTTGGCTTGCAGCTTTTTGATGTCTGATGACTGACGGTAGCTGAAACCTCCTTGATCGATATATGTACTAAGGCTGAAGCCTTCTAGATGTCGATACGGTTTATCTGATCGCTCTGCTTTTTGAATTCTGTGCAGAGCAAATTGACGAACCTCATCGTAGTCTTTTACCGTTGCTAGTAAATAACTGACACTGTGCCTTACAACGATGCCTTGTGGGTGAAGGATGTACTCTTTGAGTTCGTTTCTGGTGCGGCTTAGGTAAATAACATCAATAGCGTATTCTTCTAATACCGATTCTGAAACCGCCTCCCAAATGCCTTGTTTAATTTTGGCGGGGATTAGGGTTTTTCCACTGGGAAGTGCTTTTATTCGATTCGCCCAACCTGAGTAATGGTTAGATGGCAAGGCATTGAGATATTGTTGAGCCGCTTGAAATTGTGACGTGATTTGATCGACAACGATTTGTGGTAATAGTCCTGAAAGGTATTCGTGGGCAAGCACCAAGGTCAACGCTGTTGGCGTATCAAGACCTACTTTGGAATCATTAAATGACGCAGACAAACTCCAACGATATTCGCCATCCCCTTCTTTGCAATATAACGGCAAATGACTTGTCATTGCGTTAAGATCTCGCTGGACTGTTCGCAATGAAACTTTAAAGCCTTTTTCTTCTAAGGCGGCATGGATAGTAGAGGTGGCTTTATATCTAGGTTCTTTTGGTATGGTTCGCAACATAGCAAATGTGCGAAATAAAGTGTCTTGCTTAGTAGCCACAACGCGTCCTTACAGTCGTAAAACTTTCATGAATTCCCTTTACAAAGACTCTACCACAATCCTGACTGAAAACGCCAAATGAAACTTTGTGATTAACTGTTTTTAAAAATATAGCCGGTGAAATCACCAGCTTCCCTAGGAACATATTGAGCATGCCCTAGCCCACAAACTGAAGGATCAATCAGAAGTCGCTTATCAAAGAGGTGAATTGCTTCAAAAACAAAGGTTAATGACATTAACTTTGGTTTAAAGCAACCACTTTCTAGCCAACATTGAAGCAGTCAGAAAAATCATTTCCCCTTTTTATCCTTTAGTTCTTCAGCCTGAACGATAATTTGCCGCTGATCTTCAATGGCTAAATCTCTTACTTTCTCAAAAAACACTTGTTTTTCTGATGTTGAGGCATAGCGGATAAAGTCGGAAAAAGGGGTGGACTTAACTTTTTCAGGTTTTCTGGTCGACATTGTCTGCTCTCTTTCTTGGTTTTTCTTGGTGTATTTTTAATAAGATACCACTACTTTAAACTTCTCTAACCAGCCAAACACCATTCTTCTTAGAGCCTTGGTACTCTAAGCGCCCTTCCTGCTTTAATTTTGAAACCGCTCGCTCTACAGTACTCACAGAACGACCTATTCGGTTAGCAACGTCGATGAGGGCTAAGTGTGGAGACTCTTTTAAAACGTCTAATATTTGATCTGTTGTTTTTACCCGCGTTTTATCCTTCACTTCTACCCGCGTTTTTTCTTCTGTCTGAATGGCCTCCGTAAGTGACTCATTGATAGCAGATAACAAAAACTCAATAAAAACACTGCAATCAAATCTAGAGTCCGCTTCTCGAAGCGATTGATAGTATTCTTCTTGTCTCGCTTTGATGACGGTTTCTACCGGCAAAAAGGCAAGTAAAGGATGCCAACGCTTTAATACGAGTGTCTGCCAAAAACGACCTATGCGACCATTTCCATCACTAAAAGGGTGAATAAATTCAAATTCGTAGTGAAATGCTGCAGAGGCAATAAGAGGATTTGCATTCGAGTTTTTCAACCACAACATTGAGTCCTTTTGTCCCAAAGCAGGGAAAGAATTAAGACTCTACCAGATGCCTTCTATGTTCAAAATTTCTACTTGTACGGAGTGGAAGATCGCAAACCTTCATGTGAAATTAGGCGTCCTAGCCACTCCATTAGTTCGTGCAATATCAGTAACATCATCTTATGCAGCGCATTCTTTTCTTATGGCACTTGGACGAGCATTCGTAGACTATTTATTAAAGAAGTTTTAAACGCTTGATCGGCTGCTGACAACTTGTAAAAGTCTAAGTCGTCTTTGCGTTTTTGTAGCATGATTTCCTTAAACATTTTTTCAAATGCTAATTCCCTATTGTGAGGGTCAGCATTTTCAACGTATTTACTGGTAAAATCCGGATGGTTCTTCAGCGCATCGCGCATGCTCAACATACGAATCCGTTGCTCTTCCGGCGTGGCGCTCCAACCCTGAAACCAGCGTTCGTTAAAGGTTCGAATTATGTCATCAAGCGGATCAGTCACTTTATCTGTACCGTGTGCCCCGCGCGGATTGGGGTTTTGCGGATCAAGCTCTGATTCTTGGTCGGTGAGTAAGATACTGTGGTTAAGTTTCACACGCTGCAAACCGTATGAACTCAAATCAACCGACTCTAATAATTCATCAATGACAGCACCATCAGGGTCTTCGACTTTCAACTTAGGCCTGAATTCAAGTCCGAAGTGCGACACTTTCACTTCAAGCAACTAAGCACATTTCTTTAAACACTACGGCTGGTTGCTTGAACCCTAAACACTTC
>NZ_QPJQ01000063.1 GCF_003337275.1 Marinomonas foliarum | reverse complement strand
CAATTTTTAGGGTAATCAATACCCGCTTTGAGTGAAGAAGATTTTTTGTTCATCACTATATATTGACATTGGTTGCTCTAAATGGATAGCCCTTATATCTATACAGTATTTTGGTGTTTTATTATGCGTGTGACGTATCTTGGTGTGTCTGAGTCGGTGGCGTTTATCGCGGCCAATAGCGTACGAATTCCTTTGTATGTGGATTCGGTGTCGGCGGGATTTCCTTCGCCTGCTCAGGACTTTGTTGAAAAATCCTTGGACTTAAATGAGTTTTGTGTCGCTCACCCGAACGCGACGTTTTATGTGCGTGCGCAAGGGGATTCGATGATCGATGTGGGCATTTATTCGGGTGATGTGTTGGTAGTAGATCGTTCGTTAACCGCACGCCATGGGGATATTGTGATTGCCTGTATTCATGGGATAATGACGGTGAAGACGTTGGAGCTTCAGCCACATGTGTTGCTTCGACCGAAGAATAAAGCCTATAAGGCGATTCTGATTACCGAAGAGTCCGAATTGGAAATCTTTGGTGTTGTCACGGGCGTGGTTCGTAAGTACGAGCGCGGTTGATGAAGACGGTTTTTGCCTTGGTCGATTGCAATAATTTTTATGCCAGTTGTGAGAAGTTATTCCGGCCGGATTTAAAACACACGTCTGTTGTAGTTCTGTCAAATAACGATCTGCGGGGTGGAAATCGTTAGTAAATCCTGTAGAGTCCGCGCCACCTTCTGAACCCCTCTGGAACAGCAGTTTCCAGGCTTCATAAGGTAATCCTTTGGAAGTGGTTTAGGGCAGCGGCATGAGGTTGGTATTCGCAACAAAAGACCTAGCATTAGCAGGTCGTTCATTTGAAGGTTTTCCGTTGCTGATTGGGTCAGAAGGGTGGCCAGTCGAGCCAGCTCAATCCTTCCTTTGGCACACGCTCATCGAGTCAGGTGAGTCCCTAAGCGATTTGACTTGGGAAGCCTATGGACGGCGTTTGTACGATTACTTCGCCTTCCTGGAAGCAAATGGATTGGCCTGGAACGAGGAAGTCCCGGCCCACGGTCTGAGCGTTCTGTCGAGGTACAGGGATTGGTCGAGCGGAGAATTAACACTTGACCCCGGCACGGTGAACAATCGCCTAGCCTTGATCGTGAGGTTCTACCGATGGGCTAAGCAGCGCAACCTGATAACCGTGCTGCCCTTCGGTGAGAAAAGGGTAAGAGCTGCCCAACATTCCGGTCTTCTCAGTCATATCGCTCGGCCCGGAGCCGAGAGCACGAAAGTTTCGGTGATGGTTCGCGACCGAAAGCGCTTGACCAAATTCCTGACCAAAGATCAAGTCAAGGTATGCCTTGCCCTCGATACCGATCCAAGCCACCAGATATTGTTCCACCTCATGGTGCGTACTGGCCTTCGCTCCTGTGAAGCGAGGTCTTTTCCTCTCAAATATGTGTTCAACCCTAGGTTAAAGAAGGGACTACGCCCAGGGCAAATGATTAGCGTTGCTCTTGATCCTTCAGACATGCATATCAAGTACGACCGGCCTAGAACTATTGACGTGCCATGGTCGCTGATGGAGAGCATGTGGTCATATTCCCTTCACCAGCGAGAGGTTCGTAAGTCCAATGGCGATGGAAGTGTTACCGCGCTGCTGCTGACTAATGAAGGCAGGCATTATTCAAAAGATTCCGTAGTGGACGTTATGAAGTCCTATGAACGAAAGTGTGGCTTTTATGTTCGGGCCCATATGCTACGCCACACTTATGGGACTTATACCCTGCTTGCTCTTCGGAAAAGCAAAGAATTTGAAGGTGAGCCGCTGTTGTATGTCAGAGACAGGTTGGGGCATTCAGATATTCAAACAACGATGATTTACTTGCATCTTATCAATCAGCTTGAGGCTCAATCCGTTCTAGCGCATGAGGACGAAATTGACATGATGTTCATGGCTGGCTCCAATAAGCGCACCTGAGGTAATTACGTTGGCTCGGCAAAAGAACTATAAGGCGTCCTTGCAAACCGTCACGAAAGGATTTGAGGCTGTCGAGGACAGCATCAAGATTGATTTACCTAGGAACCCAAGAAACCATAGACAGCTCGACCACACTCAATATTTAGGCCTTGGCTTCGATGCGTGGGCAATTCAAAGTATTCATGTGATCAGGACGTTGCTGCAAGGAGGCAATTTTTCCGTGGCCACATTGATTGGCTACTCTGTAAATGGATTGAGGTTTTTCCTTGGTTTTCTGGGGGGCGGGGCAATAAAGTCTCCACCCGCAACACCAAACAGCCTGACCAAACGCCACATGGAGCGTTTTATCTCCTGGCTTAAACTAAAGTATCCTAACGGTTCAACTGCCAAGAATTACTATACCAGCTTTAAGTCATTGGTCATTGTGCTAGCTGATTATGGGTTCATTGAAACCAATACTGATGATCTTTTGCCGCCTAATCCATTTCCTAACAATGCGCAAAGCACGAAGGACGCAGACCCGCTTTCCATGGGAGAAATGCAGAGGCTGCTGGGGGCGTTGAAGTCTGACCTTATAGCTATCCATAAGGGCACATTTATCGGTAACGGAGCTGAGGCAATGTCGGTGATGTTACTGATCACGGCGGCAAGATCCGGCATCAACACTACGCCACTTTTAGAAATGACTAGAGACGCCCTCAAGCCTCATCCGTTTGTGCCAAATCTAAGATTGATAAATACAATCAAGCGTAGAGGAAAAGGTGCGCAGAGCAAGACGATACGGCAAACTAATCTGATAGATGAGTTCAGCACTATTCCGCTCGATGGTGTTGCAGTTTTGAATAAGGCTCTCGAAATCAGCAAGCCTCTTGTCGCCCTTGCATCCGAAGAAATTCGTTCACATGTATGGTTGTACCGCTCAGGGCAACGAGGTGGCGAGAACAAAATTGTTTACCTTAAATCTGGTGCTTTATACATTTCAACTAAAAGCATCTGTGAGCGTCATGCCCTCCAGGACGATCAGGGTGATCGTCTGCACGTAACGCTTAGTCGGCTGCGAAAAACTATGGAGAGCCGTTTGTGGAAGTTGAGCGGTGGTGACATCCTGGAGGTTTCCTCCGTCATGGGCCATAGTCCCGGTGTCGCAGATAACCACTATCTGAAAATCAACGATGAGATCAAGGTCGAAGGCGCGACATTTGTTGGCGAGGCCTTTCCGGACAAGCTTCGCGGCATCAACGTCACACCAACCCCACCGGGCGGTTGCAAGGATAGCCTCTACGGTAGCCGGGCACCGAAAGATGGCGTAAATCATTGCTCTGAGTTCATTCACTGTCTAGGTTGCCCTAGCTATGCGATTGTGGGGACGGTTGAGGATTTATATCGTTTATTTAGCTATCAGCAATTCCTGTATGCGGAAATTGAATATTTCCTTACTGATGAGTGGGACGAATGGCGTAAACGTCAGCTTGACTATATCCGGCTGATAAATGAGTTCACCTCGCGAAAATTTGATGTCGCGTTGGTAAATGAAGCCAAGGCCAAAGCTGAATCTGCTCCGCACCTGTTCTGGGCAAAAAAGATTGAGTTTATGAAAAAGAAACGGAGCGGGTCGATTTGAATATCAGAAGTTCTAATGCAGCATTGAAAGCATATGATGTCCTTATCGCACAGCCGGTTACGGCTAACGGCCTGAGCCCAGAAGAGCGCGATGCTATTGTGATCAGTGCAATCATCAATGAGAAAGGCGAGACATTAGTCCTTAGCCGGTTTGGTGATGCACAATGGGATTTACGTCCGTTTTTTGATCAGGCCAATGTTTCCGAGTCTTATAAATTCATCGCCTGGGACATGAGCATGCCTCCGGCTTTGATAGATGACTGTAAAGCGGTTGCTTATGCTTGGTTTAAAAGAGGTCTTCCCCGCTCCAAGCCTCCAATCGCACGCGGCATTACTACTTTCGCTGTCGCAAGCGTTATGCCGTTCGTTCGGTGGCTAAACAGTCTCGGTGTTTCAAGGTTTGCGGATGTCCGTCCTCTTCATATTAGTAACTATGTTCACCATTGCAAAGAGGAATTGAAGTTAAGGCCGCTTCCTCTGTATGGACGCTTACGAGTGATTGATTTCTTATGGGTGTTTTCTGCCGATACGATATTTCCTCTTCAACGTTATCCGTGGGGTGATGCGTCGCTATGGCGAGTCTGTGGGATTGGCAAAATCAAAGGCGCTGACGCTGCCGGTAAGAATGTAGGGCGGACAGATATCATACCTCCCGGCGAACAATCCAAAATTTTTAATTATTGTGAAGAGATTGTTCGACAGGCCAGAGATGAATTGGCTGTCAGCGGCATTGGCTACCATCCTAGCGATGATCGAATCTCTATTCGTGTCCGGGATGCTGTGTTGTACATAGTCTCAATTACTAGCGGCATGCGTAATGACGAAGCCATTGGTATTGAGGTTGGTGCATGGCGCAGAGAATTCAAGAATGGGGTCGTATTTTGCTGGGTATCTACCATTGAACATAAAACTGGCAAGGGGCGCGTAGAATATCTTGTGCCTGAGTTGACTTTGGGCGCGCTGGATCTTTTGGCCAAATATTCGGTTACTATCAGAAATGAATTGGAACAAGAGATTAGAAGGCTCGCAAGAACGACTCATCCAAGCAACCCCGCAGAGCATCTTTTAAGGTTAGAGAAAGCGCAAAAGGACTCAAAGAAACTATTTTTGGGGCGGCACGCAAATGGAGGCAAGCTCAAAGAGAAACATGTTGAGGCGCTCAGTGGTCAGGGTTCTAACGAGGCATTTGTAAGAATCGCTAAAGCCGCTGGAAGCGACTGGCAACTGAGAACACACCAGTGCAGACGGACATATGCAAGGTGTTTCGTAGAGTCTCGAATGGGGCGCACTTCACTGATCTGGCTTAAATGGCAGTTCAAACACAGCAGTATGAGCATGACCCAACTTTATGCGTCCAATCCACAGCAAGATCTGACTCTATTTGATGAGATTTTGCAGCAGATGACGGAGTTCAAAATTGACCTGATCGAATCATGGCTCGATGATCAACCACTGGCAGGTGGAGCAGGCGAAAAGATTGTGGAATTGCGGGCAATTCCAATCAAGAACAGGGCCGCTTTGCTCGCGCAGACGGCCCCGCATGCCAACATTCGTGCGACTGGACACGGCTGGTGCATTGCAACGGAGCGGGGCTGCGGAGGCGCAGGCCTATACGAGGCCACACGGTGCCCAGGGTGCAAAAATTCGGTGATCGATGAATTCTTCGCTGGCACCTGGCAGGACATTTATATCCAACAGCAAGAGCTTATCAAAATCGATGACGTTGGCCCTGCCGTGAGGCAGCGAGCAGAGCGCGACTTGCAAGTCGCACTGGACGTCATCACTAGCTTGGGTCTCTCTCCCATAAACGACGATACGAACCGGGCTGTAAATGATGAGTAAATCCACTGATGATCAGGCCCCTGCTCGTTCAAGATCGAAGACCCTAAATTCGCTTGATAAGGTCATCGATAGTCTTGTCGCAGGTAACGAAAAGCTTTCCATCGCTGCGGTTGCCCGAGCAGCAGGTGTTACGCCCGGTCTCATCCACAATACATACCCAGCGGTGGCAGAGAAAATTCGCAATCTCATGGGCAAGTCGGTACGCGCCCAGCGAGATTCGAAGCACCAGGCGCTGATGCATGAGAAGGAGAAGAACAGGGCACTCCGTGCGGAAAACGATCAGCTATTAGAGGAGCTTGCCCGAATTGCCTCTGTAAACCAGCGTTTGCTGTTCGAAATGGCTAAGTTGAAAACAGTCGCCGGCGGAAAGGTTGTGGCTTTAACTCCGAAGCACGAGGGACACGTCCCGGTCGCAACGTGTCCCGACCCTATTTCGCATTGATTTGATCCATCACCTGCATGACTTTCTGCGAGGCGCCGGGCTGCACACTGGCAAACAGATCAGGGGTGTACTCGCTTGGCTGGCATGTACGTATTCGCCTCCCGACCAACGCTCAAGTCAAATCGAAGCATTGCTGTCGCATAACTGGCATGCCGCGAGTTAAACGGGTATACGGATTTAATGGTTGATGGGGCACCTTCACCCCATCAATCTGATACCACCCTCAGATGGTTGATAGATCGACTCCGTAGTTGAG
>NZ_QPJQ01000062.1 GCF_003337275.1 Marinomonas foliarum | reverse complement strand
CGGTATCGGCGAAGGAAAGCTGATTCATGTCATTCGGTCTTGAGGTAATGGTCAGATCGGCATTGTCTCATATTGGGGACTTAATCGCAGTTTCCTTAAGCAAACGTCCAAACTTCTTACTGACGCCACATGTCGCATGGGCCAGTGATGAAGCAATGCAAACCTTAGTCGATATGGCGATGGATAAAATCACTTCTTTTATAGATAAACGTTAATGACCTTAGATATTTTATTTCAAGACGAACATCTTGCTGTTGTTAATAAGCCGGCTGGCTTGCTTGTTCATCGTACAAACTTAGCCAAAGATGAAGAAGATGCGGTTGTACAAAGATTGCGTGATCAGACGGGGCAATGGGTTTTTCCTATTCATCGTCTTGATAGAGGTACTTCGGGCGTGCTGGTTATGGCATTTAGTCCTGAAATAGCAAGACGTCTTTCTGCTCAGTTTTCAGAAGCTACCACGCAAAAAACCTATCACTGCTTAGTTCGAGGGTTTTGTGATTCAGAAGGTGTCATTGACTACCCTCTCGCAAAGCTCAATGAACAGAAAGGTCGCTCACGATTTAAAATTGAAGGCACTGAAAAAGAGGCTGAAACGCGCTTTGTGCGATTGGAACAATATCAAGTTCCTGTCGCGGTTAGCCGTTATGACAGTATGCGGCTCAGCTGGGTTGAGGTGATGCCAAAACAAGGTCGAAAGCATCAAATACGCCGGCATTTTAAACATCATTTGAATCCGCTTGTTGGGGATTCCTGCTATGGCTGCCGCCATATTAATAAAGTAGCTAAGGAACTTTGGTCTGACGATTTTCGATTGATGTTACATGCGTCTAGTCTAGAGTTTACTCACCCTATAAACCTTGAACGCTTAGTCATCAAGGCCCCTCTAAGCCCTGCTATTACTAACGTTCTAGATATATTATCGAGCTATCGGGTGTAGTATATAAAGGTACTATGTCTTCTGTCGTTGACCAGCGAAATACATGACTGTCATGTATTTCGCCTGCCAAATTTATCGAGTTTTCTTGGACTTCTTGTAATTCAAAGGCGCAGGATGCCAGCACTCTTATGGAAGCTTTATTGTGGTCTGCTACTTGAGCATATACCTCATTTATACCGTTGCTGGCCCATACTAGTAATAAATTTTTAAGCACATATTTGGCAATGCCTCGGTTAGTGAAGTTCTTGGAAATGCGGTAAGACACTTCCAGTGAATTTTCGTCTAGCAGCTGACCACTAAAGCGGCCTATTAAAACGTCATTTGGTAAGAATACTAAGTATTGGAATTTCTTAATGTCACTTCTGAGTAAGCGTTTAAAGTAAATTTGAGATTGTTGTCTCAATGTTTCCTGAGGAATGAATTTTGCAAACCAATTCCTGTTTCGGAACTCAAATAATAAAATGCTTCTAAGATCGTTTTCGGAGGCTTGTCGGATTTTAAGTATTGTTTTCATAGTCAGCACATATCATCAAACTCGTTTTGTTTATCTTAGTTTAGATATTGAATAAATGCTGAATATTATATTTTTATCTGATACCTGATAAATGAAATGATAAAATGTTGCTTATCAATGGCCTATGAGGGAGTGAACGAGCGTGAAAAATAGAAACTTAGTGTATTCGACAGATCAGGGTCGCCTTTGTTCTAAGTGTGAAAGCCCAATTTCAGATTGCCAATGTAAAAATGAAGCGGCAGTTGGCGACGGTAACGTTCGCATTGCTTTAGAGACAAAAGGCAGAAAAGGAAAAGGCGTTATGGTTATTACTGGTCTACCTTTAACTGAAGAAAAGTTAAAGGTGCTTGGAAAAAAGCTGAAAGCACAATGCGGAACAGGTGGTGCTGTGAAAGATGGCCATATCGAAATACAAGGTGATAACCGTCCAAAAATTAAAGAGTTGCTTGAAAAAGAAGGGTTTTCTTGTAAATTTAAGGGCGGCTAAGATAGCTATTCTTTGTTGTTAGATTTACTATGTTTCATGTTTTCAAGGGTTTGGAAACATGAATATTATTTATTTAGTCGAAGCCAGCAATGTTTATGAGTGATTTGAAAGCTCTTTATAATGCATTACTACTAATGAAATGGGACGTCTAGAGGTAGCAAATGGCAGTAGAGGTTCCGATGTTTCAACAAAACACAAAGCAAGCCAATAAGCTAATGCGTTCAGCCATTCCGCTTATGGTTAAGCTGGATATTCCTCCAACGCCATTTAATTACGGTATTTGGTACGAATACGCTTCAAATAACAACCCCAAACTGAATCAGCTAGTAGACCGTGCATTACGCCGCTTTGGCAGTCTGCCGGCATTTGTCTCAAAAGAGCTATTTACTGAATTTCTGTTACCTGAAGAATTCCAACACGCAGATGCCCAAGGTGCGCGGTTAAAAAGTCTCACAAGCAGCTTAGAAACAAATACAGCCGATATCTCTAAAGATATTAATATCTTTCATTCGAACTTACAGAAAGCCAAAGATTCTATCTATGATGCAAGTACCCCATCGCAGATTGAGCAACTTGCTTCTACTCTCGAAAAAGGTGCCTTTCAAGTCAATCAAGCAATTGAGCGGTTTGGCCGCTCTTTGGTTTCAGCTCAAGATGAACTGGCTTCACTTCGAGCAGAACTTTCTGATGTAAAAAAGAACACAGAACTCGATGTAATGACACTGTTAGCAAATGAAAAGGGATTTGAGAGAACGCTTTTTTCATTGGTTTCCTATGCTGAAGATGATTTAACTTTGCTGTTGATTGATATCGATAACCTAGCTGGTGTTAATCAGGAATATGGAAAAAAAGCTGGCACGTCTTTAATAAGATATATATCGAAAGTTCTGCTCGGTATGTTACCAGAAACTGGGTTTATTGCTCGCCTAGAAGGTGGACGATTCGCTATGCTACTCAGTGAAACGGAGCTTAGTGTAGCAGCGCAACTTGCAGAATCCATACGTCACGAGGTTTCAATCCAAAAAATTCGTTATAAAAATACCAAGGTGCTTTTGCGTCAGGTAACAGTTTCAATTGGAGTTGCTACCTTGTTTGGGGATGAAAGTCCTAAAGAGCTTGTCGATCGCTCTCAGCACTATCTAGTTTATGCAAAGCGATCAGGTAAAAACTGCATCGCGCATCACGAATAAATGATTTTGAACAAGGTATTAAAATGAAGGATCATATTGAGCAGAGAAATCGGACATATTTTGAAGTTCGTGATTATGAATGTGATATGCAAGGCATTGTTAATAATGCGGTATATCAAAACTACCTAGAGCACGCTCGACATCAGTTCATCAAAACACGGGGATTGGACTTTGCCGAGATTACCAAGCATGGCATTCATCTTGTCCTCATAAAAGCAGAATTAGAATACAAGCGCTCCTTACAAAGCAGTGATGCTTTTTATATTGAAACTAGCGTCGAACGCGTTTCCAAGCTCAAGCTTGCTTTTCTCCAAGCCGTATACAGATCTAAAGACGATCAATTAATGCTGTCGGCTAGAATGACGGTAACCTCAACAACACAAGAAGGTCGCCCGGTGATTTTCCAACAAGCTGAACTTTTGCTTGCTCACTAGCTCACAAACTTCTTAATTCTATTGAAGGTATTCCACAAGACATTGTGTAAGGGGAAATATGCAGGTATTGGCAGGTCCGCTATTACGCAGAATGACCACAGAACGACTAACTTTTTGGTTGATGACAACGGAATCAGTCACGGTTGACTTGGCGCTGTTTCAAGATAAAACGCAGCTTTTTTCTTATAAAAGCACGCAAGTTGAGGGTTCTCACACTGAATTAAAAGTGGGTGATAACCTTTATATCCAACTCCTTAATATAGCTCCAGACAAAGCATTACCAACTCAATGCCCTATTCATTATGACATACGCCTTAATGATCTGGGTTGGCGTGATTGGGCTGACGACATTGTTTATCCTGGGCATTCACTCCCCTTCTTTGTGTTGCAGCCTAAGGTGAATAAAATATTGCATGGCTCTTGTCGCAAACCACATCATGCAAGTCATGATGGATTACTGAGAGTGGATTCGCTTTTGCAAAGTACTGAGCCAAAAGAATGGCCAAGCGTTTTGATGATGAGTGGCGATCAAATTTACGCTGATGATGTCGCAGTGCCAATGCTATGTGCCATTCATCAACTAATCCCACATTTAGGCATACGTGCAGAGAAACTTGATTGTATTGATATTGCTAGTTCTCATGAACTCCATACTGAATCACCTCATTATTATGCTAGAGAAACACTTCTCCCTGAAAATGATACTAATAGGGGCTTAATTGAACAGTTTTTTGGCGGTGTGCGTAAACCAGTTTTTACCACCGACACAGCTCAGAACCATTTGATTTCATTGGCCGAAATGCTTTCTATGTATGCTCTTGTCTGGTCTCCGACTGGTTGGGATATGACATTTGACAACAAGAGTTGGACTGAGCCTGCAGGTTTATCTGAGAATCAAAAAGAACGCTTTTCTGAGCAAGTTGTCATACTAAAAGAGTTTGTGAAAGGTCTGCCGAAAGTGCGTCGCTCTATGGCTCACATACCCGTTGCCATGATCTTTGATGATCATGATGTTACCGATGACTGGAATCTGACAGCAGCATGGGAAAAGACAGCCTACAACCACCCCTTTTCTACTCGTATTATTGGCAACGCGCTATTTGCCTATCTGCTTTGCCAAGCTTGGGGGAATAGCCCAGAGAGCTTCTCCAAGGATCTTCTTAATAGCAGTCAAATGGCGCTGAACAAGCTTGGTGAACCAGAGCATAATGAGTTAATACAAGAGCTGCTTCACTTTTCAAAATGGAATTATACTTGGCAAACAGAACCCCCTCTTGTTGTTTTGGATACTCGAACTCAGCGCTGGCGATCTGAAAAGTCCATAGAAAAACCTTCGGGTCTTATGGATTGGGAGGCGCTCACAGATCTACAGCATCATTTAAAAGGTCTTGATGCGGTTATATTGGTATCTCCAGCCCCAATTTTTGGGGTTAAGCTTATTGAAAGTATTCAGAGAGTGTTTACTTGGTTTGGTAAACCATTAATGGTGGATGCAGAGAACTGGATGGCTCACCCTGGCTCAGCGCATGCCCTAATGAATATGTTTCGTCATACCAAAACACCAAAAAATTTCGTCATACTTTCTGGTGATGTGCATTACTCGTTCGTTTATGACATTCAGCTACGTGGCGAAAAAAGAGAGTCAGACTTGTGGCAAATAACCAGTAGTGGTTTAAAAAATGAGTTTCCTGGAAAGTTGTTAGATGTTTTTGACCGTTTGAATCGCTGGCTGTATTCACCTAGGTCCCCTCTAAACTGGTTTACTCGACGACGCAGCGTGAAAGTCATTCCACATAAACCTGAAACTGCTTCACGTGGTGAACGATTGCTAAATGGCGCAGGTGTTAGCTTAGTGTCCCTAAACGATGACGGTTCACCGAGTTCTATTATACAGATGTGTTCAGATGGTCGGGATATCCACTTTACTCTTTCTGAAAAAGAGGCCACCTGGGATTAGCTCTTTGAAACTTTAATAAACTCAAGGCGAAAAAAAAGACGTCGAAAACGTCTTTTTTTTAGAAATAATGGCGGTGAGCAAGAGATTCGAACTCTTGATGCCTTTCGACATACACGCTTTCCAGGCGTGCTCCTTCGGCCACTCGGACAGCTCACCAAAACTTTTATACGCGCTGCGTAATTTGTGCGCGTATATTAGTGATGGAGAGGTTTAATTGCAATAGTTTTTTTGCAATTAAACCTTAGAAATTAATCTCTTACCCATGTTAGATGTGATTCAAGCTCTACCTCTCGAATGAGATCCTGTTTTTCTGTGGGGGTTCCTGTATAGATGAGGCCAATAATTTGCTCATTTGGTTTGAGTGATAAGAGATCTTTTGTTTTCTGTGTAAAGCAAGCTGGGCCGCTTCGCCACATTGCGCCATAACCAAGAGCGTTTAGGCCAAGTAAAACCTGCTGAGCGGCTGCTGAGGCTGCCATTATTTGCTCAATTGCTGGTACTTTAGGGTGATCTTGGATGTGAGCATAAACGAGCAATACGGTTGGCGCTCGATAAGCTTTTTTAATGAATGCATCTTCTTTATTTAACGGCATTGAATCAACTTCTGAAAGCGCGTGATGCCAATAAATTTGCCCTAACTTTGCGCGCCCTTCCCCTTCATATACTCGGAAGCGCCAGGGCGTTAAGTTGCCATGATCTGCGGCTCGACTTGCCGCACTAAGGATTGAAAGCCATTCATCTTCGTTTGGCGCTGGCGAATCAAGTTTTGGTTGAGACGCGCGATTGCGCATGAATGCTATAAACTCTTTACTCATAAAAAAATGTATTCCGTAAACGTGAAGAACGATGAAAGTGAACTCGTTATCTGCTATTAATTAATGATAATGAATATCACATCTATTGCCGATAGGTCGAGGATTTTTATGGCTAAATGGTTGATTTGGACTTTGCTTGAGATTAGTACACTACTTGTTTTAGTAAGTATTTTCTTTCTATGGATGACACATAGACTTTCAAAAAATGCCAAGGCTATAGAGTCTAGTTCTTTGGAAAATAGTGTAGATGATATGCCAAGTTTATCGGAAGGTGCAGATAACCCAGATGTATATAAGGGGCTGGCTCGTTACTTAGATAAGCAAATAAGCTTTGCCGCTAATGCTCTCGAGCTGAATAAAATGAGTGAACATGAAACGAATCGCCTAAAAATTTGGGGAACTATTTTAAAGGCTGAGCGAGCTATCCTGTTGAATCAAGTGAGTGAACAGCCAACTCCAATATTACACCGTTTTTTGTCCAGTTTATTCTCTGCTTTGTTTAGCCCCCTGTGTCAGGATAGTTGTCGCCTCATTTGTTATTATAAATAGACAGGGGACGGTAAGTGAAAACCAGTGGATTACCAAAGACATTCAAGTG
>NZ_QPJQ01000061.1 GCF_003337275.1 Marinomonas foliarum | reverse complement strand
AGCCTCAAGATGAAAACACCGAATCAAGTGCGAAAAGAGAAAGGCCAGCTACAGGAGCTGGCCTAAAAACTGTCAACCTATTTTAGGACGACACATAACTTGTTCGGTTGCCGTTTGTATAGCAACCCGCGATTAAAATGCTAATGACTTGGTTGCGCAGGCTTGTTTGGTTTTGTGTTTATCAACTTGTCGAGTTAATTTATCCACCATTTCATCTATGGCGTAAAATAGCCTGTCTTCAGAAGACGCAGCGGCAAAGATTTCTTTGCCAGGTAGGTGTAGGCAAGCTTCTGCTTTTTGAGATTTGTTGTCCTTAAGAAGTGTGACTTGAACAGAGGTAATTTGATCGGTCAATTTTGATACCTTCTCAAGTTTTTCATTGATGTGATCTTTAATAGCTGGGGTGACGTCGATATGGTGTCCAGAAATTTTGGTAGTGTGCATACTACTTTCCTCCAGAATAACGTTCGCGATACAGACAACGGAGTTAAATCAAATGGCTTGATAAACTAAGACTTGATGTTCATGTTGCTGTTAATTCAGCATAGGTGTGTTTTTTTGTACTGTCAAAGACGGGCGAGTTTTATTAAAAGAAGCGCGGTTCGCCTGCAAGGTTGTCGTGCTAATGGCAAAGGCTTTTGATAGACTGTTGTGCTAATTATGCGAAGCGAGATTTATGTTGGATAACGATTATTCATTACCGATATCATTTTCAATGGCCGCCCAGATTGGCCTAGAAGAGACAGTGTTGCTGACATTTCTAAAACAGCATACTTACCTTTCAGGCGCAAACGTATTGCGAGTTGAAATGAATCGACTTAGTGCACAGCTGCCTTTCTGGACCGTGCCTATGCTCATGCGTTTATTAACAAATTTGCAGATTAGTCAGTTGTTAAGTTTCCAGCGCCAAGAAGAAATCCTAGAGATTCAATTAGCGTCATCACAAAAAGTCGCTCAAGCGGTTAAGCCGGCTACGGAAAGAGTGTCGAAAGAAGATCCATTGATGGATAAAATGGACAGGTTGCATCGGGCTTCCCGTGAAAAACCGGAAGAATTTACTCCGCAGCCAAAAAGCTATCCTGCGAAGCAGCCAGTTCGACAACACGAAGCGCCGTTCTCTCCTCCTGTAGCGAATGACAGACGAGGCGTGACAGATTTTGATTTATACTTGGAACAAAAAGAGCGCGCTAGACAACCTGATCAATGGCAGCCGGAAGAGGCAACGTTAGAACAAATTGGTCAGGCTGGCATCGCCCGTGATTTTGCTCTGTCTTTACAGGCTGAGTTTTTGCTGAGAATCAAAGAGCAACGGAAAAATGTCAGAACTTGGAATAGCGAATTTTTTAAATACGTAAAACGTCAGTGGCAATACAAACAATCGGATAGGTCTTCATATGAAGGAACCTCAGGCAGTACAAAATTTACTAAAACCTCTAGAGAACAAGTTAGCGACGCCCTCAACAACATCCACGACACAGACTGGTGAGTATAGTTCGGCTGGCGCGACTCGTGACTCAGGTCCGACAGAAGCGGAACAACAAACTCGCGTACTAGTAAATATGTTGTTTGCACGCTTTAAAGCGATTTATACCCACAAATTTGCGTCAGCTTACAGCACCACAGATGAAGTGAAGCTTGCTAAGCGTGAATGGGCAATTGCCTTAAAAGGTTTTCAAGAGCCTCTGTTAGCGTACGCTGTAGAGCGAACCAAGGAAGTTCATGCTTGGCCTCCGACCATTGCAGATTTTTTGAAGCTGATTAATACCGCGTACAAAGCCTATGGTTTGGCGGATCCTCGTACTGCTTATCTTGAGGCTTGTGCTTGTCGTTCGGACCCTTTGCGATATAAATGGAGTCACCCAGCGGTATTTTTTGCAGGCTCTGAAGCGGGCTGGTACAAATTGAAATCTGAAGAAGAGCGTGTCAGCTGGCCTTTGTTTGAACAAAGTTATCTGAAAATCGTCGATCGAGTGATTGCTGGTGAGCGCTTAGTGATTCCCAAAGTAGTCATGATTGAAAGTAAGCCAACCCTCAGTGTGAAAGACTTGGCAAATAAGATCGCCAAAGAATTATCCCTTGATGAAGAGCAAATTACACCTTTGCTTTATTACACCCAAAAAACCAATGGCACGGGTGTGCGAGCAAGGTACAGAGAAATTTGTCAGCAAAAATTGCAAGAAATGGGTTATAAAGACAATCTTCCTGATTAAATGATTTTTTCTGAAAGGTTGTTATCAACATAATAGGTGATCAGCAGGATGCTATGTGTTTTATTCTTCGTTGAAGTAGAGGCGCAGATATAGGACAGTTTGGTGAGGTTGTTATGCTAAAAGTATTGATTGTTGACGACCATGACGTGGTTAGCCAAGGTATTAGTCGAGTATTGCAGGATGTAAAAGGCGTTAATGTGGTTGGCGTTGTGCATTCTGGAGAAGAAGCCGTTGCGCACAGTAAAGCGCTTCAACCAGATATCATTCTCATGGATATTCACATGCCTGGTATTGGCGGGTTGGGTGCCACGAAAGAAATTAAGCGAATTATGCCGAGAATTAAAATCATCGGTTTGTCCGCGCTGGACGACAATCTTTATCCAGTAAAATTGCTAGAAGCTGGAGCGTCTGGTTACCTTACTAAAGGCACGAAAACCTCCGAAATATTAGAGGCGATCGAAATGGTGTCCAAGGGCGAGCATTACATATCTAAAAATGTCGCCCAAAAAATGGCACTCTCTAAGTTCTCGATCGATGACCAAGGCTCGCCTTTGGGGCAATTGTCAGATCGAGAGTTACAAGTGGCTCAGATGATCATTGATTGTAAAAAATCCAATGAAATAGCTGATCTGCTCAATGTTAGCCCAAAAACAGTAAGCACTTATCGTACTCGTATTTTTACCAAATTAAACATAGACAGCGATGTGGAACTGATACATTTGGCGATACGTTACAGTGTGCTTGGTATGGGCTAGGCGAAAAACGAGGTTTGTTTGAGCCATTCAGAATTTGATCCAAAGCATTTTGTAAGCAACTTAACCACACGTCCGGGCGTTTATCGCATGTACGATGTAAAGGGTGAGTTGCTTTATGTTGGAAAAGCCAAAAATTTAAAAAATCGCGTTGCCAGCTATTTTCGTGTAACAGGACTAACGACCAAAACCATGGCCTTGGTTAGTCGTATTCACACCATTGAAATTGCTGTAACCAAAAGCGAAACAGAAGCCTTGCTTCTGGAGCAAACGCTTATCAAGCAGCATCGTCCGCCGTACAATATTTTGCTGCGAGATGATAAATCTTACCCATATATTCTGTTGTCGAATCACCATCATCCGGCGTTGTTGTTTCGTCGAGGCGATAAAACCGACAAAGGTACCTTATTCGGCCCGTTTCCAAGTGGTAGCGCCGTAAAAGAAAGCCTGAACACCATGCAAAAGGTCTTTAAAGTGCGTCAGTGTGAAGACAGCACCTATTCGAATAGATCTCGGCCTTGTTTGCAGTATCAAATCAAACGCTGTTCAGGGCCATGTGTGAACCTGATAAGTGACGAAGAATACGAAAACGATGTGCGTCACGCGCGCATGTTTTTACAAGGCAAAGACCAAGAACTGACAGCTGAAATCACCACGCAAATGAGCGCGGCTGCTGCGGATATGGAGTTTGAACGAGCTGCCGAGTTACGCGATCAAATCATTCAGCTCAAACACATCCAAGAACAGCAGCATGTTTATGGGCAAACAGGTGATGCTGACGTTATTGCGGCTATTATTCAGCCGGGTGGTTTGTGTGTTCACGTGATGATGGTTCGCAAAGGCAAAGTCGTCGGTAGCAAAAGCTACTACCCAAAAATGCCGATCGAAATCACAGAAGGCGAATTATTATCGTCTTTTATCGCTCAATTTTATCTCGGTGGTATTCAAGAGTTACCTAAGACGCTTATCATTAGTCATAAGCTTGAAGATGCTGACGCTCTGGTAGAAGGGATTTTTGAAACCACACAGAAGAAGATCGAAGTGCTGGACAGTGTGAGAGGTCAGCGTGCACGTTGGTTAGAGCTAGCAAAACTTAATGCAGAGCAAGGCTTACAAGCACGACTTTCAGATAAACGTAATCATTTTAGTCGCATAACAGCGCTGCAAAAGCTATTAGGCTTTTCTGAAGCGCCGATGCACATGGAATGTTTTGATATCAGTCATTCCAGTGGTGAAGCCACAGTGGCGTCTTGTGTGGTGTTTGGACCAGATGGACCTGATAAAAAGCGCTATCGATCTTTTAACATCGAAGGCGTTGAGCCGGGCGATGATTATGGTGCCATGAAACAAGCTTTAACTCGTCGTTATAAACGAGTGAAAAGCGGTGAACTAGACGCGCCAGATGTATTGCTAATAGACGGTGGTAAAGGGCAATTAACGCAAGCGGAAGCCGTATTAAAAGAACTGGGTCTGGTCAACATCTTTTTATTGGGCGTAGCCAAAGGCGATACGCGTAAACCCGGTCTTGAAACCTTGTATATTGGTTCCAAAGAAGATGAAGTTGTACTGCCGCCAGATTCAGCTGCTTTACACCTGATTCAGCATATACGAGATGAAGCACATAGGTTTGCGGTAAAAAGCCATCGTCGTAGACGTGACAAGAAGCGGCGTCACTCGGTCTTGGAAGATATTCCAGGTATTGGGCCAAATCGTCGTAAAGAGCTACTGACGGCCTTTGGTGGCTATCAAGAATTACTGTCAGCGAGTCAGGAAAATATCGCAAAGGTGAAAGGGATTAGCGCCAAAAAAGCAGAAGAAATTTATCTCTACCTCCATAAGAGTTAAGCTTGGCTAAGTGTTGGTGCATTTAGCGTAATAAATAGGAATGCTTTAAAAACTGGGAATAACATGAACATACCGAATATTTTAACTTCCGTGCGGATCTTTATGATTCCGGTTTTGGTAGTGATCTACTATTTGCCATGGGAAGGGCGTTATTACACTTGTGCGATTATATTTGCCTTGGCCGCTTTTACTGATTGGCTAGATGGATACTTGGCCAGAAAGCTAGACCAATCTACCGCCTTTGGTGCCTTCTTCGACCCTGTGGCTGATAAGCTAATGGTATCAATCGCTTTGGTGCTTTTGGTGGCGAGCTACTCAAATCCATTACTTACTTTAGCCAGTGCCGTTATTGTTGGGCGAGAGATCGTTATCTCGGCACTGCGTGAATGGATGGCAGAAATGGGCAAGCGCGCCAGCGTCGCCGTGTCTTACATTGGCAAGTTAAAAACCACCATGCAGATGTTGGCGATTTTCATTTTGTTGGGCAGCCGACCAGACACGTTTGCCGCGCATGTCGGAGAAGCCGTTTTGATCGCAGCGGCCTTGTTAACGCTTTGGTCTATGTATATTTATCTAAAAGCAGCATGGCCTGCGCTAATGCCTAAAGAGTCGAACAAAAACTAAACAGATTTAAAAAAAGTGCCTAAGTTAGTTATTTATTTGGATTTTTTCCTTGACGTGAAAGCTCAAATACATAGAATAGGCACCGTCTTTTGAGACGCGGGAATAGCTCAGTGGTAGAGCACAACCTTGCCAAGGTTGGGGTCGCGAGTTCGAGCCTCGTTTCCCGCTCCAATCAAAAGATAATCTGATAGAAGGCCGGATGGCAGAGTGGTCATGCAGCGGACTGCAACTCCGTGAACGCCGGTTCGATTCCGACTCCGGCCTCCAAAATCAGATATGCCCGGGTGGTGAAATTGGTAGACACACAAGACTTAAAATCTTGCGCTTTAACGAGCGTACCGGTTCGATTCCGGTCCCGGGCACCATTTATGGTGCCTTTTTTTATGCCTGAAATTTATCAAAGCGCCTAACTCCTTCCCTCTAAAATCCCATGTTTGAATCTATTGCCTTTTTGTTATCTGCATTTTTTTTGCCTTGTTTTTTGATTAATCAATACGTCTCATTTTCCGAGTGAACCGACACCGAGGTTGAGCCATCAAAGGCAGTGTCGATGTTAAAGGTGATCGGGCGGCAGCAGACTTGGCAGTCTTCTATGTATTCTTGGCTTTCATCCAGCACTTCTATCACGACTTCGATGCTTTCGCCGCAGTAGGGGCAGGAGATGTCTTGTTCGATTAATTCGCTCATAAGTGCCTCTTTAATTCATTGTTACGTTGTGGGTGTGGCGTTCTGCTGATATTTTTATCATAGATAAGGATGTGTCTTTTAGCTGACTGGTTATTGGTTTTTCCTATCTTTTATATGAGAATTCACACTTTTATCGATCTGCTTTCACGGTCTTTGTGCAACACTGTTAGGATCTGATATTCAAAATGAGGTGCGATGATGAGTGCTATTAAATATCTATCTGTTGTAGCGTTACCTGCTTTGCTGTTTGGTTGTTCTTCTGGGTCTCACGTTGTGACTGGACAACAGTTGCCAGAGATCGAAGTGGAAGAGGTGACTGTGTTTCAAGAGGCGCCAGCATTTGACTATACCGTTATTGGTACAGTAAAGGCGTCCAGTGATAGTGGTTTTACAGAAGATTCTAGAAAAGCAAAAGCCACGGAAGAACTAAAAGAGCAAGCCGCTAAAATAGGTGCCAATGGAGTGATTTTAGATGAAGTTACTCAGTTGTCTTTTAGGCGTTTGGGTACGGGTATTGGCTTGAGTGGCAGTAGTAATGGTGGAATAGGAACGTCTATTGGTTCGAGTTTTTCCTTCCCAACGACAGAAGCAAAAGGTACGGCCATTTCTTATGATGTTCTGATGACTGAATAGTCTTGCGTTGTGGTGGGTCTTGGTGAGTATTTTTGACTGCCTGTGATATCATTTTGCTGCTGGATTCCACAGCAAATTTTTTGAGAGAGTGTTATGTCAGGGTTAGAAGAAAAGGCAAAAGGTCGTCTTACGACTAGGACGGTCGCAATGCCAGGGGATACTAACCCTGCGGGCGATATTTTTGGTGGTTGGGTGGTTTCGCAAATGGACATCGCGGCCGGAATATGTGCTGGACAGCGTGCGCAATCTCGCGTGGTAACGGTTGCTCTGGATGGAATGAGTTTTATCCGTCCCGTAAAAGTCGGCGACATTTTAGGTGTTTATACTAGAGTTGAATCTGTTGGTCGTACGTCTATGAATATTCTTGTGGAGGCTTGGGTTCGCCGTGGCCGAATTGGCCAGCGTGAGAAAGTAACAGAAGGTATGTTCAAGTTTGTTGCGATTGACGATACTGGCGCATCGACACCGATTCCGAAAGAAGAAGATTTGCCAGATTATGTAATGAATGGCTTTGACGATCATTAATGGTTATTTGATTGTCTGATGAGAAGTTGAGAGCAAAAAAAAGCGCTTACCGAAGTAAGCGCTTTTTTTATGTTGGTTGTCCCATCCTAAAATACGTTGACATAAAGAGGACTTCTTTATGGCGACATCAGGTATCAAGTGTATTAAGCGCACACAGCGTGACTATTCAATG
>NZ_QPJQ01000060.1 GCF_003337275.1 Marinomonas foliarum | reverse complement strand
CGGTATCGGCGAAGGAAAGCTGATTCATGTCATTCGGTCTTGAGGTAATGGTCAGATCGGCATTGTCTCATATTGGGGACTTAATCGCAGTTTCCCTAATTAGCTAGTTCGATTGTGAAGCTTTGTAACAAAAATCGTATTGCATCAACATCTATATGGTTTTCTAAAAGCCAAAGTACAACTGCTTCTCCTTATGCGTTGATGCATTTTCAAGATTTCGCGCGTTCAGCTTGTTTTGGTAGAGCTAGCGGTTCCGTTCCAATGGGCTTCACTAAATAGGACTGCAGCATATCTAAATATTCGAAGCATGCTTACGTTGTTTCTTGCCTGATTTTAAGAAGACTGAACTATAAGAGTCAGTTCAAACTCTTACAGTTCAGTGTTTTCACGATATGATGCGACGGCTATACGTTAAACTTCCCAATCACCATTATAGAGTCGTTTAAGCATTAGTGGGTTACTTTGCTGCAATGCATCAGGTAACAGCATATCCGGTACAGACTGATAACAAACAGGTCGCAAGAAGCGCGTAATCGCTGCACTTCCAACAGAAGTAGTTCGGCTATCAGAGGTAGCAGGGAAAGGTCCACCATGCACAGTAGCATGATTAACCTCAAGCCCTGGCGGCCAGCCATTAACCAATAGCCTACCCGCTTTACGCTCTAGCGTAGGCATAAGATGTTTCGCTACACCTAAATCAGATTCATCTGCCTGAATAGTTGCAGTCAGTTGTCCCTCTAAACTTTCGGCAACTAAAACCATCTCTTCAAAGTTGTCACATTCTACAATGATGGCCGCCGAACCGAATACCTCTTCGTGCAAAGATTCGTCTTGAATGAAATCTTTTGCGCCTACACTAAAAAGCGAACCACGACACTGGTTAGGTAAATCCGATTCTTTCGCTTGGGCAAGCCTGCGTACATTTGGGTTATCATTCAGTAATGATAAACCCTTTTCATACGCTTCATAAATACCTGGCGTTAACATCGTATTTGTAGAAGATTCGTTCATAAAAGCCGATGCAGATTCAACAAAACTAGACAATAAAGCGCCTTTTTCGGCGATCAAAAGCCCTGGACTGGTACAAAACTGACCAGCACAATTATTTAAAGTTGTCACAAATGTTTCCGCCAAAGCTGCAGATCGAGTACTTAAAGCTCCCTGCAATAGAAAAACAGGATTGCTTGAGCTCATTTCTGCATACACCGGAATTGGCTCTTTTCGGGCCTGTGCAATATTCATCAATGCTGTGCCGCCACTAAAGGAGCCAGTAAAGCCAACCGCTTTGATAAACTTGTGGGCAACTAATTTTGCTCCCACTTCGCGACCAGATCCGAAGAGCACAGAAAATACCCCTTCTGGCATAGAGCATTGTGCTGCGGCTTTCTGCACAGCGCGACCAACAAGCTCAGAGGTACCGGGATGAGAAGAATGAGCCTTAACAATGACGGGACATCCAGAAGCAAGAGCTGAAGCCGTATCCCCTCCCGCTACAGAAAATGCTAAAGGAAAGTTGCTCGCTCCAAAAACCGCTACAGGCCCTAAAGGAATTTGACGTAGGCGCATGTCTAAACGCGGAAGTGGCTGTCTATCAGGCAAAGCGGGCTCAACACGGACGTCTAGCCAATCTCCTCGACTCACCACTTCTGCAAATAAGCGTAGCTGCATACAAGTTCTAGCCCGTTCTCCTTCAACACGAGCTCTGGGAAGACCTGTTTCAGCTATGATACGCTCTACCAACACATCTCCTAGTGCTTCAATTTCAATTGCTATCGCATTTAGAAACTCCGCACGCTGTGAGAGAGTCGTTTCCCGAAAGGCATCAAATGCTTGCCATGCAAGCGTTGCAGCGCGCTCTACTTCAGCCTCACTTCCACCCAAATATACAGGTTCTAATCGTTCTCCCGTTGCTGGGTTTATGGCACTAATCGGCGCTGAGCTACCAGTAACACTTTGCTGCCCAATCAACATTTCACCAGTTAAAAACATGTAAACTCCAAATGATCATCGATTAAAAGTATTAGCCAAGATTTCCGTGGTAGGCATCAGTAATAATTTGCTCTATATCCGAAGCTTTAGTTAAACGTGGATTAATAAGCACATTCCCGCTTCGCATTGAGTCTTGAACCATTTGAGGTAGCTTACCTAGTTCAACGCCCAGCTCCTTAACATTTGCAGGTACATCCATCGCGGTGTTTAAACGAACAACAGCGTCGATTGCTTTGCAACCTGCGCTATGGTCATCCAGCCCGTCTACGTTTTCCCCCATAGCGACTGCGATTTCTTTGAACAAACCAGGGCATGCAGGCATATTGAACTTTAGGACGTAAGGCAAAAGTGCGGCATTGGCCACTCCGTGAGGGATATTAAAAATGCCGCCAAATGTATGCGAGATAGCATGTACGTTACCTAACTTAGAAAGGGAAAATGCAACGCCAGCTAAAAATGAAGCTACCAACATATTTTCACGAGCTGACACATCGGATCCTACAAAGTAGGATTTCGTAATGTTTTGAGAAATCATTTTAATGGCTTCAATGGCTAAAGCACGACTAATAGGGTTAGCCATTTTAGAGACATAGGATTCAATTGCATGCGTAAGTGCATCCATACCTGTTGATGCAGTGATCGCTGGAGGCAGTTTCATTGTTAGCTCTGCGTCTAGAATCGCAATTTTAGGAAACAAACGCGGGCTAATAATGGCCGTTTTAAAGTGATTTTCTGGGTTCGTTACGACAGTTGATGCAGTACACTCGCTTCCCGTTCCTGAAGTCGTTGGTATTGCAAATAATGGCATTGGATCATTAATTAGTTTATCAAAACCTTCATAATCTAAAATACTACCAGGGTTAGTCGCCATTGCAGCAACCGCTTTTGCAGCGTCGATACTACTACCACCACCGATACCTATTATCGCATCACAATTAGAGCTCTTTAAAAACGCCACTGCATCGTCAATCACCGTGCTAGAAGGGTTTGGCTGCACGTCTTGATAAAGATCGTATTTCAAACCAGCGACATCCAATGACTCAAAAAATCCATTTAGCGTTCCAGAGTCTAATAGGCCTTTATCAGTGACAACTAACAATTTTTCTTTAACAAAAGGCTTTAATAATTCACCCGCCTGTTTTGCCAATCCATAACCAGATTTTAGTGTAGTAGGAAAAAAGAAGTTAAAATTTTGCATAGCATCCCCTTGAGGGGGCAAAAATACCCCCTAGTTAAAAATCATGAAATTAAATAGGTTATTTATTAACTAATAAAAAACAGTGATATGTCTGGAAGGAAAGTGAATAAGAGCAGGTCAACAATCATTACTAAAAGCAATGGAAATACTTTTCTTACAACAAGCGAAAATGAAGTATCACTCAGACTTTTAGCAACAAATAGGTTTACACCAAGCGGAGGGGTAAGAAGCCCAATTGCAAGGTTAGTAATCATAATGATGCCAAAATGAATTAGGTTTACATCTTCGTTGATAAGAATTGGTAAAAATATCGGAACAAGTAGAATGATTGCAGCATTCAACTCTAGAAAAGTACCAATTAAAAGAAGCACTAGGTTTATGGCTAGAAGCAGCCAAATCTTTTCTGCACCAATACTAGAAATCCAATTTGAAACTTGTTGTGGAAACTGCTCTGTCGTTAACACCCACCCCATTATATTGGCAGCACCAATAATCAACAAAACCATAGAAGAGGTCAGACCAGAAGACACAAACACTTCTTTTAAATCAGAAAACTTAAGCTCTTTGTACACAAAGACCGAAATAATTAACCCATATACACATGCTATGGCTCCTGATTCCGTTGGAGTGAAAACACCACTATATATTCCTCCCAATATTATAAATGGCATTGCTAACCCAAGAACGGATTTTTTAAGGCAAGATATAAAGTTAGCAAAACTAGTCGGCTCACTTCCTCTAAAGCCACGGGATTTAGAGTAATAGTACGAATAAATTATCAGTGAAAAACCAACAATCAATCCAGGCACAATACCAGCGATAAAAAGATCACCTATACTGACATTGGCAGATATACCGTAAACAACAAATGGTATGCTGGGTGGGATAATAATCCCGATTGTGCCGCCAACAGCCATAAGCGCAACGGAGAAACCTTTGTCATAACCTGCCTTTATCATCGCAGGAACCATTATACTACCAATAGCTACAACAGTTGCTGGTGCAGAACCTGAGATAGAAGCGAAAAACATGCTTGCCAAAAGCGCAATAATTGCTAGCCCACCTGGTGTCGAGCCCACAATACTTGCCCCAAGGTTCACTAGGCGAACGGATACTCCTCCTTTCTCCATTATCTTCCCTGCCAATAGAAAGAAGGGGATAGACATCAAAGGAAATGAGTCTATTCCTGTAAACATTCGTTGAACGGTTACAAATGCAGGAAGGTCGGCAAAAAAAACAAAAGCGACAATACAAGAAAACGCTATACATAGAGCTAAAGGAATATTAATCGCGACCATTAGCGCCATAGTTAAAAACATCGCAGATGTCATCTTGCACTCTCCTCGTTCAATACGTATGCGTCTTCTTTTCGACATGCAGTTTCAGCGGAGACTTCACGTACCTCGAAAAAGAAATAAACCGCTTTGATAAGGTATCTCATTGACATGAGAGCGAAACCGCAGGGAACCGCTGCATATGCGATATACATAGGCATCCTTAAAGCCGGTGATAGTTGCCCCATAGTCATCATTCGTCCGATAAACTCAGCCCCAATGTAGAAAAACCAAGAACAAAAAATAAAGCAGACAGCATAGCTTAATATTTCAAATATTCGCTTAACCTTACTTGGAAGAATAATCACTAAAGCGTCGACTGATATATGAACTGATCGTTTAACGCCTAAGCTTGCTCCAACAAAGACACACCAGATCATAAGATATCTTGCAACTTCTTCAGACCAAGGAATCGAAATATTAAAGAAGGACCTATTCACAACACCAAAGAACACAACCAAAAGCATCCCCGACATTAGAATGTAAACGAGCCACTCTTCAATGAAAGTAATCACGGCATCGATTTTTTCTATTTTTTTATGAAGAAACATAAAAGAACCTCTAAAGCTCAAAGATACAAAATCTTTAAATATCAGATCCACAAAATATGTGGGTCTGATTTAAGAAAATCACTAGATAATTTCCAAGCTTTATAAATTAATTATCAGACTCAGCCGCCGCGACTGCATCCATTAACTCATCGATAAGTTTTTCACCTAGCTGGTCTCTAAAAGTATCGTATACAGATTTAGTTGCTTCTCGGAAGTCACCTTTCACTTCATCAGAAAGGTACTCAACCTGCATTCCTTTCTCTTTTAGGACCTCTATCCCTTTATCTTCTTGTTGAATATTTAACTGTCGCTGAACATCGCTCCAGTTTTTTGATTCTTCAATAATGACCTGCTGATAATCTTCCGGTAGACGCTCGAAGAATCTGTTATTCACGATAAAAGTAAACGGTCCATAAACATGACCATCTAGCGTCAAGTGCTTTTGAACTTCATAAAAACGCATACTTTCAATAAGTGAGATTGGGTTCTCCATGCCGTCAATCACACCTTGCTGCAATGATGAGTAAAGCTCACTGAATGCCATAGGTGTGGCAGATGCTTCAAGTTCATTAACCATTGCAATGTGTGCTTGGTTCTCCATTGTTCTAATTTTCAGCCCTTTTAGATCTTCTGGAGTTTTAATTGGACGCAAGTCATTAACAAAATGTCGGAAACCATTTTCTCCCCAAGCTAGACCTCGAATTCCCGTTTTTTCAAGCATTCCGTCTAAAATTTTGTCGCCGAACTCTCCATCCATTACTTTGTAGGCCACATCTCGGTTTTTAAAAAGATATGGTAGATCAAACACCATTGCTTCTGGATAAATATTTGGAATCGGACCTGCTAAAACTGCCATCTCGATAGAACCAAACTGAACGCCTTCGAGCTGCTCTCGCTCTCCACCAAGTTGGCTCGCCGGATATGTAGAAATAGATATAGCACCATCAGTTCTACGTTCCACATTTTCTTTGAAAGTAGCTAATGATTTTTCTAACCGGTCATTTGTTGCAGGGGAAGAATGGGATATCTTTATGTTGAAATCGGCAGCATAAACACCTGACGAAATACAAACACCTAAAACGGAAGGTACAAGAATAGAGTTAATTATATTTTTAAACATATTTGCCTCTTTTATTATTAAAATATTATGTTTTCATGAAGTTAATAAGAAACCATAAAGTATTTCGTCTCTTATTCTCTTAAGTCCAATCTTACATACTCCCTTTTTTTTTAGTAATGAAGATTCAGAATTGGGTGATAACCATCAGTTATCACCCGTAACTGATGTTGTATTTATGAGCAAACGAACGAGGCTCCCTCATAGCGGAGCCATGTCAAGAAATAGCGGCAGAGTTGAGAATGTAGAAGGGGCTTAAAAGTGAGCTGAGTGGCATGATGCAGTCAACCCAAATTGTAATTCGGCAGTAGAGTTATAATAAATGGTTATCGTTGCCACTCTGCTTGATCGTAAGTTATCCCTGCACCCACAAACAATTTAGAAATCAATAGGTGCGCGGTAGGCGTCAATGATGTGTCCTTTCTTTTCACGATGCCTATTTTACTCATCAGCGAGGTCACCTTCACATCAATCAATGCTATAAGCCCTTTACTGATAAAGAACTCAGCCACATCATGGGGAAGCACAGCTAACAAATTAACATCGTGCTGAAGTAGCATAATGGTTGAAAAGGCTGACGACGATTCTACTGGATGCTTCACTATTTCTAGTCCCAGCTTTTGCATTTCATATTCGATTGACTGACGCATTGGTGTGTTAGAGGTATACAGCACCCAAGGATGGTCTACTAAATCTTCTAATGAAGTCGTCTTATTTTGCAGTAACGGATGATCAACATTGGAAACAATTGCAAGCGGCTCTTCACTCAAAGCAATGCTATCGTACGGCAAAATGTTTTGCCCTCTACTGACACGACAGACAGCAAAATCAATACGCCCTTGCTCAATCTTGTGCAGTAAATTAGCACTATTGTTCTCGAAGATTTCAACTGTTAGGTCAGGCTGATCACGACGTAACTCATAGATCGCTCGAGTTAAAATAGGCACAGTCCCCATAATACAACCGACAGATAAATGCCCACCAGCTCCCTCTGCTATCCCAATCATTTCTTCCCTCATATGAGACAGATCGTTAAAGATCATCCTGGCGTATCGTGTGACACAGCTTCCGATTTCGTTTGGGGTCATCCCCTTAGATGTGCGATCGAAAAGCTTGAAGCCAATCGATGTTTCTACTTCATTTAAAAGCTTAGTTGCGCCTGGCTGAGAGATAGAAACCGATAATGCAGCCTTATGCAGAGAGCCATAATCTTCTATAGCAACTATCAGCTGTAGATGCTTAAAACGTAAACGGGAAATCATCGATTGCAGGGAAGGAACCATCATACGTCCTATTTAATGAGTTTATGCTATGTTGAAACACATATTTTATATCGAAATCATGCATTTTTAGAGACATTGTTTTAGATCAAATAGATAGTCGTCCCTGAAAATCTCTCAACCTATTGAATCTAATGCGTTTTTATAAGATAGTTAATACCTAAATCTTACGATAAATATGCCTTTAGACCTAAAAAGTTGCAGAATGGGTGAGTTTTATGAAGCCTCGTCAGACAAAGACCATGCCGCAAAAGGATTTATTCCAACCTCAGCTCGTAGACATCATTAACCCCAATCATCCTTTAGTTCGACTGGCTAAGATCATTGATTGGAATTTGTTGGATAACGAATTGGGGGTGCACTTTGCGACGGTTGGCGCAGCGGCTCTGCCGACTCGTCTTATGGCTGGATTGCTGTATTTGCAGCACTTGCATAATTTGTCTGATGAGATGGTGCTGGAGCAATGGCTTGAATCGCCTTATTACCAATATTTTTGCGGCGAAACCTTTTTCCAACACAACTTCCCGTGTCATCCAACCAGTCTTGTAAAATGGCGAAAACGGCTAGGAGAAGAAGGCTGCGAATGGCTGCTTACCCAGACGATACAAGCAGGATTGAAACTAAAAGTCATCAAACCAGCGAGCCTAAAACGAGTCGTGGTAGACACCACGGTACAAGAAAAAAACATCACCTTCCCAACCGATGCCAAGCTCTACAACAAGGCTCGACAGCAGCTCATTCAGGTAGCCAAAGAACAAAATATCACGCTAAGACAAACCTACGACAAAGCCTGTCATGAGTTAATGCCTAAAATTGGACGTTATGGTCACGCCAAACAATACAAACGGATGAAAAAAGCGATTAAGCAAGTCAAAGGCTTCTTAGGGCGAGTCCTGCGAGATATTGATCGGCAAGTAAAGCGGCAAGGATTAACGCTCACCCAAAAACAGGAAGACACACTTAAGGAAACTGCGATTAAGTCCCCAATATGAGACAATGCCGATCTGACCATTACCTCAAGACCGAATGACATGAATCAGCTTTCCTTCGCCGATACCG
>NZ_QPJQ01000059.1 GCF_003337275.1 Marinomonas foliarum | reverse complement strand
AATCTGGAGCGATTACATTCGTCGAATGGCGACCAATCACCCATTGAGTATGAAAACTCCTTTAGGAAAGTGTCCGGTTGGACTTGACCAGAACAGCATTAACGTTAGAAGCGGCAAGTTATTATTGGATTTCCGTTTTAAGGGTGAGCGCTGTCGTGAGCAGACTAAACTGACGGACTCTCCTGCGAACAAGAAGCGAGCTAAGCAAATTCTTGATCGTATAGAGGCTGAAATCACATTGGGTACATTTAAGTATTGGGATTATTTTCCAAACAGCAAAAAAGCGGATTTGTTTCGAGAACAGAAGGATATGTTGACTGAACATACTGCAAAAAAGGCAAGAAAAACGCTTTTATTCAAAGAGTTTGCAGAGCTTTGGTTTGATGAGAAAAAGATCGAGTGGAGAAACTCGCATGCACTTTCAGTGAGAAGTAGCATTGATGTGTATTCAATACCTTATTTCGGTGATAAAGAAGTCGGCAGCATCACAAAAGCAGACATACTAAATTTTCGTTCAACTCTCGCCAAAGAACCCAAACGGAAAAATAGTGCTCTTAAGCCTGCATCAATCAACAAGATAATGACGCCTCTTAGAATGATTATTAATGAAGCCGCCGACCGATACGAGTTTACCTCTCCTTGGAAGGGAATTAAATCGTTAAAGATCATGAAAACAGACATAGATCCATTTTCTTTGGATCAAGTGAATTTGATTATTCAGTCGGTGAGAAGGGACTTTAAAAACTATTTCACAGTGCGTTTCTTTACGGGAATGCGTACAGGCGAAGTTGATGGTCTTAAGTGGAAGTATGTCGATTTTGAAAGGCGGCAGATTTTGATTCGTGAAACTTGGGTAAAAGGGGAGTTCACTTACACTAAAACAGACGGCTCGCAGCGAGAGATTTATATGTCTCAGCCAGTTTATGACGCATTAAAAGCGCAATACAAAATGACACATGATCAGAGTCTAGTGTTTTGCAATATTGATGGTAGCCCTCTTAAGAGTGACACAGTGACGAAACGTATTTGGTATCCATTGTTAAGGCTATTAGACCTCAAGAAGCGTCGTCCTTATCAGACGCGCCATACCGCAGCTACGCTTTGGTTAGCGTCGGGTGAAAACCCAGAATGGATTGCTCGTCAGATGGGTCATACAACGACGGAAATGCTATTTCGTGTGTACTCACGGTATGTTCCGAATTTAACCCGACAAGATGGTTCAGCCTTTGATCGTCTATTGTTGCAAGAACACATAAAGTTAACCGAGCAAAAATCTGAGACTGGAGAATAAAGTATGGCTAAATCGAATGTTTGGGTGACGCCTAAGGCTGAAAAGTTTTCAAAGATGCTAATTGATGACCTTCATATTATTGATGGCGTAGGTTTAGCCTCTATACTTAATTTGGCTCCAGTTTATACAAATAGTGAAGCTGTGGCACTCTGGGTGCAAGAAAAGCTAACCAATGAATATGAGCGCTATTCTGATTATGGGCTTTTGAGGTGTTCTTTAGTTGGGAGTGTTCCGGCTTTTTTGCAAGGAGAATGTTGGTAATCTGTAATGGTAAGGTAGGGAGTGCTACTCCCTACCTTTGTGTGTTGTACTTTCAATTATGGAGTGAAAATGGATATATCAACATTAGATAAATTGGACCTTAGTAAAAATTGTGCCAATGTCATTCTTTGGTTGAAGCAGCAAAGTTCCCAGCAATGCTGGGACTTGTCTGATGATGAAATGGCGACATTACTTGGGGGGATTCAAACAGAGAAATGGAAGTATTGGCAGGAAATCAGTGAAGAGATTGGAATGCTAGATTTAGAGCTCCAAATAATAGAACGATTATCTTTATTGGCTGGTATTTATAAGGCGATACACCAAAGTGTACCAATTGGCTTACATTACAGCTCTTTTAAAAGACCTATTAATCATCCTCTTTTTGAGGGGCTTTCGGTTAAAGAATATTTGTTAAAAAATAGTTCGATTAATGATTTTTATGAGGTTAGAGATTTCTTTTTAAGTAGGATGTGAACGAATTGGATCCTCTAGTTCATTCAGCCCATGTCATACTAACTTTTAAAAGTTAGTCGTTTAAAAACATTTCAGCCATATCATCCAATTTTGCTTTTACGTCTTTCCAGTTAGGCATTACTTGGGTTAATAAACGCCAGAAACGCTCACTGTGGTTGTGTTCTGCGATATGGCAAAGTTCGTGCAAAATCACGTAATCAATGCATTCTTTAGGTGCTTTAATAAGGTGAGGGTTGAGCATCAGGTTGCCTTTGGTAGAGCAGCTTCCCCATTGTTTTTTCATAGCCATTACGCGAAAAGAAGGGATTCCTATCACCCACGTTGTTTTTGGTAAGAGCGCTAGTAGTCGATCATTGAAAACCGTTTTTGCTTTCTGTTGATACCACTTGTCGATTAACGGTTTAATGTTCATCAACCGATCATCAATGTCTTTATTCACTTCGTGCTTGATTGTAAGGTTCAATTTGCCACGGCTTAGCTTTATGTTTGGGGCTTGCTCGGCATCAACGATGACCTTTAGCACATAGCGCTTACCTAAATAAAATTGGGTTTCGCCACTCACGTAACGCTTAGCTAAAACCGCGTCTTTTTGCTTTGCAAATTCATTAATACTTTGCCAAATCCATCTGGCACGCTTATGCATGGCACCTTGAATAGCATCATCTCTTGCATCATGAGGCACAGTAGCCACAACACGTTGATCTGGATGAACCTTAATAATTACCTTGCGTGCTACTTTTTTAGTGTTATCAGCAGGCTTTGTTTTACGAATAACATCATAGTGAATGGTGTCGTTACCATAGGTAAAAACACCTTTTTTATTTGATGTTCTGCTTTCTTTTGAATGAATAGAAGCGGCTACTGTTTTTTGACTCACTTTATTAGCCTCTAGCTATACCTAATCGGGTTATCTTCAGCACTTCTTCAATCAGCTTTTGAGCATTATCAAGGCCAAGATCACTAAATAACATTGGTAATAACTTCATGTGTATAGCGTTTTCAATTTCCGCAGGGTTAATGGAATACTCTGCGACCGCATCATTTACAACTGCATCAATATCAAAAGCAATCGATACTAGCTTTTTATTATCTAGTGCCTTCTCAGTTAAGAATTCAGCATCAAATAGATGTTTGTACAAACCAAAGTAAGCTTGCGCATGTTTGTTTAGCTTGCCTGCATCATCTACAAAATCCTTGGGAATATCAGCCACTTTGCGATTTTTCACTTCCTGTTCAAAGTCAGCAAAGAGAATGTATTGTTTAACTGGTGCATCAAACATGGCTCTAGCATCTTCAATCGCCTTTTTAAGCATCTTAGAAAAATACTCTTGAGCATAGGGATCATCTTCTAAGTCTTGCTTAATCATTTTTGTAATTCGGCCAGTAATCTTATCCGTTTGGTTACGAGCCTCGTCATCGCTTATATCCTGCGGCTTTAAGTCTTTTCCTAAGTTAGCAACTAAGTAAGCACCGTCAGGCTCTTTTATTTCTATACCTGCAATGTGCTTGTCGAGAAGGCTTCTGATGTCTTCTGAGTATGCATCGTAATTCACGGTCTCACCTGCATCTTCGCGTACTTGTTTACGCAGATGGACAAAAACTTTTAAGTCACGCTTGTATAGGTCACGTCTATTATCGAAGGACTTATCTTCAAAGTAGGTGGCTGATTGCAGTGCTACTTTCATGCAGTTTGAAAACGCAGTGAGTGTAGAGTAAAAGTCATCACGTTTCTTAAGATTTGTATCCGTCAGATTTGTACCTATTTCCTGTATTTTAGGTGCAAGTGCTTGACGCAAAGCGGGGCCATCTTGTTTATTCTTAACCCCTTCAAATAATAACCACAACTCACTGTGTAGGCCTGGAAGTTTTTTGTATTCGGTATCCATGCGGTTATACAAACCTTTCAGATCATCAATATCAAAACCGCCTTGAGTGCGTTCTGCAAGGTCTTGGTACTTCTCAATAGTGGTATCAAGCTCTCTTAAAATACCTCTGTAGTCAATCAAGTAACCAAACTGCTTTTTGCTGTGTAAGCGGTTTACACGAGCAATGGCTTGAATAAGGTTGTGCTCTTTTAGTGACTTGTCTATATACAGTACGGTGTTCTTTGGTTCATCAAAGCCTGTTAAAAGCTTATCCACCACGATCATGATGTCAGGACCATCGTCTCTGCTAAATTCTTCAATAATAGCTTTGGTGTAGGCTTTCTCGTCCATTTTATTAACGTTAGACTTCCACCAATTTTGTACAAGGTCTTTGCTTTCTTGATCAACAGTATCGTGCCCCTCACGGGTGTCAGGGGAGGATATGGCGACAACCGAAGTAACTGCACCAATTTTATCTAATGCCGTTTTGTAGCGAATAGCAGATGCCTTAGAGTCACAGGCTAATTGTCCTTTTAACCCTTGCTGCTTAAAGTTTTGGAAATGATCGGAAATATCGTAAGCGACTAATTCAATTCGGCCTTCGGCTTGGTAGATCTGACCTCTTTGTGAAAACTTTTTCTTCAAGTCGGTTTTTTGTTCGTCACTGAGTTGGCTGGTACTACGTTCAAACCAAGCATCAATGGCTTTATCGTTAACATTCAATTCAGGAATGCGTTCTTCATACAAAAGTGGTGTAACGGTTTGATCTTCAACCGCTTGCTGCATAGTGTAAGAGTGAATGATCTTTCCGAATTTATTTTCTGTTTTATCGTCTTTTAAAAGTGGTGTACCAGTAAAAGCAATAAATGCCGCTTTAGGCAGCGTCTGCTGCATGCGAATGTTGTTTTCACCGTTTTGACTTCGGTGGCCTTCATCCACTAATACAATAATATTTGGGCTGTCGTTATAACAATCTTTTTGCTTAATAGCAGAGCCAAACTTATTAATTATTGAGAAAATAACTCGCTCGTTTCCTTGACCAATTTGTTCCGCTAAACGTTTACCAGTGGTGGCCATGGCATCTTTTCTATCTCGGTAGGTTAGTACACCACCAGAGGCAAAAGTACTGCTGAGTTGATCTTCTAAATCCACACGGTCGGTTACAATGATTAATCGGCATTGAGCGAGTTCTTCTAGCCAAATAAGGGCTTTTGATAGAAATACCATGGTAAATGACTTACCGCTGCCCGTGGTGTGCCAGATAACACCACCTTCACGAGCCCCAGAATCATCAAAAGTGTTGATGCGCTCTACCAGTGCCTTTATGCCAAATACCTGTTGATAACGAGCCACAATTTTTCCTGCTTTTTGATCAAACAAGGTAAACAAGCGGGTCATTTCGAGGAGGCGATCAGGACGTAACAGGCTAACAATTAATCTGTCTTGGTCGGTAACGGTTAGTTCCCCGGCAGCGACAAGCGAAAGGTAATTATCTTTTACTCTGGTAGAGCGATGATTAAACAAGGCATTTAGCTGCTCATTGTTTAGTTTATTGTTTTTAAGTCTTACAAATTCCGCTTCTGGAATATGTTCTTCTTTCCATTTTGCCCAAAATTTTTCAGGTGTGCCGCAGGTCGCGTATAAACCTTCATGTCCATTTATCGCTAACAGCAATTGGCTATAGGCATATAAATGAGGGATTTCTGTCTGCCCTTGATTACGAATATGCTGTGAAATTGCCTCGCTATTGGTCGATTTACCTTCTTTATTGGAATCCGGACGCTTCGCCTCAATCACAACCAATGGTAAGCCATTTACAAAACACACAATATCAGGAACTCGATTGCTAGTGCCTTCTGTATTTCGTACCATCAATTCTTCTGTGAAGTGAAACTGGTTGTTACTTATATCGTGCCAATCAATTAGCTTAATGGTGGGAGATGCTTTTTTACCATCTATAAATTCAGTAACACTTATGCCATACATCAGTGCATTGTAAATTTTTTCATTGGCCGCTTTTAAGCCTAAATTCATAGCAGGGTTAAGCTCATGCATCACCTTATCAATAGCGGCTTCAGACAAGTTATGTTGTTTACCTGCAAACGGAAATGTTTGTTTGGCTAAAAAAGCACGCATTACAGGGAGTAGAATAACTTGATAAGAGCTCTTTTTCTCACTGGTTAGACTATTGCTACGTAAGGCTTCACATTCAGTTGGTGGAATAAACTTATAGCCAAGATTAGTCAGAAGAGTTAACGCTGGGATCTTAGAGCTCGCTTCTTCTGTGAAGTAGATTGTTTGTTGTGTAGTTATTTCCATATTGGGTGTTCGCTCCAATTGTCAAGCATTCCCATTGCTGATCGCCAGCGTTTATTATGAGCAAGTAGGTCGAGGGCTTGGTTTACTTGCTGTGCCCAATCTTCACCATTCCCCGTAGCTCTTAGTAAATGTCTTAGCATGAGTAGAATATAAAAAATTCTATCATTTCTCGGTGTTAGAGGAGACAGCCAGTTTGCTTCTTTTGTTTTATCTGGTTTGATGGATAACGTACGATTCCATAACCTACTATGATGTGCGCGTACGTTTCTAACGTACGTTAGCGTGTGTAGCCAGTCGCCAAGCTTTTTATGGTGGAGATTAAAGTGCTGAACGATAGCTTTTTTATCTTCAATTCCTTTTTTTTGATCATTTATTAAACCACCATAACCAAATGATAAAGTACCCAATGACATTACTTCTGTCAGCATCCAAATGGGAATTGAAGGGAAGTTTTGGAAAGTGTTTTTGTAGTGATCGATAAACTCGTCTTTTGAACGGTGTACTTCACTTTGTAATTGAGTAAGCCACTTGTGATGATCAAACTTATTGTGGAAATTGTTCTTGTCTGCGTACCCAAAGGCACAGTATCTATGCCCGATATGGTAAGTGAATTGAGTACGAACAGAAACTTCGACTCTTTCAATGGCGTCTGTGACTAAAGAGCGTAACTTTCGATCTGTTTCATATAGAAAAAGAGCATCTTCAAAAAAAGTCTCTTTCTCAAATTGATCTAACACTTGCTGTGGGGAGGCCGTATCACGCAGTCTAAAAGGGTACCAATATGCACTTAAGCGATAGTAGCTAATATTGGCTAATGTACTTTCAGCAAAGGTTTTATCTTTGAGCAACATACCTTTATTTTTCAGGTGATTCACTTGGTCTGAAAAGGTAAGAGAAGGCTTTGTGTATGGCATTAAAGGCATGTACTAGCCTTTTGCTTTTTTGACTGGTTTTTTTTAGGTGTAAAAAAACCGCCAAGGTTGCGCGTTACATCTTTAATCGAAGAAAAAAGAGCACTAAGCGTGACGGTTATGTTGCAATAAGTATGGTTAAAAATGACGACCTCGTCAATCTGAAAAGTATATCGGAGCATTTTTTAAGCCTTTCTTATTTGTTTAAGGACAGAGGTGATAAGTTATTAATTGCTTCAAAAGTTGAAACAAACTCTTTTGTTATTCCCTCGATCGACAGCTCATTGACAGGCCATCTAAAGCATTTGCTTCCGCCAGAATACCAATGATTAACCGCTTTATTTGCTAAGGATTCATGAATGCTTTCAAGTTCTAGTTCTTCATCATCTGTTTGAATATGAATTTGGATGAAAATGTGCTTTCCTGCATTGCGTGGATCGTCATCAGCTATGTCCACAGATGGTACGCCAGTGGCGAAAAGTACCGCCTCTGTCATTTCATCTTTGCTATAGAGAATAGTGGTAGGCAAACCGAACCAAGAAGACTTTTGGCTGCGTAATATACCGTTTAGCTCCGGATGCTGCTCTAGTTTCGTATGGGCTTTTTGTTGGACGCTCTGCAAGGTGTTTTTGAGCAAATTCCAGGCCTGAGATATTTCACCAAGGTGCGTCAAAACGAATTCTTCTTGAGCGCTATTTTGTTCTTCGTCGTTCACAAGGTTCTCCAAATGCAGTAAAAAATCCTTTAATACCAAATACCATTTATTAAACGGTGCGTCGAAAAAATGCTGCTGTAGCCGCTTCTTTATTTCATTAACCAATTGTTGGAAACTGATTCCACACCAGCGAGGGTGAAGGTGTACGTTATCAACTTTTCCATCAGGGGATAAAATGACAAAAACAGCCTGTTTTTCTGTCTCATCAGTTAAATCGTTATCTTTATTTACTGCTTTCTTAGTCCTAATTAAGCTGTCTACATAGGCTTCATACTCATCAAAAGGGTTGATTTGCTGATGATTCACCTTGCTTTCGATCGCGATAACCCATTCATCTGAGTTTAATAATAAATCGATACGTTTATTATTTTTTGTCGTGACTTCTCGTTGTGGCTTCCCATGCGCTTGAGCATACTGAAGGCTTTCATAAATGGCGTTTTGCCTTATTAAGCTGACAATGCTTGATATTACCAAGTCATTCATACCATGAACTTCTGTGGTGTTACAAAAGAAGCTTAGTACCTCTGTCATTGGGTTCTCGAAATGCCCACGGCTTCCAATATCAAAAAGAGTGGTTTCTCGTTTTATTTGAGGGAATTGCTTAAAACCATCGATTAAAGCGATTAACTGTTCAATATCCATTGTTTGAGATATTCCTTTATGTTCATTTTAAGTTAGGGAACATACGAACAAGTAAGACAATTTTTAGCTGACTTTCAGCTTGTGACAGTATTTCCTCAGAAGCGACATTTAATCACCACTTAACCCACTTG
>NZ_QPJQ01000058.1 GCF_003337275.1 Marinomonas foliarum | reverse complement strand
CAAGTGGGTTAAGTGGTGATTAAATGTCGCTTCTGAGGAAATACTGTCACAAGCTGAAAGTCAGCTAAAAATTGTCTTACTTGTTCGTATGTTCCTAAAGCGAAAAGCGCTCTATCAAAATTATTTTGGAGAGTTCATTTATACAGGAAGAATGAATGATTAATCTAGGACAAAAATTTTTAAGTAACCATTTAGAAACAGCGCTTTGGAGAGTAGCCAGCTCGACAAAAGAGGTTGAAATTGAAGCTGATAATTCGTTTGCCGTTTATCGTAATACCTTTGATCAAACGGAAAAACAGGCACTTTAACTAGAGCAACGCGCATAGGCTATGAACGAAATGGTTGCGCAAGGTAATGAATAAGTGGGTAGCACAAATAGAATATCGAACTTCTGGTTGAGGAGCTCATGTCAACATCTGATAAGGTGAAAAATATTAGTAAGAGTAGTCACTCAATATCAACTCTGGTTGGAGCCATCTACTGCTGTGTTTTCTCTTAACTCTAAATCATCAGTTTTAATTAAAATGGGTGGTTAATGTTCATAATCATTGGTCTTTAGCGTCCCCGAATTGGTCTCTTTCGACCATAAGCCACTATTGACCCAACCTTCAAACTGGCTGTTTTGTCCTTATCTAAACAATGTATCTGAACGGCAACTTTGCGGACTTCACAGGCACAAGAGCAAAAAAGTCTGATCAGATTTCTTTCGAAGGTCGACTTCTGGGCATCCTAGTGCCATGAACTGCCGTTGAAGGTTAAATAGAGCGTGGCCTAATCGTCATGAATTAGGGTGCTGGAAAATTAAGGCTTTGCTTCAAAAGCGTTCATGTTTGACTGACCCAAAAACAGCTTACTTCAAGAGCAAAGCGATCATTATGAACCGAAAAAAAACTAGCTAACTTCCAACCTTCTTGCTCGCTGTTTTCTGAGGATTTAATAGGTAGCGCTTTGTGCTCGATGCCAGTGGTATTTAGTGCAACCAAAAATGATCGATTTCAACAAAGAGTCATTAATATTCCTGCATTCTTAAAATGTTAGTTTTGTGCTCAACCCCCCATATAGAGTACTGTCCCCGTGAGTTCTTTTTCACTCCAGTCAGTCAAGCTATGAAATAAAATAGTCATCTAAGCTTCATTTCTCTGTCATATTCAAACCTTAGTATTCGATTGTGAACCGCAATACAGCGGTGACAATTATTGCGAAAGGTAATGATATGACGTTAAGCCACTCACCTCAGCCAATTCTGTCCACAGACGATCTTGGCATAATCTATCCCGGCGGAATTGAAGCATTACGTGCAACCTCAATCAACTTTCAACGTGGTGAATTCACAGTGCTGCTAGGTTTATCAGGTGCGGGAAAATCATCCTTATTGAGGTCACTGAATCATTTGGTGAAACCTACCTCGGGTAAAGTGATTTCTGCTGAATTCGGAATACTGGATAATCAAGGCATACTGCGCCGGCATCGACGCAAAACCGCGATGGTGTTTCAGCACCATCAACTGATTCTGCGTCACACAGCCCTGCAGAATGTACTCATGGGGCGACTGGGATATCATTCATTCTGGCGTAGTTTATTGCCGCCACCCAAAACCGATCTTGAATTGGCATTGCATTGTCTGGATCGCGTTGGCCTTGCTGACAAAGCCCTGGTGCGGGTCGATCAATTATCAGGTGGCCAGCAACAACGAGTAGGTATTGCCCGAGCTTTGGCTCAGCAGCCGAGTATTATTCTGGCGGATGAACCTGTCGCCAGCCTGGATCCATCCACATCCGAAAAAATTTTGTCTCAATTGAAACAAATCTGTGCCGAAGACGGCATTACCTCTATCGTCTCATTGCATCAGCTTGAATATGCCAAACGTTTTGCCGATCGCATCATTGGTTTAGCTCAAGCCCAAGTGGTGTTTGATGCCGCTCCGCAAGAGCTCGATGACAAACAGCTCAAGTTGATTTATCAACAATCGGCCAACCCCAAAAGAAAAGATAAACAAACCGCCGATACGCAATCCAATTCTTCTTATCAACATTTACCCACTAAAACGGCAACACAACTGGAGATAGCAAAATGAAACTGTTTAAACAAATACTCTTAGCCACCACCTTGCTGGTGACAGCCATAAGCCCCTGTATGGCAGCAGATGCCGATCCGGATATGCTCAAAGTCGCCTTGCTGCCGGATGAAAACGCTTCCGAACTAATCAAGCGCAATGAACCCTTAAAAAATTATCTGGAAGCCAAGTTAAACAAAAAGGTGGAATTAATAGTCACAACCGATTATTCATCCATGATTGAAGCGATGCGCTTTGGCCGTATTGATCTGGCCTATTTCGGCCCGCTGTCTTATGTGATGGCCAAATCAAAAAGCGATATTGAACCGTTTGCGGCAATGATAATCGACGGTGTACCGACATACCGTTCCATTTTGATCGCCAATACAGAGTCAGGCATTGATTCCTATGCCGACATTAAAGGTAAAAAAATGGCCTATGGCGATCGCGCCTCAACGTCCAGTCATCTCATCCCGAAAACGGTTCTTTTAGAGGAAGGCGGCATCGAAGCGAAAACCGATTACGAACAACACTTCGTCGGCTCGCATGATGCTGTGGCTGTCAATGTGGCCAATGGTAATGCAGATGCAGGCGGGCTCTCTGAGGTGATTTTTAAGTATGTGGTGGAACGTAAACTCATTGACCCGGCAAAAGTTAAAGTTTTGGGCTATAGCAAACCTTATCCACAATATCCCTGGGCAATGCGCTCCAACCTTAATAAGGATCTCAAAGTGAAAATTAAAGATGCGTTTGTCAGCCTGGATGACAAAGAGATATTGAAGAATTTCAAAGCAGAGGGATTTGCACCGATTACCGATGCTGATTATGACGTGATACGTGTTATGGGTAAATTACTGAATCTTGATTTTTCCAAGATGTAAGGATGATTTATGAATACCTACCTGATTACACAAACAGATGTGCTGCAAAGTTACAGCAAGAACTGGAAACGTAAAACCCTGCAGGTGGTGACCTTATTGGTCATCGTTCTGCTGGCAGCCTGGTATGTGAATGTACTGAACTTCGAAATTTTGGCAAATGGCTTGCCTGCAATAGGAACGTTGGCTGGCGAGTCTTTCCCACCGGACTTTACCAACCTTCAAAACTGGTTTTCACCCTTGCTGGATACGCTAGCAATGAGTATTGCCGGTACCGCAATTGCAGTTATATTTTCTGTGCCTATGGCATTTCTGGCAGCGCGTAATACCTCACCTCATGGTGTGATCTTTCAGCTGGCGCGCATCGTTCTAAATGCCCTTCGATCCGTTCCGGAACTGATTATGGGGATTATTTTTGTGGCTGCCGTCGGCTTCGGTGCCTTACCCGGTGTGCTGGCTTTAGCGCTGCATTCCATCGGCATGGTAGGTAAATTCTTTGCCGAAGCGATTGAGCACGTGGATGACGCTCCGGTGGAAGCCGCCCGTGCCGCTGGTGCCTCACCGATGCAGGTGCTCTATCACGCAATTCTTCCCCAAGTGATGCCGCAGTTTGCCGATGTCGCAATTTATCGCTGGGAATATAACTTCAGAGCTTCGACAATCATGGGCATGGTAGGCGCTGGCGGTATCGGTTTTGAACTTATGGGTTCACTACGCATTATGCAATATCAGGAAGTATTGGCTATCCTGCTAGTGATTCTGCTGATGGTCACATTGGTCGATGCCTTGAGCGGCCTGTTACGCAAAAAATTCAAGTAGGAGATAACGATGAAACCAAAATTGGTAATTACGCATAAAGTACATGAAGAGGTGTTGGCCATATTAGCACCGCATTGTGAGTTGATCACGAATCAGACCCCGTTCAGCTTATCACGCAACGATACAATGAAACGGGCGAAGGATGCAGAAGCCTTGATGGTATTCATGCCGGATCGGGTAGATACCATTTTTTTAGAGTCTTGCCCGCAACTGAAGGTCATTGGTGCGGCATTAAAGGGCTATGATAATTTTGATGTCGATGCCTGCACTGAACACAATGTCTGGCTGACCTTTGTACCAGACCTATTAACAGTACCCACAGCTGAATTAACCATCGGCCTAATGGTCGGATTAATTCGGCATATACGGGCGGCGGATCAACATGTACGTATTGGAAACTTTAAGGGCTGGCTTCCACAGTTTTACGGAATGGGAATTGAAGGATCCACTATTGCGATTATCGGCATGGGTGCAATTGGTCAGGCCATTGCACAAAGGCTGAGCGGTTGGGGTGCAACCTTAGTCTATACCGACACTCAGCCTCTGGATGCAGAACAACAAGCAGCATTAAAACTTGAATTTTTGTCTTTGGACGACGCCCTTGCTCAGGCCGATATCGTGATTATGGCACTGCCATTAAACTCGCAAACGCAACATCTTTTAAATACACAACGTTTACAGCAGATGCGGCCCGGTTCATTTTTGGTGAATCCCTGCCGTGGGTCTATTGTTGATGAAAGTGCCATTTTAGATAAGCTTAATAGCGGCCATTTAGCCGGATATGCCAGTGATGTTTTTGAAATGGAAGACTGGGCACGTCTCGACAGGCCAAAGGAAATCAATCCCAATTTATTAACACATCCCAACACCTTGTTCACGGCACATATCGGTTCAGCGGTGAGCAAGGTCAGGTTAGCCATTGAAACACGTGCGGCTGAAAATATTCTCAGGGTTTTGAACGGCGAGCCTCCATTGGATCCGGCCAACCAATTACCCGCACAAAAGGAAATAGCATGCTCAATCTGATCTGGCTGAAAAGTTTGATCATGGTGATTGAGCAGCGCAGTTTTCAGGCAGCTGCCGAGCAGCTGGGATTAGCCCAACCAACTATCTCGCAGCATATTCAGAAGCTGGAAGAAACGCTCTGCGTATCCTTGATTCATCGTGTGCGTAGCGGTTGCCAGCCGACTGAATATGCCCTTCGTCTTTTGCCGTATGCGCAGAGCATGTTGCGACTACAAGACAGAGCCTTGCTGGCTGTGAATCAACCCTCCATGAGAATTGGAGCCAGTTCAAATATCGGCATTTATCTGTTGCAGCCTTACCTGCAGAATTACCGGCATAAACAAGCGTTTATAAATGACAAACTGGATATCGTAATAGACAGCAACCCAGTCGTTGCCGAAAAACTGGAAAATGCTGAAATCGATATCGCCTTGATGGAATGGTGGCCAGGTAAAGCTGGTTTTGAATCTCAAATCTGGAAAACTGAAGCATTAGTCTTGATTACGCCTCCAGATCATCCACTTGCAAAACTGTCATCGATCAGTAAATCAATATTGTCCGGGCTGAATTTGTTAGGCGGAGAATCTGGCAGCGGAACAGGAAGGATACTCAAAAACTACTTGCAGGAATGCCAGCATTTTCCCACTGTATCAATGCAACTGGGCAGCACAGAGGCCGTTAAGCAGGCGGTTCGGGCAGGCATAGGAATATCGCTGGTATTTGCATCGTCTGTTGTTGATGAGGTGCAACATGGAAGTTTATGTGCAATCCCTTTAGAGGATCATGCGCTAACAAAAGACATCCAGCTGGTCTGGCGGCAGCAATCGACCATTCAGCAAAAACAGCCGCAATTTGTTGAATATTTACTCAGTTCATAGGTCAATCTTTAACAAAAAATATGATACTGCTCCCACGCAAATATAGATTCACCCAACGTATGACTAGGCAAGCACTTTAAAAACACAAATGATTCTTAGGATCATTGGGTCAGAATAGTTTATTTTCGAGCAAATATTGGGAGATTTGGTCACTACGACATTTAAAGATAGCCGTTTAAGTTAATACTGAAACAGGCAAGAGAGAAGAGATTGTTTTAGGTGGCGGGTTCAAGATTCAAACTGGCTGTTTTATCTCTATCTAAAATAAGGCTACCGAGCGGCAGCTTTGCGGACCAATAAGCCATAGTGGGGTTGTCAGCTTTAGTCACGACACATATTAAAATTGTAAGGCCGATACACTTTATTGCATACTAGATTTCTTTAATTCTTGTAATTCTCTACGTAGCTCGAAATTCTCTCTAAGAAGATTCATCATCTTCTCCAAACAGAGGTCATGTTCGGCCTTAAGTTTTGAATATCGAGCATTTGCCTTCTTCTTTTGAGATGTAATAAGCTTTATCGAATCGGAATTTTCTGGATCTCTACTAGCGGCAGAACATCTCGTGTTTTCAGTATTTTCAATTGAATCACACAAATCAGGGTATCTTTCCTGTTTTACAAACCCTTTCTTCTTACCCGCCTCAATCGCTACATTATCTTTAGTGAATTTAAAGGAAGGAGAATTAGTATCAATGATCTGAGCTTTCCCAGACTTCAGTCGTTCAAAAGCTTCCCAGTATAAAGCTTCGCCTCTTAATTCAGTCACTCGATGATCTCCTTAACAGGAATTAAATTGTTTCGTGCTGCAAGGTGTTGCTCTACAACAGATATTTCTTTTTCTCGCTGAAGTGAAAAGGGACTTTTTTCACCGTATATGGAGATTTCTTCTTTCCATACTTCGATTTGATCAGCCATGATTTCGGCAGTGTCATCGTTGAAAATAGCATCACTACAATCGATACATGGAAGAATCGAGGTAAATGCGACTCTATCGCAAGGCTCTATGGAAGAGCACCCTCCTACTACAGTTCTCCGATATGATAGTCTGCCTGATCTTACTTCTTTCTCAGTTAGAGCGCGGTCTTCGTAGATTGAAGGGAGTATACCTTTATTTTTTTGCCTCTGAAGAGTTGCACCTGCGCCACCAAATAGGATTCCTTCATAATCAGAAATGTCATTACAAATAGCATCAACCTTCATGGTTAAAACTTCTTCTTGAAGTTCATTTATAAAATCGAATAATCCTTCATTCTGATTGGTACCTCTCTCTACAAAATTATTCGCATAGGCACTTCCATCAGTATAATAAACCGTCATTTTTTCTATTGGATGTTTGAGTTGATTGGCAATTACTGGAATTGATACTCCTCCACGAGCAGCATATACAACTAATGAACGGCGATACATGTGCCATGCAAAAGGGAATTCCTTGCCGACATCTATACCTTTTTTAGAAAAGTCGACCCATGGGTTGAAACTCTGCATCTCTTCTAGGTCTTCATTTGTAATGACAAAGGCCTCTCGACGCAGTGTATTGTTAGTACTGGCTCTCCATCCCTCTTTGAATGGCCGAGGGTTCACAACAAATATAGGCGTCTCGCTGTCAACCCTCGAACTATGGTTAGGAAAAAGAGGGTACTTATCTTGATTCACAGAATCCATATTCAGCGAATAATAGAACCTGTAGATTAACCTTGCACTGGCAAGAGCGCACTGATAGTAAAGTTCTGCTTGATCTGCCGTAACCCAGAACTGTTTCTTTGGAGAATTACCAGCAAACTTGAATGTATAGCTATCAAACCCGCAAATTACTTCTTCCCCATAAGTAACCCTTCGATAGCTATTTAAAGGGATTGCTCGTACTTCAGAGACCCTCATGCCAGTAAATTGAGAAATCATAGCTGCTGAAGTTTTTTGAATATAGCTAATATAGTTTGTTAATTCCTGAATGCTATCAACTTGTAACTCTTCTAATAGGTTAGCGATATCTGGATATGTTTCTTTAATATATTTCCATACCTGTCGAGCGATAGTAGCGTTACTCTTACGCCATTTCCCGAATTTGATTTCCCCTTTTTCTGCTCTCTCCTTAGTCACTTCGTAATGTTCCCAGGCTTTCTCTACTTCCGTTACGACCTCCATAAACTTAAAACAGGTCTCGGTACTTTGTTCGATAAGCTCGCTGAGCAACCTTATTGGAATGACAGGTGTTTGGATTTTTTCTCTAATTGCTTCATCCACGCGCTCCTGAGCTTGTTCAGCTACCAGTTTAGTTAAATCCACAGAGGGTATAAGGTTGAAATCGTTTACCTGATGCGATAGTTGCGAGAGGTGTTTAATCAGATTGTATAGACTTGCAAGCCTAACCCACTCTTGGTACCGACTTTCCGCCCCTTCCAATCTACATTCGATAAATTCGGTTTTACCTAAAACATCTGCGAACTTAATTCCAGAAGATAGAGCATATCTTGCTAAGTATTTTATTTGTATCCATAGCGCCATTACGCTGTTTACTGATAGCTGTCTTCGATACCATAAATTTAGAATGATTAATTTAGAATCTTGAATGATAGAATTGGCGAGCGGACTCTGTCTTTCAAAGACTCCATGATCTTCGGAAAATATACTTTCGAAATATATACGAGCATTTGGTCTTGACGTGTATAGAGAAAAATCCCAAACATTATCAGCAAAAACAGACAGAATGTCTCCGTTTCTTCGCCGACTTATAACATGGTTAGAATCAGGGGTAGAAACATCAGTAGATAGTGAATCAGGCGAAGTATGCTGAGCAATCCCTATAGTGTCATAGGGTACTAGTTGAACATTCACGAGTATGCCTCCAAATCAGCTAGTAGATCAAAATGACTCTGCCAATGCTTTGACAAATCTCCTTGCTTTACCCTGAATTCAAGTCCGAAGTGCGACACTTTCACTTCAAGCAACTAAGCACATTTCTTTAAACACTACGGCTGGTTGCTTGAACCCTAAACACTTC
>NZ_QPJQ01000057.1 GCF_003337275.1 Marinomonas foliarum | reverse complement strand
AGAGGCGTTGAACCACCTGATCCCATCCCGAACTCAGAAGTGAAAAGCGCCATCGCCGATGGTAGTGTGGGAGATCCCATGTGAGAGTAGGTCGTTATCAAGATTTATTTATGAAGGCCCTGATAGCTGATGTTATCAGGGCTTTTTGCATTTCAAGGCTAGTTTCAGATACAAAGTATGAGAAGCTGAACCACCTGATTCCATCCCGAACTCAGAAGTGACTCTTTATTAGCCACAGGCGCTCGCCATCGCCAATGGTGGTGTGGGGGATCCCATGTGAGAGTAGGTCGTTATCAAGATTTATTTATGAAGGCCCTGATAGCTAATGTTATCAGGGCTTTTTGCATTCCAAAGCTAGTTTCAGATACAAAGTATGAGAGGCTGAACCACCTGATCCCATCCCGAACTCAGAAGTGACTCTTTATTAGCAACAGGCGCTCGCCATCGCCAATGGTGGTGTGGGGGATCCCATGTGAGAGTAGGTCGTTATCAAGATTTAATTAAGAAGACCCTGATTACGCAAGTAGTCAGGTTTTTTTTTGTTCAAAATAAATTTAACAAAGAAGGGCGCTTATTGTTGCCTGTTAGATATACTTTCTGGTCGATATCTAATAATTGAGGGAATGAATTCTGTTAACCTTATAGCCCTACACAGATAGCAGTGTGATGTTTAATGGAGTGTTTGCGATATGTCGCCTATATATAGTGTTATTATATTAACTCTTCTTGCCGGCTTGGCAATGCCTCTAGGGGCTTTGGTAGCCAATTTCGAACGCATAAAACCTCAGTGGTTAGAAACAGAATTAATGCATGGTGTTACGGCCTTTGGCGGTGGTGCTTTGTTGTCGGCGATTGCTTTGGTTCTTGTGCCAGAAGGTATTCCTCACTTTTCTCCTTGGTCTGCAGCTGTGTTGTTTTTATCGGGTGGCATGGCGTTTATGTGGCTTGATATTTGGTTATCTAAACAACAAACTTCTATGAGTCAATTAGTCGCTATGCTAGCAGATTTTATTCCTGAGTCTCTGGCGTTGGGTGCCGCGTTTGCGTTAGGAACCATTAATGGTGTGTTACTCGCTGGACTGATTGCTATGCAAAACCTTCCAGAAGGTTTTAATGCTTTTCGTGAATTAAAGGCGTCATCACCTTATCGCTCATGGACAATTATTTTTTTGTTTGTGTTGCTTGCTTTGTGTGGCCCGATAGCGGGCGTTATTGCCCATCTTTGGTTAGCCGAATGGCCAGTTATCATATCCGGTGTGATGTTGTTCGCATCAGGCGGTATTTTATATGCAGTGTTCCAAGATATTGCTCCGCGAGTTGCTTTAGAAAAACATTGGATGCCGCCAATGGGAGCTGTAATGGGTTTTGTGTTGGGGTTGGTTGGTTATATGTTAGTGCATTAGTTAAAAATGTATACAAAAATGGATATTTTGAAATATAGTTAGAGCTCTTTTTAAACCAATACAGGTAGTAGGGTTGTGCTCAGAATATTAAAAGATTTTAGTTTAAGTGCATTTGTTGCAGGGTTTGTGGCAGTGCTTATTGGTTTTGCGAGTTCCGTGGCAATCGTATTTCAGGCCGCTCAAGCGGCTGGCGCCGATTCTAGTATCATAGTGTCTTGGATTATGGCGTTAGGACTTGGTATGGGGGCAACCTGCTTCTTCCTTTCTTTGTGGTATCGTTCTCCTGTTATTACGGCTTGGTCAACGCCTGGCGCCGCATTGTTAGCGACGAGCCTAGGAACAATCAGTTATTCCGAAGCGATAGGTGTGTTCGTTTTTGCTGGCATACTCACTCTGCTAACTGGTATTTCTGGTCTATTTGATAAAGTCATGCGTTTGGTTCCTTTGCCTCTAGCTTGTGCCATGTTGGCTGGTGTTCTTTTTAAGTTTGGCCTTTCTATTTTCGATTCTATGATGAGTGATGTTTTCCTTGTGGGAATCATGCTTATGACGTATTTAGTGAGCAAACGACTTTTACCTCGCTATGCTGTGTTGTTTGTTTTGGTGGCTGGAATTGCATTTGTACTGGCGAGGTCCGATGGTAACTTAATGTCTGATGTTCCTTTCTCTCTTGGCGCGTTTGTATGGGTTTGGCCTGAATGGAATATTAGTGCATTAATTGGTATCGGTATTCCGTTATATATTGTGACTATGACCTCTCAGAATATTCCAGGTGTAGCTGTGATGCGCAGTAGTAGCTACCAAACTCCTGTTTCTCCACTAATTAGTTGGACCGGGTTTACTTCTATTATACTGGCGCCTTTAGGTGGTTTTGCTTTTAATTTAGCCGCGATTACGGCTGCCATTTGTTCTGGCGATGAATGTCACAAAGACCCTAAACGACGCTATATTGCTGGATTGTCTGCAGGCGTATTCTATTGGTTAGCTGGTTTAGCTGGTACGTCTGTGGTTGCTATATTTTCGATTTTTCCTGTAACTATGATTGCAGCTTTAGCGGGTATTGCATTGTTAGGTACTATCGGTATGAATTTGAAAAATGCGATGGCGGATGACTCTAATCGAGAAGCGGCATTAATAACTTTTTTAGTGACGGTATCTGGTGTGTCCTTTGGTGGTGTTGCATCCGCTTTTTGGGGGATTTTGTTTGGCGTTATTTGTCTTTTGATATCTAACATTAAGTTCAAATAAGAAGAATTTTTATGGATATAATCCAAAGTATTAAAGAAGACATCTTAAACAATCATTTACCAAGAGGTATCCCATTAAGGCAGGCATATCTATCTACCCGATATGGTGTGAGTAGAATTCCTATTAGGGACGCATTGCAGGCCTTAAAATCTGAAGGTTGGCTTGTTCTGCACGGCAAAGCTGGAGTGATGATTCCTGATTTAAATTGGCAGGAGGCTGAGGATCTTTATTTAATGCGAGCTGAATTAGAATGCCTTTTATTCGAAATGGCATTTGAGTGTATCCATGATAAAGATGTCGCTAAGGCAAGGTTATTTTTATTAGAGTTGGATCAAGAATATGTTAGTTTGGTTAGTCGTGGTGAGCTGAATTGGTGCTTTCACAGTGCTTTGTATATGCCTGCCAATCGACCTACATTACTGCGAGTGGTTGAAGGATTGAACAAACAGGCGGTGCGTTATCTCGGGTTTCAATTTGGGCCTTTAGGATATCAAGCGAAAAGCCAAGATCAGCATGAACAGCTCATTGCTTTGATTGAAGCTAGAGATAAAAATGCTGCACTTATTTTATTAAGGCAGCATATTGAAAAGGCTGGTGTTTTGCTCACTGGCTACCTGAAAAAGCTGGCTAGTGGCTAAGTGTTAGTGTTCTTCGTTAGAAGGTTGAGGTAAATATACGATCAGGCTGGCCCCACCTAAGCTAAGAGAAGATTCTTTTTTGATATAGCCTTGAGAGTCATTGGTTCTATGTGCTGAAGCTGATAATTCGGCAAAATACAGCCCTAGCCCTGTATTGCCTTCAAGAAACTCATCTGGTTCTTCCTCTATAGGTTTAAAACCTTGACCATCGTCTTCAATTGAAATGATTAGGAAGTTATTTTCTTGTTTTGCATTGATGGAAATTTTTGATTTGGCAAATCGAAATGCATTGTAGACCGCAGTACTTACAACGGCCGTCATTAGCCGTTCATCAAAAGTGCCTGTCAGGCCTGCATCACAATGATAGTTTAGTTCTAGGCTTCTTGCATTAGCGGATGGTTGTAGGGCAAATACTTGGTCGTCTAAGAACTCATCAAGTAAAAAAGTATCGACATGTAGATCATAGCCGTCAGATGCGAGTCTATATAAATATAAGTACTCAACCCACTCATCATTAAGTTTTTTGAGAGACTCTTCAATTAAAACAATTTTCTTTTGGTTTACATCTTTGCTTACCATCGAATCTTTCAGGCTTTGTAGTTGGTAAAGCAAAGTCCCCACCTGATTTTTGCTTTCGTGGATTGCGCTTGCCAAGATTGTGCTGATATCGATTTTTTTCATCTTTTAAATTCCAAAAGATTCTGCGTAGGTCGAACTTTGTTGTTTGGTTGGAGCTGTTGCTGCTCCTCCTTTGACTTCACTCAGCCATGCTTCAAAAATTTGCTTCGCTGTAAGTATGTCCTTATCGGCTAAAAATACATCGATCTCACAACTGTATGCTTTTGCCTTGTTATTAGGGTCTTCAAAGAAAGATTCGTGTACTTTTTTTAGTGTGCTGTCAAAGTTGTCCCTTTGCCTAGGTAGTAATGGGCCATTATCAGAGATACGAGCAAGGGACTCTAGATGATTTAGGTAAACTTCTGCGGTGTTATAACAAGAATACTTCGCTAAGAAAACAGCTCGTCTATACGACATCTCTGCCGTTATGCTGTCATTGAGTAATAAACTTATTTTGCCTAGTTCCATTTGACGTAGAATATTTTTTGGGGATCGTGCAATAGCTTCAACTAAAGTTGCTTGCGCTTCTTCTAGTTTTCCTTCTGCAACTTGGATCTTTGCTAACCAATCATAAGCGCTGACGAAAAAACGATTATCAAGCATCAGCTGACGAAAGCTTTGTTCTGCTTTTTCAAATTCGCCCATTAAAAAATAAGATTTACCTTTACCAAATAACGCCCATGGCATCTTTCGGCTTTTAACTGTTTTGTTAAATAAAGACAGTGCTTTATTGTATTCTTGTATTTCTAAAAAACTTTCACCAATGATACGTTCGCATTTCCCTGTCAAAGAGGGATGCTTTTCCATAACGGTTTTTGCTGAGGATATGGCGCTTTCATAATCGCCTTTATCCAGTGCAACATTGACGTCATATAATCTCTCTTTTGTTTCTAACAACTTGCTAAGTCGACGCTGCAAGCCTGCCTGAGAGAATGGTTTGGTGATATATCCATCAGGTTGATACTCAATCGCGCCCATCACCATTTCAATCGATGTTTCAGCTGTTACCATTAAGTAAGTGGCCGTATTTGGTATCAGTTTTGAATGTCTAACTTCTTCTAGAAGTTGTTGCCCGTCTTTGCCATTGCCAAGATTGTAATCAGACAAAATGACATCGAAACTTTTATTCTTTAGGAGTTCTATGGCTGTTTCCGCTTTCATGGCTATGTCTATGGAAGTGAAGCCGAAGTCTGTCAGCATTTTGCGCTGCATTATTCGAGCTTCTGCCATATCTTCTATGAGTAGAGCTTTTTTCTTTGAAAAGTCTTGTTGGGCCATAAAAAATTACATTCCATATCGAGCAATTATAAAAAGGACTTGTTTGGATTAATAATCAGATCTTCTGAAAAAATTTCGTCTTCTTCCGATGTTTGCTGAGGAATGGAGTAGGATTCACTTGCCCATGCACCCAAATCAATTAACTTGCATCTAGGGCTGCAAAAAGGACGGTCTGGATTCTCTTTCGACCAAGGGGATTTTTTTTGGCAAGTTGGGCAAGCAACTAACGAAGATTTATTGGTATCTGGCATGAATGAGACTCTAAATTTATAATGACTCTAGAATTTTTTGGTGCAATTTTAAGACTTTAGCATTCATATCATTAAGATTGCCAGCGTTTTCCAAGATGAAGTCCGCCTTCATAAGTCGTTCACTATTGCTTAGTTGTGCAGAGATTATTTTTTGTGCACTTTCTTTATCTACTTGATCGCGATTGATGACTCTTTGTATTTGAACGGTTTTAGGAACATCAATGACGATAACCTTTTTGCAGATAGCATCTTGCTTTGTTTCAAATAATAAAGGGTGAACAAGAAGTACGTATTCTGAAGTGGCGGCATGAAGCTGAGCTGCTACTTCATTTCTAATTGCCGGGTGTGTTAATGACTCCAGCCATGATCGCTCTAACGGAGCATCAAAAATAATCTCGCGTAACGCTCGTCGGTTTAGGGTTCCATCATTTGATAGAATTTGGCTACCGTAGCGTTGTTCAATTTGCTTGAGGCAGTATGAACCTGGTAATACAACTGATCTTGCAACATCATCTGCGTCAACGCTTTGAATACCAAGCTCATTAAAGCATTTCGCTATTGTACTTTTGCCTGAACCAATGCCGCCAGCAAGGCCAATGATAGGAATGGTATGATCTGTCATAGAGTTAAATAGAATACTAATAGGGATGAAATAGTTAAAAAAGGACCAAAGGCGATGTAGTCTAGGTTGCTTCTTTTTGAGATCACAGTGTATAGGATTCCACTTAAACTTGCACAAAGTAACAAGACTGGAAGATGTAAGAGTCCAAGCCAAGCACCCAGAGCAGCTAAGAGTTTAGCGTCACCTAGCCCAATACCTTCTTTACCTCTAAATACTGTATAGCGCCAGTGTAGAGTATAAACTAAACCATACCCTGCCATCATGCCTAGAACGCTGTAATTTAGATTATTTGTAGATGTATGAAGCAATAATGCGCAAGCAAGCGCCAAAGTATTGCATTCATCAGGGATGAGCTTGTGTTCAATATCCATGACGGTCGCGGTAATTAATGCGCTAACTAGCAAGGTTAACAAGGTCAGCGAGTAAAAATCATCGAATAGCCACAAGAGAGGTAAGCAGCATAGTAAGTGTATGCTTTCGATAATAATATAACGAGAAGATATCTTCTGTTTGCAGTAGCGACATTTACCTTTTAGGGCGACAAAACTAAAGATAGGTATGAGGTCTTTATAGGTCAGGGTTTGTTTACAGTGAGTGCAATGAGAGCGTCTTCTATTGAACTGCATTGTTGATGAGCTGGTGAACGGTATATATAGTAGAAGGTGTGCCTCTTTTTTCCACAAATAGTGTTGTTTTGCTGGCCATCTTATTGTGTAGGCAGCAGAAAAACTCCCTATGCAAAGTGCTATCATACAATATAAAACCCATACCGATAGAGTTAAATCCATTTACGAAATCTCCATTAAAGGCGTATACAGAGAAACAAGTGCAGTGGCAACGACACTGCCTGCAATCACAAGACACAGAGCAGGAATAAATTTCTCTAAAATTGAGATGTTTTTTTGCCAGCGTTTCTCGTGCTCTTTAGCGGCTAAAACTAATGCTCTTTCTATATCACCATCCTGCTCTGCAGAGTGTAAGGCTATTGAAGATTCGTTAGGGAACCAGTGGAGAGGGAAGGTTTCTGCGTAGTTCTTGCCTAAACGAAGGGTGTAGTAGGCGGTGTAAATCTCGTTCTTTGTGGGGAGGTGCTGGAAATATCCAGGCATGTTTTTTAATGCCTGTTGTAATGTTAGGCCTGTTCTTCTGATGGTGCTTAACAAAGAAAATAATTTCGTCAAACGGAAATTGTTGCTGTATTTTTCTAGCCAATAGCATGCATGGCCTTGGTGAAGGCTACGTATAACGCCAATTTGGATAATGCTAAAAATTGCATAGATTGAAAGGTTGACTTTTAAGCTCGCTAGATAGGCGCCTGTTGACTGATCTTGCAAGATACGATTAACGATAAGGATGATGAAAGCAATTTGAATGACACTAAATGGATAGATAACAGTTTTCAGTAATCGTTGAGATCATTCAAGTAGTGATTTGAGTTGATGTATTGACACGCTTAGGCTTTTCTCGCAGTCCTCTCTTGTGCCCTGAGAATTAAGTAGCTGAGTGTAAGGCTCTGCTGAGTTTTGAGTTAATTTGCTTAATGCGTCATTAAAAGTTGTGCCTCTCTCCAGCTCTCCTAATATGGCTTGACTGATGCTAGCTATTCTGGAATTAGAAGAAGATAAAGCGAAATGCGCAATAGCTTGGTTAAGCTGTAGTCCTGATTGTAGGGCGCTTTGAATTTCTTCATAAAAAATTTGAAGTGATTTGTAATCAAATTTCTTAGGAGTCCATTCGGATATGGCTATTTGCCAATAGCCTTTGCTTATAGTGTGAAAAAGTATCTCTTGTTCCGAGTCTCCATATTTATAATCGACCTTCCCATTGATATGTGTGATTTTAAACCATGGCATATTTGGATTCACTATTCAGGTGAGGGTATGCTTCCCATAAAGAAGGGGATGAAATAAGCGTATCATAGTCTTTTGGAAGAGATGTTTCCCAAAGAGGTGATATTCCATGAAATACAGGGTGTTGAGATGTGCTTTTATAATGCATCGACTGGTGAATTATAAGTTTTAGCGAGCTTGCTAAAGAGAAAAAATCTACCTGCCAGCCATGGCATCGATGTATGGCGTCTAATGCTGAGTTTGTATGTAATGTTGCCAGTACAAGGTGTCCAGTTAGAGCGGCATTAACCGCGAGATTTGCAGTGATGGCATCCCTTACTTCTCCCACCATTATCACATCTGGGTCTTGCCTAAGAAATGATTTCAACAGCGTAGCAGAGTCCAGCCCGATAGCAGGGTTAGGTTCGCATTGAAACAAGCCAGTGATTTCATATTCCACAGGGTCTTCAATGGTGAAAATGGTTTTTTTGCCAGTATTCAACACATCTAGGCATGAATATAGAGTGGTGCTTTTTCCTGCACCAGTAGCGCCGCACACTAGAATCAAGCCGCTGGAATAATCTAAAGCAGAAGACAAGGCAGAATGAAGGTTGGGTTGTATGCCAATTTCATTTAGTGACAAACGGTTCTTATCTGGCAATAAACGCAGTGCGACTTTTTCGCCTTTAACAGTTGAAATTATGCTTACTCTAATAAAAGTACTGCGGTTTCTTTCTTCAAATAAAAACTGTCCCTCTTGTGTTCTTCTTGTTTCTGAAAGGTCTAAATTTGAACGCATTTTTATGCGATTGATCAAATTAGTTCCAATTGGCAGATCGATAACCTTATGCAAGGTGCCATATCGGCGTTGATAGACATGTAAGCCTCTATTGGTGTGCTCTAAATGAACATCTGTTGCATGTTGGTTAACCGAGTTAGAAATAATTTCCTCTAATGTCATAGCACACCTTCCGTTGAACTATCACATTGCAGAGGCAGTAGGTTAGGGTCTAAGTCCGAAATGAATCGCCACTAATTAGCTAGACACCTTTTAGTTAGATAAAATGATCTAAGTGAGAGGTATTTATGAGCAAAGTACGTTACCCAGAACAATTCA
>NZ_QPJQ01000056.1 GCF_003337275.1 Marinomonas foliarum | reverse complement strand
GGCATTTATAGCGGGATGAGATTGATACAAGCCTTATTGCCGAGAAGGCTAGAAAATGAAATGGCGCTTTAGACTAAAAACGCCATTATTCAGGGGCGACTTTTTAAAAATATCAAACTTTACCTCTCTCAGGCCCTTTAAAGTGTTATTTTCGTATCAAACTATAATGTCGCCGTACAACTTGGTCGTAAAAATTGGTTGTTTGCCAACACAGCCAACGGCGCGCAATCGAGTGCAAACCTTTACAGCTTGATCGAAACCGCTAAAGCCAATGGCTTGATTGCTTACGATTATCTTGTGAAGCTGTTTGAAGAACTGCCAAAACGGGAAAAGGGAGCGGATCTGGATGACTTGTTACCATGGAACATCAAACTGACGGCCTAACAAATCACTCTCGCCGCCTCCATGCGGCTTAGGATCTTCCTGAAGAAAGACAGAGCTCCCACCCTGGGAGCTTAAGCTATCCTTAGCTCTCTGCCTTAGAAGTAACTTAAAGATATTAGTGTTTGATTGCATCCCTTGAGTGCCAGAAAGATGTTGTAGATCAAAAAATAGACTCAAGGTGTAGATGACCGGACGCTTACGGCATAAGCATGTTCTTGATATTGCTCATAGTACTCTTGCCAGAGCAGCATCTTTGTCATGCCTTTACGCCTAAGCTCAACAACGTAATGCGAGAAGTCAGGCATTACCTTTTCTCGGCTAGCTTGTTTTGAGTGATAGAGCGCTTGGGTTAAGTCGGCATCACGGCAATCTTCAGGTAAAGGCCAGTCTATCTGGTTCTGTTTAAAGCGTGCGATCAATTCAGAGACCGTTGCCAAGCTTATATTCAAGCAACTGGCAATACTGCGGTACGACAGACCACAGTCAAATTTAAGGCGCAGCACCTCTTTGATTTTGTTCATAGGAGTTCTCTTTTTAGCCATGGTCGCTTCCTTACTTTTTTGCGAGATAGAGTAAGGGTAGCGAGTGATTGATTTAAAAGAGAAAAAGGAAGGATTTCGGCATTCCGAACGCGGTTTTCGCGATTGCGAACGCGTATTTCGGAGTTAACTCAAAAGTGTTCGGATAATCGCGGAATGAGCGTTCGGATTAAACCGAAATGGGTGTTCGGAATGGTCCGAAATACGCATAAGGTCTGCACGGGGTTAATCCGTCTGGGTGATGGTAGTTGGAGCTTTAAAGGCTCCAACTAGGGAATAAGACACACTAAAAACTAAGATTTTGAGCAAATTTAAAAGCAAATCAAGTCAGGTGTGACTTCGTACTAACTAGCTGACTTAATCGCACATTCCCTAGCTGGTTTGTTTCTACACCGTTTATCACTAAATATATTTACAGAGAATAGACCTCGGTAGTTGCTGGGTGGAACAGTTCATCTACAGAAAGATGTCTTGAACTCAGCCCCTGTTCGTAGTGGTTGCGCAGGAAATATTCTAGCGTTTTTATGTTCGGTGCGACTCCGTATGACCAAAGATCCTTGGACATTTGTTGCGTTACACCTAATACATCTTCGACAAATGGCATTGTTACTTTGGTTGCTGAAGTATCTGATAGGGCATCCGTCGCCATTGTTTTAGCTTCAGTGAAGGCCTTGAGCAGAGCGCCTGGTAACCAGGGGTGCTGCTCAGCTAAACCACGACGCACACCTAGAACGTGCATGATTGGGAATAACCCGGTGTCCTGATGCCATTGGCGTGCTGCAGAAAAACCATCTTGCCAAAGTCGACGAATTTGAGGGTGGCCTTCGTAGTAACAACGTGGCCATCTAGGGCCGATGAAACCATCAATTTCTCCATCGATTAACATCTGGTTTAGGGTCGCACCTTCTGGAGCGTTCTCGATAGTTACGTTGTCTGGTAGATCAAGTTTGATTTTCTCAGGGCGACCAGGTTTGTCCATTCCCCCACGTATCCACGTAATCTGATCAGGGGTTACACCTGCATCTGCAAGGATTGCTCTAACCCATACGTTTGCTGTCAGTTGATATTCCGCGATGCCGATGCGGCGACCTTTGAGATCTTGAGGTGTTTCAATTCCTCTATCTGCACGAATATAAACGGAGGAGTGGCGGAATGCACGGCTAAGGAAAACAGGAATTGCGATGTATTGAGGATTTTCTCGAGTCAACGAAACACAATATGAACTCAATGATATTTCTGAAATATCACACGTTTTGTGGCGAAATGCGTTGAAGAACATCTCTTCTGGTGATTGAAGAAAAGTGATCGGGTCGACACCGTCGATTTGTACCCGTCCATCATGAATAGGGCGGGTTCGATCATAATCACCCATTGCTAGGGAAAGTTGGAGCTTAGACATTTTTTATCCTTCTTGGTAATTAAGTGTGACTGTGTCACCTGTTTCGCTACTGGTAAGTAGTGCATGACAGATTTCGAGTGAAGCTCGGCCCCATTTGCCATTCTGCAAAGGGGGTGTTTGTTCACGCAGTGCCGCATAAAGTGTGTCAAATACTTCTGCGCGGGAGGTTCTAAAAGGTGCAGGGTAGAATTCGGGGCCATTCGCATCGGTAATTTCCACTCCGTTCGGTGTCAGGCGAAGGTCTCCGCGGTCGCCGAATACGAAAACCTGACCAAAGTGCTCGTGAGTTTGAGCCTGAGGGCAGGTTTCGAGTGATGAAAATCCGCGTGATGACTTAAATTCTGATTCGTTCTGAACGGATTCCAGTATTTTGCGGGCGCTCTTGAATTCATCTGACTTGGATATGCCTAATTCAGTAGTATTTTCCATCAGTCGGTCACCATCAAAATGAGCGTAGCCTGAGTACGTCAGGCTGGCAAAGATACCTTCGTTGAAATCAATCAGCATGCTGTAGGCACCCTCGGTCGGTCGGTCAGCATCCCAGACGCCCCCTGTTCTTGCGGTAACACGCTGAGCGGGAACACCAGCGAGTCGGCGGACGAGATCGACTTGATGGACGGCTTGGCTAAACACTACTCCTCCACCTAAGTCTGTGGAAAGCTCCGACGCTGTTCTTGGGCGATATAAAAAATCGGTTGCATAGAGCGCATGTATCATCCTTACGCGCCCAATCTTACCTTTCGCGATTAAAGCTTCCGCGAGCTTAACTGGACCATCAAAGCTGTGGCTAGGGCCAACAATGATCTGTACTCCCGCCTTTTTTGCCGCTTCAATTAGCGATGATGCATCTTCTAATGAGACAGTCATCGGTTTTTCGATAAGGACGGATTTACCGGCATTTATAGCAGCTAAAGCATGCTCTTTATGTAGTCCATGAGGTGTGGATACATAGACCACTTCCACGTCAGGGTCTGTTACTAGGTTGCTAACATCTGTATAGGTCTTTGCGTCAAAAGTCTTTTCAAATGATCTTCTGTGCTCGGAATTTGGCTCCGCGCCAGCAACTAAGATAACTCCTGGGTGAGCATGGATAGCGGTGGCCGATAGCGCAAAGGCTCTCCCTAAACCCGCAACACCTATGCGTATTGGATTAGATATCGAGGACAAGGTGGTCACCTTTCGCTCGGGATACACACAACATTATTGTGTCGGACTTCTCATCATCCATTAAAGCTAAGTCACGGTGATCCACTTCGCCTTCCATATATGTACATTTGCAGGTGCCACAAGTTCCGGTTTCACAAGAGCTGGAAAAATCATGTCCGTTAGCGCGTAAGGCTTCCAGTATAGTGCGATCTGCGGGTACAGTTATCGTTTCACCTGATTTGGCGAGTTCGATGGTGAATTCGGTATCGTTATCTCGAATGATTTCTATGGGCATGAATTCCTCAAAGTGAACTCGGCCATCAGGCCAATGCCCCGTACCACCTTTCACCTCTTCCATTAGAGATGTTGGCCCACAACAATAGATATGTTCCTGAGTTGGAGTCATCAGTAAATCCCAAAAATCGAAAGCATTTGAACTATCGCCTTCGCTATAGTGAATGATGATGTCATCTCCGCAAAGCTCCTGGAGCTCATCAGCATACGCTGCTTTTTCATAGCTGCGAGCTAAATAAATAACTCGGAATTTTCTACCTTCTGCTTTTAATTGTTGTGCCATAGAGTAGATAGGTGTGATACCTATTCCACCACCTATTAATAAAGCATCGTGCTTCGGACCGAGAGGAAATTCATTGTCAGACGTTTCTACATCCAGAATCGTCGATACCGTTGCCTGCTCATGCATCGACTTTGAACCACCACGAGAATTAGGCTCTTTTTTAATTGCAACAGTGTAAGCGTTTGGGTTGTCACCAGAATAAACCAATGAATAATAACGATGAGCTCCAGAGGGCGTGGTTATAGAAATATGTGAACCAGGTTCTGCTGGCGGTAAAGGTTGACTATCAACAGGAGTTAGGGTGAATTCTTCAATTTCTGGCGTAAGAGTACGCCGAGCACTCACTTGCAGTTTCATTTTTCTTCTCTCTAGGTGTCGCAATATATGGATATGGTGTCATCAATCCTTAAATCGGGATATATGATCTAGGACAATATTAGCAATCTAATAATTTTTAGTCAACAATAATTAGATTGCTAATAATGTTGACTATTCAAAATTAGATATCTATTATTTGTTTCGCTGAGGTAATCGAGCATGGGATTAATTTTTTGTTAATACCTCTAATGCCTCTAATGCTTCTTCGACATGTCTTATCGACTCGTCGAATAGAAGCGTGGTTACAAATTTGGCTGACAAGCAGTGACGTAGGGTGCTTGTAGCTATGCGAAATAAAATAAAACGGAGAAAGGCACGATGCTTACACCACAAGAAAATGAATTATTAACTCATGTTATGCCGACCGACCCGATGGGTAAGCTTATGCGTCAGCATTGGACGCCGGTTTGTTTGCTCGAAGAGGTTAAAGAGTGCGATGGAACTCCAGTGTTGGTTGAAGCTTTGGGTTCTCGTTATGTAGCATTTCGCGATACCGAAGGTCGAGTGGGCTTATTGGATGAACTTTGTCCTCACCGCTCGGCGTCTTTGGTGCTCGGTCGTAATGAAGATTGTGGTATCCGCTGCTTGTATCACGGCTGGAAGTTTGATGTGGAAGGTAACGTTGTAGCAATGGCTTCTGAGCCACCAGAAGCAGAAAAGTCTATGTGCTCTAAAGTGAAGCACAAAGCTTATAAAACAGTTGAGTGGGGCGGATTCCTTTGGGCATGGTTGGGTGAAGGTGATTCTCCTGAATTTAAAAAGCCAGCGTTTGCACCTAATGAAGATGTGCAAGTTTCGATCCTCAAAATCCGCTTGCCATGTAACTGGGCTCAAGTTCTAGAAGGTCAGATTGACTCAGCTCATTCTTCATCATTGCACTCTTCGGACATGGTGCCTGCAAAAGTTGAAAGTGCGGCTGCGGACGATCAAAGCTGGTACCGTCCATCAACTGATAAGTCCCCGCGTATGCAGTCTGCGAAAACTGATTATGGATTCCATTACGCTGCTATTCGTCGTCCTATCGCTAACGCTGCAACCCATGACTACATTCGTATCACTCAGTATGTCGCGCCTTACTACGCGTTGATTCCGCCTAACACTTCATACAATGTTGCAGCGGTCATCGTTCCGATCGACAATGAAAACTGTAACTTCCACTTTATCGCATGGGGTAATCCTGAAACTACACCAGATACGACTGCTTGGCGTAAATTCGCTCGTGCAGTACCGGGTGAAGATGTCGATCCAATCACTTGGGCTACTGTAGGTACTATGGAAAACCGCTTCCGTCAGGATCGTATAAAAATGAAAGAGGGTGATTTTACTGGTATTGCGGGCATACCAAACCAAGATACCGCGATGTGGGTATCGATGGGTAAAATTGTTAACCGTACCGATGATATTCTTGGTTCTTCTGATTTAGCGATTGTGGAATTCCGTCGCACTATGGTAGAAGCTGCTCAGAAAGTTGCTGATGGTGAACCTGCTATCGGTAGTGCACCATCAATTCTTCAATCGTCAATCGCTTCTTTCCAAGGAGTTGTACCAAAAGAATCGGATTGGCGCGAACTTTGGAAAGAAAACGTAGTGGCTGGATAAATACTAAATAGTCGACTCTGAATAATGGCGTTTTTAGTCTAAAGCGCCATTTCATTTTCTAGCCTTCTCGGCAATAAGGATTGTATTCATCTCATCCCGCTATAAATGCCACACCGGATCAAGGCAAAGTTAAGCCACTTCAGCAGCTTACGAAGGTTTTGGCCACAGGCGCTTAGGATCACGTTAATCGCATCGCCCAGTATTCCTTTAAGGAAGCATCGTCTGAGTTTTCCGTCTGATTTGAGATGCCCGATGATGGGCTCTACGCTATTTCTTCTCCCCATCCAGTTCTTCTCTTTCTTTGGGACTCCGCCTTTTTGCCCTGCAATCAAGACTTTAATGTCTTCCACACCTGATCCTTTATATCCTCGGTCGACAAAACAGATTTCAGGTTTTCGCCCAATCAAGGTTTCTACTTGTTGCTGTTATTTTTCGGGGGGATTACCGTTGAGAAGTGTCCCCCCAATTCGTTGTCCAACTGGTTCCAATCAATAACCTTAGCCAGTCGAACCAAAGGATGGTTGGGGTTAATGATGTCAACGAGCTGTGGTTGGAATAAATCCTTTTGCGGTATGGTCTTTGTCTGACGAGGCTTCATAAAAATCACCCATTCTACAACTTTTTGGGCCTTATGGCGCATTTATAGCAAGATTTAGGCATTAACTATCTTATAAAAACACTTTGCATTCAATGGGTTGAGAGTTATTCAGGGACGACTAAATAGGTTGGCTTCTTTAAGGTTTCTTATAAGTGCTATATGCCTCAGTATGAGCAAAGTCTTGTGCTGGGGTTTTGCTTTCTGCTTCAGTTGCCAGCTATTCGCTGCCTTGGCAGTCATCAAAAATTAGGTATTGTCCTCCATAAGATTAGAATGCATGTTCAATAAATATTCGCGAACGATTTCAATTTCCTCAGGGCTCATACCGCTTTGAGCCACGTCATTGACTTCTTTTGCTAGAGGTTCAAGGGTGTCCTTAAGGCTCTTTCCATATTCAGTTAAATAAACGACCTGTCTTGGTTTTCCTTCAGTTATAGGGCGAAGCTCGACGAGGCCAGCTGCCAACATGCGTTTAATAACGGAGTTCGTTGTGGGTCCAGTAAGTCCCACTCGTTCACTTAAGGTTTTCTGGGAGATTCCTTCCTCGTTCCAGAGCTCACGTAAGTATCCCCAAAATCCATGGTTTACGCCGTAGGGCTGTAATCTTCGTTCTAATGAATTGAAGTACTGCTTCGAGAGCTCTCGAATAATGTGTGCCATCCTCTCGTATTTTAGCTCTGGAGCAGTATTTAATTTCTCTGCAGACATGTTCTTGTATCCTGGATTTCTAATATTATCGAACTTGTAAACTAGGCTTTAAAAAACCTGGGTTTACTGGTGTTTTAAGCATCAGGGGTAATCAGATCATGTTAGTTAATTAACACGATCTGTCATCTTAGGCCCTTACTATGCTTCCATGTATAGTCGCATCGATAAATCGACAGCTTTAATATCTTTGGTGAGTGTACCCATTGATACATAGTCAACGCCAGCTTGTATGATGTCTATCAGCGTATCGTCATTTATACCACCAGAGGCTTCGATTTTCGCCTTACCGCGGCTTAATTCTACCGCTTTCTTAGTATCTTCTAATGAAAAATTATCCAACATAATTATATCCACACCGGATTGAAGAGCTTGCTCTAGTTCCTCGAGTGATTCTGTTTCAACTTCGATGAGCTTATTTGGCACCAGAGTTCGTGCGACCTGAACAGCCTTATCGATACCACCGCAAGCTGCGATATGATTCTCTTTTATCAAAAATGCATCATACAAACCCATTCTATGGTTCTGCCCGCCACCACAAGTGACAGCATATTTTTGAGCCAGTCTTAGCCCAGGTATTGTTTTTCGAGTGTCGATGAGCTCTACAGGGTTTCTACCGATTTTACTAACAAAGTATCGAGTTCGCGTTGCAACAGCTGACATTAACTGAAGAAAATTAAGCGCTGTTCTTTCACCTGTGAGGAGTGAGCGGGCGGGTCCAGTAACCTCAACAATCAGATCATCAGCTTTGAGGTTATCACCATCGTTAAAATGCCAGAGCAGTTTGACCGAAGGATCAACTTGGCGGAAGGTCTCGCTCACCCAAGCTGTTCCGCATAGCACGGCATCCTGCCGTGTAATAATTTTTGCAATAGCCGTTTGAGACTCTGGGATCAATAACGCGTTGATGTCTCCACTCGCGATATCTTCAGTAAGAGCTGCACTCACATTTGCAGCAATCGCAATCTGTAACGTTGTATTATCTAATTTGTACATTATAACTTCCTATCTCTCTGATTTTGCCAATGTGCATATTTATTAGCGGGTCCGAAGGAGCGCGCTAGCAGAATTTTGATGGCGTTACTTGCTGTTAAAATTACTATTTTTGAGTATCGATTCTACCACATGAAGTGGATTTTATTGATAATTATTAGGTATGTAATATTTTTAACGAGGAGGCCTCAATCAGCAAACTGCTGAAAGTTATCGATTGAGGCATCCGGTATAGTTTGAAGTCGATCATCCAATACTGAAGGTCCATTTGTCGCGCATTTGAGATGTTTAACGGCAGTTGATAGTTCTTTGCGAGTTTTGCTGCGTTTGCTGGTAAATTCGGTGTCGGCGAAGGAAAGCTGGTTTATGATCGGCTGGATTCGTAGTCAGATTAAGTCGGCAAGATTATCTCATGTTACCGACTTAATCGCATGTTCCCTAAGGTTATTGATTGGAACCAGTTGGACAATGAATTGGGGAGACACTTCTCAACGGTGGGTGCATCCGCGTTACCCACTCGCCTTATGGCGGGATTGCTGTATTTGCAACACTTGCATAATTTGTCTGACGACATGGTATTAGAGCAATGGCTTGAATCGCCTTACTACCAATACTTTTGCGGCGAAACCTTTTTCCAACACGACTTTCCGTGTCATCCAACCAGTCTTGTAAAATGGCGAAAACGGTTAGGAGAAGAAGGCTGTGAATGGCTGTTAACCCAGACGATACAAGCAGGTTTAAAACTTAAAGTCATCAAACCAGCAAGTCTAAAGCGAGTAGTGGTCGACACCACGGTACAAGAAAAAAATATCACCTTCCCAACGGATGCCAAGCTCTACAACAAGGCTAGACAACAGCTTACTCAGGTCGCCAAAGAACAAGGCATCACGTTAAGACAAACCTACGACAAAGCTTGTCATGAACTAATGCCAAAAATTGGCCGCTATGGTCATGCCAAGCAATACAAGCGCATGAGAAAAGCCATTAAGCAAGTCAAAGGCTTTTTAGGGAGAGTGCTGCGGGACATTGACCGGCAAGTAAAACGACAAGGGTTAACGCTCACCCAAAAACAGGAAGACACACTTAACCAAGCCTATCGATTACTAAAACAAACTCGCCAGAGCAAAAACAAACTCTACAGCCTGCATGAACCCAATGTGGATTGCATATCCAAAGGCAAAGCGCATAAACGCTACGAATTTGGCGTGAAAGCCAGCATAGCCGTGACCGCTAAAGAATCCTTCATTGTGGGCGCAAGAAGCTTGTTCTGGTCAAGTCCAACCGGACACTTTCCTAAAGGAGTTTTCATACTCAATGGGTGATTGGTCGCCATTCGACGAATGTAATCGCTCCAGATT
>NZ_QPJQ01000055.1 GCF_003337275.1 Marinomonas foliarum | reverse complement strand
CACTTGAATGTCTTTGGTAATCCACTGGTTTTCACTTACCGTCCCCTGTCTATTTATAATAACAAATGAGGCGACAACTATCCTGACACAGGGGGCCTTAGTGCTTTTAAAAAAGCAAATGCTGATATCTCTATTTTATTGAGTCCTGGTACGCCAGCCATGCAAGCTATTTGGATTTTGCTTGGGAAGACGAAGTACTCTGCTCGCTTTTATCGATCAAGCAAAGAGCAAGGCGCTCAAGAGGTAAAAATACCTTTTGAAATTTCTGCTGAATATACACCGTCAGCAACCAAGTTAACCACTACACAACTCACAGAGCTTATTAATGATGGTGTGAGTTCCAGTGCAGCTTTTGAAAATATTATTACTCAAAATCCAGTGATGGAGCGCTTAAAGTATCAAGCTGAAGTTCTTGCTAAGCGTGAAGTACCGGTACTGATTCAAGGCGAAACAGGAACGGGGAAAGAGCTTTTTGCAAGAGCCATTCACAATGCTAGCTCACGTGCAGGTAAGCCTTTTGTTGCAGTGAACTGTGGTGCGTTTCCTTCAGAGCTGGTGGACTCCATGTTGTTTGGTCACAAAAAAGGCGCTTTTACGGGAGCATCAGCTGATCGACAAGGGTATTTCCAGCAAGCTAATGATGGAACTCTTTTTTTAGACGAGTTTGGTGAGCTAGAACCTAGTGTCCAGGTTAGGTTGCTGCGGGTTCTACAAGAAGGCGTTATTACGCCTGTAGGAGCAGTCAAAGAGGAAAGCGTGAATGTTCGTATTATTACGGCCACTCACAGAAACTTGATGCAAGCTATTCATGATGGACATTTTCGAGAAGACCTTTTTTATCGTGTAGCAGTAGGCGTTCTTTCATTGCCACCACTTCGAGAGCGACAGGGCGATATTACTTTACTAGCCGATGCGTTATTGATGGATATGGCAAAGCAAGATGTAGCCCTGATAAATAAAAAAATTTCTGCAAATGCAAAAAATATTATTCTTTCACAATTGTGGCCAGGTAATATACGTGAGTTACGATCAACTTTATTACGGGCTTCTCTATGGAGCAGTGAAGACCTATTATCGGCTGATGATATCAAACAAGCCTTGTTTGATAGATCGCAAAATAATACCAGTTTGTTAGATAAGGATGTTTCTCAAGGTATTGATATTCAAAATATTATTTCTGATTTGGTAAAGCATTATATTCCCAAAGCGCTCGCTCAAGCCAACGGTAACAAGTCAAAAGCCGCGGCACTTTTGGGGCTGAAAAATTACCAAACATTAACCAACTGGATGGATAAATACGACGTGAAATAGAAGTTGGCACAGCTTTCGCTATAACACGAGTATGAGAACAATATTATTTATGAAATCACAAAACTTTGAGTTTTTACGTCCTGAAAACGAGGCCTTAGCAAACCTTGCGGGTTTGGCTGAAGCGGTACTGCACATTGATCCAGGTAGTACTTTGACTCGTTTACGCGCTTTTGCTGAAGAGCTCACCAAAACCATATACAAAGAAGAGAACTTGCCACGTATGCCCATGGCAAGTTTTCACGAATTGGCCAGCGATAGTGTGTTTAAAAATTGTACAGATCCTTCGTTGGTGAATTACATCCATATGTTACGTAAGCAAGGCAATGCCACCGCTCATGGTAGTGAAGGGGATAAAAGCTCGGCGCTCATTAATTTAGACATCGCGCACCAGCTATCCATGTATCTTGCTGTTAAATATTATGGGAAAACGGCGTCACAAATCCCTGCCATGAAAGAGATTTCTGACACCAATGCTCTGGCCATAAAAGTGGCTGGCTCGTTAGTCAAGGCCAAAGAAGAACTGGATAAGCAGAAACAGCTCAATGACGAACTGCTCGAACAGATTGAAAAAGAACGCACTAAAAACCTTAAGTACCTCGATGCACCAGCGTTTCCTGATCAGCAGAAGCGTAAGCAAGAAAGCGAAGCCGTTGCCGATAGCCTGCAATGGAACGAAGCTAAAACTCGTAAGCTGTTAATTGACGCCATGCTGGTGCAAGCGGGTTGGAATGTAACGGATCCAGACCAAGTTGGTATTGAAGTGGAAGTTGCTTTTCCAAATAATCCATCCGGTAAGGGATACGTTGACTATGTGTTGTGGGGCAGCGATGGCAAGCCTCTCGCAGTCGTCGAAGCGAAGCGCTCTAGCAGTAGCTCAGACCAAGCAGGACGTGAACAAGCTCGCTTGTATGCCAATTCACTTGAGCAGCAATTCGGTCAGCGCCCAGTGATTTTCTACACCAATGGCTACGAGACCTTTATTTGGGACGACGCCCAATACAATACACCGCGAATCGTCTACGGCTTTTACAGTAAAGACAGTCTGGATTATCTGATTTACCAACGTCAATACCGTGATAACCAGCTTGAGCAAAATAACCCCAATTTAAATATTGCCGATCGTCTGTATCAGATCAACGCCATTAAATCGGTAGCGCATACTTTCCAAGAACAGCGCCGCAAAGCCTTGATTATCCAAGCGACAGGCACAGGCAAAACCCGTGTTTCCATCGCGTTGGCGGATTTGATGTTAAACGCCGGTTGGGCCAAGCGCGTACTCTTTCTATGTGACCGCAAAGAGCTGCGTACCCAAGCCAGTGAAGCGTTCAAAACCAATTTGCCCAGCGAGCCACGCTGTGAAATCGGCGAAACCAATAAAATCGACGAAAACGCGCGTATTTACGTGTCCACTTACCCCGGCATGATGAACCGCTTTGCTCAGCTGGATGTGGGCTTCTTTGACCTGATCATTGCCGATGAAAGTCACCGCAGTATCTACAACCGCTATCGTGATATTTTTGATTATTTTGATGCGTTACAGGTAGGCTTAACCGCTACGCCAGTAACGTTTATCAGTCGTAATACCTTTGATATGTTTGGTTGTGAAACCACGGACCCAACGTATCAGTTTGGTTTAAAAGAAGCCATCGAACATGAGCCACCTTATTTGGTGGATTTCAAAGTCAAAGACGTCACCACAGAGTTTCTTCGTGATGGTATTCACTACAACGACTTAACCGATGCTCAAAAGCGCCAGTTAGAAGACGACCTAGGTTTTGACGAAGCGCAAAATGCCTCGTACCAAGGCAAAGACATAGGTCGTAAAATCTTCAGTGAAAAAACCGACCAAGAGATTCTTGAAAACTTGATGAATTATGGCATCAAGGATGAAACCAACTCCCTAGTGGGAAAAACGATTGTCTTTGCGAATAACCAAAAACACGCAGAACATTTAGAGAAATTATTCTGCAAGCTCTATCCGCAGTATGGCAATAAAGTCTGCAAAGTCATTCACAACAAGGTTTCCCACGTCGAGAGCTTGATAAAAGAGTTTAAAAAAGGCGACAACGATTTCCGTATCGCCATTTCGATCGACATGCTGGACACAGGTATTGACGTACCTGAAGTGGTGAACCTGGTCTTTGCGAAAACCGTTAAATCATCGGTTAAATTCTGGCAGATGATTGGCCGAGGAACACGTTTATGTAAAAACTTGTTTGGTAAAGGCAAAGACAAAACGGAATTTTTGATTTTTGATCACTACGGGAATTTTGATTTTTTTGAACAAGAGTACAAAGAACCTCAAGATGTGGGTGGCAAGCCACTACTGCAAACCTGCTTCGAGGCTCGTGTTAATCTCGCGATTCAAGCCCTTAAACATAACCACCGAGAAGGCTTTGACACGGCCATAGCACTTATCAAAGCAGATCTGTCTGCATTGCCTCGTAAAAGTGTTGCTGTGCGCAAGGAACTGCGCCAAGTGGATACCTTGATTCAGACCGAACGCCTTCAGACACTCGACGCCACGACGCAGTATCTATTGCTAGATACTATCGCGCCATTGATGGCAGCACGTCCGCTAGAGGACAAACACGCGACTCAGCTAGATCGTTTGATGGCGGCGGTGGAAACCAGCTTTATTGAGCAGTCGGCAAGCTTCGAAGATGGCCGCGACACCTTAATCGAGCAAATATCTACTTTAGCGGTAAATATTCAAGCGGTTCGCCAAAAGCAAGCCATCATAGACGAAGTGAACAGCGCTGAATTTTGGCAAGCGCCCAGTATCGTCAAGCTAGAAAACGCTCGGACTCAACTGCGCAGTATTATGAAATTTCGCCAAAGCGAATCTACAGCAGGCAAGGATCCACTGAAAACCCGTACTCAAGATGGCAAAGTGGTGACAGAAGTGCGCGAGCATAAACTGTATAACAAAGACGAAGTCAGTGTTTACCGTCGCCGAGCCAAAGAGCTGCTAGACAATTTAGTCGCGACGAATCCGATTTTACAAAAAATCAAAGCCCATGAGCCGGTGTCTGAAGACGACCTTAAAAACCTTACCTCGACCATTTTAACCACGCATCCCACTGTGAGCTTGGATACCCTGAACGCGTTTTATGGTCGTACAGCAGACCAACTGCACATCACTTTGCAAGAATTGGTGGGACTTGAGCCAGAAAAAGTCAGTGAACACTTCACCGACTTTGTGCATCGCCACCCGAATCTTACCTCGCAGCAAGTGCGGTTTATGGACTTGCTCAAAACCTACATCACCAACTACGGCTTCATCGACATCGGAAAGCTCTATGAAGCGCCGTTTACAAGCGTCAGCCCAAATGGTGTCGATGGCGTATTTAAAGAAGCTGATGTTAAAGACCTAGTATCTGTACTTAAACCTTTTTTTAAACCGACTGCCTCTGGCGCGTCGGCAAGCTAAATCAAAAGAGAGACCTTATGTTAACTGGACCAATCCGTAACGACATCGACAAACTATGGGCGAAATTCTGGACAGGGGGCATTACTAACCCCCTGACCGTGATCGAACAGATCAGCTACCTCATGTTTGCCCGTATGCTCGATATGCAAGAAGAAGCGGAAGAACGCAAAGCTAATCGAACAGGCAAAGCCTTCGTACGTCTTTTTCCGGACACCAAGGAAGGTCAATTATTGCGTTGGAAAAACTTCAAAAACTTGTCTGGCAAAGAGCTACATAAACACCTAAAAAACGAAGTGTACCCATATTTTTCCAAACTGGGTGATGTCGCAGAGATAGATCAAGTTGAAGAGAATACGCCAGTCAAAGCCATGGGTCACATCAGTGAGTATATGGAAGACGCGGATCTCGAAATCAAAAACGAATCTGTGCTGGTGGCCGCCTTGGAAATGGTGGACTCCTTACCGCTAAACCAAAGCGACGTGAAAGGCGACATCTACGAATACTTACTCAGCAAGCTGACTACCGCCGGCATCAACGGCCAGTTTCGTACACCGCGCCACATTATCGACGCGATGATAGAAATAATCGAACCGCAACCGTTCGATACTATTTGTGATCCGTCTTGCGGTACGGCTGGTTTCTTAGCTCGCACTATGGAATATCTAAATCGTCAGTACACCAGCCCAGAGGCTATTTGGGAAGACGAAGAAGGCAACAAACATTATCCTGGCGACAAATTAGAGAACTACCGCGAGCACATCAGTGATGATATGTTTTGGGGCTTTGACTTCGACACCACCATGCTGCGCGTGTCCAGCATGAACATGATGCTACACAGTGTGAATGGCTCCAACATCGTCTACCAAGACACCCTAAACAAATCCATACGGGAACACTTCCCCAAACAGGAAGAAAACTACTTTGATGTCATCTTAGCGAACCCGCCCTTTAAAGGCAGCCTAGACGAAACCAACACCAATCCCGAACTGCTCAGCATGGTTAAAACCAAAAAGACCGAGCTGCTGTTCGTCGCGCACATCTTACGTTCCCTAAAACTCGGTGGCCGCGCCGCCGTCATCGTACCCGATGGCGTGTTATTTGGCTCTTCCAAAGCCCACCAACAGCTACGCCAAGAACTGATAGAAAACAACCAACTCGAAGGCATCATCAGCTTACCCAGCGGCGTATTCAAACCCTACGCCGGCGTTAGCACCGCCATTTTACTCTTCACCAAAGGTGGCACCACAGAGCGAGTTTGGTTCTACGACTTACAAGCCGACGGCTATTCACTGGATGATAAACGCGCCCCACTCAAAGGCGACGGCAGCAACGACCTGCCAGACGCCATCGCCAAATGGAAAGCCTACCGTAAGCTGGTTGAAAGCAACTTCGACTTTTCGCAGTTTGGTGATGACGCGCAGGGATGCGCTAATCCAGAAAATTCAGGAGCATATTTTCAGGACAAGACTCAAAAAGCCTTCGTCGTCGACGCCGCCGACATCACCAGCAACAAATACGACCTCTCCATCAACCGCTACAAAAAAGTCGTATACGAAGAAGAACAATACGAAGACCCCAAAGTCATCCTTGGCAAACTCATGGCGCTGGAAAACGACATCATGGCAGACCTGAAAGAACTGGAGGGGATGCTATGAAATGGCCGATGGTGAAATTGGGGGAGGTCTGTCATACAGTGACAAAAGGAACAACGCCAACTTCTTTAGGGTACGAGTTTTCAAGTGAAGGAATCCCTTTTTTACGTATCCAAAACATATCAAATAACACTGTATCTCTAGATGATGTGCTTTATATCGATGAAGAAACTAACGAAGCACTAAAGCGATCAAAAATAATTCCTGGTGATTTACTTATTACAATTGCAGGGACAATAGGTAAAACAGCAATTGTTCCAGATGATTTTCCAGAGAGTAATTGCAACCAAGCATTAGCAATTATCCGATTTGACTCAAAAATACTTTGGCCTAAGTATCTATTGTATTGGCTAGGTACTACTTCTGCTCTAAATCAAATTACAGGTATGAAAGTTACAGCAACTATCTCTAATCTAAGCTTAGGGCAAATTAAAGAGTTAGTTCTTGCACTCCCCCCATTAGAAGAGCAAAAACGCATCGCCGCCATCCTCGACAAGGCCGACGCCATCCGCCGCAAACGCCAACAAGCCATAAAACTCGCCGACGACTTCCTACGCGCTGTGTTTTTGGACATGTTTGGTGATCCGGTGACGAATCCCAAGGGGTGGGAAGTGAAGCCTTTAAGCTACGGTATAGATTCCATTACTTCAGGTTGGAGTGCTAAAGGTGAAGGTTACCCCTGTAAAGAAGGAGAACTTGGTGTTTTAAAAATTTCAGCAGTAACAAGTGGAAGATTTAATTCCCAAGAAAATAAATTTGTGCACGGTGATGATATTCCAAATGGAAAACGTTTGGTATTTCCTAAAAAAGGAGATCTTCTTTTTAGTCGAGCTAACACCCGCGAACTTGTAGCTGCGACATGTATTGTTCAAGATGATTGCGAAAATGCTTTTTTACCCGATAAATTATGGAATATAAAAACGGACAGTAGTGTTTTATTACCTGAATTTTTGAATTGCCTGATTTGGGAGCCGAAATTTAAAGAAACACTTACATCCCAAGCAACAGGTACGAGTGGATCGATGCTAAATATATCTAAAGGAAAATTTGAGGCTACTGACGCAATTTTTCCAAGCATATCTATTCAGTATAGATTTAGGGCAGTTTACTGGAAAATGCAAAAAACTATAATAAGCTTAAATCATTTTCTTGATGAATCTGAATATTCTTTTTCATCGCTGAGTCAGCGCGCATTCTCAGGTCATCTATAGGGGTAGATTTCAATGGATTTATTTGGCCCGTTGACAATAAAACTTACCTTACCTGCAAAGTCAGCTCCTGGACGAAAAGTTGGTGGCAATCTTATTCACAAACTCTTGTTCAGAGCAACAAAAGTTGAGGCTCAAATCAAAGTTGCAGAGTTCTCAGGGTATTTTGAACTTGTCACAGGGCTGAAGCCTCCTCTGAATATCGTCTATTTAAAAAAACCAAATGTCAGGGGGAAATGCAGGCAAGGATTGCCGTCCCTTAAAAGCAAAGAAAACTTCTCCTTGGAAAATTGGTCGGAAGATATCCAGCTAAGCTGGGAACAATTTCCAGAACAATCATTTCCTACAGAACCTGATGAAATTAACGACCTTTGGCGTCATCAATTTCAGTTTAAAGAGGAAAACGCTGAACTTGGCCTCCCCGGCCTTCGAAAGCCTCAGCTGGGTGCTCTCCACGCCATTGCAGGCTATTTTTCGACAGATTTGCGGGTGGAGCCAGCGACAGCTGTATTGCCTACTGGGACGGGGAAAACAGAAACGATGCTGGCCACTATGGTATACCAGCAGTGTAAAAAAATACTTCTTATTGTCCCATCTGACTCTCTAAGGTCACAAATATCAAAAAAATTTATTGATCTGGGGTATTTGCCAGAGCTCACGGTTGTACCAAATGATATTTCACTACCAAATGTTGCGATTATTCGAAAGGGAATTCAGTCAGCCGAAGAGGCGAGTATACTGGCTGGTGCTGCGAACGTATTGGTAGCAACAACTAGCGTCTTGTCTGCCTGCTCTAATGCAGCCTTGAAGGCACTTTGTGAGGCGTGTAGTCATCTTTTTGTAGACGAAGCCCATCATATATCAGCTAATTCTTGGCAAGTGATTCGAGAAAAATTCAAAGAAAAGCGTGTAGTCCAATTTACAGCAACTCCATTTAGAAATGATAAGAAATCTCTTGGCGGGAAGATTGTCTATAACTACACCATGGGAGAGGCGCAGCGAGCGGGCTATTTCACAAATGTCAATTTGTTGCCTGTTGAAGAGTATTATCCTGATCTCATAGATGCTGCAATCGCAGAAAAAGCGATTAATCAGCTTCGTACAGATATAAGCAATGGCCTTGATCACTTGCTCATGGCGCGAACGAGTAATAAACATCGTGCAGATGAGCTGATTGATCTTTATCAGAGCTTAGCTCCAGACCTTGAGCCAATCGTTGTTCATTCTGGGTACTCTAAAGGGGATGTTAGAAAGCGTCTTGATAACTTGCTGGCAAAAAAATCCAAAATTGTTATTTGTGTTGATATGTTGGGTGAAGGTTATGATCTACCCAATTTGAAAATTGCAGCACTTCATGATCATCACAAAAGCTTGGCGGTTACATTGCAGTTCATTGGCCGATTTACACGTGTCAATCTAGCTCAAAACCTTGGGATTGCTACTGTAGTAATGAATGTTGCTGACCCTGCTGTCGAGGGCGAGTTGCAACACCTTTATTCAATAGGAGCTGATTGGGATAGCGTTCTCAGAAGGCTCTCGGAAGGAAGAATTGCTCGGGAGATTAAGCTTCAAGAATTAGTTGATTCTTTAAAGGAAAAAGGTGATTTGCATGATCAGATTTCCTTATCGAACCTTGAGCCCAGCTGTTCCGCGATGTTATTCAAAACCTCCTGTGATAATTGGTCTCCTGAGAAGTATGAAGAGAGCTTGCCAAAATTCGATGAGTATTGGCATGCAATAGCAGACGATAAAAATTTGCTTGTGGTTCTTGCTCTTCAATCATCTACAGTCCGATGGGGTAGCTACAAGGATCTAAAAGATACGAACTATAAAGTTCTTGTTGCGCATTGGGATTCAGATAGATCGGCCTTGTTTGTTTTCTCGAATGATTATAAAGTCTTTCGTGCAGAAGAGCTGGCAAGCACTTTGTGTAATGGAATGTGCGAGCTTGTTAGTGGTGCCAAGGTATTCAATGTTTTCAATGGGATTGAATATCCGTTGGCAAGAAATTTGGGAGCATCTCAGATTGGTTCTATCAGTTTCACTCAATATTTTGGGCCTAATGTAACTGAAGGGCTTTCATTAATTGAGGCCTCTCAATCCAGCTTGAGTAATATCGCTGCACTAGGGTATGAATCGGGCAATCGTGTGATTTGGGGGTGCTCTCAGCGCAAAGGTAAAGTCTGGTCGCCACAGAAAGGTGGCAACATTGCTGATTGGTGTGACTGGGTTAAGCGTGCCTGGGATAAGATTTTCAGTTCAGAGCCAGATCCCAACAATTTGACACGTAACTTCTTACGCCCCGTTCCACTTCTCGCACCCTATAATGAGTATCCGATATCAGCTCAATGGGGCGAGTATTTACTTACCGCCTTTGAGGATAAGATAAATTTTCATTTTGGTTCTATGACCGCTCATTTGTATCTTGTCGAAGTAAGAACCGACGGCAAGTTTGATGATGGCAGTGTGCGACTTGTTTTTTCTACGGATGAAGTTGAATCCGAATATAAGCTTTCTCTCTTAGGAGACTCGACTCCAAAAGGCTACAACTATCAGCTGATTTCTGGTCCTGAGGTCTTTGTTCAACGAGGTGAATCTGATCCCGTACCTCTCCAGGAGTATATGGAAATTGACCCAGTGATGATCCATTATGCTGATGGTGCATTCTCTTACAATGCACATATTGTTCATGTTAGTCAGAATATTGGACTCTTTGATAGTAGGGAAATTATTTCATTTGACTGGAGAGAGACAGATATTAGGAAGGAGTCCATGGGATATGAGCGCGATCAAACGTCGATTCAATGGCGATGGTTTAAAGAAATACAAGATGACTATGATGTCATTGTCAATGACGATGGTAAAGGCGAGTCTGCTGATTTAGTTGGGTTAAAATTCATAGACGATTGTATTGTATTGACCTTAATTCATTGTAAGTACTCAGGTGCAGATGAGCCAGGGGCTCGGCTTAGCGATTTGTATGAGGTATGTGGACAAGCACAGCGCTGCATTCGCTGGAAGCATCTTAATCTTACTAATTGGTACAACCATATTAAGCATCGAGAACAACAGTGGCGATCACACGGTTATTCGCGTTTTCTAAAAGGCACAATCAAAGATCTTTTTGTCATTAAAGAACGCTCCAGAACTACGCCTATTCGATTTGGAGTTGTTATTGTCCAACCTGGAATAGATGTAAAAAAAATTAATGATGAAGGACTTAAGTTGCTTGGTAGCACGGCACTTTTTATTAAGAAAACGACGATGGCAGATTTAGCCGTTATTGGTTCCAAATAAGGGTATGTATCGAATATGAGAATCACAAAAATATCATTAACAAATTTCCGCTCTTTTAAAGATACACAGTCAATTCATGTAGCTCCAGTAACGTTATTATTTGGCCCCAATAGTGTCGGAAAGAGCTCGGTCTTAATGGCACTAGGGAACATACGAACAAGTAAGACAATTTTTAGCTGACTTTCAGCTTGTGACAGTATTTCCTCAGAAGCGACATTTAATCACCACTTAACCCACTTG
>NZ_QPJQ01000054.1 GCF_003337275.1 Marinomonas foliarum | reverse complement strand
GAACTCATCGGTATAACGTTTTCCACTCATAATTCACCTCATTTTTACCTATTATTATATAGCTATGAGATGTCTATTAAAGTGGGTCCATACCATGTTGCTACGCTAGATGTTGGTGTGAAAAGCTTGCTATCAAGGATGGATGCAGTCTTAACGCGTTTTGAAGATGAATCTTTAAAGGTCTCCGAACAGTCTAAAATAGGATTGGAATTGACCCTTGAAACAACGAAGGGTATGGCCAGTCAGCAGCATGAAACTCAAGATGTTGCTGCGGCGATGCAGCAAATGACCACCACTATTAATGATGTTGCTGAGCATGTTCAAATGACGGCTGATAGTGCCAAGTCCTCGTCCAAATCCGCAGAAAGTGGGCAGAAAATCGTTGAAGAAACCCGACATTCGATACGTAAGTTGAGTGATACTGTTAATGATATTGGTGCTACGGTACAAGAACTGGCAGATCGTTCTGAGCAAATTGCGCAAGTTGCACAGATGATTGATCAAATTGCAGAACAAACCAATCTTTTGGCTTTGAATGCGGCAATTGAGGCAGCTCGAGCTGGTGAGCATGGTCGAGGTTTTGCCGTGGTTGCAGATGAGGTTCGTCAACTGGCTCAAAGAACGCAAGGATCAACAAAAGATATTCACCACATTATAGAAACATTGCGTAGTGGTGCGAAAAGCTCAGTATCCATTGCCAACCAAGGTAAACAAGATGCGGCGCAAGGCTTAGAGAAAATTATCGAGATGGAGAATTCGTTCGCGAGCATTGTAAGTGCCGTGTCGAACATCTCAGAGATGGCGATGCAAATGTCGGCTGCAGTAGAAGAGCAGGCGCATGTTTCGGAAGATATTAATAGACAGGTTGTACGGATTTCTGACTTATCGGTAGCTAGTTCTGAAAAGTCGAACCAATCGAGTGACAGTATTCGCTCCTTACAAAGCGTTGCAGATAATATGCATGAGCTAGTCGTCCGATTTAAGTGATCTGATATGGCATTAAAAAGCGCCGTTATGTAAATAACGGCGCTTTCTTTGGTTATTGTTTACAACGTTTCTAAGGTAAAGGTAGTGGTTTTAACTGATCACTAGCTTGATTTAAATTGATCATCATTAGCTCTTGGCTTGCTTTGGCGTCCCCCATAGCTTTAAGTAGACGACTAAGCTCAGCAAGTGCTTCATTATGGCTGTCCAGTGAAAGGGCTTGCTCGTAATAATCTCGGGCTTTACCCCAAAGCATCATAGCTTGGCTTAAACGGCCACAGGCGAGGTATAGATTGGCGCTTGCTGGTGCTTTTTTAAGCCAGCTTTCGCAGTAACTTAATAACTTCTTAGGGTTGTCTTGTTGTATATTGCTGTATTCATAGATGAGTGCTTCGGACCAGTTCTGATTTAAACTCACTCTAATAAAACTTTCAGCTTTAGCATCATCACCAAAGTGAATCAGTGTTTGGGCGTACAGCTGCCTCATTCGGTCATCTTGAGAAAGAGTGTCTAGCTTATTCCATAGGCTCTCCACTTCAGATACGAGTTCTTTTTTGTTCTGCCCAAGCTTATTTCGAAACTTAATTTTATCTAGTAATGCTAGAAAGGCATTTTTTTCTAGCTCGAGCATATTGTCGCCATCAAAAATGCCCTCTTTTTTAAGTGTAGGGGTAAGTGCTAATAAAGCATCCCAATCTTTTAGTCGAGTATAGACACTGACTAGCATTTTTAAGGTTTGTCGATGCTTTGGTTTTAGTTTTTGCAAGCGTAGTAGCGAGGCAAGAGCGCCTTCGTAGTGCTCTTGCTTTATTTGTATCTGACTTTGGGCAAAGCCAATGGCGAACTCTGCTTCAGGTGTGGATTTATGGGCAGAACGCAGTAGGGCTTTGGAGCGCTCGTGTTCATCTTGCTCGCTGGCTGCGTAAGCTGCACCAATGTAGTTTATTAATGGGTAAGGGACTTTCTCTGCGCTATTGGTAAGCAGTTTCTCCGCTTTGTTCCAATTGCCACCAACAAGCTCCAACATACCCCGAATAGTATTTCGAGACGCTCTTTTTTGCGCTAGGTTTCCTGTTACTTTTGCCAGAGAGTTGCTTGGTCGTAGTGTGATGAACAATATGCGTTTTACCCAGCTAAGCACGTAGAGTGTGATGATCATGGCGACGATCAAAACCCATAAGCTGGTTTCAATAGTGACACCGTTATACGCTAGTAAAACGTAGCCACTATCTTGGCGCATGAGCAGCCCCAAAACGCCACCAACGGCCATCATGATAACTAATAAAAAGAGGAGTTTTCTCATGCATTATCTCCTGATTCTATTTGAGGCGAAGTGCTGTTTGTTGAGTCTGCTGAGTTAATTGTCTCAGTATTTTCTGCTCCACGAGAGTTCCATTCTTTCGTTAATGATTTTACTGCCAATAGTGAATCTCTTGGCGATGGTAAATCTGGAGAAGGATTGAGTTGTTGTAGTGCGGTTAAACTGGCTAGAAATGTAGTAACTGTAGTTGACTGGGTTTCAAAATGCTCCGTTGTCGCATTGGCTACTCGAGATAAGGCTTGCTGATAAATGGCAGGCTCACCCTTTATTAATGCGACTTGAGCCACTTCCAATTGTAACTGTAAACCAGTAATAAGTTGTTGGTATTCTGCTGGTGGTAGTAATGCTTTAATGGGTTTGTGATTGTAGTTAATCACCACCAATGAGCGTATCGATGTCCAAAAGCTATCCAACACTGATTTAAAGCTGTTAACGGAGGTGTTTTCTACTTCCGCATTCTCGGATAAGGTTTTTGATGTGTTGGCCTGCCATTCTTTCGATGGTTCCCGCTGAGGCAGTGATTCAACACTGTCATACAGAGTGTTTAACTGAAGATATGCGCCTTCTAAATCAAACTGATTGATCGACTTTAAGGCTTGGATGTCCTTGGCGAGAGCTTTTCGTGTTGCAAACACAATCGGGTCTTGTAATTCGTTTAGAATGTCGTCAGCGTTCGAAAGTAGAGTGACAGCGCCGCTGCTATCGGCTTCCAATAATAGTCGCTGGTTTGCAAGTCGAATCAAATATTCCGCTTCCGCTAATTTCCAATCTTCTTTGGTCGTGTTGCTTAGGCGATTAAGCTTCGCTTGAAGCGATTGTAATTTTTCGTTCTGTAGAGCTTGCTGTGTTATCAATTGCTCTTTCTGAGATTGAATCACTTGCTCGGATAAACTGACTTTTTTTATGAGTTCGCTTAGTTGAGATTGGTTAAGTGTATTACCAGAAAGTTTACTGCTTAGTGTGTTTTGCTGCGCCATCAGTTGTTGGACGTCTTGTGGAAGTGTAGTTTGAATACTTTGGAAATAAAGCCAGCCGCTGGTTGCAACGGCGATAGCAGAAAGGCCTAAGGCAAGAGAGCCTAATATATTGCTTGTTGACGTATTTTCGTCTTTTGATTGTGGAGAACTTGACTGATCGGCATTATCTTTTAGTGCCGTGACAGGAGTGGCTTCAGTTGCATCTTTTGGTTGTTTCTCTTGCTGGTTGCTCTCAGTCATTCTGTTTTCCTGTATGAAGTTCCGTCGCTTTGATCAAGCTGTTATCGTCTGCGCCATTTGCGCACGAGGCATTTATCCAACCCATTTCTTTTGCTTGCTGATTGACCCTAATACTCGGTGTCATTATCGGCAGAGCTTTCCACCCTAGTTTATGCTGTGACACGTATTCTGATAGGTTGAGTAAACTTTCGCCACTGGTAGCCCATATTAAATTGATATCGGGCAGCATGAAGAAAGTTTGAGCTGAATACTGAGGTTTTTTTCTTTCATAGAGTGAAAGGTAGCTAATTTTTGCTCCTCGCTCTTCTAGTTTATTGCCCAGTTCTGGGCGACCACCTTCTCCGCGAACAATCAGTATTTTCTGATCTTTCATTCTTGCAGGTTTCAACCAATCAAGTAAGGCTTCTGTGGTGTGCCCTGGATTTGATAGCGCTGGAACACCCTCATCAAGCAATGTCTGTGTTGTTCCTTGACCTATGCCTATCCAATGAACACTGGCAGGCAGCATTGGCCAACACTCATCCAACCAATCACAAGCGAGCCGAGCTGCATTTTTACTGACAAATATGACGTAATCAAATGTGTCGATATCAAATACTTGTGCTCGAATGGCAGCTTTCTTGTTTGCCTCTTCTATCGGTGAAATTTCCAGCATAGGAAGTGGAACCGCTACCCAGCCATGAGTGCGAACACGTTCACAGCTGAGTGAGTTTTCAGGCTCGGGCCGAGTGATGAGAATCTGACAGTCTTGCACCAATGTTTCGCCTATTTTATTTGTACAAAGCATCAAGAATGACGTCAGCGCCACGGGCAAGTAAATCATCGGCTAATTGAACGCCTAGTGATTTAGCATCGTCTTTGTGTCCACGAATTTCACCTTCAATCATGGTTTTGCCGTCTGGGCTACCTACTAAACCTCTTAGCCAAAGAGTATCTTCGTTTAATATAGCAAAACAGGCAATAGGAGCTTGGCAACCACCATTAAGGCGTTCATTCACTGCGCGTTCAGCGGTTACGCGAATGGCTGTTTCTTCATGCTGTAATGGGGCTAATAAATTAATGGTTTGCATGTCATCGGAGCGGCACTCAATGCCCATTGCACCTTGTCCGCCCGCGGGCAAACTTGTGTCGGCTGGAATTTTTTGTCTAATTCGATCAAACATTTCTAGACGAATTAAGCCAGCGGTTGCCAGAATGATGGCATCGTATTCACCGTCGTCCATTTTTCTTAGTCGCGTGTTGACGTTGCCGCGTAGGTCTTTAATAATCAAGTCAGGACGATTCATTTTTAATTGACAAGAGCGTCGTAAGCTTGATGTTCCTACGACTGCGCCACTGGGTAATTGATCCAGTGATTCCACTTTATTGGAAACAAAGGCATCACTAGGGTCCTCCCGCTCACAAATGACGGCAAGACCTAACCCTTCTGGGAACGCCATTGGTACATCTTTCATGGAGTGCACGGCGATGTCTGCGCGGCCTTCAATAAGAGCGCTTTCTAATTCTTTAACAAAGAGGCCTTTTCCGCCAATTTTAGAAAGTGGTGAATCTAAGATTTGATCGCCTTTTGTTGTCATGCCAAGCAATTCAACTTTCATATCTGGGTAGAGGCTTTCTAGTTGCGCTTTGACGTTGTTGGCTTGCCAAAGGGCTAACTGGCTTTCTCTGGTTGCAATCACAATCTTATCTTTCACTTCATCTCCTAATGACTTGTAGATGGACAAATACCTTTCAATTTTCTGCTTCAATGATACTCGCTAAGAAGGACTCCGTCATCTTTCAATGCTTTATAAGTCGAGGCGCTTAATGTACTCTTGGCAGCTGTTTGAATTTGTGTGGGAACCAACCGAATGACTGATACTAATAAAACCACGAACCAGCAATGGGGTGGTCGTTTTTCTGAGCCTGTTGATGCGTTTGTCGCGCGTTTTACTGCGTCTGTTGAGTTTGATCAACGTATGGCTAAACAGGATATTCAAGGGTCAATTGCTCACGGCAAAATGCTGGCTAGCGTTGGTGTTTTGACGGAAGAAGAACGAGATCAGATTATTCAGGGTCTGACCGAAATTGAAGATGAAATTGCCCGTGGCGAGTTTGAGTGGTCTGTTGAGTTAGAAGATGTCCACATGAACATCGAAGCTCGCTTGACGCAGAAGATCGGTATTACTGGCAAGAAACTGCACACAGGTCGTTCTCGTAACGACCAAGTAGCCACAGACATTCGCCTTTATATGCGTGATGAAGTGGATTTCTTGATGGAAGAAGTGACTCGACTTCAGCAGGGGATTTTGAGTTTGGCGGAAAAAGAAGCCAATACAATTATGCCGGGCTTTACTCACTTGCAAACGGCTCAGCCAGTTACTTTTGGTCATCATTTGATGGCTTGGTATGAAATGATGCAGCGTGATTACGAGCGTCTGGTGGATTGCCGTAAACGTATTAATATTTTACCGCTTGGTGCGGCGGCGCTAGCGGGTACAACTTATCCGATTGATCGTCATATGACCGCTGAGTTACTAGGGTTTGAGCGTCCGACTTATAACTCATTGGATTCTGTTAGTGACCGAGATTTTGCTATCGAGTTCACGGCAACAGCGTCTATCATCATGATGCATATGTCTCGTTGGGCAGAAGAGATGGTGATGTGGGTATCTGCGCAGTTTAATTTCATTTATTTGCCAGATCGCTTCTGTACAGGCTCATCTATTATGCCGCAGAAGAAAAATCCTGATGTGCCAGAATTGGTTCGAGGCAAAACCGGTCGTGTTTACGGACATTTGATGGGCTTGTTAACTTTGATGAAGTCTCAGTGTCTGGCGTACAACAAAGATAACCAAGAAGACAAAGAGCCTTTGTTTGATACGGTTGACACGCTAAAAGGTTCATTGCGTGCCTTTGCCGATATGATTCCTGCAATAGAGTCTCGTAAAGAGCATATGTATGAAGCGGCTCGCCGTGGTTTCTCTACTGCAACCGATTTGGCGGATTACTTGGTTCGTCACGGTGTGGCTTTCCGAGACGCTCATGAAATCGTTGGTAAAGCGGTTGGCTATGGCGTGAAAGAAGGTAAAGATTTATCCGAAATGACGCTGGAAGAGCTACAGTCTTTCGGTAGCATGATTGAAGCGGATGTTTTTGATGTTTTGACACTTGAAGGTTCTGTTGCGGCCCGTAATCACATTGGTGGAACGGCTCCAGCTCAAGTGTTACTAGCAGTAGAGCGCGCTAAAGCAGATTTAGCTGCGCGCTAAGTTTTGCTAGACTAAATGACAATGCTAAAAAAGCGGTAACCTTAGGGTTACCGCTTTTTTTATGTGTGTCAGGCCTCAGAGGGTTATTGTTTTATTGGTTGATCTAGGTTGAATGGCGAATCCGGACCTAATACTTCATTTGTGATGATGCTAGGTGAAATATTTAGTTCAAAGTGAAAAAGTTTGGATTTGACACCGCAGCCGTCAAACACAATGGCCCAACCTTCATTGCTGCCTTCTTTGGGTAGTTTCCAGCAAACCCCTTTGATGTTGACATAGCGTGTTCCATCCGCGTCTTTTGTTATTGGGTAGTCCACTTCTTTTGTTAGGCCTTTCAGATAGTCTTTTTGTGCTTTTTTGGATTCTTCAATTTTATCCCTTAGTTCAGCGGAGAAAACATCAGCTAGTGATTCGTTGGTTGCTTCTGGTGATAAGGATACTTTTGATAAATCTAGAAGGTCCGGTTTATCTACGTTTAATTGCGATGGGGCCAAAATAGAGCCCTGTTCGGTGCTCTGTAATTCGCCTTCCTGCAATCTATCCACAGAATCTGCTAACTCGTTATTCATGTTGCTAACGATCTCTTCGGGATCAAATTCAATTTCTCTTTCACTGAGCTCTTTGCCTGTCGGAACTTCAGTGTTATTGGCAGATGATGGCTCAACTTGTTCTGTGTTTGTGGGTTGTGCATCTTCAGGTGTGTCAGAAGATGTCATTTCTTTATCTTGTGCAAATGTACCTGCTTCTACAGGTTGATCGTTTTGGCTGTTTTGTGCAGGTAATAACAATAATTCAAAGGTGGAAGGTCGAGTGTCTATATCAAACCAATGTTGGTTTTCTGATATTTCAATTATGAGTATGTGTATTGCGATGGCGCAGGCAAGTGCAGCCATCCATGGGGCAATCCTGTTTCTCATAGTCTTTCTTATTGTTCGCGCTTTATTGATGTTGGTGATGTTTGAGTCCAAGTTAAGTCGGTACTTTATAGCTTGAGGCTAATATAGCAAATTCAAGCTCGTACGCATGCTAAATCTATTGAAAGAATTCTTTGAAAAGATTATCCATGTAATTAACTCGCTGGGGTTGGGAAACGAACTGGCTGCAAGGTATACTGTCTCAATCAAAAATAGAAGAGATAAGATGATGTCTAAGTGGGCTTTAGTATGTGTTTTGGCTGTTGTTTTGGCCGCTTGTGGAAATAAAGGTGCTCTTTATTTGCCAAATGATGCTGCTGTGCCGCAACAAGAGTCGTCTTTATAGCTGAGGATTCCCCTTTGGATTTTTTTAATTACTCAAATCAAACTCTGTACGCAGAGGATGTTGCTTTATCAGATATCGCTAATCAGTACGGAACACCTTGTTACGTTTATTCTCGTGCTACGTTAGAGCGTCATTACAAAGCATATGCAGATGCGTTTGCATCGCACCCAACTTTAATTTGTTATGCCGTAAAAGCCTGCTCCAATATTGCGATTTTAAATGTATTGGCTCGACTTGGGTCAGGTTTTGACATCGTTTCAGTTGGTGAATTGGAACGTGTTTTGAAAGCTGGTGGTGACCCTTCAAAGGTTATGTTTTCTGGATTAGGTAAGCAGGCAGCCGAAATGCGTCGAGCGCTTGAGGTTGGTATTCACTGTTTCAACGTTGAGTCTGAAGCGGAATTATATCGACTAGACCAGGTCGCAGGGGAAATGGGCAATATAGCACCTGTTTCTTTGCGTGTTAACCCAGATGTGGATGCAAAAACTCACCCATATATCTCTACTGGCTTGAAAGAAAACAAGTTTGGTATCGATATCCAAGACGCAGTTCGCATTTATAAAATTGCGCACGAATTGCCTAACTTAAATGTTATGGGTGTAGATTGCCACATTGGCTCGCAGCTGACAGAACTTAAACCTTTCTTAGATACCTTTGATCGTCTAATCGGTTTGGTTGATGAGCTTTCCGCTGAAGGGATTAAGATTAAGCATCTTGATCTTGGTGGCGGTCTGGGCGTTCGTTACCGTGATGAAGTGCCACCAGAACCAGCGGAATACGCAAAACTTTTACTGGATAAAGTAAAGGGTAAGGATTTTGAATTGGCTTTTGAGCCAGGTCGTTCTATTGCAGCAAATGCGGGTGTTTTGTTGACACAAGTTGAGTTTTTAAAATGCACACCTCACAAAAATTTTGCCATTATTGATGGCGCAATGAACGATCTTATTCGTCCCTCTTTGTATGGCGCATGGATGAATATTGTTCCGGTATCTTTGTTACCTACTTCAGAAGGTAAGCGGAGCTATGACCTTGTTGGTCCCATCTGTGAAACGGGGGATTTTTTAGGTAAAGACCGTGAATTGGATATTCAGGCTGGTGATTTATTGGTTGTTCGTTCAGCAGGAGCGTACGGATTTACGATGGCGTCAAACTACAATAGCCGTAATCGTGCGGCCGAGGTGATGGTTGACGGTGACACAACGCATTTAATTCGTGCTCGTGAAACGATTGAGCATCAGTTAGCTGGTGAGCAAATATTGCCAGACTGAGGAGTTCGTCGTGTTGTTAAAATTTACCAAAATGCATGGTCTAGGTAATGACTTTGTCGTCGTTGATGCCGTGTCTCGTAAAGTGTTTTTTAATAAACAACAGATCGAGAAATTGAGTGACCGTAATTGGGGGATCGGTTTTGACCAGCTATTAGTGGTCGAGCCACCGATGAACCCAGATATGGATTTTCGTTACCGTATTTATAACTCTGATGGCAGTGAAGTGGAGCATTGTGGAAACGGTGCTCGTTGCTTTGCTAAGTTTGTTTTAGACCGTGAATTAACCAATAAACGTATCATTAATGTCGAGACAAAGCGTGGCGCTATTCAGTTACGTGTGCTGGATGGTGGTCTTGTTACGGTAGATATGGGCGAGCCAAGCTTTGCGCCAGAAGATTTGCCATTTACTGCGGAGCCTTGTGATGGGCTTTATAGTGTCATGGCTGGTGATACGGAATATTTCATTACACCGGTCTCTGTTGGTAATCCTCACGCTGTGATCAAAGTTGATCAGCTCATTGATAGTGAAGTAGCAAAGACTGGGCCCTTAATCGAGTGCCATGAACGCTTTCCTCGTAAAGTAAATGTTGGTTTTATGCAGGTTATTAGTTCTGATGAAATCAATTTACGTGTATTTGAACGTGGCGTGGGTGAAACTCAAGCCTGCGGCACTGGTGCTTGTGCTGCTGTAGTTGCTGGAATTAAGCAAGGTTGGTTGTCACCTAAAGTCACTGCACATCTACGTGGTGGTGATTTGCATATTGAATGGCAGGGGGAGGGGTTGCCTATTCTGATGACAGGCCCTGCTGAGAAAGTATTCGAAGGTCAAATTTACCTATAGAGGAATTATGAGCGAAGACGATGTTGTTCAATATTTGTCACAAAAACCGGACTTTTTTAGCCGGCATACTGATTTGTTGGAGAGCCTGACGCTTCCTCATCCAGTTAATGGAAAAGTGATTTCGTTGCTTGAGTATCAAGTGAATCTATTGCGAGAGACGACTGCGGACTACCGTAGTCAGTTTGAGCGTCTTGTAGATGTCGCTCGTGATAATGAGTCTACTATGCAAAAGAGTCGTCGTTTAGTTTTGGCAGGCCTTACTTGCAGTTCTTTAGATGATCTTGCTGTTGTTATTGATGACATGGTGCGCGATGATTTTGAAGTATCCCACCATGCGCTTATCTTGTATGGTGAGTTTCCCGATAGTGCTATTAGGACTCATCAGCTAGTGGAAGATGATGCATTTTTGTCTCATGCCGCAGGTTTCTCTGATTGTTTTTGTGGCGTACTGCCAGCTAATGAAATGAATTATCTTTTTGCTGATGATGCCTCTTCGATCGAGTCTGTTGCTGTTTTGCCATTACTGTCTAGAGCGGGGGGGGAAATTAAAAGGTGTGGTGTTCTTGTGTTGGGGGCGGAAAGTAAATCTGCTTTTGATAAAGAGAAGGGGGCTTTGTTTCTTCAATACGTTGCTGATTTGTTAAGTGCAATTTTATTGAGGTTGCTGCCATGAGTGTGTTGATTACCTTCGATTTAGATAACACTTTGTGGGATGTGTCTCCCGTTATTACTCGTGCAGAATACGCAATGGAGTCTTGGTTTGAAACGCGTTTCCCTGGTTTCTCCCGTCAGTTCCCTTTTTCTGTTCGAGAAGAGCTGAAAGGCCAAGTTATACTGTCAAATCCTGAGATTGCACCGAATTTAACTGCAATACGTTTGGCGATTTATAAACTTGCTTTAAAACAATTCGGCTTGCCATCAGAGGAAGCGGATTCTGTTGCAAGTGCTGCCTTGGCACACTTTTGTGAATGGCGGCAGAAAGTGGATCTTTATCCACATGCTGTTGGTGTTTTGGAATCCTTGAGTCAAGAATATTCAATGGCTGTTATTACGAATGGCAATGCCGATGTGTTTCATCCTTATGTTGGTCTAGGGCAATATTTTCATTTTGCTGTTCGTGCCGATCAACTAGGTGTTGCTAAACCTTCTGTAGATGTCTTTTCTATGGCGGCAAAACGAGCAGGTGTGGATTTGACGGATATCATCCATATCGGTGATCACCCAGTTGATGATGTGTTTGGAGCATCAAATGCTGGAGCGAGAAGTGTTTGGTTTAATCGTCATGGTGCTCAACGCTGGGAGGATGAATGGGGAGCTCGTTCGCATGCGGAAGTCCATTCACTGTTGGAGTTACCAACGGCTATTCGTTCTTTGTTATTATAGTTTTTTTCTATTATTTTAATTTGTTTGAACACATTTTTACCCTCATGATTTAGTGGTACACTAGCCCCATTCATTAGTTAAAGAGATTTTTTAAGGAACTTATATATGAGTGAAAATACAGTTCAGATTACTGACGCGCAATTTGCAGAAGAGGTTTTGAATTCAGATATCCCAGTTCTTGTGGATTTTTGGGCTCCTTGGTGTGGACCTTGCAAAATGATCGCGCCTGTTCTAGAAGACGTAGCAGCTGAATACGCGGGCAAAATTAAAGTGGTTAAGCTGAATGTTGATGAAAACCAAGAGACGGCGCCAAAATACAATGTTCGTGGTATTCCTACTTTGCTGATTGTTAAAGGCGGTGAAGTGGCTGCAACTAAAGTTGGTGCGGTTTCTAAATCTCAGTTGATCGAGTTTGTTAACAGCGCAATTTAATCTTGTTGTGATATGTAAAAAAGCAGCCATATGGCTGCTTTTTTTTATGTCTGCGTTAATCTTTTAATGAAGCTAGCTTTTGTGCAAAGGTAGGGGAGTGCGAGTTCGCTAGCGTCGCAACGATTTGCTTTGCGTAAGGAAGATACTTTTGTAAGTCCTTCTTAGGCATAGGATCATCGTTAGGTAGTTTAACGGTGACAGGGTTTTTGTGAGTGCCGTTGATCCTAAATTCATAATGTAGATGAGGGCCTGTTGCCCAACCTGTTTGTCCTACATAGGCAATAAATTGTCCTTGTTTTACTCTTGCACCACGTTTAGTGCCTCTAGCGAACCCTTTTAGGTGCGCATAAAGTGTCTGGTACCCTTTGCCATGATCGATGATGACGACATTTCCATAGCCATTTTGCTTGCCCGCAAAGGAAATTTTACCATCGCCAGCTGCTTTAACTGGTGTCCCGCTGGCTGCTGCATAGTCAACACCTCTGTGTGGCCGACTTGTCTTGAAAATTGGATGTAAACGATTTGGGTTGAATTTAGATGAAATTCTAGTGAAGTCGACAGGTGTTCGTATGAAGGCTTTTCTCATCGCTAGCCCGTCAGGTGTATAGTAATTTGCACCTTTTTCGGTTTGGAATCTAATTGCCTGATACGTTCTACCATTATTGATAAATTGGGCGGCGATGATGTTGCCATTTCCAATTTTTTCTCCATCAAGGAATTTCTCTTCATAAAGTACGCTCAAGCTATCGCCTTTTCTAATATCTAACGCAAAGTCGATATCCCATCCGAAAATATTAGCTAGTTCAATTAAAAGAGGTTGATCTATACCAGCTCTTAAACCATCGACAAATAAAGAGTTGTTTATCTCGGCTTCTTTGTAGGTCTGGTTTACCTCTGGGGTTCTTGATGCTTCAGATCTTGAAAATTCATTATCATTTCTTTCAAAGGCAACACTGTCTAAACGATTTAAAATTAGTGTTAAATGAGTCAGTTCGCCAGAAACTTCATTTGTCGTGAAGTTTATCTCTTGGCCTGGTCTCATCTGAAGCAATGTTTTTTGCTTTTTATCAGCTTGAGAGACTTTGTATATATCCTGTGCGGATATGCCTGCCTTGGATAGAATCTTTGATAAGGAGTCGCCAGATTTAACTTCAACCGCTTGTGTTTTAAAAGTTGGAGGGCTGGATTTTTTTGCTAATGTGTCTGGTACAGGGGCTTCGTAGGGGGTTCCGCTATACTCTTGCTCTGTAGTGCTAGAAAGAGGGATATTGTTTCTAGGTGTGAGCTTTTGTAGGTCATGAAGCATAAGCTGTGACTGGTCGATTACTTCGAAGTTCGCTTCAAATGATATTTCATTGTTGTCGACGATCTCTTCCTCTGGGAGCACTATGAGTACTATGGCGAGGAATGCACTTATCGCTGCAATCAGAAGTAAATGCTTTGTTGGTAATAACTTTATCAAAATGTGTACCCAAAAAATCTTTATAAAAGCCTTATAATCCTACCAACATTACTTTTATAATTGAATGCTTAAGTACGATAAACTAATCAGGATATGGATCAAAATAATGACTGTAAGCAGTAAAGACCTATTAAATGACTTGCAAGCTCGTGGACTTGTCGCCCAAATGACGGCAGAAGAAGAGCTAAAAAAACATCTAGATGCTGGAAGTCGTACTCTTTATTGTGGTTTTGATCCAACGGCGGATAGTTTGCACTTGGGGCACCTTGTGCCTCTCCTTGTGCTTAAGCGTTTCCAAGATGCAGGTCACAACCCCATTGCGTTGGTAGGTGGCGCGACAGGACTTATCGGTGATCCAAGCTTTAAGGCTGCTGAACGTCAGTTGAATACATCTGACATTGTTGCTGGATGGGCAGAGAAGATTCGTGGGCAAGTTAGTCAGTTTGTAAAATTCGATAATGTGCCTAACCCTGCTCGTGTGGTGAATAACCTTGATTGGGCAGGGGAAATGAGCGTGTTGGATTTTTTACGCGATATCGGCAAGCATTTTTCTGTTAACTCAATGATCAATAAAGAGTCTGTTCAGCAACGGTTGAATAGAGAAGGTGCTGGGATATCTTTTACTGAGTTTTCTTATGCCTTGCTGCAAGGTATGGATTTTGCTGAGCTGAATCGTGCGTACGACTGCACTTTACAAATTGGTGGTAGTGACCAATGGGGTAATATCGTTGGTGGGATTGATCTTTCCCGTCGTCAAAATCAAGCCCAAACATTTGGTATGACAGTGCCGCTTGTTACTAAGTCGGATGGTACTAAATTTGGTAAAACAGAGTCTGGTGCCGTTTGGTTGGATTCTGCTAAAACAAGTCAGTATGCGTTTTACCAATTTTGGATGAATACAGCTGACGCTGATGTGTATAAGTTCTTGAAGTTCTTCACCTTCCTTAGTCTTGAAGAGATTGAAGTGATTGAAAAAACGGATCAAGAAAGCACAGGTAAGCCTCAAGGGCAGGCCATTTTGGCTCGCGAAGCAACTCGCTTGGTTCATGGGGATGAAGGTCTCCAAGCTGCGCAGCGTATTACTCAAGCGTTGTTTAGTGGGGAGGCGGACCAACTTAGTGAACAAGACCTCGAGCAAATTCAACTGGATGGTCTTCCAAGTAGTTCATTGAGTGAAGTGGATTTGGCTCAAACTCCTTTGACTAGTTTAATGGCAGACGCGGGGCTAGCAGCAAGCGGTAAACAGGTAAAAGATGCACTTCAGCGAGACTCTGTCTTTGTAAATGGTGCTGCTAAAGGTCTAAATGATAACATGGGGGCGGCCGAGATTTTTACTGCACAGAATGGCTACTTCGGTAAGTACTTCTTAGTAAAACTAGGTAAAAAGAAGCATCACTTGTTTGTCTTGTAGGTAGTACTACTAGGTGAGAAGGTTCATTCATTAAACAAAAGGCACTTAGGTGCCTTTTGTTTATTTGGGACTTTATAGCTAAAAACAAAAAAACTTTCAGAAAAGAGCAAAAAGAGCTTGCGCTAAA
>NZ_QPJQ01000053.1 GCF_003337275.1 Marinomonas foliarum | reverse complement strand
AATCTGGAGCGATTACATTCGTCGAATGGCGACCAATCACCCATTGAGTATGAAAACTCCTTTAGGAAAGTGTCCGGTTGGACTTGACCAGAACACAGCCTGATCATTCTGATGAACAAAAAAAACTATCGGATGATCCATGGAAAGGGTTATTAGAAGATGGAGACGAAGATGACAACGGAAATTAGTGTTCTTAAATTGACGCTACATGGCCATCTAGTGGGGTATTTGGCAGGGGCAAAGAATGGACGTAATGTTCTTCATTTTGCTGAAAGCTATCAATCTAGTACAGCTCGCCCTACTTTTAGCTTAACCACCCATCCAAATTTTCCACGTGCCGATAAAATGCTATCTGAGCCATGGGCAACAAACCAACGTCTGCATCCTATTTTGTCCAATCTATTGCCTGAAGGCTCCTTGCGGGAACTAATCGCTCAAGGGCTCAAAACTCATGTTGATAATGAGTTCCATATTTTGTCTTATCTGGGTATGGATTTACCGGGTGCATTAGTCGCTGAGCCAATGGAGCCTGAAGATGTTCCTGTCCATTTATTCTCATCTCATGGTCAAGTAAAAGCGGTTAAATTCGACAAACTCAGCCAAGAGAACAAGTTCTCCTTGGCAGGCGTTCAAATGAAGTTTTCCATGAAGGAAAAAGACGGTCGATACAATCTATCGAAAGACAATGTGCTTGGCGATTGGATTGTGAAAACACCTTCCACTAAACACAAAGAAGTGCCCGCCAACGAGTTCACAGCCATGACTCTCGCCTCTCTCATTGGCGTAGATATTCCTGAAATAAAATTGGTCGAGATAGACCAGTTAGACAACCTTCCTCAAATCAATCTTCCTGATGAAAAATTGGCCTTCGCTATAAAGCGATTTGATCGACGTGACGACCAACGTATTCACATGGAAGACTTTGCTCAAGTTCTTGTGAAGTACCCACATGAAAAATACAATTCAGGCAACTACGAGCAAATAGCAAAAATCCTGTATCAGTTTTCTGGTGATGGTCTAAATGACGCCCAACAACTTGCCCGTCGTTTACTCGCCAACATCCTATTAGCAAACGGCGACGCCCATTTGAAAAACTGGAGCTTACTGTATTCAGATCAAGTAACACCCAGGCTCTCGCCTGCTTACGACATAGTCACCACCAGTGTTTATATTGAAAACGAACAACACTTTGCCCTTAACCTTGCAAAGACAAAGGCTTGGTACGATGTCTCATATAAACACTTTGAACATTGGGCTACTAAATCAGATATTCCATGGCGAGCGATCAAGCCGCATCTGGACGATGTGATGGAAAAAGCCAGAACACTTTGGCCGAACGCGCTAAAAGACCTACCAATGAATGAAGATCACAAACAGCACCTAAGAGAGCACTGGCAGAGACTTCATGAGGATTTTCGAATTTGATAATGTCGAGTAAAGTCTAGGAAGTTGCGAGAGCTGATCGCTCAAGGGCTCAAAACCCATGTAGATAATGAGTTCCATATTTTGTCATATCTGGGTATGGATTTACCTGGTGCATTAGTCGCTGAACCGATGGAGCCTGAAGATGTTCCTGTCCATTTATTCTCATCTCATGGTCAAGTAAAAGCGGTTAAATTCGACAAACTCAGCCAAGAGAACAAGTTCTCCTTGGCAGGCGTTCAGATGAAGTTTTCCATGAAAGAAAAAGACGGTCGATATAATCTTTCGAAAGACAATGTGCTTGGCGATTGGATTGTGAAAACACCCTCTACTAAACACAAAGAAGTGCCCGCAAACGAGTTCACAGCCATGACTCTCGCCTCTCTCATTGGCGTTGATATTCCTGAAATAAAATTGGTCGAGATAGACCAATTAGACAACCTTCCTCAAATCAATCTTCCTGATGAAAAATTAGCTTTCGCCATAAAACGATTTGATCGACGTGACGATCAACGCATTCATATGGAAGACTTTGCTCAAGTTCTTGTGAAGTACCCACATGAAAAATACAGTTCAGGCAACTACGAACAAATAGCAAAAATCTTGTATCAGTTTTCTGGTGATGGTCTAAATGACGCCCAACAACTTGCCCGTCGTTTACTCGCCAACATCCTATTAGCAAACGGCGACGCCCATTTGAAAAACTGGAGCTTACTGTATTCAGATCAAGTACCCCCCCCCCCGATTTTCGCCTGCTTACGACATAGTCACCACCAGTGTTTATGAACAACACTTCGCTCTTAACCTTGCAAAGACGAAGGCTTGGTACGATGTCTCATATAAACACTTTGAACATTGGGCAATTAAATCAGATATTCCATGGCGAGCGATCAAACCACATTTAGACGATACGATGGAAAAAGCCAGAAACCTTTGGCCTGAGGCTTTAAAAAACCTACCGATGAATGAAGCACATAAAAAACAACTGAAAGAACACTGGCAGAGACTTCATGAAGATTTTCAAGTTTGAAACTGTATAGCAAAGTCAAGTCCATTACTCTTAGGTTAGTTGATCTCTGATAGCTTCTCAACCACTTCAGCAACCTCTTCATAGCTACTTACAACCCAATGGGCTCCAGCCTCAATAAGTCGTTGTTTGTGATTTGGATGCTTTGCATGAGAGCCAGCAGTCAGGCCTATACAAAGCATCCCGGCACGTCGAGCGGCTTCGACACCAGCAGGACTGTCTTCAATAACTAGAGCACAGTCCGCAGGAACAGACATATTTTTTGCTGCAAATAAAAACAAATCCGGTGCTGGCTTGCCACTTTGAACCATAGTGGAAGAGAAAATATTGCCAGCAAAATACGACTTAAGCTTTGTAGCAGTTAGACTCACATCAATTCGTTCTGGATGAGAGGATGAAGCAACGCAAACAGGCAAATCGAGTGATTCAATGAAGCTCCTTACACCTTGAACGGGCTGTAGCTCTTCTTTAAAACACGTAAACAACTGTTTGTTCATTTCATCCAACGATTCCTGCGATAGCATTACGCCTTGTTTAGCAAACAATTCATCCCGTGCCGATTTCATACTGCGACCTTGGAATTGTTGAATTACCTCTTCTTCACTCAGTATTCCACCTTGTTTAAGAATCACATCATGCAAAGCCGCAATAGACAAATTTTCACTGTCAACTAACACGCCATCGCAATCAAAGATAATTAACTTGAGCTTTCCAAGTTCAGATGCCACTGCTATTTCAGTATCGAATGTCACGGTTACAACTCCCTAGCAACAGATTGAAGTCTACAAAACGCTAAGAATCGAGCATCATGCTGTTTGCAGATATCAGTCTCGGCCGGTAAATACTTTTTCCCAAAAGAAGACATGGCTTTCATCGCACTTTCTAAGTTGGAATATCTGCCAGCAGCAACCGCAGCTAGCATAGCGGTTCCAAGCATGACGGGTTCATCCGAGCTTGGTGCAATCACCTCTTTACCAGTTGCGTCAGAAATGAGCTGACGCACCAATGGATCTTGTCCAGCACCGCCACTGATAATAACCCTTGAGATGGTCAACCCTTGTTCTGCCTGAGCTTCGATAATTTGTCGCAACCCATAAGCAAGTCCGCAAATACCAGCGATATAAAGTGTTACTAGGCTATCAATAGATTTATCCATATTTAACCCCGCTATGATTGCTCTGGCTTTTGGATCAGCAAAAGGTGCCCTATTACCCAAAAACTCAGGGACAACGTGTACCCCCTTGGCTAGATTGATCGCTTCACTCAAATTATGAATGTTTGATTTAGCACGATTAGACAGCCATACACTCAAAGGAAGTTTGGCTTCCTTTGCTAACTGCTGCGCTTCGGCTGAAGAAGGATGCATCATTACCAAGTGATCAATTGCTGCCCCTGCCGCAGACTGGCCAGCTTCGTTAAGCCACATTTCTGGGAGCATTGCTGAGAAATAAGGCCCCCAAACACCGGGTACTTTTATCGCATTTGATGAGGTCGTTAAGGTACAAGCCGAGGTGCCAAAAACATAAGCCATACATTCAGAGGGCGCAGAAATTCCGTCTTCTGTTAGTGCTCCAACAGATCCAATAGCGCCGGCATGAGCGTCAATTAACCCAGCCGCCACCGCGGTTCCTGCGTTTAACCCAAGTTGCATTGCAGCACTATCCGTTAAGCCTTGTGCTAACGATGTTCCAGGAGAAACAACCTCAGAGCCGATTTTTGAAAACTGAGTATGAGATAAATCTTCTAACCCAATGGCTTCGAAATAAGAGGCGTCCCAACGGCTTTCATGGGCAAGGTAAGTCCATTTGCACACAAGCGTACAAATAGACCGTGCCAATGAACCTGATGCTCTAAAGGTAAGATAATCCGTTAGATCAAAGAAATGCGCAGCTTTGTGATAAGTCTCTGGCAAGTATTTTTTAAGCCACAATAATTTCGGTGTTTGCATCTCTGGTGAGATGCGATTCCCGACGTAGTTTAAAACACTATGTCCGAGTGCATTAATATCATGAGCTTGGTCGGTTGCTCGTTGATCCATCCAAACAATAACATTACGTTCCGCAATGTTATGCTCGCCAACGGGTAAAGGGGCAAAGCTCTCATCTACAACCACTAAAGAGCAAGTGGCGTCGAATGATAAGCCGACAATAGCATCAGCAGACAATTTCGATGCACTGACGACAGACTTCACACAGGCACAGATGGCTTGCCAAATATTGTCGGACGATTGTTCGTATCGAGCATCGACGTCTTGAAACGTTGTGATCTCATGCTTCGCAACATGTAGCATATTACCTTGTAGATCGAATAAGCCAGCTCTAGCGCTTCCAGTGCCGACGTCAACACCTATAACATAATTGGCAGGTGCATCATGAACGTGGTTTCTCATCTATCTTTTCTCCACATAAAACTTTGTTGTTATACAAACAACTAAATCTCGAATCGTGCCCATGGATAGCATTGTTATTAGAAACACTAAAGGAATGATGATACATGGCTGCGTTCAACTACTACTCGTTAGTAATTCTTTGGAGGCGAGTTAATCGCTTTAAACAGCTGTGACATCTAGACCTTTCAACACAGTTCCTATCCAGATAAATATCATGCTTTACTGAATGGTAAAATCGAGAATACGAGCAAATAGCTGAACATAACGTTGCACACATAAGCCCCCAAGTTATCGCATCGTCACTATCTTACTTAAAAATAAAAAAGTCTTTTTCTCGTGCGGTCACTTTGAAGTTGTATTGTTATACCAAGCTCTTCAGAAAGAACCCGCTAATTCAAAACCGTTCGACTATTCAGTTAAACCGCAAATACATTCAATATAACCGAATAGTTTCAGTGTCCATAATACAAACAGTTAAACCAATACCATGCAAAAGGTTAGCCTGGGGACTCAGCACAAAGAAATGATTAAAAGGCACCTGCCCCTGCTAAATCAGACAAACCGAACCGTGAAGCAGCAAATTGAGACTGGTGCCAAAGCGGATAAATTTGTGGTGGCCTGCTTACATTATCGAGAAGTACTAATTCTTCTGAACTCAAAACCAAATCTAAGGCACGGAAGTTATTTTCAAACTGTTGTACAGAAGTTCCACCAACAATCAATGATGCGACAGCTGGACGCGAGAGTGTCCAAGCCAAAGCAATCTGAGCCGCCTCAACCTTATGAATAGATGCAATATCATTTAAAACATCTACAATCTTCCATAAGCGATCTTGATCACGAATAGGTGGTTCACTCCAGCCTCGCGCCTGACGACTACCTGAAGCAATAGGTGTATCACGAGTATGCTTACCACTCAGTAGTCCTGCAGCAAGCGGACTCCAGACAGTAACACCAATCCCTTGATCAACTGAAAGAGGCAAAAGTTCATATTCGGCTTCTCGTGCCTCAAGGGTATAATGGATTTGCTGTGTCACAAAGCGTTGAAAGTCTTTTCGCTCAGATGCCATCAAGGATTTCATAATCTGCCATCCAGTGTAATTGGAACAACCTGCATAGCGTATTTTGCCCTGACGGACCAGTGTATCGAGCGCTTCCATCGTCTCTTCTACCGGAGTTTGACCATCCCATTCATGAATATGGTATATATCAATATGATCTCTTTTTAATCGCTTAAGTGAACGTTCGCATTCGCGAATTAAATGCCATCGGCTTGAACCTTCATCATTTGGTCCTTCACCAATATTCATACGTGCTTTGGTGGATACCAGAATATCTGCACTGCGACCGGTAAGCGCTTCACCAACGATCTCTTCTGACAGACCAGTTGAGTACATATTAGCGGTATCGATTAAATTAACTCCATGTTCGATACAACAATCCATAAGCCGAGATGCCTCTTTCCCCCCCTGAGATGCGATAGCCGCAAACGGCCCACATCCACCAAAAGAAAAAGTGCCCATAGCCAAAGCTGAAACTTTTAGGCCGCTCCATCCGAGTGTTCGATACTGCATATTGCCTCTCCTAATACACTGAAGTTTTAATAAATGTAAATTTAGAGTTCACTAACAAAATCAGCCATCGCCTTGATCAAAATAACAGCAACAGTACTGCCTGCATCTTGAATACCACGGGTTTTCTCTTGAAAAGCTGCTGCTTTACCATGTTGAGCGACCAAGTCCTTTGTGGCTTCGAGCGCCTCTGATGCACTTGCATATGCAATATGTAGAGCTTCCGTCAAAGCTGCACCAGATTCAGCTTGTTTGATCATTGTTTCAGCAATAGGGTGCAATACATCAACGACCGTTTTATCACCAACTTGCACACGGCCACGCTGAGCCACACCATCACGAAATGCCACCCAAAAATCAGCAAGCTGAACTGTTCCTAGCATTTCACAATCTTTCACTGCAGCTGATCCACGCATGAAGCCAGTAGCCATAAGCGTACCCATTGTCGATGGTGCTGCACGTGCAATTGCCACACCTGCCGTTTTAAGTTGTGTTTCAACACTTGCATCTTCAAGCGCAGAAACAGCTGCTGTTGCCGCTGCAAAACCTTTGGCCATTGTCAAACCAAGATCGCTGTCACCGACTTTACTATCGAGGGCAATCAAAGCGTCTTTTTGTTCAGCAAACACTTCAGAGAAACGTTCAAAGAGAATAGGAAGATTGGTTTTAGTTATGTTATCCATAATGCTCACCTCTAAAACTTAATATGTTTAAAAAACGGTGTATTCGCTCCAGCAGCGATAAGAGGTTCGAGCTCGTCATCTAACTTTAGGACAGAAATCGAAGCACCTGCCATTTCCATAGATGTTGCAAATTCACCGATGAAAACGTGTCGAATATTTGCACCCGCTTGCTTTAACACTTGAGCGGTACGGCGATAAATAACGTAGAGTTCTTCCAGAGGCGTCGCACCAAGACCGTTAATCAAAACGGCTACATCGCTTTCTGTTTCATAAGATTGCTCGGCTAGAATAAGAGCCATCATTTCGTCGACTACATCATCTGCAGCCGCCATCTTTTTTCGAGTGATACCATTCTCTCCATGAATACCCATGCCTATTTCCATTTCATCTTCGCCTATGTTGAAACTCGGCTTGCCTATTTCAGGTACGATGCATGGCGACAAAGCTACACCGATAGTGCGAGTTCGTACGCTTGCTTTTTCAGCTATGCGAGCAACCTCATCTAGTGATTTCATCTGTGCTGCTGCAGCACCCGCTGCTTTGTATAGAAAGAAAATACCTGCAACACCACGTCTCTTATGCTCTTCACCAACAACCGAGGATGCTACGTCATCACATCCGACAACTGTTGCTGTTTTGATGCCATCAAAATCAGCTAACTCGCCTGCCATATCGAAATTGATTAGGTCACCAGAATAATTACCATATAGATAAAGAACACCAGCACCTTGATCGACATACTTTGTCACTTCGAGTATCTGTTCAGACGATGGCGACTGAAAAACACCACCAACACCAGCACCATCCAACATGTTATCGCCCACGTATCCAAGGAATAAGGGCAAGTGACCAGATCCACCACCTGTCACCAATCCTACTTTGCCTTTTACAGGCTCAGTACGAACGAAACAGCGCAAATCATTGGCTACATTAGTCACTTCCGGATGAGCTAGGTAGATACCTTCAAGCATTTCATCAACGAAGTTTTCAGGATTATTGAGGAATTTCTTCATATTTTTAACTCCAGAATTAAAGGGCAGACTTACGGTCGCGCAGGACGAAAAAGGCTGCGGCCAGAAGAATAAAAGCACCGACAACGACACGTTGCCAAGTACTTGGAATACCAACGAGAACAAGTACGTTGTTGACCACTGTGACAAGCAAAACTCCCAGAACTGTTCCAAAAACAGTACCCGTTCCGCCAGTAATACGTGCCCCACCTAAAACAACGGCAGCTATGACACCAATTTCGATTCCAGCAAAGTCAAATGGATTGGCCATACGATTAGCTGAGGCTTGAATAACTCCTGCCAACCCAGCCAATGCTCCTGCATAACCAAAGGCAAAGATTCGTACTTTTCTCAGGTCGTAACCAAGCCTTTCAGCGACATTAGAATTACCACCAACAGCAAATATCGCTCGCCCCATAAGCGTGCGATTGAAGACGAACCACGTCGTAATCGCGGCAATGGGAAAGACTAAGAAATAGACAGGCAAACTAACAGTAACGCCGCTATTAGCCTCTATTTCAAACAAGGAAAACTTTCCAAAGTCAATCATTTGAGATGGCATTTCCATCAACCAAACGGTGCCAATGAAAACTAGCAAAATACCACGAAATAAGTATTGTGTTCCGATAGTTACGATTAAAGCTGGCACCCTTAATCCATGCACCAAAACACCATTCACAGCTCCAAGAGTGGCGCCAATAAGCACAGAGAAAAGAATAATTAAAATCATCGGCATACCCGGAAAAACATTAATCACAAAGCTACTCACACCATACATAGCAAGAGCACCTATAGCAGGGAACGAAATATCAATTCCACCAGCGGCTAAAACGGTGAAGACACCGAGGGCAAACAGCCCTATCACCACACTTGCTCGAGCAATATCAACTAAAGATGACATATTAAAAAAAGATGGATTTATAAAGGCAACTGCCCCACAAATCATGACCAGCAAAATCAAACTTATAGTTTCAGGGCGCCCTTTAAATAGAAAAAAAATCCATTTACGTTCAAGATCAGGTGAATAGTCAGCCTTTTCAGATATTGTTTTATCAGTCATTTTGGTACACCGTTTTAATTATGCAGTCTCTTGTGGACTGGTGATCATAGATTGGTAAATATGATCGTCGCTCACTTCTTCAGCATTAAAGTTTTCGACAATTCGCCCTGAACTCATCACAAGGATACGATCACAATTTTGGAGTAACTCAGGTAAATCATCAGAAACGACTATTAAACTTATTCCACGCTCTGCCATTTCTTGAATGGCGTGAAAAATAGTCTCTTTTGAACCTACATCCACACCTACTGTCGGTCCGTGCAAAATCAATAACCGTGGATTGATACTCAGCCATCGTCCGATTAAAACTCTCTGCTGATTACCTCCTGACAATGCGCTAACTGGTAAGTCTAAATCTTTAGTATTCAGCTTCATCCCTGAAGATATTTCACCAGCAGCGGCTCTCCCTTTTTTATCATCCAGCAAGCCAAACTTTCCTAAAATACGATTAAGAATTAAAGGAACCTCGTTTTCGTAAATGGATTTTTCAATGAAAAGACCTTCTGACAAGCGGTCCTCGGGTACATACCCTATTCCGTAACTAATAGCGCTTGCTGGAGAGGTAATGTGGATTGCTTCGCCTTCGAGAGTTAAGACTCCATGCGGGATAGAAATATGGCCTGCTAAAGCCATTGCAAGCTCATTGCGACCAGAATCAGATAAACCTGTGATACCGACAATCTCACCATGCCGGATATTAAAGCTGATATCACGGAAGGCATGCCCTGAACTTAAATCTTTTATATCAAGTAGCGTGGTATTTTTGGGTTTTCCAACTCTATAACGGGTAGCTTCAATTGAGCGACCTGTCATAAGTTCTGCTAGTTGGGAACGCGTATAATTTTCAATCGGGCCTTGAGCAACACAAAGACCATCACGAAAGACTATAGCTTCGCCGCCAATCCGGTAGCTCTCTTCAAGCTTATGGGTTACAAAAAGGACAGCTACATTATTATCAAGTAACCTTCCAACAACTTCGATCAGTACCTCGACCTCATGGCGTGTTAACGAAGTCGTGGGCTCATCCATGATTACAAGGCGTGCATCTGAGGCTATAGCACGAGCGATAGCTACACGCTGACGTATTGCCAAAGGTAAATCAGAAATAGTTTTACCTAAAAGTGTTTGGTCTGCTTCCAAACCAACTTTACGCAAAGCAGCAATAGCTGTTTGTTTTATTTTTTGATGATCTAGTCGGTAAAGAAGTCGTCCTTTTCCAGCAACAAGCTGCTCTCCCAACGCTACATTTTCCGCCACTGTAAGATTGGGAAGTAGTGAGAGATCTTGATATACAGTTTCTATTCCAGCTTCCAAAGCTGCCATCGGCGACAAATAGTTTAGATGCTTACCATCTAAACTAATAATGCCTTCTGTTGGCTCATGCGCTCCAGACATAATCTTAATAACGGTACTTTTTCCGCAGCCATTTTCGCCTAGCAAATGATAGGCTTTACCTTGTTCAATCGTCAGATCGACACCACGTAATGCGTGGACGCCACCAAATCTCTTATGAATACCACTCAGGGATAAAAAAGCTGCTTTTGATGATGGTTTTTTACTCATGGGGTTATACCCTCTAAAAAGACGATTCAAGCAGACCAAAGGCCAGCCATGTTTTAAAAGGGAACAGCCGAAGTAAACATTCAAAGATTCACTTTCTTCAGCCGTTCCTATCCATCAGTCATTTTTAGAAAAGGTGTTCTTTATAGGTCTCTTTATCAACAAGAACCATACCGTTACCAATTAGTAACTTGCCAGCACCTGCACCGGGACGCACAGAGACTTTTTCATAACCATCAACACCAAGGTTCATACCATCTTCGATCTGGCCGCCTTCAAGTAAAATACGTGCGACTTCATTCATTGCCATACCTGCTTTTTGTGGATCCCAGAAGCCGATTGCAGTAATAGCACCACTATCTAAGTACGCCGCAGAAGGGTTTGGCAAACCTGTACCAACAAGGCAAACCTTACCGGTAAGACCAGCTTCTTCAATAGCACGACCAACGCCTAGAACATCATTGCCTGCAGATGTTTGAAATCCTTTGATATCAGGGTGTTTGCGTAAGATCTCTTTAGCCTTTTGATAGGTGCCATTTGCATCATCGAAAGACTCATTGTTTGGATCAACAAGTTGCATTTTCGGATACTTCATAGCATTTTTTTCACCTGCACCGACCCATTGCAAATGAGTACGGCTGCCAAGTGACCCAACAAACGTCGTCCACTTACCTTGGCCACCCATACAATCCGCAAGACGCTCGTTTAGTGCAGTACCATACTCTGTGTTATCGAAAGCTTCGACATCAACCATAGTATTAACTTGGTTGTCAGCCTCGTGTGTAACGACAATTGTTCCACGAGCTATAGCGCGTTTAAGAAGGGCTTCAAGTATTGTTGGGTCCATCGGCACCACTGCAAGAGCATCAGTACCTTTGGCGATCAAATCTTGGATGATTTGCATTTGCTGAGCAGCATCTGCCGTCGCCGGACCAACTTGAGAAATATTCATTTCAGGATGTTGTTTTGCATACAAATCAACTCCCGTCTCCATTCGGTCAAACCATGGAATACCGCTAATTTTTACAACAGTTGTGATTGTTTTATCTTCTGCTGCAAAAACACTATTCCCAGCCAAATTCACACCCATGACAGCGGTGAATAAAGCTGCTTTGACACTTTTATTTAACATATTATTTTTATTTTTCATTTTACTTTCTCCTACAGTTACCCTCTATGTTTCTTCTATTACTCCGTCGCGCGAGGGGAACGCATCGAAGCAATTGATGCTAAAATCTGGTTTATTAAATTAAATCGCCCTACGGCCAAGAAACACAAAAGAAGAGCGCCCCAGGCCAAATCTCGAACAAAATTCGATAACCCAATAAAGTTAAGTAAGCTTGATAAGAGTTGTAATACGACAGCTGATAGAATGACAGTACTCACACGACCATATCCTCCCTCAGGTCGCACACCAGCCATAATTGCAATCAAAATAGCTATAAGCAGATAGGATGTTCCATAGTCCCATTTAACGTTGATATTGCGTGCCGCTATAATAACTCCAGCAATGCCAGCTAAAAGTCCCGATAGAGCATAAGTTGTAACTATGATCTTTCCACTTGGAAAACCACTGTAGGCTGCAGCTTTGGGGTTTGCGCCTGTAAGCATCAGCCTCATACCATAAGGCGTGTACTTCAAGACCACACCTAAGACAAAACCGATAACTACGAAAAGAATAAAACTTGAAGGAATGCCGAAGATAAGACCATTACCAATTGAGTAAAGAGAATCAGTAATGCCGACGGTTACTGATCTGCCATCAGACAAAACTACAGCCACACCAGTAAATATCATTTGTGTACCCAACGTACCAAGAATTGGGGTGATGCCAAACCGTGATATAACTATTCCATTCAAAATCCCCCCGAGCAACCCAATAACCATACATCCGATTACAAAGATTATTGTGAAAAGCAAAGGATCCTGAGATGCATCAATAAGAGAGAGTGTAAAAATTCCAGACGCGACACCAGACAAGTTTGCGTTTGCGATTCCGGATAAGTCAATTCCTCCATTACCCGCACACATCGCCAACATGACACCAATGGCCAAAAGACCAATTTCGGGTACCTGCATAGCCATTGATTGGAGGTTGAACAAAGATAGGTAAGTGCCGCCAGAAACGACACCACCAAATCCAAACAAAACGATGATTAAAACGCATAACATCCAAAGATTCGCATCACGCTTCACAACTCACCCCCTAAAATTTAGTAAAAATGACAGTTGATTTACTAAACCATACCAGTAAGATTTTTAGTGTACAATAGATATTTAACTAAAAAATATGGCTTTATTCTTGAAAAAAAGACATAAATTGTTTACTAAACAACTTCAATAATAAGAATTGATATTTAAACTATGGATAAAACTAGCAAGAAAACAGTTACTCTTAGACAAGTAGCTGAGCATGCCAAAGTGTCAACATCGACAGCTTCACTCGTACTTAATGGTAAAGGTGACATATCCCAAGCAACTCGAGACAGAGTTCATACTGCTGTGTCGGAACTTGACTATCGACTTAAAGTAACCAAATCAAAAAGTGTTTCATCCCTCAAGCTACGCTTTCTTAAAATCGCTAAGCACGGCCAAACAGTAAACCGTGATCACAACCATTTCATTTCTGACTATATAGACGGTATGTCCATTGAGGCCTCCCGCCGCGATTATGTTCTAGAAGTCTTAACACTTAATGACACAGATTTACCAAGCATACTTGAAGCAATAGAAGGGAGTGATCTCGGCGGTGTTATTGCGTTAGGTACAGAACTTTCAGAAGAAGACATCATCGCCCTTTCTAAATGTGGACAGTGCATTGTTTTTATAGATACTTTTTTTCCGTTTTTGGAAGCTAACTTCGTAAACATGGATAATGACCAAACAATTTTTGCAGTAGTCTCCAGTTTTAAAAAATCTGGGTTCAAACGGATTGGATTTGTTGGTAGTCATACTAATGTCGCCAACTTTAAATTACGTGAAGAAGCTTTTCATCGCGCATGCAGCAAACTAGACATCCAAACATCTGAGAGGGATATATTTTCTGTAGCGGCCACACGTGAAGAGGCATACAAACAAGCAAAGTTACATCTAGAAAAAGCAGATAGTATTGCTGAAGCCTATTTTTGCGTTAACGATATAGTGGCCTTTGGCGTGATGCGTGCACTACAAGAACTTGGGTACAACATTCCATTTGATGTATCTGTAGTCGGTTTTGATAACTTACCAATGAGCAGCCTTCTCTCTCCCTCCCTCACAACTATAGATGTACCAAAGCAACAAATCGGGTCTATGGCCATTCGATTAATTGATGACATGATAATAGCGCATGCAACCAATCCCCCCATAAAAGCACTAGTAACAGGTAAGCTTATTATTAGAGAAAGCTCAAGCTGATCTCTCCCAACCAAATATACTTAACATAGTAATAACAAATGTTTATATTGAAAACGAACAACACTTTGCCCTTAATCTCGCAAAGACAAAGGCTTGGTACGATGTCTCATATAAACACTTTGAACATTGGGCCACTAAATCAGATATTCCATGGCGAGCGATCAAACCGCATCTGCACCATGCGATGGAAAAAGCGAGAACACTTTGGCCTGAGATTTTGAACAACCTACCAATGCAACAAGAGCACAAACACCAGCTAAGAGCGCATTGGCAAAGGCTTCATGATGATTTTCGACTTTAAAAGAAATATATTTTGGTAACCATTAAAGTAATTTTCTGTAGACCAAAGTTACAAAATAATCTGCTGGCAACAGCACCATTCACATCAGATTATGATTAGATTGATCATGTTATTCAAATCATAGGGTGTGTTATGTGGATATGGCAATAAAACCAGACTGCATGGCTGATGATCTATGCAGAATAACGTTAACCTGCATAGATGTTTGAATTTTTCATCTGAAGATTATCGCATAATTGGTAGAGGTTCTGTTAAGTTAACAGTACCGAGCTTTGAATTGTAACCCTCTCATACCCTTGTATTAAAATCATACAAAGTGCCGAGATGAAAACCATAGCAAGATTCAAATAGGATATTAAAGGAGCCAGTAAGACTGGCTCAAAAGACTATAGAGTCAACATAGATTAAGAATAAATGCGATTAACCCAGTGCTGCAAAAGCCTCGCGCGTTAAGTTTCTTCCACTCCCTTCAAGAACGTTAATATTATCTTCAATACGGATGCCACCGTATGGAAATAACGTTTCAATCAGGTCTAAATCTAAACCATGTTGTGGCTCATTTTTAATTAATCCGTCAATTAAGGAGCATGCGATCAAGTCTAGCTGCGCGCCTTAACATTCTGAAAAGCCCAATGTCAGTCAGTAATGTGGCTGGTTTATCACTTTTCTACCACTAAACAAGATAATTGAACCTTGTTTAGTGGTTTTTAAACGGATTAACCCCTTGCGGC
>NZ_QPJQ01000052.1 GCF_003337275.1 Marinomonas foliarum | reverse complement strand
ATAGACACACTAAAAACCGAGATTTTTAGTGAATTAAAGAGTGAATCAGGCCAGCTGCGACTTAGTGCTAATAATCTGACTTAATCGCACGTTCCTTAGCCAGTATTATCAAAACGCAAACGGCCGATTACTGGGAAGCATTTCTAAATGAAAGACGTATTCCTGCTGCTCGTATTCGCCGTATGGAAGAAGTCATGGCCGATCCGCAAATCGCCGCTCGTAATGCAATACAAACACTGAATGATCCAGACAGCCAAGTAAATGGCTTAAAGGTGCCAGTGTCTGCGTTTAATTTATCCAGCAGCCCAGCACAAGTGAACAAAGCCCCTCAGCCAATCGGTGCACAAAGCGCAGAACTGCTCAAAGAGCTTGGCTACTCAGAACAAGACATCGCCAAGATGCGAGAACAAGGCGCCACAAACTAGGTATCTAGCGAAATACCATCGTATTTTTCCAAAGGGCGAACTCATTCCAGATAATTTGCCCTTTTTACCGTATAAAATACATTCAAGATAAGCATAAATTTTATCGTGACGAGGAACTTAACTCAGCGCTAGAATTCCGTTTGACAGTACTTTTTCTTTTCCATCAAAGGCCACAACAATGATCTACACAGTGGAATGCTCATTCAATGATCCAGCTAAAGAAGCAGAATGGAATAAGTTTTACAGTAACGACAAACTGCCCGCACTTATTTCTGTCAACGGTTTCTTCACCTCTCAACGCTTCATTGCATTAACCAAAGACTGCCCGCGTTATCTCGCCATACACAGCATAGACGAAGCAGACGTACTAACCAGCCAGCATTACAAACAAGCTGGCGGCGGTAACTTTGCTAAATGGCAAGAACACATCACAGATTGGCACCGCAATATTTACGATATGCCCAAACGAGCACAAGCCGTGAATGACGATGAATACTTACTTTGTAGCGAAGAATCGCCGCAAGCTTTGCTAGACCTTGGGTTGGAACCCATTAGGTTAAACGCCATTGCATTAGATAAATATCCTGCAAAGCGTTGGTTGGCGGTAGCTAGCCATCTCTCATTAGATGAAATCAAAGCTGGCTCAGCAAAAATCCATATCTACCAAGCCATGGGAAAACAACTTAAAAGCTTTTAAGACCGCTGCAATAACTGATTAATAAAGAAAGTAGACTTTTCCCTTAACATCTTCGCTTGGCCATTTAGTGATTCTACCGAATGGCTCATCTGTAACGCTTCATCGTTGACGCTTTGCGCTTGATGATAAATTTCACTAGATGACTGTTGAGCATCCTCTGCTTGATGAACCAAGGCGTTCAGCCTTTCCCGAATGTCATGGGTTGACGTTCGTTGAAGCTGAACACTGTCGGCTACTTCTTGGGAGATATTATTAATCTGATTAATAATCACTGACGTGCTTTCTAATCCTTTGATGGTTTGTTCTATCGTGGTTCGAACCAATTCAATTTGATCCGAAATACTGTCGGTGGCTTGGGAAGTTTGCGAAGCAAGGTTTTTCACTTCCGACGCCACCACGGCAAAGCCTCGACCTGCTTCACCAGCTCGGGCGGCTTCAATCGCCGCGTTCAAAGCCAATAAATTGGTTTGATCCGCGATGGATTTTATTAAGCCAATCACTTCACCAATATTCACCGCCGCAGACGACATTTTTTGAATCAAGGCATCCGAACGTTCTGCTTCTTCGACACCCGTTAAAGAAGCATCTGTAGCTTGAGAGATTTTATCAGAGATCACTTGCGAGCCTTCCCAAAGCTCACTAACTGAGGCCGAAAGCGTTTGCATGTTTTGTGCCGAGACGTCAGTTATTTCCGAGGTTCGTTGCGCTTCTTTTAGTGTCGTTTGAATCGCTGTCACCAAATGCCCAGATGACGTATTGAGGCTTGCTGCCGAATCATTAATGTCATTGGCGACACTTTCTACATCGTCTTTAAATTGGTTAGTAAAACCTTCTAACAGCTCTTTATTTTCCAAAATCGAAATCGTATAAGGCGTTTTACCAACCATGCTCAAGGTCACAATGGCGGATGTGGTAAAAGTACTGCCATCGGCTTTTTTATAGGTTAAACCACCACGCCAATATCGATACTTTTTCAGCTGAACTTTGCCTTTTTCCATCATCTCATCACGAGTTCTTCCGCCTGGCTGAATCTCGTTTAAAATCGTATTAAGGTGTTTACCTTTTAACTGAGCCGCCGATTTATAACCTAGCGCCTTCAACATGGCGCTATTCACAAAGGCTAAGCCTTTGTTTCGACCTGAACCTAAGCAATTAATAAAAGCGGGAGACGATAAGTTTTCGATCACTTGATGACCAAGAGCTTGCTGACCAATGAATTGACTAAATAAAGTCGTTATTTTCATCTCTAACATCCTTTCATAATTCGCTGATTTTCAAACCGATTAACCTTTATCTTTGCTGCTACGACAAGAATGTCATACAGACTCATAGCAATATCATTTAGGCTATGCTTCGCCGTAAAAACAGCTTCAACGCCGATCATCTCTAATGCATTTTTGTCTGAAGCTGGAATCACGCCACCTATGAAAATGGGGCAATCAGTACGGATTTTTTGAGTAAGTTGTGTAACAAAAGGAATATGCGCTCCCGATAAAATCGATAAGCCAATACCATCGTATTGATACATCCCATCTTGCTGGATAATGTCGTCAAGGCTAGAAAAAATAGGCAAGTAATCCACTTCGATACCAAGGTCTCGAAGTAAAGAAACAATCACTTTCGCACCTCGGTCGTGGCCGTCCAAGCCTACCTTAGCGACTAAAAAGCGCAGCGGTCGACCCAACTGACTCGACAATGCTTGATAGCGCTTAACCATCTCCGCATCAAGATGAGCGCAAAATAGTGCTGGTTCTATGTGCTCTGGTTTCAAGTAACGCGAGTTTTCATCCGTCAGCGCCTTGATGCATTCCCCAACCGTGACTCTGGCTCGGATCGCCTCAATGGTAAAAGGCATGAGGTTTTGCTTACTTCTCGCTGCGGCTTGCAACGCCTGCAAAGCACGTTTAACGGCACCATCATCACGCTTTAATTTTAACAGGGCGAGCTTTTTTGATTGTAGCAACAGCGTTTTGTCCGAGGCGATTACGCGCTCATTTTGAGGGCTCAATGACGAACTTTGATAGCAATTTTTGCCCACGATCTTTTTGTTTAAAGCTTCTTCATCCATGGCGGTTTGTAACGCCTGCCGATGAATAAAAGCCGTTAATTGGCCCGATGCCACCAGCGCCAACACGCCGCCTTCTATCTCTATGTTATTTTGCATGGTTCGCACATACTCGATCATGCTTTGGGTCGCGCTTTCCATCATGTAAGAACCGCCCCAAGGGTCAACCACATCGCCGATGCCTGTTTCATGTTGCAAAATAAATTGTGTTTCTAATGCCACTTTACTAGCTTGATCCGAAGGTAAAGAGATGGCTTCATCATAAGAGTTGGTATGCAGGGATTGCGTACCACCGAAAACGCCAGCCATGGCTTCGATAGTCGTACGCACAATGTTATTGAGCGGTGAGCTTTCGGTTAGCGACACGCCCGAGGTTTGGCAATGCATTTTCAGCCGTTTTGCGCTCTCGGAACGAATACCAAATTCGTCTAATAATTCACTCCATAAAAAACGCGCGGCTCTTAGCTTTGCCACCTCTTTATAGAAACTCATGCCAAGGCCAAAGAAAAAGCTCAAGCGTTTAGCAACGAATTCAAGGTCGATACCTTGCTGCTGAAAGTGAGTTAAATACGCTCGTGCATTGGCCATGGTTAGAGCGAGCTCAAGCTCTGGGGATGCTCCGGCCTCTTGGAAGTGATAACCTGAAATCGACATGCTATTAAAGCGTGGCATGTGTTCCGAACAATAAGCCACCACATCAGACACCACTTCCATAGAAAAATCCGGTGAGTGAATATAGGTATTGCGGGCGATGTACTCTTTGAGAATATCGTTTTGAATGGTGCCGCTAAGCTTATCAGGCGCTACGCCCTGCTCTTCAGCAGCGACGATATAACACGCCATAATAGGCAACACTGCGCCATTCATCGTCATGGACACACTGACATTGCCAAGATCAATGCCATCAAACAACACCGCCATATCTTCAACAGAATCAATGGCAACGCCCGTTCGCCCCACATCGGCGGCCGCCAGATCATGGTCTGAGTCAAAGCCTAAATGCGTGGGCAAATCAAACGCCACCGATAAACCCGTTTGCCCTTGCGACAAGGCGCGCTTAAAAAACGCATTGGTTTCCAGTGCTCCTTCAAAACCAGCGTATTGACGAATCGTCCAAGGCTTTTGCTGATACATTTTTTCATATGGGCCACGCACAAAAGGCGCCGTTCCATGGGCATCACGCCAAGAGTCAGCCGTTTCTGGCACCATCGAATACACGCCTTCGATCTTGGCTAAAGAAGGCGCTTTCATGATTCGCCCCCTACATCTGTTGAATTTTTTAAACCAGCTTGCTTCTCTTGAAATCGGACAAGTGAATGATCCAGATAGCGTTTTCGAGTGATGACATTGGCAATAAGAGCGTGATCCGATTGACGATAAAGGCGCCCGCAATGGCTCAGCAATGATGAGTCTTGATCAGCAGATGGCATGGCGTACAGGTCAGCTTCTAATCCATCGTCTAGATTGATATTGCCATAGTAGCAAATAGTACGTTCAACGGTTTGCCACAAGGCCATACTGTTTCGCTCAGAAGTGTGATTGAGCGCTTGTAAATCTGATTGAAAAAAGCGTTCAGCGCGATCTATCACGGCTTGAAATTGCGCGAAATATAAGAAATCCGCCCCATTAAAATCCGCATAAGGACAAGGCTGATACAAAAAAGGCCGCTCACTGACAGACAGTGCCACATCGGACAAGGTTCGCCCTACTTTGTGTTGTGCCATCATTTGGCTTGCCGCCTCGCAAGCGAACCAATCACCCTTCGCCATTTCACCACGAGCAACACTTTGGTTATTACCAAGTTCGGATCGGCTGACAAAGCTGGATAACAATGCCACTTGAGCGATAGGCTGCCTAGCCATCCCAACGCTATCCATATCGCCTTCTTCGAGATAAAAATCATGACAGCTATATGAACGAGATGGTGAGACACGCGTCAGCTGCGTCTCTATCCATAATCGGCTGTTTTCAGTCACTTGGTGCAATGCCGCGTAACTGATTTTCACCACAAGAAACGCGGCGTACATATGTCGACCTTGTTGATCGACAAAGTTTGGAGTAGGTAAATCAAGGCGTTTTGCTAACGCAAGCCAATGTTGATGACCGCATTCCTTGAGTAGCCAGTTTTCACTCAAACCGCCCAAGGCTAACTGTGGCATTCCAATAAAATAGTCTTGCGAGACAGAAACGTAATCCATTGATTTTTCTGCCATATTAAGACGCCTCAGACAAAGATTCAGTCGATTCTTTTTCTTCTACAGCCTGACGAATCACATTGCTAAGATACGCCGCATCAGCCGCCACGCCAGAGAATCGACCGGATCCCCAAGTGTACAACCAAGGCAAACCAATAAAATACACGCTTTTTTCATTCGCCACACCACGACGGTGAACCGGCGCGCCCATACCGTTGAAAACAGGTAAATCCAGCCACGAAAAGTCAGGCGTAAAACCAATACACCAAATGATGCTGGTAATGCCAGACGCGGCTAAATCCAAGTTTTCACGTTCTTCTTTTGGCTCCCACACTGGCTGATAAAGCGGTTCAACGGGGGCATCAATGCCGTTTTTTTCGATATAAGCATCGATGCGCGCATTGATGTTTTTGTAAGTATCGTCAGCGGCGTCTAAATTCGCGGCTAAGTTGGGTTTGAAAATAAATTGGCCATCTTGGTAATTTTCCATCAAGCCAAACAGCTCCATGCCTTCCAAGGCAAATTTACGCAAATCAATTTCTCGACCGCCGTCGCGCCCTGTCACATAGTGGTTGGTGTTATCACGAACCCCTTCACGCAATGGATGTTCATCCACAGACTTTTGGTAATAGCCCATGTCATCCAGCCATTCCACCACATCTTTACCGCGATATAGGCGAGCAACACGCGGTGCATTGCCAGTCGCCAGAAAGACTTTTTTACCATCAATATGCAGATCTTCGGCGATTTGCGCACCTGATTGACCCGAACCCACCACCAGCACTGCACCATCAGGCAATTGCTGTGAGTTTTTATATTGATTAGAGTGAATCTGAAGTACGCTTTCTGGAATGCGCTCAGCCATACGAGGTATAATCGGCTTCAAGTAACCACCTGAGGCAATAACTACTTGGTCGCCCGTAAATTCCCCTTTTGTGGTAACCACATGGAATTGACCGTTATCCAGTTTGCTAACTTTTTCAACGCTCACGCCTTCTAAAATTGGCGGTTGAACTTTGGCCGCGAAACGATCCAGATAACCAATGATCTCTTCTCGCTTCATAAAGCCTTTTGGATCATTTCCATCGTAAGGATGGTTTGGCAGTTCACATTGCCAATTAGGTGTCACCAAGGTGAAGGAATCCCAGCGTTGGGTTTTCCAGCTGTGCATCATGGTGTTTTTTTCAAAAATCAGATGGTCAATATCTTGCTCTTGCAAGCAAGCACTCATGGACAAACCGGCTTGACCACCGCCGACAATTAATACGGAATAATGAGTTGGTTGGCTGTTTTGTGCAGTAGGCATAATGGTTTCCTCTAATCGATAAATCGTGTGACTTTCACAGATGCATTAGGTGTTGTTTCATAACTGGCGCAGCGTGTCTTGATGACACCGAGCTGATCCATGGCACTAGAACAGGCATAGCCGAAACGCTCACGAACACGATTGCTCGCCGCGTTTAGTGCCGTTTCACTGGTCGCCAAAAATTCGTTTAAGGGATACTCTTTTCCCGCACTAAAGTGCTCTTTAATGACACTGGATGGGGAATAACAGGCTTCGGTTTTACCATCAGGCCAAACCACTTCAAATTGCACTACAGGCATAACATCCTCTCTTTTTCGCGCGATTCTTGCTTATCTTGTCGAAAGCCTAAAAAGGCCGCTTGTTCAAAGTCCCAAAAGGTGACGTTTTGACCTTCGTCTATCACCTCAATGGAAGGTCGTTCTGTCACATGTCCCATCGCGGCGGCATGAATGTCTCGGCTTTGAAAAAGCGCCACCACATCATCCACCTTGTCGACTGGACAAGTCATGACAAAACCAAAACTTGGGAAAGCGCACAGCCAATCTGACCAACTCACTTGATCGGGTTTTGGGATCTGCTGCAAAAACACATCCGCACCTTTTTGCGAGCAATCCATAAACATGGCTAAGGTGCCCAACAGCCCTGCTTGGCTGATGTCTTTACAGCCTGTCAGCCAGCCTTTTTCAGCCAATAACGGCAGCAACTCTAGGTCGCCTCGCAACCGTTCAGCGGGGGCGTTCGTCGTGGCATTCCAATTAAGATAAGGCGCGCGAAAAGCCCCTCGTTGATCCATGGCAACCACAATGGCGTCTCCAGTATTGGCATCGAAACTGGTTAACACTTCATTGGCATGACCCAAAATTGAAACAGCTAACTGTGTGGTTTTGCTGTTATGGCTGGTATGACCACCCACAACAGGCACGCCATAAGTCGTAGATGCGGCGTTCATACCCGCAAAAATTTGCGCACTGACGTCGTCCTGCGCACTCCACAAAGCATTCACCACCGCTTTTGCTCGACCGCCCATGGCGGCAATATCGCTGACGTTAACCATGACGCCACACCAACCTGAAAACCAAGGGTCCTGTGCGACAAAATCTGGCAGAAAGCCTTCTATCGCAAACAAGTCATAGCCGTTGGCGCTTTTCAGCACCGCTGTATCATCGCCATTTGAAAAACCCGACTCATTGCGCTTTTCAAATGAAGATATAACCGGCGCCAACGCCACCTTTGATGCCACTCCTGGGTAATGGCGAACGGTCTCAATGAGTTGTTGAAGCATAAGACGCCTCCCCAACACCGTGCGCGAAATCGGATTTGATCAGATTGGGTTCCAAACCCAACAAATATGGGCTGACTTCTGTCGCCTTAACTGGTCGACCAGAAACCCAAAAGCCTAAAGATGGCTGGCTCAATGGTGGATAATGCTCAAGATCGGCCTGCATTTTGGCGTGCTTCATGCCATGAATATCTTGATACCCTATCGTTGCCCAATGCAGCCGCTTAAACAGCACTTCGTTCTGCTCTTGCACCGTGGCTAAAAAGGTATGACAACCTAAGGTATTGGCGCTGGACACGGCGAGGCGAATCAAACTCGCGCCCAATACACCTTGGCGACGAAAGGCTTTTTTTACCGCCAAACGAGAGCCCCACCATAAACCAGGCACAGGTTGATGAATCCGCACTGTGCCCACCACTTCTTCTGGCATCCCTAAGATTGACGTGGTGACAATTAATGGCTGCGCGATCAGATCAATGTCGTCTCTATCATGTTCTTGGAACAAGCCTTGTTCTTCGCAGAACACTTCACGGCGAATGCAATTGGCTTGCTCAATTTCCCAATCATTCGTCGCCCATTTCACTTGGAATACACGACCTTGTTTAGACAGTGACATCGGCAGCCTCCTTTTCAAATCGAGAGAGAGACGAGCAAGCACCACAGCGTGCGCAACCAGCTTTCACTTTGTCGGAAGTCATATGGAGATTCACCAATTCTTGCGCCAAAGGACGCAATACCGCCTCCATAAAAGACGCCGTTGGCGCAGGACGATCTTCTAACGGGGTACCAGAAATCGGCACAAAAGGCACCACAAAGGGATAAACACCCATGGCAACCAGCTTGCGACAGGTGTCGATAATGGTTTCTTCTGTGTCACCAAGGCCTGCCAGAATATAAGTGCTCACTTGGCCTCGCCCAAACACCGCCACTGCGTCTTCAAAGGCTTGAAAATACTCATCCAAAGACACTTCCGATTTACCCGGTGTAATAGTTTTGCGTAATTCGGGCGTAATCACTTCTAAATGCATGCCTAAGGAATCAATACCCGCGTCTTTCATGCGTTGATACCAAATAGGATCTTTCGGTGGCTCGCACTGACCTTGAATGGGCACATCAACTACAGCTTTGATGCCTTTGGCACTTTCACACATGACTTTCGCCCCGCGATCAGCACCAGCAGGCGTGCCTGTGGTCATAACAATGTGCTTGATGCCATCTAATTCCACCGCGGCTTTTGCCACTTCCGCTAATTGTTCCGGTGTTTTATGAGCAATGGTGCGCCCTGCTCGTAGCGATTGCCCGATGGAGCAAAACTGACACGCTTTACGACGGCTTTCGTAACGAATACAGGTTTGTAATACCGTGGTAGCAAGCACATCGGTGCTGTGCAAGGTGGCAATATGTGAATAGGGAATGCCATCAGCAGTGGATAATTTGTAAAACTCAGGGTCTTTGGCAAAAGTCACATCAGCCAGCGGGATACTATTCGATAACAATTGAGAAAATGGCTTATTTTGTGCCGTATCGTCTGCATTATGAATACCTTCATCTGACATCTCTTCATTCGAAAGCGTAAACGGCGATGCCCATGCGGTTTGGGTATAAATCGGCACCATTAACGTGGTACCATCCACTGTGATCGCTTGATGATCGGATGGACCCGCGCCACCACGGCGACTCACGTGCTCCTGATCCAACGAGGTCAGACGCAAGCCTTTGGTTTGTAACTCAGTTAGGAATTGAGATGCTTTCATTTTGAGTTGTGTCGTCATGTGACTCTCCTCCATTGAATGATTCAGGTAACACTGAGGTACGAAAAGTGTCTGGCTCAGACTCGGGTAAGCCTGCAACGTATTGCGATACTTGAGCATTCATTTGTAAGCTCAAAAGCTCAGGGCGTGCGTAATGCCCAACGGAATCCATCATGCGTTTGCGCTTATCGATCAAACGGAAATCCAAATCCGCGTAGATAAAACCTTCGCCTTCAGTCATAGGTGGAACAAGGTGTTTGCCCTCTGGCGAAATGATCGCGGTATTGCAGCCATTTCTTAGGGCTTTTTGCATGGCTGGATCGGGTGTGATGCTTTGAATTTGAGCCTCGGTGAGCCAACCGGTGGAATTAATCACGAAACAACCCGACTCTAAAGCATGATGACGAATAGTGACGTCCATTTGTTCACCAAAGATCGGTCCCACTAACGACCCAGGAAATTGCGCGCAATGAATTTGCTCGTGTTGCGCCATTAATGAATAACGAGCCAATGGGTTGTAATGCTCCCAACACGCCAACGCACCAATTCGCCCTACTGCAGAATCAACCACTTTTAGACCCGAGGCATCACCTTGCCCCCAAATCATGCGCTCATGATAAGTCGGTGTGATTTTGCGACGCTTCAGAATCAGCTCGCCGGTTTTATCGAACACCAATTGGGTGTTGTATAAGCTGCCGTTATCGCGCTCATTCACGCCGACCACGACGACCATTTGACGCTCTTTGGCTTTGTGACCAATAGCTTCTGTTGTCGCACTCGGCACAACAACTGCTTCTTGGTACAAACGTAGATGCTCAGGGCCTTGGCTAACAGGCGGCAGCACAAACGAAAAATAAGGGTAATAAGGCATGAAGGTTTCAGGAAAAACGATGAGCTCTACACCGCTCTCAGCCGCTTCATCAATCATGTTCAGTACTTTGCGCAGCGTACCGGCCAAACTCTCCAAATCAGGAGAAATCTGGACGGCCGCGGCGCGAACGATTGGGTAATCACTCATCGCCGCGGCTCCTATTACATTGTCCAGGTATCAATGATCAACGCATTATCACGACGATGTAGAAGTTTAAGATCCAATACATCCAATGGATTAATCGGTCTAATCCCTTCAATCAAAGAGCGTTCGCCGTGACCATAAAGCGCTTGAAGAGCAAAACGACACGCGTAAACTTTCCCGCCTTCTGCCATAAATTTTTTCAACTGATTGTTGAAGTTCATGTGACCCGGAAACGCTTCGTCACCCAAAGTAGGAAAACCACGTTGTACACCCAAGTTCACCCCTGGGCCGTAAAGTAGAATACTGGTTTCGTAGCCTTTACGAAGTAGACGAGTGGCTTGCAGCATGTTCACAAAGCCAATGGAACCTTCAAAGGCAACCGTGTGAAAAGTCACTAAGGCTTTCTCACCAGCTTCTGCTTTCACGTCTTCAAAGACTTTTTCTTCGTAATCAACTAGGAAATCACCATCTTTGTTCAGTGTGTGTGTTACTTCTGGCATGTTTTCTCTCCGATCAAGTTGTTGTGTAAGAAACCGATGTGTTCAATTTCAACTTGAGTATTGCAACCGGAGTGCCAATGATCGTAAGACAAAAAGCAATCAATGTGCGATAAAGCAAAACATGAGTGAAAAAATTCACAAGAATTTTTTTTTAAAATAGATAAAAATAGGTTTAAAGCTAGATCTAGCCTAACCTCTACTTCGCACTATAAAGTTTCATTATGCTCAGACAGTCACCAATTGAGTGCAAAAAACGAACATAAAACAACGCTCAATCCATAAAAGGAGAGGTAAATAATTAGAAAAACGTGGAAAAATCAGGAAGAGAAATAAAAAAGGCAGATTTATAGAACCTGCCTTGAAATGCGCCATTGTTGATTAAACTATTTTTGAAACACAACGCCGGACTTTGGGCGCTCGTCCACCGTAAGTTCAAAAATGTCTGGACGCGAATAATGACCACATACATCTAAGTCATAACGAGCTTTAGGAATATCCGCAAGATCAATCGACGCGCTAAGCAAACCTTCTCTATCTTGCAATGGTCCAGCGAGAACATTGCCCATAGGATCGATAATAATACTGCCTCCACGGATCAAACGGCGTTGATTATCCCAATTAGGAACATCAATACCAAGTACTTCTGGCGAAGGCTGAATTTGACACGCACTCACCACAAAACAGCGGCCTTCGTGACCAATATGACGCATGGTGCTTTGCCAAATATCCCGCTCATCGACCGTTGGCGCACACCAAATATCCACGCCTTTGGCATACATGGCTGCACGTAATAACGGCATATAGTTTTCCCAACAGATAGCGCCGCCCAATCGGCCTGCTTGACTTTCTACCACAGGTAAGGTCGAACCATCACCCAGCCCCCAAATAAGACGCTCCGTTCCGGTGGGCATGAGTTTACGATGTTTCGCTTCAAGGCCATTCTCTGGAGTAAAGTACAAAGACGTACAGTAGAGCGTGCTACCACTGCGTTCAATCACACCAATAACAATCGCCGCTTTGGTTCTTGCTGATAACTCAGCCAAAGTATCGGTTTCCTCACCTGGGACCGTCACAGCGTTATCGAAATAAGTGGCAAACGTCTCGCGGCCTTCATCGATTCGATAACCAAGGTAAGTACCAAAGGTTTCTCCTTTAGGATAACCACCCAGCAAGGCTTCCGGCATAACCACCAGCTTGGATTGAGAGGCAATGATTTGCTCTTCAAAAGATAAGATATGCTCTAAAGTGCGAGCTTTGCCCTCAGGATGAGAGCCAATTTGTAATGCACAGACGATAAACGCTGACATAAATACTACCTCGTTAACGATGTTTTCTTGATGAAAGTATTGGTCACAAAACCTCTATTCAGAGTAAAGTCTTTTGATAAACTCCAACATCCCAATCCATGACTAAGCATTATGAATGACATCAATATTTCATCGACTGACATGAACTTGTTAAAAGTATTTGAAGCCCTCTACATAGAAGGCAGCGCCAGTCGGGCAGCGCAGACTCTTGGCCTCACTCAATCAACGGTGAGTGCCTCTTTGCGTCGACTAAGAACACTTTATAACGATCGTTTGTTTGTAAGAGAAGGCAAGGGATTAGCTCCAACGACCACAGCACATCAGCTAAAACCACTGATTTTTGATGCTCTCGATAAAATTCGTGAAACCCTACAATTGGTCAATCACAACACAACCAACTATCAAAACCGCACCATAGTAATCGGCTTATCCGATGATTTTGAAATTGCGCTAGCCGGTAAATTGATTGAAAAATTAGCCTTAGATGCGCCGCATTTACGTCCTATTTTTCGCCAAGCCTATAGCGTCATTGTGCCGGACTTATTACAAGACAACGTTATTGATGTTGCCATCACTTCTGGCACAGGAAATAGCCGCTTTATTCGCCGCCAATTATTGGGAAAAAGCCATTACAGTTGCATTATTAACCGTCGTTACACCCAAAAACTTCCATTACTGACCTTAGAAGAATTCATTAGCTTTGATCATGTTTTGGTGTCGTCCGCGGGTTATGTAGGCATTGTCGATAATGCCCTAGCAAGAAATCATTTGAAGCGTCATATCATTGCTTCAACCACACATTTCGCTGCTTTACCCTTTTTTTTGCAACAAGAAAATCGTATCGCAACTATTCCAGCCCACGCTGCAACCGCCCTAGCACAACTAGACGATCTTACAGTTCTGCCATGTCCTCTTGAGCTAGAAAGTTACCCCGTTGAAGCGGCTTGGCGAGCAAAAGACGACCAAAGTCCGCTCATTCAAACAGTTGTGGCTTCGATCAAAACTGTGCTTGAAAGCATTTTGTCTTAACAAAGAAAGTAGTAACTACTTGCGACATTTATAAAATTGATTGCATAATAAAATACAATCAATTTATCTAACTGAAAGAGCCAACTATGTCGACATCACTTCTGGCCACTTGGAAAAAAGAACTCGATAACAAAGGCAAATATCCTGCCTACAAACGTATTGCCGAACTGATTAACGAAAACATCGAATCAGGAAAACTGCAGCCGCAAGATAAGCTGCCGCCGATGCGTGATCTTGCGGAAGCCTTAGGGATTAATTACTCAACCGCTTCTCGTGCCTATAGCGAAGCGAAAAAGCGTGGACTCATCGACACCACCACAGGCGCGGGCAGTTTTATTAAAGGCAAAGTACCCGCGGTAAAACCGAGTCTAGCGCCCTATGAAATGACCATGAATTTGGTGATCGAACCATCGATTCCAACGCTATTAGAAGAGCTAAAAGACGGTGCGTTAAGTAGCATTGCCTCGGCAGACTTATTAAGCAGTATTCGCTACCAAGATTTTGGCGGTAGCCCAGAAACCAAACAATGCTTTTTAGGATTAATAAAACGACGCGTGATGAATGCCACCTTAGATAGAGTGGTTTCTTGCCCCGGCATCCACAGTGGCTTGGTCGCTTTGGTCACTCAGTTATGCAGTAATCAGCAAATTATCTGTGTCGATAGCCTTACTTATCCGGGCATTAAAACCATTGCCGCTCAACTTGGCAAAACCCTATTTTCCCTGGAAAGAGACAGTGACGGCCCATTGGTGAATGCCTTCGAAGACGCTTGCAAAACCCACGATGTCGCCGCGCTGTACATCAATCCAACCATGCAAAATCCAACCTCAGCCAGTATTTCAAAAAGTCGTCGAGAAGCGTTAGCAGACGTCGCATTGCGCTTTAGTATTCCAATAATCGAAGACGATGCCTATGGTTTAATCAGCCATGATTCGGCTCCCACCTTTGCGACGCTTGCACCAGAATTAACTTATTACATCAATGGCTTATCTAAGTGCTTTGGCCCCGGAATGCGCACCGGTTTTATATTGTGCCCAACGCATCGTAAAGCCGAATACACAGCTGGCGCATTACGCTCCTTGAATGTGATGGAAAACCCGATTATGCATACCATTGTCTGTCGCTGGATAAACGAAGGGACGTTAGATCACATGATCCAAGCAATTAAAAGAGAAGCCAATGCGCGGCAAGTAATGATCAAAGAAACATTAAAAATACACAGTGTATTGATGGAAGAAAACGCCTTTCATTTTTGGATAAAACTGCCTAAACACCTAGGTTGGAATCCATCAGATTTGGCTACAAAGCTTCGTTCATTAGGGGTTAATGCGGTTTCTAGCGCGGCATTTGCCACGGACAACAATCCGCCACAAGCATTAAGAATTTGCTTTGGTGGTCCATCTTCAAGACAACATTGCCAAGAACAAATGACTATTTTATCTGAACTACTCAACCAGCCTGCGCACCTAGCCAGAGTCATGTATTAAAAAGGGAGCGCGTTGAGCGCTCCCTTTTTAATATCTAAAGGCCTTTATTTGAAACAGAACGTTATTTAGATTCCATTCCAGCCAAAGTCATACCAAAGCGTATAATCGTCGCGACCACTAAAAGTGAGCCAACGCCAAGCGCCTAAAAAATCAGTAACCATTTAAATTGATGAAGACTTTTTTTCATCGTACTTTCCTCCAAACTAACTTCAGAAAAGGCTGGCTCGCTTTAAACACCAGCCCTTTTGTTATCTGCTTTCTAGGGAGCATGCGATCAAGTCTAGGGAACATACGAACAAGTAAGACAATTTTTAGCTGACTTTCAGCTTGTGACAGTATTTCCTCAGAAGCGACATTTAATCACCACTTAACCCACTTG
>NZ_QPJQ01000051.1 GCF_003337275.1 Marinomonas foliarum | reverse complement strand
GAACTCATCGGTATAACGTTTTCCACTCATAATTCACCTCATTTTTACCTATTATTATATAGCTATGAGATGTCTATTAAAGTGGGTCCATACCAGTTTACTAGACAATCATTGTCTCCAAAACATACATCATTGCAAAGACATACCGTAAGCCCTCAATCGCTTTATCTGTTTTAGCGTTAACCAAATTAACACCTAGCCAACCAAACTCCCCTGCTTTGGCATCACTGTTAGCTAAAGCTGTATTGAAAACCAACTTCTTCGACAGCTTTAGGCCCATTCGCCAATGAGGAATACAGACTCTCTTAACATTGCTGTCAGATTGCTTTTTACCATGTAGTAAAGTAAACGATATTGAAACATCATCACTTGTCAGTGAGGTCAATGCATCAATGACTGGTTCAGCGGAAGCAATATCAGTAAACCTGAATAGGTAGTTTCGTTTTTGAGTATGTTTTGCAAATGCCTTAAGAAGAAGCTGAAGCCGATCAAAGTCTTTTTCCGCCATCGTTGCAAGGTCATCTACAACCTTAATGTAAGCATCTTGATCGATCTCGATATTTCTTGGCTTTGCTGGCAATGGTAAGGTTTCGTTTTGATAATGCCCTAAATTGATTCTTTTAGAGCAGTGTTTCACACTATCAGAAGTAAATTTGGACTTATCTAAATCGAGCAAAGATAGACTATTTCTTTCCCACTTTTCAATGTCTAAAACACCCACCGAAAATTGCTCTGATAGTAAATTGTACTGCTTTTTTTTATCAATTCCTGCTGCTGGGCTTTGAATCAGTTTAAACAGTACCTTCCTGCAGTTCTCTATTTTTCTTGCTGTGTTATTAGTAACAATATTGAGTCGGAAGTTAGGGATGGCGGCTGAAAAAAACAATATTTTTGGTTGCTTTAAACAGGGCTCATGCTGCCTACATAAGTTATAGCGATATTCATCAGCACCTCCATGCAACCAGCGATAAACAGTAGTTAAAGAATTCCCCGACGCATCAGACAACATTTGTGGTGTTGGCTTTATTCGCTTTTCAATGGCAACACGAGCGATGTAATCCATACAGTGAATATAATGTTCTAATGTCGTCTCTGGCGACGCATGCCCCATCAGCATCGATAACGTATAAAGGTGCTTTCTAGTTGGGGCTTGGCTGGCATATAAATATTGTTTAAAAGCAACATTATTAGCCAACCAACTATGAGTTTCTGGATGATGTTCAAAGATGGGCAGCTGACAAGATTCATCTTTCAACAGCTTCAATAATGTCAGTGTCGCAAAAGAATGTCGTAAATTATGATATCTAAGAGACTCATCCTCACACACAGTTCGCATCACGCTATGAATAACGGGAAACACCAAATCGGGATTTATACAGTTATCCCCTTTTGATAAGCATGAAAAAAGGAAGGGCGAGCTACTTTCCTCACTAGCAAGCTCCCTACGCCTCTTGCTAAGCCAATTTTTAAACAGCAACAATTCGTCGTGGCTTAGAAAATGTCTCAGCTCAAAATAGCGCTTAGCATTATTTGTTTTCAGCCTGCGGTATTGATGAGGCCTGACAATAAGGTAGCAATTTTCATCACCTTGGATGTCCCCCACTCTCAGTTTTAGACCTTCACTTTGCCTTAATCCACAGCGATAACCAAGAATGAACATCAATCTGATGATGACATTCATGTCTGGAGACAAGTCAAGCTCGTCAATGCCCTTCAATGTCTCTAAAACATTTAGGTATTCGTCAACAAGTAGTATATTTGCATCAACAGGCAGCGGTGAGTTCTGGATACCAAACACTTCTCGCGAATCAATAGCATCAACATAGTGGTGGTTTTCTAAATATTTTTGGAACCGATCCAACATACTGGCCAATTTTCTTTTTAAACCCATCGATGAAATTGTACTCAGCAACTCTTCATATAATCCTTCCAAGTCTTCTGCTGAATACAAAGTCATATCATCTTTCTGCACTAAACCGGAGAGTCGAGAACCGATAGAGCGCATCATGAAGCTGATACGCTTTGGTTTCAGGTTTGTAAAATCGATACTGCCCACTGTCGCTAAGTGTATCCCCCACATCAGTACCAGTCTTTGAACCGGCTCCAATTCAGTATTACCTTTGAGCAGAGCAGAAATATCATGCTCCAAGCTTTCCTTGCTATCAGACTGTTTGATGTTTTTTTCAACCCATGTCCAGCTTGCAGCCTGATCATCTTCCTCTTGCTCAGATGTATTGTTCATCAGCAGCGTTTCGTTACTGAATGATAAATATTGATCACTAGGAGCCCAAGTCGACTTAACAGCTAAATCATCATTCCCAGAGCTATCGTCTAAAACGCAATAGCCCGCCAAGCGATTAAGAGCGCTCGGTTTTAATGAATGACTAATAAACTCTCGCTGACAATATCGCACGACAAAAGCAGGTACGAATTGCTCATAATGAACAGACACAACATTAAGAAGTGTCGAAAGATTCACTTTATTAATAGTAAGGGATTTTTTGACACTCGTAGGCAGGTTGGAGAAAACCGCTTGGATAAGAGAAGTGATTTTTTTTCTCATCTCTCGCTTTTGGCCTGTTTTTATTTCAATTTCCGTTAATTGATTTTTGAGCAAGAGCGTTTCTGTCAGTATATCTGGATACCATAAGCGACTTTCAGAATAAAAATACTTACACGATGTCAGGTCTAAGGGCCAGATTTTCTGACCACTAATGGTAAAAGGTCGCTTAGATGAATTAATCAGCAAGCCATACAAGCCTTCCACTGACAGAAGGCCGCCGTATAAAACTGACGACAGTAGTATTTGCCCTCTCTTCACGTCATTTGTGCAGTTTGGCTGCTTTAAAGACTCAGATAAAGCGCTAACAACATCTTTGTACAAAGCGACATATCGATTAAATCGAATAGGTGTCAGACGCCCAGCTTCTCGATGCATTTTTTGCGTTAAGGCAGGGAGAGAAACGTCGCTATCTAACTCGCCACTTTTTTTCAAGTATACAACAAGTGCTCTTAGCACCTTTGAGGATCTAATAATCCCTTCAACATCTAGATTACAGGTGTTAATAAATCGATTGAAAAGTTTGTTAGAGTTAAGTTTTTTACGTTTTTTAAAGCGACTGTATCCATTAATAATGGCTCTTGAATCCGTACTTTCATCTTCAGCAAGCCAAGTCATAAAGTACTCAAAATAATGTTTTTCGGCGTCATCTATTTCTAATTCAAACTTTTTAAATATCGACCATCGCTCTTCAGTTATTTCAGCTCTCCACGAAAGATCAGACTTAACAACTTGTTCTTCAGACATCAGCAAGCCCTCGCTCAATCGTAAAATTCAATGCTGTGAGCAGCTCATCAATATGCGGTGCTACCATTTCAATAAGCTCAAAAGGTGAGCATGTTGAAAACTTCCCCCCGGGTTCCTGCCCTATCCCCCAGTGCCCCATAAATGCATTAATTAACTCACCACTCACCCCTTTCTCCATCAAATAGGTACGAATGAACCGGCGGTTAGTGTTCATTGGCAGATTTAAAAAAAGCGCCTGAAGGGAGAAGCTTATGCTTGGTTTGATTTCAGTGGGATTAACATGTTTATCGAGATAGAAATAGTCTGGTATGTCTATTGATGAATTGTCGTTAATAGCAGAAAAGTATGTTGTTTTTTTAAGTTGCTCGACGTGCTCTTGATAAGCTTCTAACTGTCGACAAACGAGCTGGGGCAATATACACAGTCGAGAGTTATAAAAATCATCTCCGTCTTTATCAGAAATGACAACAGTTTTCGTATTAGGATCAAAGGCTGTTACACAGGACAACGGTGAACAAATAGCACGCACACCCGTTCCATAAGCAAACATCTGAACGGTGTAATACGTCATCATGTTATGAGTATCCAAGATATCACCAGATTTGTTTGCGGATCTGATAGCGTTTTTAGTGTACTGCACCATATCGATAATGCTATCAAATGTCGGGCATAGCTGTGAAACAGACGATGTGCTTATTGCAGGCAATTTGTCTGCTTCTGGCTCAATAGAGCTGGGCAAAGGGATATCACGGCAGAGCTTATCCCAGACCTTACACCTAACAGATTCAAGATAATGAGGTGAAGGCGCACTGTAGTGCAAAAGCGTCTTTCCGAGCGGAAGATACTGACCAGTCGATAAGATGGTGGCCGCAACATCACCTGTTTGATGAGTTATGTGTGCGGGTAAAAAATTTGCAATTTTATGCTCATTTAATCGATTACCATTAGGCAACAAGTGCAGTAATTCGTTCAGTATACGTCGGTACTCACGTAGCTTTTTTTGAAAAATCCTCCCAGTTTCTTTACTATCTAGATGTTCTTGGTACTGTGCTTTTAAAAAATCTGCTAGACCAAACTCATCAGGAATTTTGATATACGACTCAACAACCCTGCACTGAGCCAAAAGGTCGTGAGTAAGCCGCTTTTTTCGCTGAACGCTTGCGACTTTAATAAACCAAATTCGTTTTCCGTTAGACAAGACAGAGGTTATCTTCGCCTTTGATGATGAATGATCAATAGACCACCTTGTACCATGTGCAACATCTCTCAGAGAACAGCCGGTGTACAGCATTAATAAAGCCATTGGCGCCGCATGAGAAACCAAGTCACTATGAGATACGGGGGCATTCATAACATCTAGACAAAGCTTAACAAGTTGAGCAACCTCCACGCTGGTGGCGTTAGAAAACTGACCAATCAAATTCTGATTTGATTGGATGATTTTGGGAATTTGTCGCTTCGAAAAAATGTTGTTACAGCTGGGAGTAGGGTCATCAACACTAATAATCTCGTCATAATCGCCCTGCTCGTCATCTTCTAAATCTGCATATTTAGCCTCTTCTTCAGGTATCAAGGTTGGAGCGTTTTTTATCTTGATGCTGGTAACAGGGATGGTATTTAAACCGTGCCCATACGCCACTTTTTCAACAACACCGTTATCATCAATAAGAATAGACTCGCTAACAATGCCAGAATTGTATCGGCAGTAGCCGCCATGCCAGCTAGAGGCTTTTCTGTTATAGGGCTTGGCCTTACCACGTTTTTTTTCTCCATTGGCACTTTTACGCTGAAACTGAAAGCTCCTCCATTTTGAAATTAATGGGCTCATCGTTTGGCGATACAATGGGCGCTCTTCAGTGGCCGAATCATCACGCGCTGATATAATATCTTCGCACCATTCATACACATTAATATCATCACTAAAAAATTCTAACGTATCATCGTCTACATTATTATCTGACCAGTTCCGAATAAAAAAACCAGCGGTCGATGCCGAACTTTGATTTTTTTTCAATCGCTTTTCTTGATCCTTCATGTACATCGAAAAAGTATCGGGCGAATGACTTAATGACGAATAAGCAGCGAGCACAATGATCTGTAGCCCATGAAAATTACTTGTATACCCATCATCTTCGAGAGAATTCATCAACATAGAATAAATAGGATATCGCCCCCATTGGCTCATCATAGGGTGCTGCTCTTCATCCATTACGTTAGGTCTTTCGTGCCATATAAAAGCACCGACTTGCTCCAACAGATCTGTATGATTTGCCATAAAACCAGCAAAGTTACTTAACCCTAGCAACCTCCCACCAAACTCCTCCTCAAGTAGCGAAAGGTCATCACATTCATCCTTTACACTTTCGATTGCATCGCTAATATTTTCAACACAAAGATCAATGGCACGTAAATGAGTCGGGATATGACATTTATTACAATAATGAAGTACAAGTTGGCGGGATTTCTTTGCAGACAAATTAGCAATGGTCAATTTTTGCTTTTTCATCTCTTTAAGAAAGTGATGTAAACAAGAGTCTTGAAACTCGACAGTGGGTGAACGATGAGTACTCAACGGCCGCCCTCCTGTATTGTTCTAGTGTCTAGCCCGAAAAGCGTTGCAAAATGTTTAACACTGCAGGAGGCAAGAAAAGATTGCTTGTACAAAGGGCCAAACGAAGGTTGTAGCGTTTCAAAAGTTTGCTGAAGCAAGCACTTTTTTGTGCTGAATATAATAGGAAGGCCCAACGATTCCATCATGTTTAATCGATGAAGTGCTTTGCCCATTCTTTCTTTGTACCAGCGAACTAGTACTGTTTGCTTTTTATCTAAAACACTAACAGCATATAAATAGGACTGAATCCCCGCCACACAGTAGAGCTTTCCATCGTCCTGCACCAATATAATAGGAAACAGTGTTAAGTAATCTAACACCTCATTCCGCGTTAATGGCAACAACTCTCGCCCCATAGCTGAATTGCGCAGCAAAAACTGCTTTACTTTGGGGTGAATACCAGAGATGTCGGATAAAGCAATATTGCATGCTTGGTCTGGTGTATGATTATTTGGTCGGCTAGTAGCAAGATCGTCATCCTGTACCTTTACTCGCTTAAATCCACTACTCCATCGCAGCTCAAAAGGCACATTCACGACACTTTCATAATCTCTAAAAGTATGGGAAATATACTGTTGATACTCAAAAATAGACGTCACATCAAACAGTGAAAGCTGAAGTAAATGTGGCCATTGCTCATTAATATTAAAAGGCGGTGACTGTGTGTCAAAAGAAGTGTCGCTGTCTGTAATAACGCTTTCCAAGCGGACGTGTGGAATTTTTTCAGTTCTAGCCTGCATAAAAGACAGTTGAGCTAGGTGTATTTGTCGTTCTTTGCCATCACGCTTATACATAATAGAAGCTGTTTCTGCTTCGTATCTAACATTAGAGCCAGCTTTCAACAACAACGAGCCAAAAGCTTCAAATTGATTAATGAAAAGGCCGTAGCCTTTATCACTAAAATGGAGATACACGAACCCTTTCGAGACTTCTGTTGACCTTATATCCATACCTTTTTCCCAATAAAAAATGTTACGCGCTCGCAAATAAGCAAACGCTGTCAACAAAGCACCGCTTGAAAAGTACGACTATATTGGTAAAGTACAGACTCTCACCTCCGACCTTAGACCAGTAGCACTTTTAAGCTGGCTTTGGTTGTTTAGATATCTATATCGTTTGCAAGACGATTAGGCTCTATGAACCGATGGCATCTCTGATGTCATCGGTTTTTTATTGCCATTTACTTCCCATTCACCACCTCTTCATTAACGTTAACATTTAACATAACAGAGAAAACCACTTCACTCCATTACAATACTGCATAAAAAATACATAAATCAAGCAAATCAACAAGACAATTTTTATTATTTTTGCATCATGAAAATAATGCAATTTATAATTGACGATCATAAATGAATTCTGCAAACTATGTTCAATGTTTAGACAGGCCGAAATGATGACAACGATTCTTGGAAAATATGTGAGCATAGGTTCTGGCTACCCGTTTAGGGGGCGGATAGAACTCAGTAGAGAAGGAGAAGCGTTTGTAGTCCAAATTAGAAATATTGATGCAGATGGTGAGATTCTGACAAATGAACTCACGCTGACAAAATTGCCAGGGAAAAAATCACCTGATTGGCTTTTAGCCAATGACATTTTATTCATAGCGAAAGGGACAAAAAACACGGCGACTTTAGTGAAGAACGTGCCTGAAAATACAATTTGCTCCCCTCACTTTTTTCGCCTAAGAGTTAAGCCTCAACATAATGCTGACGTTCTAGCAGAATTCATTTGTTGGCAGTTAAACCAAGAACCAGCGCAGCGCTACTTCACGGTATCAGCTGAAGGCAGTCTACAAGTCAGTATTAGAAAAAAAGTATTGGAAGAAACGCCATTTACTTTACCTGACTTCGAAACACAGACAAAAATCGTCAATTTACATCGATGCGCTATGAAAGAAATCAAAACCTATAATCAGCTTATAGAAAATCGACAGTTAGAAATGACAGCGATCGCATCAGACCTACTAAATCGTTTGAATAAAAATATATAAGGAATCTCAGATCATGACAGTTAACCAAATCAATCAGGACGATATAAACAAGGCGGTCTGGAATGCATGTGACACTTTTCGTGGTGTGATCAGTGCCGACACCTATAAAGACTTCGTCCTCACCATGCTGTTTTTAAAATACATCTCTGATGTATACAAAGACGAATACAACAAGCTGATTACTCAGTATGGCGATAATCCAGATTTAATACACGCCATGATGTCTAAACAGCGCTTTGTATTACCTGAGGGCGCGAGCTTTTGGGATTTGTACGAAGTTCGTCATCAACCGGGCAATGGTGAGCGTATTGATAAAGCCTTGCACGCACTAGAAGAAGCCAACGGCAGCAAGCTTAAAAACGTATTCCAAGACATTAGCTTCAACACAGACCGTTTAGGCCAAGAGAAACAAAAGAATGATTTACTGCGCCACTTGTTAGAAGACTTTGGTAAAGACATTTTAAACCTAAGCACAGAGCGTGTAGGCAGTTTAGATATTATCGGTAACGCCTATGAATACCTTATTAAACACTTTGCCGCAGGCAGTGGTGCTACCGCTGGTGAATACTATACCCCACCAGAGGTATCAACCCTTTTAGCAACGATTCTAGAGCCAGTTGAAGGCGACCAAATATGTGACCCATGTACAGGAAGTGGCTCATTGCTTCTTAAATGTGGCGCTATGGTACGTAAAAACTCTGGCTCAAAAAAATACGCACTATTTGGGCAAGAAGCGATTGGTTCGACTTGGGCACTTGCCAAAATGAACATGTTCCTACACGGTGAAGACAACCACCGCATTGAATGGGGCGACACCATTCGTAACCCATTGCTACTTGATAAAGACAGCAACGGCTTATTGCATTTTGATGTGGTAACAGCTAACCCACCATTTAGCTTAGATAAATGGGGACATGATGATGCTAATAGCGACCCATACGGGCGCTTTCGTCGTGGCGTACCGCCAAAAACCAAAGGCGATTACGCCTTTATTTCGCACATGATTGAAACATTGAAACCAGAAACAGGCCGCATGGGCGTAGTTGTGCCACATGGCGTGTTATTCAGAGCATCTATGGAAGGAACAATTCGTCAAAAACTTATTGAAGAAAACCTGCTAGATACCGTCATTGGCCTACCAGAAAAACTATTCTTTGGTACAGGCATCCCCGCTGCTATTTTAATCTTCAAAAAGCAAAAAACGGATGAAAACGTATTGTTTATTGATGCGAGCCGTGAGTTTAAATCAGGCAAAAACCAAAATCAGTTATCACCTGACAACATTCAAAAAGTCATCGACACCTACAAAGCGCGTGAAAGCGTTGACAAATACGCCTACCTTGCCAGTTTTGATGAAATCAAAGAAAACGACTTTAACCTAAACATCCCTCGCTATGTTGATACCTTTGAAGAAGAAGTCGAGATTGATTTGGTGGCTGTGCGTACTGAACGTGTGCAACTTAAAAACGAATTGCAAAACCTTGAAGCAGAAATGGAAAGCTACTTAAAGGAGTTGGGGTACGATATGCAGGAAGCACAAGTGTCGAGTGCGCATGGATGCGATGAAGCGACGGGTGCCGGAGGTGAGAAATGATGATTCCTAAAAGCTGGGAACGCTATGCTTTAGGCAAAATTACAGAAACGATTACCAGTGGTTCTCGTGATTGGGCTCAATATTACTCTGATGTGGGTAGTAAGTTTATTCGAATGACGAACTTACCCCGTGATGGAATATATTTGAAACTTAATGATTTAAAATATGTGGATGTAAAAAGTGAATCATCCGATGGTCAGAGAACCTCGTTAAATCCTGGTGATATTCTGATCTCTATTACAGCTGAGTTAGGTAAAATTGGCTGGGTGCCAGATAACTTAGGTGAAGCCTTCATAAATCAACATACAGCTTTAGTTCGCTTAAAGAGTAAGTTTACAGATTCTAAATTCGTTGCCTATCTTTTATCTTCAAAAGAAATGAACCATAAAATTAACCGTTTAAATGATTCTGGGGCGAAAGCTGGTTTAAATTTATCTACAATTCGAGCTATACCTTTATTACTTCCTCCACTCCCTGAACAACGTAAAATCGCCACTATCCTTGAAACTTGGGATAAAGCGATTAGCACCACCGAGCGGCTAATCGACAACAGCAAACAGCAGAAAAACGCCCTCATGCAACAATTGCTCACAGGCGCTCATACCCAACGTAAACGCCTACTTGATGATTCAGGTAAACCGTTTGAGGGAGAGTGGGAAGAGGTAAAGTTAGGTGATGTCTGTTCAAAAGTTACTGATGGTGCCCACCATAGTCCACAAAGTGTTGAAGTTGGTTACCCGATGTTTTCAGTGAAAGATATGAGATCAACAGGCTTTGCTGAAAATACAGCTCGACATATCAGTGAGGATGATTTTAAAGCCTTAGAAAAACAAAACTGCAAGCCTGAGATTAATGATATTTTGATAGCGAAAGATGGCTCTATTTTAAAATACTGTTTTGTTGTGAAAAAGGAAATTCAAGGTGTGATTTTATCCTCCATAGCTTTATTAAGACCAAAGCTAAACAAAATTTCCCCGCACTTTATTGCTCAATATTTTTCACAAGAGTCAGTAAGATTCTTTGTAGGTAAGGCGCTGACTTCTGGTTCTGGGGTTCCTCGGATAATTCTAAAAGATTTTAAAGGGATTCACATTCGAATCCCTAACTTATATGAGCAAAAGAAAATAGCCGCTGTACTCAATAATGCTGACAAAGAAATCGAGCTTTTAGAACAACAGCTTGCTGATCTAAAACAAGAAAAAAAAGCGCTGATGCAGCAGTTATTAACGGGTAAACGCAGAGTTACTATAGGTTAAACAAGGAGGTTATTATGAAACTAGGATTTTTCTTTGGAGCAGGTGCTGAAATCGGATATGGATTACCTAGTGGTGGTAAATTTGCAATTGATTTATTCAGGCAAAACCCTAGTCCTTATCGAACAGATTTTCGCGAGCAACTTAAATCAATTGATATGATGTCTTCCTACGCAACAGACTGGCTTCCTCAAGGCTTTAGAGATAAGCGCATTCATGCTTTTGGGCGAAGTGAATTTACAAGCTTAATTGAATCATCAATTGAATACCGCCGCTCAGAAATAATACGTCGATTAAATCAATTTGATGCTGAATGTGACAAAGCGATGGAGTCACTTGGAATTGCACGAGAGCTAGTAGAGCAAAAATTTTCCGAATTAGTTGGTGCTGCAATCGGAGATCGTCTGTACACCCATGTAATCAAGTTAAATGAACTGTTAGCGCAGGATGTTAACTTATTCAGTTCCAATTACTATTCAGCGATGCTCGACATAGTAAAGTCCTCAGATGATTGCGATGACTTACGTCGTTACGTAACAGCTTTTCTCCAACTTTTGGTTGGTGCACATGGACAAGATTTAGTGCGTAAGCTAAACCAAGAGTTATTTGAATCTGCCCCTGATGACTTGCCCATTTTTGATGATATATCTGGGATGTTCAAGCTCGAATTTCACAGAATTGGAGCAACAGCTTTAGAGTTATTACTTGAAGAAAATAGAGCTTTTGACGTTAGTGAGTCAGGCACAGCGTTAAGCCTTCTATGTGCAATTGCACAAAAAGCATTAGAGAATATTTTTACTACTGTATTAGACTACCAAAAACTATTAGATGATCATTTTCGTTACTTATTTTCTCCGGAAACTGAGTGGGCAAAGTTCACTAAAATGGCCGTTTTCCTTAAAACTGCGCAGGATTACATCAAAGAACAAGCTCCCGATATAACAAATTTACCCTCGACAGGTTACTACCATGACCTTGCAGGTTTTGCATCTTCACATGAATTCGCAGCAATAGGTACTGCTAATTATAACAGCTTACTTACTCCTATTTTTGAACAACAAAAGCTCACTATACCTGATGTTATTCATTTAAATGGAAGTGTAAAAGATTATTACAATCCCTATAAAAACACTGTAATAACTAGCGATTCGTTTGAGGGTTTAGATCCTTCGCAACTACATTTTCCATTTATTCTGACCCAAAGTGGTTTGAAGCCATTAACTTCGGTAACCATGTCAAGGCGCTATGTTCAACTTTTTGATTCATTTAATGAGTCAGATGCGATTGTAGTAGTCGGATTTGGTTTTAATAAGGACGACAGCCATATTAATGGACTATTCAGGGAGTTAGTAGAAAGTGAGGGCAAAAAGCTTTTCGTTGTAACTCTAAAGACAGATGGAACTGCCCAACAGCAACAAAGAGAATTAAGAAAAAGATTAAGAATCGCAAACAGATACAGTAATTCTTTAACAGTTCTCCCCGTTGATCAAGATAATAGAACTATTAATGATAATTTATGGATTGATCATATTATAGATAAACTTTCCTCTGAAAGTGAGGAGATATTGCCTGATGAATAACGACTTAATCTTGTATTCAACAGACGATGGTAAATCGCAGTTTATGCTACGCACGCTGGACGGTAATGTGTGGCTCACACAACTCGAAATAGCGCAGCTATATCAAACCAGCAAGCAGAATATTAGCAAGCATGTAAAAAGCATATTAGCAGAGAATGAGCTGGCTGAGGCCGCAGTTGTCAACTCTAAGTTGACAACTGCGGCCGATGACAAAGAGTACCTTACACAATTGTATGCGCTGCCTATGATCATTGCTGTGGGTTACCGTGTTCGCTCGACTCGAGGTACGCAATTTAGGCAATGGGCAACTCGCACCTTAAGCGAATATTTAAGCAAAGGGTTTGCGATGGATGATGAGCGACTCAAAGATCCTAAATGGGATTATTTTGATGAGTTGCTTGAACGTATTCGCGACATACGTTCGTCAGAAAAACGCTTTTATCAAAAAGTGCGTGATTTATTTGCCTTATCTGACGATTATCGTGCTAATGAGAAAAATACCGGTTTATTATTTGCAGAAGTACAAAACAAATTGTTTTTCGCAGTAACAGGTCATACGGCTGCTGAGTTAATAGTGGCTCGCGCTAACCCAGATATACCAAATATGAATTTAACCAGTTTCTCTGGCAATAGAGTACGTAAAGCCGATGTCATTATCGCCAAAAATTACTTAGCCGCTGATGAACTTGATCAATTAAATCGACTCGTGAATATGTTTTTAGAATTTGCAGAGTTCAGGGCTAAAAATAAAGAGCGCTTAACACTAGAGAACTGGCGACAATATGTAGACAATTTTATGGCATTTAACGAACAAGCTTTACTGACAAATGCAGGAAAAATAAGTCGTACACAAATGGAAGAAATATCGAAACAACGTTATGAAAAGTTTGATAGTCATCGTAAATTAGAAGAAGCAATGCGTGAAGATGGACGCGAACTGCAAGCATTAGAGCAATTACAACAACGCTTGCAGCAACAAAAAAAGGAACAAGGATAACCCTGCGTTTTTATTGCTTACTAAGGAACATGCGATTAAGTGGATAACATGAGATAATCTAGCCGACTTCAATCTACTATGACTCTTACTCATCATAAACCAGCTCCCTTCACCGATACCGAATTTACCAGCAAACGCAGCCCCCCCCGTAAAGAACTTCCCCTTGGTTGGCCGGATGGATGAACTGAGCCCATGGCAGCTGCTTGAAGGTCAAGTTGAACCTTTCTCCCCATAAGCTGGCAATGGTCGCACCCATACCCTCTCGCTACCATGCTACGCATTCACTTTAGGGCACCTCGAAAAACCTCGCTCACAGCACCGGTAACCCTGTGATAGTATCGAGCAACCACTAACACCCGATAGTTCAGTACCATGAAGAAGCGTAGCGCGATCAAAGACGACCTCTTTGCCAGCGAACATCACCGTGAAAAGATCGACCGGACCGGCGATCCTTTGGCCGAGATTGAGCAGCACATCAATTTTTCTGCACTGGCCGCTGAAGTTGACTCTATCGCGCCTCGCGTTGACAGCACTCAGGGCGGGCGACCGCCGTACCCCACTGAAACCATGGTCCGCATCCTGGTACTTAAGCGCCTCTACAACCTGTCGGATGAACAGATGGAGTACCAGCTACTGGACCGTATGAGCTATCAACGCTTCTGCGGGCTGACCCAAGCGATCAACATTCCGGATCGCACCACGATTTGGCACTTTGAAAATCGCATCGGCGAAGCCGGTGCTCAGGCCTTGTTCGACGGTGTGTCGGCACAACTGTTCAAGCAGGGCTTCATCGCCCGTGGTGGCCAGATCATTGATGCCACCCTGGTGCCAGCCCCCAAGCAGCATAACCGACGCAGTGACAAAGAGATGCTGGATCAAAAAGCCATGCCTATCGACTGGAAGCCCGTCAAACGACGGCAAAAGGATACCGATGCCAGCTGGACGAAGAAGTACGGGAAAAGCCATTTTGGCTACAAACTCTCAATCAATGTCGATGCCAAGTACAAGGTGATCCGGCGTTTTCAATGTGACACCGCCAAAGAGCATGACAGCCAGCACTTCGAGGCTGTTCTTGATCGGTACAACACCAGTCAGGACATCTATGCCGATCGCGGTTACCCATCGACCGAGCGGGAAGGCTGGCTGAAAGAGCACGGCTACCGCAACCATATTCAGCGCAAAGGCCACCGCCAGAAACCGTTATCGGAGTGCCAGCAACGTCGCAATAAGCGGATCGCCAAAACCCGTGCCCGCGTCGAGCATGTGTTCGCCAGCATCGATCAGATGGGGGGCAAGTTGATCCGCACAGTGGGTCAGGCGAGGGCCAACTTTGCGATGACAATGATGGCCGCCTGCTACAACCTGAAGCGGTTGGTGTCCTTTCAGCGGGCCGGGATTAAGGCATTTTGAGTCGTTGGTGGCGGCTCAATGTGCCTGATGGGCACACTGAGAGACGACCGCAGCCGGTGCCACTGCCCCCCGAGACCGGCATGATATCAAGTCGAAAACAGCTGTTCCGGGCAGTTTAGCTGTTCAGACGACGAGCAGCAGGTTTTTTCGAGGCGCCCAATAGTCGCGTCAACGATGGTGCCTTCTTTAAAGTAAATCCCCGAATCTGATAGCCATTTGTGGACTTCTTTAAAGAGCTTACGTCCAAGCTTATGCTTTTCCAGTAAATGCCTAAAATTCATAATGGTGGTGTGATCAGATATTGCTCCTTCTAAAGATAACCCAGCAAACAGCCGCATAGAGGTAATCTCGTAAAGCGCGTCCTCCATGGCTGGGTCCCTGGAATGCCTGCCCAGCCATGTTGTACCAGTTCTGCATAAAATGAATACGCAACATGGTAGACAAAGGATAGGGGCGACGACCATTGCCTGCTTTTTTCAATTTGGTCTTCAAGCAGCTGCCAAGGAATCAACTCATCCATTCTACCAAGGAAGAGTTCTTTGCGAGTTTTGCGGCGTTTGCTGGTAAATTCTGTGTCGGCGAAGGAAAGCTGGTTCATGATCGGCTGGAGTCGTAGTCAGATTAAGTCGGCAAGATTGTCTCATGTTACCGACTTAATCGCATGTTCCCTAATCAACACAAATAATTCGATGGCGAATTATTTGTGTTGACCTGAATCAAATTTATATCTACCCTTATAAAAATTAGCCACCTAACTTTAAGTTAATGAAGTCTGACTTAATAGTTGCGTCAGCTAGGTGGTTAGTCTGTAAGTGCATCACATGTGAGCTAGAGAATGTGTGTAATGCATAGATAATAACGTAGGAGGTCTAGAGGAAGGGTGAGATATTTATTGGCTGTCGTGTAATCCGGCAGCTGAAGACAATACACATAACGCTTTACATAGTTGGTTGACTACCAATATAAAAAAATAAGAGGAATTTAACTATGTTATCAAGTTTGAAAAAGTGTCTTGCAGTTTCGTTAACGGCAGCTGCATTGCTTCAAATGCCAACTGTACAGGCTGAGTCATATGAAATGACTATTGCAGGTGCGTCTCCGGGAGGGCTGTGGAGCTTATTAGGCGCTGGTTTAGATTCAAGCGTCAGAGCTGCATATCCTGATTCAAAAATAACTTATCAAACCTCTGGTGGTGGTATTGCCAACATTGGTCAGCTAGACCGGAATCAAGCGGATCTGGCCATTGTTCACGATGCAGAATTGCTATTGGCTAAAAAAGGGGGATTACCGTTTCGCGAACCGATAGATTCCATTCGTGTTCTTTCCTATTTGTATACCTGGGCTCCGATGCAGACGCTTGTACGTAACAGCTTTGCAGAAAAGTATGGCATTCATACCTTTGAAGATATCGCTAAAGTTAAACCACCGATCACAATTGCTATCAACAAGCGTGGTAACATCGCATCAAATGTAGCCGTTGAAATGCTGAATGCAATCGGTGTTACTGAAAAGGATATCGAAAGCTGGGGTGGTAAAGTTATCTATGCGGCTTCAAGTGAACAGGTGTCTTTGATTACGGATCGCCGAGCAGATCTAATGATCAACTCGCTCTTCGTGCGCCACAGTTCTATTCAACAGGCAGCTAACAGTGTCGAATTAACCTTGCTAGGCATGGATCCAGCAACCGTTGAAGCGGTAAACAAGGCAAGTGGAACAATTCCTTTTGTTATTCCTGAAGGGACCTATGAATGGTCACCAGGAAAGGTCGATACCCCGTCCTTGGGTGCAACCCTCGCTGTAAGAGTTGATATGGATGATCAGAAAGCTTACAACCTAACAAAGGCCATCTATGAAAATTACCAGCAAATCGCTGGTGTACATGCAGCTATGAAAGCGTTAACTCCTGAGGCTATGGCCTCTGTCACTGTGGTTCCATACCACCCAGGTGCGTTGAAGTATCTGGTAGAAGCAGGCTTACGTTAAGCTGATAAGTTTATAAAAATTATAAGAGCTAATAAAATGTCGAATATACTTTCATCAATATTAGAGACTGGTACTAAACGTCAGTTGAGTCCCAAGCTTGCCCGAATACTCCAATCAATCGCAGCAATAATAGCGTTAGGAGTAATTTACACAACTACTATCGTCTACGTCGATCTCTTTGCGATGACGATCGTATTTTTGTCATCAATGCTAGCTCTTCTATTTTTAATGTATACGTCTGGATCTAGGGGGCGTACTGATTCTCCAAGTTTAATCGACTGGGTGCTTTCGCTTACCAGCGTAGCGGCCGGTGTTTACTTTATAGTAGAAAGTTCTCGAATCGTAGAACGGATTACGTTGTTATTTCCTCTGGAAATGCCCGACCTTATTGCGGGCTCGGCACTATTTTTCCTGACAATCGAAGCCACGCGAAGAACAGTCGGATTTGGCTTAACCAGCGTAGTAACGATTTTTTTGCTCTACAATCTCTTTGGGCATGGTTTGCCCGCGGGACTTGGTTTTCGTGAAGTGGGATATAATCACTTTCTTGATATCATGATGTTCACCAGTGATGGGCTATTTGGAGTACCACTTCGAGTGGCAGCAACTTATGCTTTTCTATTTGTTCTCTTTGGTACCTTTTTATCCCGAGCTGGTGGAGCAGATTTCTTCTTTGATCTTGCATCAGCTGTAGCGGGAAGACGTGTAGGCGGTCCAGCAAAGATCGCTGTTATCTCTTCAGGTCTTTATGGAACGATGTCAGGTAGTCCGACATCGGACGTTGTTACGACGGGGTCTATCACGATTCCTATGATGCAGCGTTTGGGATACGGGAAGTCATTGTCTGGAAGTGTTGAGGTTGCTGCCTCGGCTGGTGGTAGTTTGCTGCCCCCCGTTATGGGGTCAGCAGCATTTATCATGGCGGAGTATACGGGTATCGAGTACCGTGATATTGCTATCGCGGGCATTGTGCCAGCATTACTTTACTACGTATGCGTTTATACACAGGTTCATTTGCGATCTGAAAAAATGGGCCTTAAAGGTTTAGAGGAGAACGAAGTTTCAACGGTAAAAGTAGCAATGTCGAACGGCGGATTGTTCATTATTCCTCTACTAGTCCTTTCAGTAGCTCTTGTTATGGGGTATTCGCCTACATATGTTGCAGCATTTGCTTCTTTAAGTGTCATTGCTGTTGCTGCGATAAAGCCTTCGACTCGCATGGGTCTAAAATCCATTTGGGAAGCACTCGGTGAAACGACCCTTAGAATGGTTTCGGTAACAGCTGCTTGTGCAGCTGCTGGTCTCGTTATTGGTGGTATTTCAATGACTGGACTTGGTGGTAAATTTGCAGACCTAGTGTTCATGCTTGCGGGTAGTAGCAGTATATTGGTTCTGATTATCTCAGCATTGTTGGCGATTATACTGGGTATGGGGATGCCAACACCCTCAGCATTTATACTCGCGGCAGTATTGGTAGGGCCGACCTTAAGTTCGCTTGATTTCTCTGCGATGCAGTCAAACATGTTCATTCTTTACTTTGCGGTGCTTTCCGCTATGACCCCGCCGGTGGCTGTCGCTGCATTTGCTGCTTCTGCTATTGCTGATGCGAAACCACTAGGAATAGCTGTTGGAGCGGTAAGGCTAGCGATTACAGCATTCGTGGTTCCATTCGCCTTTATGTATGGAGAAGGGTTACTACTTGAAGGTCCGATAACTGGGATAATCCTGAACTGCCTGACTGCTTCCCTAGGTGTTATCGTGCTAAGTGCAGGAATAGAAGGATACTGGAGAGCTCCTCTATCAGGCATAGCGCAGGCTATGTTGTTGGTGGCTGGTCTAATGTTCTTAGCACCGAGTATCATCGCATTGGGCATTGCTACCGCTTTGGTGATGGCTGTTGTCCTGATCACACCTCATCTGAGGTCTCCAGCCAAATTAGCTTAATTTTCAGAAGGATTGGTCTCTAGCCGGATATACTTTAAAGCGAGGTAACACAGTGGAAATGATTTATGCATTATTGTCTTCTGTTATGTTTGCGGCTACATTTTTACTTGTAAAAATAGGTCGTGAAAGTGCCTCGCACCTTTCTGTTTTGTGGATTACACTCACCATCAATGTCGTTGTACTAGCTTTATCTACCTTATTTATAGATATTCCTAAATCTCTTAATCTTCTCGATCTTAAGTTTTTTATTATTTCGGGTATATTTGCACCGTTACTTGGTCGGCTATTCCAGTTCGTTGGAATGTCTAAGTTAGGGGCGAATACAACGACGGCCTTAACCCTAACCCATCCTTTGATAACGGTATTTATAGGGTTGTTGTTTCTAGATGAGTCCGGAAATGTTGTGCAAATACTTGGCGGATTTTTGATCATCACTGGTTCGGTGTTGATTGCTATATTTTCCGGATCAAATGCTAATCTAGGAATTTCCAATGGTCATCAGATATATTTACTATATCCTCTTCTGGCATCATTAACCTATGGGATATCTATTGCCCTTAGAAAGGTGGGGATCGACCAGCTTAATTCACCTGTACTCGCTAGTGCAGTGACAGTTTCTTCCTCGTGGACTATCTTGAGCCTATATGTTTTGGTTACTAGGTGTAAAGTTTCATGTAGTGGCCGAGAATTTACTTATTTTTTTTTCGCAGGAATAGTTTCAAGTATAGGACCTATTTTTCTTTATCTATCGTTGGCAATTGGAAACCTACTTCTAATTGCTCCCTTAGCTGCTACCACTCCGTTATTTGTACTAGTGGGAACTTGGCTTTATTCAAAGAAAAATGAGAAATTTGGATACCAGATAATCGTCGGAACATTCGGTATATTTATTGGAGTGACACTGCTAACGCTATTTAAAAATTAGCAGTGTGCTTGGTTTGAAGTTGATTACTCTCAAACTTCTGGCAGCCAAGACTTCTGAGCTTTTATCGCTCGTGTTTTCCATAGATTCCATGGGCGGTCTACTTGCCCTTCGTTGGTTATTTGAGTGGCGTGTGCTTCTCCTTCTGATAGAAATTCAACCGGTCCTAGTCTGGAAGCTTCGATCTGTAATTGTGCATTAACTTCTACATAAATCGCTCTATAAACTGCTTGTTTTAGGCTGGGAGCAACGACTGTAGAGCCATGTCCTCTCATCAGCACTAAGGTATTTTCTCCAAGAGATTGCGTTAATGAAGAACCAAGTTCTTGGCTGGTAATCAACATGTTGGTTTCATCACCCGCAACATCTCGTATCTCAAATATGGGGACGCTTGTACCCATGAATCCACTCATGTGGCACATAGGTTTTAAAGAGGCGGACTTTACAACACTGAAGGGGACAACAGAATGAGAATGGCTATGGACGATTGCTTCTACATCATCTCGCTTCCGGTAGATTTCACTGTGAATATAACGTTCTAGATAGACCTTCCTGGGATCGTTGTTTACAGTTTCACCCTCAAGGTTAAACTCTAGTATATCCTCTTTGGTAACAAGCCCTGGGGCCATATTTCGAGCTAAGAAAAAATGATCTCTGTTATGAGGATTTCTTACGCTTACATGACCGAAAGCATCCAGTACACCTTCATTAAATAAAATTAAATTTGCAGTCACTAGATCATTTATTACGCTTTCTAATATTGTATCATTCATGGATATTCCTTTTCTTTTTTATAGATTAAAGATTCAAAAATGCTAGTTAACGAAACATAATTAGCAATCTAATAATTTTATCTTATACCGTATAGAAAGGAAAATAAATGATGAATTATTATTTTCCTTATCAGGCACTAAAAGAATCAGGAATTCGAGATTTGATTAGAGGTTTTTACAGAATCATTGATAGCTCAGCTAATTAGTCGTCCCTGAATAATGGCGTTTTTAGTCTAAAGCGCCATTTCATTTTCTAGCCTTCTCGGCAATAAGGCTTGTATCAATCTCATCCCGCTATAAATGCC
>NZ_QPJQ01000050.1 GCF_003337275.1 Marinomonas foliarum | reverse complement strand
TTTAGTTAGTTGAACTTGGTCTTCGTTGCTCTGAAGCCTTGTCCGTGTCAGCGAGGGCGTATATTAAGGATCTACAGATTTTGTGCAACCCTTTTTCGATATTTATTTTAATAAATTCAAACTTTTACTTATTTTGTTCAAAAAACACTCAAAACAACCCCTTTATGCTTATTATTCACCCACCCCCAAAACTTTCGACACAAAAAAAGCCTCCTAACTTTTCAGTTAGGAGGCTTTCCATTGGCTATTTAAGGTAACTAATTAGCCTAACCATTTACGGGCATTTTGAAACAAACGCAACCATGGCGCTTGTTCTTGCCATTCGCTTGGGTGCCAGCTGTGCTGAACCGTACGATAAACACGTTCTGGGTGAGGCATCATAATAGTCACTCGACCATCTTCAGATGTTAAACCTGTTACACCTTGCGCAGAACCATTCGGGTTAAATGGGTAACGTTCGGTTGCATGACCGTAGTTATCTACATAGCGCAATGCAATTTGATTTGCTGTAGCAAGTGCAGCCATATCTTGATCATCACGGTATTCTGTTTGACCTTCACCATGAGCAACGGCAATCGGCATACGAGAACCTTCCATACCAGCAAGCAAGATAGAGTTCGACTTTTGCACTTCTACCTGAACCAAACGAGCCTCAAACTGAGAGGATTGGTTACGAACAAACTTCGGCCAATGACCTGCACCAGGAATCAATTCGTATAGATTCGATAGCATCTGACAACCATTACACACGCCAAGCGTGAAAGTATCAGGACGATTGAAGAAAGCTTCGAATTGCTCACGAGCAATAGGGTTGAAAAGAATAGACTTCGCCCAACCTTCACCAGCCCCCAATACGTCACCGTACGAGAAACCGCCACAAGCTACCAAACCACTAAATTGATCTAGCGTGGTACGACCAGACAAGATATCACTCATGTGAACATCTACTGGAATGAATCCCGCTTTATGGAAAGCAGCAGCCATTTCCACTTGACCGTTTACACCCTGCTCACGCAAGACAGCAATTTTAGGCTTAACACCAGAAGCAATAAATGCCGCTACGATGTCTTCATTTTGATCGAATTGAACATCAGCGGTTAAACCTGGATCTTTCGCATCCAACAAACTGTCAAATTCTTGCTGCGCTGACTCTGGGTTATCGCGTAAAGCTTGAATGCGGTAACTTGTCTCAGACCAAACACGCTGCCAATTAATACGAGTTTCTTCTAGCAATGTTTCACCAGCAAAACAAACACGGATCGAGTCATCACCGGACAATGTTGCAATCGATGTCGTCGTCACACCAGCACTAGCATATGCAGAAATAACTTCCGTTACATCAGACTCATTCACCTGTATGACGGCACCCAACTCTTCGTTGAATAGCACGGGGGCTACTTGCATACGATTAGTAATAGTTTCATCAAGATCGATATTTAGGCCCAAATGACTCGCGAATGACATTTCAACCAAAGTAGCAAACGCACCTCCGTCAGAACGGTCATGGTAGGCTAACAACTTACCTTCAGCGTTCAACGCTTGAGTGGTATCGAAGAAGCCAGCTAAGGTTGCGGCATCATCAACATCTGGCGCTTGCTGACCCAACTTATTGTAAACCTGAGCAATAACAGAACCGCCAAGGCGATTTTTACCTGCACCCAAATCAATCAATAACAAACGCGTATCGGCTTTGTTTTGTAGTTCTGGTGTTAGTGTTTTGCGGACATCCGTTACTGGTGCAAACGCAGAGATAACCAAAGACAATGGCGAAGTGACTGCTTTTTCTTTGCCATCTTCTTTCCACACAGTCTTCATAGACATGGAGTCTTTACCTACTGGAATGGCAATATCCAACGCTGGACACAATTCCATACCCACTGCTTTTACAGTTTGGTAAAGCTTTTCATCTTCGCCTTCATGACCTGCGGCCGCCATCCAGTTTGCAGACAACTTAATGCTACTGCGTTTAGTAATGTGCGCTGCCGCCAAGTTAGTTAACGCTTCACCAACAGCCATGCGACCAGATGCAGGCGCATCGAGCAAAGCTACGGGCGTACGCTCGCCCATCGTCATAGCTTCGCCGGTGTAGCTTTCTAAAGAAGACGTTGTTACCGCCACATCCGCTACAGGCACTTGCCATGGACCAACCATTTGATCGCGGGCAACCATACCTGTGATTGAACGATCACCAATAGTGATCAAGAAGTTCTTGCTCGCTACCGTAGGCAAACTCAATACGCGATTTGCAGCCTCAGCAAGATCTACGTCTACCGCCGTGAAATCATCACCAGCAATAATCGCTTTGGTTGCTTCACGATGCATCTTAGGCGGTTTGCCAAATAAAACAGACATTGGCAAATCAACAGGATTGTTATCGAAATGCTCATCCGCTACTTGCAAATGCATTTCTTCTTTGGCGTCACCAACGATGGCGAAAGGACAACGCTCACGCTCACAAATCGCGGTAAACTCTTCGATACGATCTGGAGAAACCGCCATAACATAACGCTCTTGCGATTCGTTACACCAGATTTCCAGTGGCGACATGCCCGGCTCATCATTTAGAACCTTACGCAGATCGAAGTTACCACCACGCTCACCGTCTTTTACCAATTCCGGCAAAGCGTTAGACAAACCACCAGCGCCCACATCATGGATAAAGCTGATTGGGTTTTTATCACCCATTTGCCAGCAACGGTCGATCACTTCCTGACAACGACGCTCCATTTCTGGGTTGCCACGTTGTACAGAAGCGAAATCAAGATCTTCGTTACCATCGGCAGACGCCATGGAAGATGCCGCACCGCCACCAAGGCCGATCAACATCGCGGGACCGCCAAGTACGATTAACTTAGCACCTACTTTGATCTCTTGTTTTTCAACGTGTTCACGACGAATATTACCAATACCGCCCGCCAACATGATTGGCTTGTGGTAACCACGCACTTCTTCTTGTGAAGCACCCTGAATTGTTTGTTCATAAGTACGGAAGTAACCCAATAGGTTTGGACGACCAAACTCATTGTTAAACGCAGCGCCACCGATAGGCCCTTCGATCATAATATCCAAAGGCGTTACGATACGAGACGGTTTGCCGTAGTAGCTTTCCCATGGCTGTTCAAAACCAGGGATTTTAAGGTCAGATACCGTGTAACCACTCAAACCTGCTTTTGGTTTAGAACCAATACCTGTTGCGCCTTCATCACGAATTTCACCACCTGAACCCGTTGCCGCACCAGAAAATGGTGAAATAGCGGTTGGGTGGTTATGGGTTTCCACCTTCATCAAAATATCGATGTGTTCGTGACTGAAATCGTATTCACGAGTTTCTGCGGATGGGAAGAAACGCCCACCAAAATGACCTTCCATTACGGCCGCGTTATCTTTGTAAGCCGACAAGGTGCCATGCGGATTATGCTCATGCGTGTTCTTGATCATTTTAAACAAAGAGCGCTCTTGCTCTTCACCATCAATTGTCCAAGACGCATTGAAAATTTTGTGACGACAATGCTCTGAATTTGCTTGCGCGAACATCATTAGCTCAACATCGATTGGGTTACGCCCCAGTTCAATGAAAGACTCAACAAGGTAATCAATTTCATCAGCAGCAAGGGCAAGTCCTAGCGTTTGGTTTGCCTCAACCAATGCTGCACGGCCGCCACTTAGAACATCAACACTTGTCATTGGTGCTGGCTCTGCATGAGAGAACATGTCAGTCGCGTCACTTAATGCCGGAAGCACGCTTTCTGTCATGCGGTCATGCAACATAGCAGACAACAAATCTAACTCTTCAAGCGCCAATGGCGCGGAGCTATGGATAAAGTATTCCACGCCACGTTCAACGCGGGACACGGCCGCAAGGCCACAGTTATGAAGGATATCGGTTGCTTTCGATGACCAAGGTGAAATCGTTCCTAAACGAGGAACCACTAAAACACTTTGATCAGATGAACTGACTTGGGAGGATTTAGGACCGTAGGCCAAAGCGCGTCGTAGAACAGTTTCCTGTTCAGCAGTAAGCGTTTGATTATCAGCCAGCTCCACGAAATGGAGAAATTGAGCATCAACATCTGTAACAGATGGGATAGATGCTTGCATATTGGCTAATAACTTTGCCTTGCGAAACGCCGATAGCGCTGCGGAACCATGCAGAGTTAGCATGTTGAGTATTGCCTCACTTGGTAGTTTTGGGGAAATGGTGCGGGTATTTTAAATCAATGAGGCAAATAGAGGCCAGCAGAGTATGAAATTTCTACACAAAATGATGGAATTAATTGCCTAAGTCGCTTTTTTTGCCTGTTCCTTGAGCTTCTTTTTCTGCTCACGGCGATATTGAAAGAACTGAGTCAGTTGCGCAGACGCTGTTTCAGCTAAAACCCCAGACTCAACGTTCACCTTATGATTGAGAAAAGGCGCCTCAAAAAACTGCCCCTGACTTTCAATAATTCCGCTTTTCGGTTCTGTCGAAGCATAAACTACCCGATCAATACGTGCGTGCACTATAGCACCAGCACACATTGAGCAAGGCTCTAATGTGACATATAAAGTTGCATCGGGAAGACGGTAATTATTCATCATCTTACACGCGTTTCGAATGGCTTGAATTTCTGCATGAGCAGTTGGGTCACAAAGTGAAATCGGCGCATTATAACCTTCACCGATAATTTCATCGTTAAGCACCACAATTGCACCAACCGGAATTTCATTTTCCGATGCAGCTTTTGCAGCCAGCGCTATCGCGCGCTCCATCCATTCTTGATCATTCATTATTGATCTACCTCAAAACGACAATATTGCTTTAAATACATGATTGCCTTTAATGCATAATCCGCTCTACACTGAACCTTACTGTCAAAATAAACACGCTTAAATAGACACAAGGAGATTCATTCATGCGTACTGTGGCAGATCTAATGATTACTGATTTAGTTACCTTGAGAGAAAATGATTCTTTAGCGAAAGCCAAAGCATTAATGCAGGAAAAAAACATCCGCAATATTCCCATCGTAAACGATCAAGGAGAATGCGTTGGTATGTTAACGCAACGAGAATATTTACGTCACGCTTTCCATCTTGTTAGCCAATTCGGCACCCAGCAAATTTCCAAGAAAGAGCAGCAAACTCCCATTGCCAACGCGATGAATAAAGACATACTCACCGTCAGCCCCAGCACAGATTTAGATATGGCTGCCGAGTTTTTTATTGAAAACAAATATGGCTGCCTACCCGTCACTCAAGACAACAAACTCGTCGGAATTTTAACACCTGTCGATTTCGTTAAACTCGCACACAAAATGTTGCAAGAATCTGCATAAGCTAGGCACTTTCAAGTTGCTTATTAGAGCCAGAGGATGCAGCACGCACCTCTTTCTCTACTTGAACATCCATTGCCTGCAAACCAAAATCAGTTGAAGACAAAACAAAATTAACAGGTTGCCCTTTTCTAAGCGTTTTGTGGCCATCACAAGCAATCGACTTGTAGTGAACAAAGACATCACTGTCTTCCTCTCTTTTAATAAAGCCAACGCCTTTGGCGTCATTAAACCACTTAACTTTTCCAGTTAATCTTTCCATCTCTATACTCGCCTCTTTTTTATTTTTATTAAGTAAGCGTAAGGACAGAACCCCAAACCGGGCCCTGCCCTCTTATCTATTTATCAAGAGTAGTTACAAAGATTCAATACTGATCTTTTGCTCTTCTAACTTACTAACAGCTAACTGCAAGTCATCGCATTTGGCACGTTCTTTCTCAACCACTTCAATAGGCGCTTTCGCCACAAAGCTGTCGTTAGAAAGTTTGCCTTGGATGCGTTGTAATTCTTTTGACGCCTTGTCGATTTCTTTTTGCAGACGCGCTAGCTCTGCCTCTTTATCAATCAAACCAGCCATTGGCACGAGCACTTCCATATCACCCACTAAGGCCGTTGCTGACATTGGCGCTTCATCGCCCGCATCCAACCAAGTCACAGACTCTAATTTAGCCAAAGTTTGCAAAAAGGTTAAGTTTGCATCTAAACGCGCTTGATCTTGCTCAGAACCATTACGGAACAAAATAGTCAGCGGTTTAGAAGGGGAGATGTTCATTTCGCCACGGATATTACGAATACCTTCAATTACACCTTTTAGCCACTCAACATCTGCTTCAGCTTGTGCATCTTTTTTCGCGTCATTGGCCGTTGGGTATTCACCCAACATCACAGTCTCACCCTCCACACCCGCTAGCGGCGCAACTCGCTGCCAAATTTCTTCTGTCAAGAACGGCATCATTGGGTGAGCAAGACGTAGGAAAGCTTCCAGTACACGAACCAAAGTACGACGAGTACCCATCAATTGTGCAGACGTTGCACTCTCATCCCAAAGCACAGGCTTAGACAACTCCAAGTACCAGTCACAGTATTCGTGCCACATGAATTCATACAAAGCCTGGGAAGCCAAGTCAAAACGATGTGTGTCAAAAGCACGGTTTACAGCATCTTCCGCATGCTGCAAGCGAGAAATGATCCACTTATCAGCAAGAGATAACTCAACGTCGACACCACTTTGACCACAGTCTTGATCCTCTGTATTCATCAAGACATAACGCGTCGCGTTCCAAATCTTGTTACAAAAGTTACGGTAGCCTTCAAGACGATTAAGATCGAACTTTATATCGCGGCCGCCTGACGCCAGAGAACAAAGTGTAAAGCGAAGTGCATCGGTACCGTAAGCCTGAATACCTTCAGGATAGGTTTCGCGAGTATTCTTTTCGACTTTTTCCGCTAAGCGAGGTTGCATCATGCCGTAAGTACGTTTCGCCACCAAGGACTCGATATCAATACCATTAATCAAATCCAATGGGTCAATGACGTTACCTTTGGATTTCGACATTTTATCGCCGCGTTCATCACGAATAAGACCGGTAATGTAAACGGTTTTGAAAGGCACTTTATCGGTAAATTTCAAGGTCATCATGATCATTCTGGCCACCCAGAAGAAAATAATATCAAAGCCTGTTACCAACACGTCTGATTCACTAAATTCAGCAAAATCTTGTGTTTCTTCTGGCCAACCTTGTGTTGCAAACGTCCAAAGTGCTGAAGAGAACCAAGTGTCTAGCACGTCTTCATCTTGAGTTAGCTCAACATCTGCCGCGAGGCTATATTTAGCGCGAACCTCATCTTCATTTTTACCAACATAATGCTTTCCATCAGCATCATACCAAGCTGGAATTTGATGTCCCCACCAAAGCTGACGAGAGATACACCAATCATTAAGATCGCGCATCCACGCAAAGTAGGTATTTTCCCATTGTTTAGGAACAAACTGGATATCGCCATTTTCAACCGCTTCAATCGCAGGCTTAGCCAATGACTCAACTGCTACATACCACTGCTGCGTTAGGTAAGGTTCAACAACCGTATTACCACGCTCACCACGCGGTACTTTTAATTTGTGATCAACCACTTTTTCAAGCAAGCCAAGCGCATCAAAATCAGCAACAACAGCTTTACGCGCGTCAAAACGATCCATACCGCGATATTTCTCAGGCGCTACGTCGTTGATCGCCGCATCGTCGGTCAAAATATTAATCAATGGCATGTCGTGGCGCTTGCCTACTTCATAGTCATTAAAATCGTGAGCTGGCGTGATTTTCACACAGCCGGTACCAAATTCTTTGTCTACATATTCATCAGCAACGATTGGAATACGACGCCCGACCAATGGCAATTCAACAAACTTGCCAACAAGATCAGTAAAGCGTTCATCATCCAAGGCAACCGCAACAGCTGCATCACCAAACATTGTTTCAGGCCGCGTTGTTGCAACAACAATATGATCTTTACCGTCAACTGTTTTTACACCATCGGCTAGCGGGTAACGGAAGTACCACATGAAACCATTTTCTTCTTCAGAAACCACTTCAAGATCAGAAATCGCTGTATGCAAAACTGGATCCCAGTTTACAAGGCGCTGGCCACGATAAATGATGCCTTCATCAAACAAGCGAACAAATACTTCCTGAACCGCAGCAGACATACCTGGGTCCATTGTGAAACGCTCTTTATCCCAAGCAACAGAGTCACCCAAAACGCGCATTTGATCAGAAATAGTACCACCAGACTGGTCTTTCCATTCCCAAACTTTCTCAAGGAATTTTTCACGTCCTAGCTCATGACGTGTAGTGTTCTGAGCAGCTAATTGACGCTCTACTACCATCTGCGTTGCAATGCCAGCGTGATCAGAGCCTGGCTGCCATAATGTGCGGCTGCCCTTCATACGCTCTCGACGGATCATTGCATCCATTAAGGTATGCTGAAAAGCATGCCCCATGTGCAAGCTACCCGTGACGTTTGGCGGTGGAATCATGATCGAAAATGGAGAACCGTTGCCTTGAGGCGCAAAATAGCCGCTCTCTTCCCAACGTTGATAAATAGGTTGTTCGATACTTTGAGGTTGGTAGGTCTTTTCCATTATGGTGTCTTAAAGCTCTTATGTAGCGGTAAATTGTAATTGGAAGAATTATAACGTGTCATAGCAAGATAAAGAATAACACGCGAACAATTAAGGTATTTATCAGACGGCAGCTTGTCTAACAAAGGTACTTTTGCTATTCCTTTCCGTCAGTTTTGTGCGTAGTGGAAGCTGTCTGCAATGTTTGCATCACTTCCTCCACCAATTCTGGCAAACGCTTCGCCAGCACATCAGCGATGGTCTTAGCGACTAACTCTTTCGAAAACGTAGCTGGAGCATCACTTTCCTCTAGCGTTATCTTTTCTTCAGCAGACTCAATTCTCACCTCTGAGTGCGATGACTCATCACTTAAACTTGAACCATTTAAAGACTCTGAAAAGTGCACTTCCTGACTAATCGAAGCAGTCACTTGTTCTTCAACGACATCCATCAAAATAGGAATGTCATCTTGATTGCGCAAAGCCGATATTAATGTTTCTTCATCTGGTTCGAAAACACCATCATCATGCTGAGTAGCTAAATCTGACATAGGAAAAACCAACGGTAAAAACACAAAATATGACAAATCAAACGGACCCAGCCGATTGACCTATCGCTCTTAATAGCCGTCAACTTTCGCACTGACAAAAGCAAAAGTCCACCCTCAGACTCAATGGGCTTTGCTCTATTCTTGTAAGAGGGAAAATAACACCTTGATCAGATTAATCTTTCTGATAAAAAGACATTAAAAAAGCAGCGACAAATAATCATCGCTGCTTTTAATAAGCTCACCCTAGTATTTGAATAAAACGAATTAAGACGTTTTATTCAATAGGTATCGAGTCAACAAGGCAACTGGACGACCACTTGCGCCTTTCGTTGCACCACCAGCCCAAGCTGTGCCGGCGATATCCAAATGCGCCCAAGAGTAAGAACCAGTAAAACGAGACAAGAAACATGCCGCTGTTACTGAACCGGCTTCAGGGCCACCAATATTAGCGATGTCGGCAAAGTTGCTATCAAGCTGCTGCTGATACTCTTCGTCCAAAGGCATTTGCCAAAGCTTATCCGCTGAAGTCTGGCTAGCTGCTTTCAATTCTGACGCGATGCTATCATTGTTCGCGTACATACCAGAGTTAACGCTACCCAAAGCAACCACGCAAGCACCAGTCAAAGTCGCAATATCCACAACCGATTTTGGTTTGAAGCGCTCAATATAAGTCAAAGCATCGCACAACACCAAACGACCTTCTGCATCGGTATTCAAAATCTCTACAGTTTGACCAGACATGGTTTTCACGATATCACCAGGCTTAGTCGCACGAGCACTTGGCATATTCTCGGCCGCCGCAATAACAGCTGTGAAGTTTAGCTTGGGTTTCAGCTCACAAATGGCTTTCATCGTACCGAAAACACTCGCAGCACCACACATGTCATATTTCATTTCGTCCATTTTCGGACCAGGCTTCAAAGAAATGCCACCCGTATCAAATGTGATACCTTTACCTAAAAGAACATGAGGCGCTTCACCCTCTTCGCCCCCGCGGTAATTCATTACAATCAAATAACTTGGCTGATCGCTGCCATGGCCTACCGACAATAAGCAGTGCATGCCTAGCTCATCCATTTTGCTTTCGTCTAATAACTCAACACCTAGACCGTATTCTTCACCTAGCTGCTGCGCTTGAGAAGCCAAGTAACTCGGCGTACAAACATTACCAGGAAGGTTCCCTAACTGACGAGCAAAGGCAGAACCTTTCGCTGTAGCGGCACCAATGGCCAAAGCTGCTTCGTCTGCCCCCTCTAGCAACAAAGATGTCACTTTTGTCGCTTTTTCAGCATCATCTTTTTTGAAACCAAGGAAATTATAAAAACCTTCATTCAACCATTGAGCGACCAAAGCAAGCACTTCGACTTGAGAACGGTTTTTCAATACAAGTCCTGCACTTGCTACAGCAACAGACGCAAAAGGCAATCCTTTAATTTGTGCTGCCACAGCCGCAACTACTTTGCGAGCTTGCATATCACTCAACTCAACATCTTTACCAATACCGACCAACAAAACAGCTTGAGCAAACTCTTGCGATACACCCGGTAACAACAAGGTTTGAGCTACGCCAGCTTTAAAAACACCAGTTTCACGCAACTGAGAAATCTGCCCATTGGCATTCTCGTCAACCCATGTGGTTGACTCGGAAAAATCCCCTTCACTCGGCACAAAGGCCACGAGCAAATCAGCTTGTACTGCAGACAAGCGATCAAATAACGCCATATTCATGAAAAAACCCTCAAAAAATAACTTTTAAAAAAAAACTGGATAATGTCCTTCTTACCACGAGATAATGGGGGCTTTAGATGTGTAATCAACTCTACGCTTAGAAAGCAAGATTCATCCAGAGGTGACTTTGAGACTATTCAAATACTTAGCGAAAGAAGTGCTGGTGTCAACAGCAGGCGTGACGCTAATTTTACTGCTCGTCATTCTAAGTGGCCGTTTTTCTTCTTATTTGGGTCGCATCGCTGAAGGCAAAATGACCTTCGAATTCCTATTCGTCATTCTAGGATTCCACGTTCCTAGCTTCATTCAGATGATTTTGCCTCTGGCTTTTTTCCTGTCTCTATTACTCGCTTTCGGGCGTTTATATATAGAGAACGAAATGTCAGTACTTTTTTCGAGTGGCATCAGCAAAATAAAATTGGCAGGCTATACACTAGGCATTGCCTGTATTATTGGCTCTCTAAGTGCCGGACTCAATTTCTGGTTAGCGCCTTTTAGTGAATACAAAGCCGAAGAAGCATCACAGGCACAAAATCAACTTTCTTCTTTTGACCTACTTCTTCCGGGGCGGTTTGAAGGCAGTGGTCAACGCACAACTTACATAGACAGTTTTACTCCTGATGAAGGCTGGATGAACCAGGTATTTTTATCCGATATAGTGCGAAAAAAGGACGGCAACATTCCTATTCAAACGCTAGCTGACTACGCTGAACAAATAAACGTAAGCTCAGAAAACAATCAAAAGTATCTTGTTTTCAAAAATGGCTCCCGCTATGAGGGCAAACCAGGCACAGCCAATTACCGCATCACCCAATTTGACACCTACGCTGTACGGATGGAAAACACAGACCAAAGTGAAATAGATGAGGCCTTCACCAAAACAACATTAAGCCTCATTAATAGCGACACATTATTAGATAAAGTCGAGCTACAATGGCGTATTTCATTGACTATTATCATCCCGATATTAGCGATCATTGGTTTATCTCTAAGCCAAGTCAATCCGAGACAAGGGCGTTTTTTCAAAATGCTACCAGCGATCCTATTGATGATATTGTATATGGCGCTGTTGATTTGGGGACGTACTGGACTGGAAAAAGGCAAACTACCCATCTCACTCGGCTTATGGTGGATTCATGGCATATTTATTCTAATTGCCACTCTACTATTCGCACAGTTCAATCAAGTATTCGAGCGCCGCAAGGCAAGACTTCCCGATGCAGCCGATGAAAGCGAGTAACGATAATGACTAGAATAGACAGATACATCGGCAACAGTGTTTTATGGGCTTTTTTGATCGTCGCTGTTGTGTTGCTTGGTCTCGACTTCGCGCTGACATTTATAGAGCAAATCAAAAAAGTAAACGACAGTTACACCATCCAATCACTGTTACAGGTCATTCTTTATCGCTTACCAGGCAAACTCGCCGAATACATTCCCATCGCCTCATTAATTGGTACATTAATGGGATTAGGGACATTGGCCGCCACATCAGAGCTCACTGTAATGCGAGCCGCAGGCATGCCTATATGGCGCATCGGTTTCGCCGCCTGCCAACCTATCTTATTAGCTTCATTATTAGGCATGGGGATTTCTGAGTTCGTTTCACCTATCGCTGAACAAAAAGCCACCCTGATAGAAAAATTTAAAGACCAAGAAAGCGGCACTTTCTCGCTTACTGGTGGCGTTTGGCTAAAAGCCGACAATAACTTTGTCTATATCGATGCTGCAGACGACACAGGCAAGCTTTATAACCTGCAAATCTTTTCTCCAGAAGGGCAAAAGCTAAAATACATCCGGACTGCCAGTACAGCAGAACACGTACAAGGCACTCAATGGCAACTCAATAACGTCACCGAGACGCGTTTTAACGAGGACAAAATTGAAAAGACCAACATGGAAAAAGCCAATTGGGATGTCAGCATCACACCGGAGCACTTATTCCTAGCAACCCAAGAACCAGACAGCCTGTCATTAAGCCAGCTTAAAAACTACCAAACGTATTTGAAACAACAAAAACTAGACAGTGCCCCCTATGAGCTAGAGTTTTGGATTACCGCGCTGCGCCCTATCGCTTCCTTGGCATTGGTCCTAGTCGCATTATCCAGCGTTTTCGGACCACTTAGATCTTCAACCATGGGCAGTCGTATTTTCTCTGGAGTCATCATTGGCCTAGCTTTTCAAAATGCACTCAACCTGTTTGGCCGCATGAGCGTAGCAGTTAACTTTCCGCCGGTCATTGGTGTCAGCATTCCGATCATTATCTGTTTATTGGCAGGCATCATCTTGATAAGACGTAGAGGCTAACTCTGCGCCTTATCGTTCTTGATATTACTTTAACCAATTCATTCAAGACGACATGAAACGCGCAACTCTTACTAACGCTTCTTTCAACCTTTCTTCGTCACATGTATAGGCAAAACGAACATATTTGTGAGCATCCTTAATACCAAAATCTGCTCCAGGCGTAAGCGCCACTTTCTCTCTTTCAAGCAGTTCTAAACACCATTTCATGGCATCTTCAGTCACTCCGGACACATCCACATAAACATAAAACGCCCCATGAGCAGGTGCCACTACTGGTAAGCCCATTAACTTTAAACCTTCAAGCAACACTAACCGGCGCGCGTCTAACCTTTGGCGACGCACCTCGCACTCAGCCAACACGTCAGCTTCAAAGGCTCGAACGGCCGCGTACTGAGAGACACTTGGAGCAGCTATGAATATGTTTTGTGCAAGCTTTGTCGCACCCTCAATAGCCCATTGAGGCACTACCAACCAGCCCAATCTCCAGCCAGTCATAGCAAAATATTTAGAAAAACTGTTCACAACAAAAATATCATCTGAAATCGACAAAGCTGAAAAATCTTCCCCTTCATAAACCAGACCTTGATAAATCTCGTCCACTAGCAGATGCCCACCAAGTTCACTCACCTTTTGCCAAGCTTCGGCTACGTATGATTTACTAAGCACAGCTCCCGTAGGATTAGAAGGCGAAGCCAACCAAAGACCAGACGTATTTTCTCCCCAATGGCCGGATAACGTATTCAAATCCAATTCAAAGCCATTTTCTACCTTTGTTTCAACCAACTTTGCTTGCGCACCAGCTTGGATAAGAAAGTGTCTATTACAGGGGTAACAAGGGTCCGGCATCAGCACTTCATCACTAGCATTGACCATCAAGGATGCCATCAGCAACAAAGCACCAGATGCCCCAGGCGTGACAATAATCCGCTCAGGCGCAACCTCAGCCTGATAACGACTTAGGTAATAGTCACTAATGGCTATTTTTAACTCAGACAACCCAGTTGCCGATGTATAACCTGTCTTGCCCTCCTCAATTGCCGCCATACCAGCTTTAGCAACAGCATCAACAGCGACGAAATCCGGCTCACCAACCTCAAGGTGAATCACATCCTCTCCCTGAGACTGAAGCTGCTTCGCACGATCCAAAACCATCATCACTTGAAAGGGCGCAATATGCCCCACTCTGGTTGCTAACTTATGCTGTTTCATTCTGTATTTCTCTGCCTTTATCAGCCTGTTTCAAAAATATCGCGACAATATGCGCAAAAAATGTGGTTAAGCGCGACATTATCTGGTAAGTTTCCGCCCGAAAATAAATCACCTAATTTTATTGGTTACAGGCTACCACAATGGAAACCTGCGAAGTGAGGCAATGCGTATGCCAAAAATGAACCCTGAGTCATTAATGAAAGACTTCACTCCTTATGTTGCTAAGGATGGCGAAGAATACATGAACGAGAAACAGTTGGCGCACTTTAAAAGCATCCTGCTCAACTGGAAGCAAAACCTTATGGAAGAGGTTGATCGTACCGTTCACCATCTAAAAGAAGAAGCGGTGAATTATGCGGACCCTAACGATCGCGCTAGCCAAGAAGAAGAATTTAGCCTAGAACTTCGCGCTCGTGACCGCGAACGTAAACTGGTTAAAAAAATCTCTCAGACCGTTGAGCTAATCGACGCTGATGATTATGGCTACTGTGAAGAGTGCGGTATAGAAATCGGCATTCGTCGTTTAGAGGCTCGCCCTACCGCAACAATGTGTATCGATTGCAAAACATTGGCTGAAATCAAAGAGAAGCAAATCGGCGGTTAACAGTTTGGTGTCAAACCACGTTAACTCTACCGTGCCTATCTATCGCGGCCGCTTTGCACCCTCGCCAACCGGCCCTCTCCATTTTGGCTCGCTAGTCAGTGCATTAGCGAGTTATTTGGATGCAAAACAGCAGCAAGGCAGCTGGGTCATCCGCATAGAAGATGTGGATGGTACTCGTTGCAATGCACGCTTTGCAGAACAAATTATTGACACACTTAGCAGCTACGAACTCCACTCCGACGAAACAATTCGCGTTCAAAGCCTGCATCACCACCTATACGAACAGCAATTATCCGTACTTAAAAAGCAACGAATCGTCTTTCCATGTAACTGCACACGTCAGTCGCTTGCTAAATACAACGGCAGCCATCCAAACAAATGTCAGAGCAACATAGAAAAACCTCACTCGTGGCGTTTACAAACAAGCCCAGTCATCTATGAATATAAAGACAGCATTCAGGGACACTTGGTTTTCAGCGACGACCTAAAAAGCAACTGTCCAGTGCTAAAAAGAAAAGACGGCTTTTTCTCTTACCAGCTTGCCGTTGTGGTGGATGACCACCTACAAAACATCAGCCACCTCGTCAGAGGCGCCGACCTCATTGAAACCACCGCCCAGCAACTGCACCTTTATCACTTATTTGGCTGGACAGCACCAAACGTTTGCCATATCCCTCTTATTACCAATAACCACGGTGATAAGATAAGCAAGCAAAATCACGCCAAGCCCATAAAAAATAAGCACCTTCCAACTCTCTTGCGAGCACTCCATTACCTAAAAATAGATTTAAATTCGCCCACCTCGATCACAGAAGCGCTTGCACTAGCAATCGAAGCATGGGACCCCAACAAGCTACAAGGAATAAAAAACCTCCCTCTGGAAGAGCAAGACCTGCATTTCATCTAAGACACCACCATAGATTGTCTTTTGCATCTTTATTTATTCTTTTTCATTCACATATCACCCATCTCGACCAACAAGCCTATGTGTGTATAATTGTTACACTAGTTACAAGAGGTGACAGCTTCATGCACAACATTATGATCATTTGCCCAGACAACTCACCACTCAAAGAGTCAGAAAAATGGTTGTCTCGTTATGGCTTTCAGGTCAACACCAGCAGCACGTTGGAGCAAGCAACACGCTACTATGAGCTAGCCGAGTTCCATTTACTGCTTATCGACCAAGAAAGCATTGATAACACCAGCATTGCTCCCCCAGAGATGCCACCTCGTATTGTTTTAGATACTAAGCCTAGTCTCAGTACAGGCGTCCACAGCATGTCGAAGGGAGCACTTTATTACCTGCCTCTGCCAACAGATTCAGAAACACTGCTAAATAACGTAGTGAACGCGCTGGAGCAACACAATCACGCCCTCCCTCCTAAAGAGACACCGGCGCACAACTCGACAGACACTCCAATAGAAGAGACTCTCACTCTAGGAACTGCTGGCAGCGGTATTGTTGGCCAGTGCCAGCCCATGCAAGACTTGTTTAGAGACATGAGAAAAATTGCTGGAACCGATGTCACAGTACTCATACGAGGCGAGTCCGGCACAGGCAAGGAGTTAGTAGCAAAAGCACTGCACAACTTAAGCCTGCGGAGCAAAAAACCCATCATTAGCGTCAACTGCGCAGCCATCCCTGAAAACTTAATAGAATCAGAACTATTCGGTCATGAAAAGGGGGCATTTACTGGTGCCAGCGCCGCACACGACGGCCTAATATTTGCCGCAGACAAAGGCACCTTGTTCCTAGACGAAATAGGCGAACTCCCCTTAGAAGCTCAAGCAAGACTATTGCGCGTGTTACAAGAGGGGGAGATCCGCAGAGTGGGCGCAACACAATCCACCAAGGTAAACATCAGGCTCATCACCGCCACTCACAGGAACTTGATGGCCATGGTAAAACAAGGCCAATTTCGTGAAGATTTATACTACCGACTCTATGTTATGGAGCTGCTACTGCCTCCACTGAGAGACAGGGGAGAAGATATCTCTATCCTTGCAAAAAGCTTACTGGAAAGAATTTGTCAAAAGCACAACAAACCAAACTACAACTACAATCGTACATTTGATAAAGCCATTCGCGCGCACAACTGGCCTGGCAATGTACGAGAGCTAGAAAATGCCATTGAGAGAGCCGTAATACTTAGCCCTCAAGAGAAGGTTGACGCAAATAATTTGAAGCTCGCCACTCAGCAAAATTCGACATCAACAATGAGCAACAACACGACGAGCAGCACAGACACATTGGTAGGTACTACACTGGATGATTACTTCAAACACTTCGTGCTAACGCACCAACACAAAATGACAGAAACACAACTTGCACACTCTTTGGGCATATCAAGAAAAAGCTTATGGGAAAGACGACAAAAACTTTCAATACCCAAAAAAGTAACAACCTAAAAGTAACACTTGATACTATAATACCCAAAAAATAAGCAAGAATTTGTAAAGAAAATGAACAGAAACACACTGAAACTCAGCAAAATCAGTACTTTATGTTTTTTGGCACAACTAATGCCTTATATATGACACAACGATAATAAGATTGACCAAGAATAAAAATAAGTTAATCGTCGTATGTAGGTTCTTAAAAATAAAAATAAAAGCTAAGGACACCGTGACCTCTTCAAATAAAAATAAAAATTTGAGGTCATGGATGGAAAATCGCTTTGGATAATTGATCTTTTTAGATATATAAGCCTTCGGGCAATGAAAACAATGCAAAAATAAAAATAAAACCTGAGTAGAACTGCAGAAGCAGCACCCACTTTGTTTTCGGAACTAGTATCTTCATGTATCCAAAGCGATTATTTTATTTACTTCTTTGTAAATACCAATCGCTTCACAACCTTCCCCTTAATTGCTACACACTGAAATCATCTAAACATAGCCATTATTCGTGTAATTTTACTACTTTCACGTGTAGAATGCCCTTTTCGTTAACTTTAAAATTTGTTGTCTAATGCTCACAGGATTAAAATCTCTGGTACGTAAAGCCACCTCTCTGTTTGCCTCACTAAAGGCGCAGACTTACCCTATTATCATTCCTCGCAGCGAGCACAGCTTATCTCGACAAGACTTAAGCCCAAATGCTGTCAAAGTATTGTATCGTCTCAATAAAGCAGGCTTCGACGCCTACCTTGTTGGTGGCTGCGTTCGAGACCATCTTATTGGCATTGAGCCTAAAGATTTTGATGTCGTCACCAATGCTACGCCTGAAGAAGTACATAGCACCTTCTCAAATTCAAGACTCATTGGCCGTCGATTCAAATTGGTCCATGTCACGTTTGGGCGTGAAATCATCGAGGTTTCAACATTTAGAGCCAATTCCGCTCAAGACGATAGCAATGATGAGAACGCACAGAATACATCTTTGAAAGGCAAAGACTCCGCACGATCCGCCCATGGCATCGTCTTACGTGATAATGTCTATGGCAACATCGAAGAAGACGCAGAACGCCGCGACTTCACTTTTAACGCTTTATATTACAATGTTCAGGACTTCAGTATTCACGATTACTGTGGCGGTCTAAAAGACATTGAAAACAAACAAATTCGCATTATTGGTGACGCGAGACAGCGCTACCAAGAAGATCCGGTTCGAATGCTAAGAGCCATTCGTTTTGCGGGCAAACTTGGCTTCGAACTAGAAGCAGAAACCGCCGCGCCGATCAAAGAAATGGCCCACCTACTCGACCATATTCCGCCAGCTCGTTTATTTGAAGAAGTACTCAAATTACTTGGCAGTGGCAACGGCATAGAAACATTCGCTTTGCTTCGCCAGTACGGCCTATTCCGTTATTTATTCCCAGACACAGATGCATTACTACAAAGTGGGTGGAAACGTAACGACATAGACCCTGAAGCCTTCATACTACAAGGCCTTAAAAACACTGACGACCGGATACAAAGTGGTAAAACAACTGCCCCTTACTTTTTATACGCGGTACTACTGTGGCCAAGCGTGTCACTTCGTCATGAAGAATTCCAAGCTCAAGGCATGCCTGCAACACCAGCATTACATCAAGCCGCTAACATGGTATTAGACAACCAAGTCGCATCCACCGCTATCCCGCGCCGATTCTCCACGCCAATGCGTGAAATCTGGGACATGCAGTACAGACTACCAAAGCGCTACGGCAAGCGCGCTTTTCTGCTGCTTGAACATCCTCGCTTCCGTGCGGCTTTCGACTTTTTACTGATTCGCGAGTTAAGCGGAACCGAATTAGATGGTCTAGGCGATTGGTGGGAAAATTTTCAACATGGTACAGAAAACCAGCAGAGAGATCTTATTAAGAGCATTGACTCATTTAGCAAAGACAAAGAAGGCCCTAAAAAGCGCCGCCCTCGTCGTCGTAGAAAGAGCAATGGCAACACTTCAGAAACAGCTAAACCACAAAGCGAAACGTTTGACGAGTAAGAGGATGCGCCTTGATACACGCTTATATTGGCCTCGGCAGTAATCTTGAAAATCCATTGGCGCAACTTGATCGCGCCATTGAAACCCTAAAGAAACACGACGATCTAAAAAATCTTCGTGTTTCTTCTATTTACGGCAGCAAGCCCGTTGGCCCACAAGATCAACCGGACTACATTAACGCCGTCGCCTCATTTGACACCGATCTCTCCCCGCTTGCCCTACTTGATCTTTTACAAAGTATTGAGCAGTCACAACGTAGAGTCAGAGAACGTCATTGGGGACCGCGCACCCTAGATCTAGATCTGTTATTGTACGGACAAGAAAGAATACAATTACCAAGACTAAACGTGCCACACCCCTTTATGCTAGAACGAGGATTTGTGATAAAGCCGTTTAGCGACCTAGCTCCCGATATGCTCTTAGAAAATGGCAAAACCGTTACAGAGCAGCTACACCAACTTGATACCAGCGATTTGGTTTTTATCAAAGAAGAATAAACTATGTACTCAGATAACTCACAAAGAAAACTCACCAAACCTGTTACCTTATCCACTCTCAAAAAAATGAAAGCGGAAAAAGAAAAAATCACCTGTTTAACAAGCTATGACGCATCGTTTACCAATGTCATGAATGTCGCAGGTGTTGAAACGATTTTGGTCGGGGATTCTCTAGGCATGGTCATACAAGGCCAAGACAGCACATTACCCGTCACCATAGAAGATATGTGCTATCACACCGCAGCGGTAAAACGAGGCAACACCAACGCTTTCATCCTCACAGACATGTCTTTCATGAGTTACAGCAAGCCAGAACAAGCGCTCGATAACGCAGCAAAGTTAATGCAAGCCGGCGCAAACATGGTCAAATTAGAAGGCGGAAGCTGGTTAGCAGACACCGTAAAACTACTCAGCCAGCGCGGCATTCCTGTTTGTGCGCATTTAGGCCTAACACCTCAGTCCGTACATAAATTTGGTGGCTACAAAGTACAAGGCAAAAGCCAAGATGCGGCCGATTTACTACTGCAGGAGTCGCTGGATCTTGTCGCGGCTGGCGCCGACATTCTTCTATACGAGTGCATCCCAACCGAACTCGGCAAAACACTGACTGAAGCCGTTCCAGTGCCCACCATTGGCATAGGTGCTGGCCACCACACAGATGGCCAAGTATTGGTCATGCACGACATGCTCGGCATCAACCTAGGTCACACACCAAAATTCGTCAAAAACTTCTTAACCGATGGCCGCAATGTGACAGAAGCCTTTGAAGCCTACGTCAAAGAAGTAAAAGACATGACATTCCCAGGGGCTGAGCACGGATTCAAATCATGAAAACATTCCACACCGTCGCTGAGCTTCGAACAGCACTAAAAATAGAACGCTTGAAAGACAAAAATATTGTGTTTGTCCCCACCATGGGCAACCTACATGATGGCCATATGTCACTGATTCGAAAAGCAAAAGAAGAAGGCGATGTCATTGTGTCATCTATCTTCATCAACCCAATGCAATTTTCGGATCAAAGCGACTTAGAGCGTTACCCAAAAACCCTGGAAGAAGACAAACGAGTCCTTGAGGCCAATGGCTGTCATTACCTGTTTGCACCAGATGCACTGGAAATGTACCCAGACGGCAAACGCAGCCAAACGCAAATTGAAGTAGTCGGCATTTCTGACATTCTTTGTGGAGCGTCTCGCCCAGGCCATTTTGTTGGTGTTTCCACTGTCGTGACAAAATTATTTAATATTGTTCAGCCAGACTGTGCCATATTTGGCAACAAAGACTTTCAACAACTTAAAGTAATTGAAGACATGGTGCGAGATCTAAGCTCTAACGTACGCATCATCGGAGTAGACACAGCACGTAACGAAGATGGCCTTGCCATGAGTTCGCGCAATGGTTACCTAACAGAAGAAGAAAGACGTATCGCACCAACAATTTATCAAACTTTGTTATGGGCGAAAGATGCGCTAATTAAAAACAGTGCGAGTCACGAGGACATCTGCGAACAAGCTCAAAAGAAGCTTGAAGCGGCTGGTTTCCGTCGTGATTATTTCGAAATCCGCGCACAAGAAAGCTTACAAACACCATCAGAAGAAGAGAAGCGCCTCGTTATATTAACGGCGGCATATCTAGGCAAAGCACGCTTAATTGATAACTTACGTGTAGAACTTGCTTAATTCACTTTGAGATTTAGGGAGATTGTAATGGGCTCACCCACCGAATTAACTACTTGGCAGAAACTAGCAGAGCACAAGCAAGAAATGGCTGCTGTCAGCATGAAGTCTTTGTTTGAAGCGGACCCAAGCCGTGCTGAAAAATACACCACCCAAGCAGCTGGCTGGACATTAGATTACGCAAAAAACCGCGCCAATGAAAAAACGATTTCTCTACTAACAGACCTAGCAAAAGAAGCGGGACTTGAAAGCGCCATCAAAGGCATGTTCAGCGGTGCACACATCAACAACACCGAAGACCGCTCTGTATTGCACATCGCACTGCGCGCTAGCCAAGCACAAGAGTCATTAATGGTCGATGGCGTTAACGCCTTGGCAGAAGTACGCTCAACTCTCAAGCAGATGGAACAGTTTGTCGCGCAATTACACAGCGGCGAATGGAAAGGCTACAGCGGCAAAACCATTACAGACGTGGTATCGATTGGCATCGGCGGCTCTTACCTTGGACCAAAAGTCGTTGCTGAAGCACTAACACCATACAAAAAAGACGATATCAAGGTTCACTTCGTTGCCAACATCGATGGTTCAGACATCACTGGCAAACTGAAGCAATTGAACCCAGAAACCACCGTTTTCGTTATCTCATCTAAAACCTTCGGCACCTTAGAAACTTTGTCTAACGCTAACGCTGCGCGTGACTGGTTCCTAAGCAATGGCGGCTCACAAGAGAACGTTAGCAAGCATTTTGCAGCCGTTAGCTCCAACGTAAAAAAAGCCGTCGACTTCGGCATGGCGAAAGAAAATATCTTTCCAATGTGGGATTGGGTTGGCGGGCGCTACTCCCTTTGGTCAGCGATTGGTTTACCTGTTGCCATTGCCGTTGGCATGGACAACTTCTACGCATTGCTAGATGGCGCACACCAAATGGACGAGCACTTTCGCACCGCTCCATTTGAAGAAAACCTACCTGTAATCATGGGCGCATTAGGCGTGTGGTACATCAACTTCCATAACGCTCAAACTCATGCCCTGATTCCTTACGATCACTACCTACGCGCCATGCCAGCTCACATCCAGCAACTTGACATGGAAAGTAACGGTAAAGCGAACCTATTGAATGGCGACGGCGTAGAAACCGACACAGGCCCAATCATTTGGGGCGGTGCTGGCACCAACGGCCAACACGCTTACCACCAGTTATTACATCAAGGCACACGCCTAGTACCTGTGGACTTCATCGCACCATTGGCGTCTCACAACCCCATTGGCGAACACCATACACAATTGTTTGCTAACTGCTTAAGCCAGTCGCAAGCCTTGATGGTCGGTAAAACCCTTGAGCAAGCAGAGCAGGAACTTCGCGATGCCGGCGCCACCGCTGAACAAGTCGCTGCGATTGCACCGCACAAAGTGATCAAGGGCAACCGCCCAAGCAACACCTTATTGACCGATAAAATGACACCCGCCACCGTGGGTGCCTTGATCGCCCTCTACGAGCACCGTACATTTGTACAAGGCACCATCTGGGGCATCAACTCATTCGACCAATGGGGCGTAGAGCTTGGCAAAGTATTGGGCACCGACATCTACAACCGCCTTGTTAGCGACAGCGACAACAGCGCCTTAGATGCTTCTACCCAAGCACTGATCAACGCGTTCAAAAAAGCTCAGGCGTAACCGCCAAACTTTCTGTCATTGCATTAAAAACACCAGCCTCGGCTGGTGTTTTTGTTTTTACTAAATGTAGATACCATCTCTCCTAATCAGCCTCAAGTTTTTATTTAACTAACTTGAGGCTGATATTCTGTTTGATTCTTAACAACACCAAAACATATTTG
>NZ_QPJQ01000049.1 GCF_003337275.1 Marinomonas foliarum | reverse complement strand
ACGCGGTAAACATGAGTCTGTTGCTCTGATTTAAAAGACAACAGACTTTAAGGTGTTTGAAGATAATTAAAATGTGTGGTTTGCCGGACGCTTACGTGAGATCAACGATCGCCCCATTTTAATTTCAACCGTAAAATACGTGTTTGGTGATGCCGAACGTCAGGAATCTGAAAGAATTCAAATAGAGATTCAGAAGAATGAGCTTAGCAAAGATAGTTTAATCAAAACCAGATCCAAACTCAGCTCTCGAGAGGCTGGTTTGGAGAATCTCCAGAATGACCTGAAAGTTGAGCTTGCCAGTATTCAAGCCAAAATTAAGCGATTGGTCGATTCTAAATTCGCGGCAGCCAGAAAACGAAATGTCGCCTTGAGTGCTCTCAAGTCAAAAAAAGAGCAGGTTCGCGAGAGAAAACACCGAGTACACGATGAGTTTGAGAAGGAATGGGTTTCGGCACTGAAAAATCTTGATGATCTATGTAAAAGAGTCCGCCAGCGCCAGCCGCACCTGAATGAGTTAACAGCCGAAAATATCAATACGGGCATACACTTTCCTGATGCTTTGGCGTTCGGGCGCATGTACCTCACCTATCAGAACTGGAAAGGTTACATCCCACGGCTGATCCCTTTTCCCTTTAAGAAATCGCTCTGGCTGCCTGACCAGACTACTGGACATCCGTTGATTCACCAGCTGATGCTTCGGCTGATGCACTGCATGCCGGTCGGCAATGTTGAAATTACCGCTGCAGATCCGCTGAGACTGGGCACGTCTCTGGACCCGTTCCTTTCTCTGTTGAAAGTAAAACGGCTCTTTCCCGAGCAGCGATTGCTGACCCGGTCGGACGAACTGGAAAATGCCCTGGCCCGGTTAACGGACTATGTCGAGGATCTGCTTCAGAATAAATTCAATGGAGAGATCAAGAGCTGGTCCGCCTACAACGAGGCAAACAGCAGCAATCCCATACCATATAAACTGTTGCTCATTTTCGGAGTGCCGGAGCAGTTGACGGACAAAAGCCTCTGGTACCTTGGCCGCCTTTTGGAACACGGCCCTGTCTGCGGCGTGCTTCCGGTTTTGACCATTGATGAAAGTCGGCTGGAGGACCGCAAGTTTACGGGGCTGCGCACCGCGATAGATAAATATTCCAATAGAATGGATTCCATTGTTCCGGCAGAGATACTGACCAAGCATGTCTCTGAAATCAATGTTGTGGAGGAACAGGAGTTCTGGCCCGGACGTTCTGAGTTGACCGATTTTCTGGCATCCATATCTGACCGATATGAACAGAGCGCGAAATTCAGCAAGAGCCTGACTGACCTCTGGTGCAATTCGGATTACTGGGGGCACGACGCTGTTCAGGGTATACAGGTGCCGATCGGCTGGACTGCAGATGGCGAGATCGTTCCTTTCTCTATCGGCGGGGTGAATACAGAGCACCATGTTCTTCTGGCCGGGCGTTCGGGCTCCGGAAAATCGAACCTGCTCCATGTTCTGATTCATAGCCTCTGCCATACGTATTCACCCTCGGAGTTGAGTATCTACCTGCTGGATTACAAGCAGGGTACGGAATTCAGTGTTTATGCTTCCCCTCCGCTTCCTCAAGCAAAACTGGTGGCTACTGAGAGTGATCCTGAATACGGGGTAACTGTTCTGGCGCATTTGACCGAGGAGCTTGAAAAACGAGCTCGGGAATTCAAAAGCCGGGCTGTCCGCGACTTTTATGAATACAGAGAATCCACAGGGAATGAACTACCGCGTATCCTGCTGATTATCGATGAGTTTCAGATCCTGTTTTCTGAGGGGCGGCAAGTGGCTGAACCCGCAGAGAAAATGTTGAACCAGCTGCTCAGACAAGGACGGGCCTACGGCATACATGTGCTGCTGGCCACCCAGACATTGAAAGGAATCCAGTCTCTTTCGATGGGCCAGCTGATAAGCCAGATCGGCTGCCGGATTGCCCTTGCCTGCAGCGAGGAAGATTCCGCGATGATTCTTGGCAACAGCAACTGGGGGGCTTCCAAATTGAGCAGCCCTCCGGAGGGAATCATTAACAATTCCAACGGGGCAAAATCGGCAAATCAACGGTTTCTGATCCCATTTGCTGATCGAGGGCTGTGCAAGGATCACATTATCAAGATTACTCAGATCGCAGACCAGCGTGGTTACTGCGGCTCAACAAGAATATTCAACGGCTCGCGTCTGCCTGAAATGCCTGCAGCTGATTGGTTTAAATCAAGAAACCACGAGGCGGTACAGCTGCACCTTGGTGAAAGGTTGAGTTTTGAGGCGGAACCGCTCTCGCTGACACTGGTTAACCGACCGTCATCGAATTTACTGATATCCGGCTATAACGATGCTATCCACGACGGTCTGCTCGCCTCCATCCTTCAAAGCTTGGATGCTCAAAATGGCATCGATGAAATCATCTACTTTAACGGGCGCTCCATAGTTCCGGTGGGGGCATCAAAATATCTCGATGGTTCCGGAAGTAGACCTGTTTCAAAGCACGAGAGTGTTCCCGCGCTGAGTCTGGCCGAGATCTCCGGGGAATTACAACAATCAAAAAGAATTGTGATTATTGACGGACTGGATTCGACCAAGGAATTTCACTCTGGACCAGCGAGTTTTAGACCGGTGAAGAAAGATGAGTCGCCTTCACCACAAGAGAGTCTGAAGAGAATTCTGGAAGACGGTCCGCTGCAAGGGACATTTGTGATCGCCTTTGCAGATAACTGGAAACGCTGCAATTCATCGTGCAAGGACCTTCTTGGGTTCTTTGAGATGCGCGTCGGATTCTACATGAATGAAGATGATGCTGGCTCGTTCGTCAGTGGAGCAATAGGAAAATTTAAAGGACTTGAAACAGACAATCGCGCTGTCTTTGCCGATCGCTTGAAAAATCAGGTTAGTTGGTTCCGTCCATACATAAATGGGGAAAGTTTATGAAGAAATATTTAATGACATGGTACGGAATGACTGATTTCAGGGCCTCACTCGGACTGGAACAGACAACCGGCCCCGTTCTAGGAGCTTTGCTGGCGGAAGATTACACCGATGTGATCATCCTCGGCTTTACGCACCCGGATAAATCCGAATACAAAGCTGATGTATTTCAGCAAAAAATTGCAGGTGTTGAAGGCTCTGACCCGGCTGCTGCGAGACAGTTTGTCGACCTGTTTTCAAATACAGGGGCTGCGCACCATCATTTTAATGAATGGCTAAAGAAACAGCTTCGGGATGCCGGTAAAAAGGTCGATGTGCGTTTCCACTCTGTGGAGCTGACGCATCTCAATGACACGGAGGGCATCTATGAGGCTGCGACTCAATCCCTGCATGCGGTTGCCGCATCTGAAGGTGAAAAGCTCGTTACGCTCTACCTGAGTCCGGGGACTCCGGTTATGGCTTTCGTCTGGGCTTTTGCGGCCCTGAGGCACCCAACGCTAAAAAAACGCCTTATCGCATCTTCTCACCCAGGAAGGCCTCCAGAAAGCATCGTTCTGCCAAATGAGTGGCTGGAATGGCATGGAATACAGGTTCGAACAGCTAATATGGAATCTGACCAATATGATGCCATTTTTCACCTGTTCGGCGAACAGCGGATGCCGAACCTGCTTGGCGTGCTCCAGTTTTCAAGCAGTAAGCATATCTTTGTGAATTCCGCACAGTTTCCAGCCGATGTCATGAAACAGTTTATTGGAGAAGCTGAATACGCTGAAATTGCGGTGGACCCATATGACCCTGAGAATGTCCGAAGCACGATTTTGGATCTGATCGCGAAAATGCCTGTTGATTCGAAGATCGGCTTTAACTTAACGGGTGGAACCAAGTTGATGTATGCAGGGGCGCTTGCCGCCTGTCGTAAGGTAAATGCAACGCCATTTTATTTCGATTTTTCAAAGAAACAGGTTATCAATCTTAATAGTTTTACTAAAAGTGAGATTGTTTCAATAGATTCGGTTGAAACATTTCTGAAGTTGAACGGTGATGGATTAACAGTATCGAAGCCTGGTCTTACAGAACAAGAACTTTCTCGAGAAATTATTAATGCCTCTCAGATAATCTGGGAAAATCGTAACTTGATCGCGTCAAAGTATCGTGAGCTGAAAAGTTATATTTATGATAAATCATTCAAGAGTTGGGGCGATGATTTCTACGCTGAACTGACAATTGATAAACAAGCAAAGCTAACAATTGGCGGTAAGTCATTTGTGTTTAATGAATTCCCTGATTTTCTTGAGTTTCTGATGGGTAAGTGGCTAGAGGTGTATGTTTTTAGTGTGTTACTTCCCTTAAAAGAATCTGCTGTTCTAAAAGATTTACGCCTTGGGTTAGAGGTTTCTGTTGTGGACGTCGACTCCAATAATAACTTTAAGTATTACCATGATGGGTTTAAAGAAAATATCGCTTATCAAGAGTTTGATGTTATTTGTACCGATGGATATCGCTTATTCATTATTGAATGTAAAAGTGGAAAGGTTGAAGCGAACCATGTTTTGAAGCTGAGTGAAACTGCCAAACATTTTGGTGGTGTGAAAGGGCACGGAGTAATGATTTCGTCTTTTCGCCCCCCGCATCCTGTGATAAAGCAAAAATCAGATGATCTTATAAATGTGGAATGGTTTTTTGGTAGTGGTGCCTCTGAGCATTTGCTAAATTTTTTCGGGAAAATTTGAGATGGAACTTTTTATTTTTGTAGATGTTTCCGGCAGTATGAGTGAAATGGGCAAAATCCATCTTCAGCGGAATCTTTGCCGATATGCGGCTCAGTTAAGGCTCATAGATCAGGAAAAATACTCAGGCTTAAATATCCGCTTTTATCAATGGGCGCAGAGTGTTTCCGAGATCGTTTTGCAAAGCGACGGTAATATCCCTGCCTTAAACGCTGAAGGTTCCTCTAACGTATGTGCTCTCTCCGATTTTCTATCCCAGCATGTGAATGATACCGGGAGGTCGATGGTTCTCATTTTGTCTGATGGCAATTTCCCCAATTCAGACATCGTAAGCTTTAAGACCAAACTGGGTACATTCACCGACCTTATCATCCGGACTGTTGCAGTCGGCGCTGATGCTGACCTGCTGAAGTTGAAGAAAATTGCCACAAACAACACAGTTTACCTTTCGGAGAATATCGCTTCAGCGATAGACGGTACAATTTTTGGTTCGGATGAGCCGTTGACCGCGCCAGCATCTACAGCCCAGATTCTGCAATCCGCAACGGCTGAAACAGAAGAACCAGAGGAGGATTGGGATGCTTGACAAACTCTGGAATTGCTGGGGTGCCACAGTAATCGGCCCCCTACATGTTAAAGCCGGAATTCCAAATCAGGATTCTTGGATGGCACGCCGATATAAATGGGGGAATGTCGTTGTTGTATCGGACGGACTGGGCAGCAAGGCACATTCAGATCACGGTTCAAAAGCTGCCTGTCTGGCGGTGTTTGAGGCTGCCAAGAGCTACCAGAATACCCCCGATGCTAATATCGTTGATATTTTAAGGCTCATTCATGCCAACTGGCTTGTGAAAATAGCCCCGTACTCTTCAACAGATTGTTCGGCCACATGCCTTTTTGCCATCCAGATCGAAGGGATTATCACTCTTGGCCGCCTTGGTGATGGAATGATTGTAGCCCTTGGAGAAACTGAAGAAAACCACCTTATCCTCAGTGACAACAAACAGGATTCCTTCTCGAACTATACAAACAGCCTTCAGCAGGAGTTCAAACCCGATCAGTGGGAAACCGCGACGATTGAAAGCGCGGCATGCAATGCAGTTGTGCTATGCACGGATGGCATATCCGATGACCTGTTACCTGAAAAGCAGATGATCTTTGCACAGGAACTCTACTCGACTTATGCAGACCTGGAGTCGGAAGAAAGAAAGAGGGATCTCAAACGGTGGCTCAATGAATGGCCGGTCCCGGGACACTCCGATGACAAGACGATTGCCTGTCTGTTTAAGAAAGGAGCTTCCCAATGAGCCAAAGGTTCAACGAGTATGTGGATGAATATCAGAATGTACACATTCAGGACAAGGTGCTCGGTCAAGGTGGCCAAGGCGTCGTTTTCCGTACCAAGGACCCTGATCTGGCGATCAAGCTTGTTACAGATGAAAGCGGAACTCCGGTCACCGATGAGGAGTCGGTGGAACGGTATTCAAAGCGCTTTAAGCGCGTCCGGCTCCTGCCTCTGCCAGAAAACCTGAATATATCCGTACCGGCAGCTCTGCTTCAAAACAATGCCGGTTATGTGATGCAGCTTTTGAGTGAAATGGTTCCGTTCAGTCATTTCTGGCTCGATGGCAAGTCCGCAGAAAATATTGGTCCAGACGATATCCCGGCATGGCTTTCGGCAATGCCGGAGAACGAAGCTAAAAAGATTGTTCATTATTATAGAACCGGTGGGCTCAGACGCAGACTTCATGCGCTCTACAAATGCGCATCATTGCTGGCACGCCTTCACGGCAATGGCATGGTCTATGGTGACATCTCTCCCAACAATATCTTTATTTCAGAAGGGCTTGATGATTCAGCAGTCTGGCTGATTGATGCCGACAATATTCGATTTGAAATCACCGCAGGCGGAAGTGTTGTTTATACACCAAAGTACGGAGCCCCCGAGCTGGTGCAGGGCAAAGACGGTGGAAGACCTTCAAGCGATTGTCATGCGTTCGCTGTCGTGGCTTTCTACCTTCTTTCGCTGATTCACCCTTTTGTCGGAAAGAAGGTGGATGGAACGGATGAAGGCGACTGGGCTGATGAAGAAAATGATGACGAGGATATTGAAGATAAGGCTTATGCCGGATTGTTCCCTTGGGTTGATGACCAAGATGATGATTCCAACTCTTCCAACAGCGGCCTACCCAGATCCCTTCTTCTTACAGAGAAGCTGACCGCTTTGTTTGAGGGCACATTCGGACCGGGAAGAACATCTCCCTTGCTGCGGCCGACTATCTATCACTGGCCTGAAGCTCTTGCTCAGGCAGCGGATATGACCGTCACGTGCCCAGGCTGCTCGATGAACTATTACTATGATTTCATTCACCCGGAAACAGAGGGTCACAATTGCCCTTACTGTAAAACGCAGAGGCCGCAGGTACTCATTCTTGAGTCTTATCGATGGAATGGACCGGACAAACCCTTGAACTCACCATGCTGGCGGTATGTACGTGAGATCTCGCAGGGGGCAGAGCTGACAGTACCGAGACGAGTCTTTAACGAGTTTGCAATGATTGATTCTGATACAGCAGAGGTGCTCATTTCTTCGAGCAATAATGGCATTCTGATTAAAAAGTCAGACCATGGCAAAGCCGATTTATCCGTTGCCGCTGACAGCCACCCGCAAAGTGGTTTTCAGAAGGTTTATTCACAGATGAAAATAGACCGGGTAACACCGGATGTTCAGTTTTGGATGTTCGCACATTTGAATAGTCCTCGGTTGGTTAAATGCATGATCAGCGGAGGTGGCAAATGAGACTGAAAGACATAAATGCTGAAATCACCTTTGAATTATGGATGAAACCGGAGCTGTCCGGAGAGACTCCAAACACGGGTGTTGGATATATCGCCCCTAACAATGCCGGGCAGGCATACAGATTAAGAATCGATGGCCAGCAGTGGAGCGTGGTGCTCCGGGACGCCTCGGCCGGAAAAGATTTGAATTTCCACTTAAAAAGAGGCTGTGCGCACCTTGCCGAGGTAATGCAGGTTGCCAAGGACGGCAGTACGCTTGTGAAAATCATCTTTTTCAATGGTGAGATTGTTGAAATTGGTGATGTGGAGATCGGCATTGATGAACGCATAGAGTCAACAGCTAAACGAAATGGCATTCGCTTTAATGGAGCTGAAGAGCTGGGAAGCGTATTAAACGAGAAATGCAAAATCAGCGTTGGCAACGAAGATTTCTTTCTGCTTATGAGTGGCCCATCTGCCAAGGCTGACTTTGAAGCGGATACTCCTGAGGATGAAGACTCGACTGACGCTCAAGCCGTTGTGCAGGAGAAATACCGGGAATTCTCTATCTATGGCGAGAGGGTTCGTATCCCGGTTGAAAGGCGCAATGTCGATAAGTCAAAGAACATCTATTTTGCGACCAAAGCGGTCTTTAGAGATAACCAGAAGAGTGAAGGATCATTGCGTCTGGCAAGGGGGGCGGTCCAGTTTTCTGATTACACTAAGACGGGTCGCATCCGTGCTTTAGCTGCTGGAGCTATGAGTCAGCTTACCAAGGAAACCGGGAGCTACTTGAAACAGTGGGATGAATACGGCGCTATTGAAGGTGAAATGCTGTTGGCAAGGGCGAAAGCCGTCGGTCGAATTGATTTTCATGGCACAGAGCAGACAACAAAAGGAGTGAAGTTTTTTGTGCCGTCTATTCCGGATCAACTTACTGAAGGTGATGAGATAGAGATAACCTCCGAGGAGCCTTTATATATCCAGAATCCGGATCTTACATGGGAAGCCTACAGCACGGCTCTGGAAGAAGAATTTGCATCCAAAAAGGATCAGAAAAAGAACGATGCTGAAATGCCAGCTTCTGTCTATGCCCCAATCCTTAAACTTTCAAAAACCAGCATTGAATTGGACCTGCCGTCAATACCGTCTGGTCCGATGTTTTTGATTCTGTCCATCAATGGAGACAAAATTCAGATTGAAAGACGAATGCGGGCACGCTCAGCCATTCTGGAAGGACGCTGTGCTAATCCGCTTCTCGGCCTGTTGATTGAAGAAGGAGGAACACTCCCGGACATACAACGCGTCACCAAACTGAAGCCTTTGACGTCCTTCGTGAAAGAGAAGATTTTTAAGCATCCGCCCACAGACAGGCAGGTGGAGGCCATCGACGTCGCATTGAACACCCCGGATATTGCTCTTATTCAGGGGCCTCCGGGAACAGGCAAAACAACTGTAGTCACGGCAATTCTTGAACGGCTCAATGAGGAATATGACAAAACCAAGTCGATAAGAGGTCAGATACTTGTCTCCGGCTTTCAGCATGATGCGGTGGAGAACATCGTTGCGAGACTGAGTGTTAATGCCCTTCCGGCAGTTAAATTCGGCAAAAGGTCTGGTGATTCGGAGTTTACGGCAGATGCCGTTACTGAAAAAATTAACAAATGGTGCTCCAATGTCGCCGAGAATATTCGTATCAAGAATCCTCAAATTGCTCAGACGGAAGATCAGGTAAGACTGGCTGAACTGTTTGTCGCATATTCATTGTGTCCCTCGAAGAACAACACAGTCAGTTTAATGAAACGTATTCTGGATTTGCCCAGAGACGTGATTTCTGAGGATATCACCAGTGAGGCAGAAGAAATCATCAATTCCCTGCAAACCGAACTGAAGTCGAATGATCCTTCCACCTTGCGGCTCGTTAGAGCTCTGCGTGTCAGTGAAGCAGCCTTTGTTGACGACGGTGCCGCAAGAGCTGTCGATTTGCTGGATAAGATCGAAGACGAACTGGCTAATCCAGATTTAAGCGTTCTTGAAAAAGCGGCCCGTTGGCGCTGTGGTAAGCCTTTGAGTTTTCTCCCAGAGCTTAGAGAACTGAAAGAATCACTACTTTATAAATATCTGCCTTTGCCTGATTTCAGGACTGAAAAACCAAGAGAAGATGTTTTGAGATTGGTGGCAACGGTATCTCAGCTTCTGGAGAAAAAACTCAATTCAACCAATAAACGTGATGCAATACTGGCTGAGTTTTTACATGAGCTTGAAGACAATCCTGATGGCGTTCGTGAGGCCATAGAGGATTATAACTTTGTGTATGCTGCAACCACTCAACAGGCGGTCGGGAAAGATATCATCCGCTCAAAGAATAAAAACGTCCGATATGATCAGCGAACAGAAATGGTCAGGTACGATACGGTGATCATCGATGAGGCGGCGAGAACCAGCCCGCGAGACCTGCTTATTCCGATGTCTCAGGCGGAAAAAAGAATAATCCTTGTCGGGGACCACAGGCAGCTGCCTCATTTGATTGATGAGGAGGTCGCGAGAGCCTTGGAAGGTGGCGATTCATCCGGTCCGTCGGTTGATGTCGATTTTGTCAAAAAAAGTATGTTTGAGTATCTGTTCAACCGCCTAAAGAAACTGGAGGAGAAAGATGACATCAAACGAACAGTGACGCTGGATGCTCAGTACCGAACACATCCGATTTTGGGGGATTTTGCAAGCCACAACTTTTATAACCAATACAATGAAGGTTATCGATCTCCTTTAGCTGCTAAGTATTTTTCCCAGAAGTTAAAAGGCATCGAAGATAAAGCAGCAGTATGGTTTGATGTACCTAATAGTAGAGGGCCAGAAGGTTACAACAAAGATGGTGGGAAGAGATGGCGAAGTATAGAGGGAGAAGTTATCGCTGAAAAAACTAATACTTGGATCAAATCGAGAGAATCCAGTGCAGAATTTATGCAGGAACTGACTGGTGATTCAAAACATGCAGGCCTTAGTTTTGGAATTATTAGTTTTTATAAACCTCAAGTATTTGAAGTCTACAGAGAGTTAGAAAAATATGGTATCACGGAGCGGGCACAGGATGGTACATGGCAGATATGTCAGGAATACCGCTTTCTTGAAAATGGCGAAGAGCGGCTCCGCATCGGTACTGTTGATGCCTTTCAGGGCATGGAGTTCGATATTGTGTTTCTTTCCATGGTGAGGTCTCAGGACATGAACGCCTTGCCGCCTAATATACGCAACGAGGAGGATTACAAAAAGAAGCAGCAAAAACTATTCGGCCATCTCATGTCGGAAAACCGCTTATGTGTGAGCATGAGTCGTCAGAAGAAGGTCTTAGCCATTGTGGGAGACGGCGTCCTTGCAAACACCCAGATAGCTGTAGATGCAGTACCGGCTCTGAAAAACTTCTATGATTTGTGCCATGAAAAGGGGGTGATCCTATGAGTGCGCCCTCTACAAAAAAATCAGCAAAAGACCATCGTCCTAAAGTAATCAGTTTCCGCACAGCATTGGATGGATTGAACATCGCCGCCAGACAAAGTGTTCTATGGCCATGTCACGCCTTCAACATCTCTATTCCGCAAAAGAAAAAGAGCGGCCTCAATGTTTTTGAAGAAACTGTCTTGAAAATAACCGAGATAGAATCCGGCGACACAGAAAAGATTGCGCTGCTCACTTGTCTGGAAAAGGAACTGGTGGCCTTCATTCAGAATCGCCTCAACCAGCTCGGCCTTTTAAATGACCGCTATGAGTTGTCTGAGCATGGGCAGGAGCTTCTGAACGAGTGGCAGAATAAATCAGACGGAAATCTGGAATACACCGTGGCCACAGTGTTTGTAGATCTACTGTCCGGGAAGCTTCTTCCCTATGTCAGCACGGAGCAGCTGAGCTATAAAAAAATATCAAGGATTGGTGACAACGGATTTATTGATTTTCTAATCAATCCAACCAATGAGAAGTCGAGGGTCAGTGCAAGACAGATACGCCCTGCAAAAGACTCTTTCTGGAAAGCAGTTCCTGACTCCAACGATATTATCAGAGCCATAAGGGAGTTTAAGAAGAAATATAAACGGCATGCCCTGTTGAACCAAGGTGTCGATCAGTACCCGCCTCCGGTGCCAATGGCTGAAGCCATATCCTTACATGAGAATCCAGAACTGGTTTACTTGCATTGCAATGTCCTTATCCAGATAGGCAATTCTGACCTTTTGGTGACGGATGGATGCGGCTTTGGCTTCTCTGAAAGCTTTGCCAATTACCTTACTTCTCAGGACTGGAAGTGGGTCATAGATTTGAAGAATAAAGGGGTTATCGACAGACTGAATTCCAATCAAAGCAATGAAGAGGCTGAGGATGAGTCTTCAGCGGCGGACGGGTTGAAGAACTATCCACGGATAGCACGCCCACTTCGACGCGCACAAGAGTATCTTTCAGACGCTGAAAAGATCGAGGTTGATTCATCCAATGATGAGCAGGAATTCGCCCGTTTGACCGGCTTGGCGGTAGTCGCCTTGTATGAAGCCATAGAATGGGCGCTGCGATTTGTTGTATCTGACAACCCTGTGACTCACTGGGAACGCTTGTTCTCGTCACAGTCCTACCGGGAAAATGACAAGATACTGCGCTCGTTTGCTACCAAGATTGGGTTTGATGTTTCGGACAGTGTGAAGGTCCTTCTTCAAGTGAAACCCGGCAAAATCAGAGCCGTTGACCGTGGTGTTTCCGAGATGCAGCCACTACTGGCTCTGGCAATAGCCGGGGCGATAAATGATCCCAACCATCCGCTGAATCATCTGGCCATTGAAGACTCTGGATGTCTCTCCTTTATAAATGCGCTGAAAGAAGTCAGGGACCCGGTATCCCATGGAAGCTCAACCGATGTTGAACTTTCACCGGAAACCCTTGAGGGCTATCGCGATAGAACCACTCGGCTCATCCAGTCGCTAATACCGGATATAACCGAAGATGCCTATACAGCCAAAACAAAGCAGGAAAGAGATATTGATCAGGTCAGATTGAAGGCCAGGATCGAACTGGACAAGTCATTGGGGCTTGGATTTGTTCAAGCTGTTTCCCCGTCGTTACGGGAAGAGTTGGTCAAAGTAACGATCTTAAGCCAGAGGACGACTCTGGATAACGAGCAGCTTCAGCGCTACATAAATTTGTTGGCGTCCATTATGCAATTGTCGTTGCTGGAAGTAGCGAAGGACCGGAGAAAAATAGTCAAAAATCGAAATAAACTGAGGGATGAGGCGATTGAAAAAATCGTTCAATCTGGTTTGGTTCCAGCGTCTGATGCAATACCAGTGCAGATTAGTACTATAAATGCAGATCGACTATATCGTGCTACTCAAGGCTCAAGCACAACTCTTGGGGCTCAACTTCTTGCACTCTGTTTGCTCGCATCAGAAGGTGAATTGCTAGTTCTAAAAAGGTGTTTTCCGAACTGCTTTGAGCTTATCGCCAAGTTGATAAAACTTCGTGGTCACGGGAATCATCATCAACATGACTTTACAAGGGAAAACTTGGAGTCATTAAAAATCAATGTATTCAAACTAGTCAAAATAATTATGGAAGTATTTTAATGGACTCTAATAGAAATAATAACACTCAGATAAGCGCAGATAATGGAAAAGGAGCTCAGAGTGATAGAACTATATACGCTAAAGAGGAAGTCCTCCTGAAAAAACAGCAGGAACTGAAAGAATTAGAACATTCTCTTGGTCAAAAAGAGACCTCTATCGTTCAAAAGGAACATGAGCTAAAAGCCGCTAAAGACGCGATAGCTAAAAAAGAAGCGGAGCTGAATGACAAACGTGTTCAGCTTGAAGAGATGGAGCTTCAGGCCAAAAACGGTTTTCCGCAACTCTTTGAGGAAAAGTTCGCAGCATTCCAAAAACAATTGGAGCAGCGGGAAGCTCAATGCGTAAGTGAGCTGGAGTCTCTTGAATCCGAAAAGGAAAAATTGCGGCAGAGAGAGGTGGCGATACAAAGGGCTGAAATCCAAAGGGACAATGGGTATGCAGATGCCCGGGCAAAGCTTGATGACGAGCTCTTCAATCTTCGGAAAGAACATGAAAAGGAGCAGGAGTCAAAACGGGCAAACGCTCTGACTGCCATTGAAAAAGAACTTTCGGAGGAGAGGACATCCAGAATAGCAAGCTTGGAGAAAGAGATAGCTGATAGACTGAAAGTTCATGAGGCTGCGATTCAACAGGAAAAAGATGAGCTCGAACAAAAAAGAAAGGCTTTCCTGAAGGATCAGGCTGCGCTTGATGAACTCAAGGATGAGCTTGAGTATCAAAAGCAGCGCCTTCAATCCAGCAAAGACCGCCTTGAGGAACGAGAAGCTCATTTAAACGTTGAGGTGGATGCCAAGGTTGTTGAACGGAAGCAATCTTTCGAGAGTGAGAAGTCTGCGCTTAATGATGAAATTGCACGTTTGAGAGAATCTATCAAAACGAGCAGTGCTCTAATTTCAAACTTTGAAGAATTGAAGCATAAGCTCGGTGATGAAGACCCAGCCGCTGTTTTACTGAAACTGAAAACCTATGAAGAGGAAATTAAAAAGCTGCGCGATGACCTTGCCACACGCCCAACACAGGAGATGCGGGAAGCTTTTGATCGCTTGAAGTCCGAACAGAGCGAACTGCAGCTGGCCTGTGAGCGACTCTCTGAAGAAAATGAGGCTCTCAGAAGTTCAGCACGCGCACAGTCGGATCTTGAAATGCAGGTAGCGGAACTGACCGATAAAAACAAATCTTTGCAGAGACGTTTTGAATCGGTGGATGCCGACAATAACAGATTGATGGAAGAGCTGAAACGTTTACAGTCTTCTTACGAGCGTGAACAGGACCGAGAAGCAAGGGTTCGGGACATTGAAACTCCATACATTCATAAGAGTCTGCCTCGCGCGCAGGAGCAAATTAGTGAAATTCAATGGCTTGATAGGATTAGGACATCTTGTGCAAATTATGGTTTGAGATTTCCACGACGAATACTTTATGCGTTTCATACAGCTTTAAAAACTGCTGAGTGGTCACCCATGACCGTTCTATCTGGGGTTAGTGGTACAGGTAAATCTGAACTGCCCAGACTTTACTCCCATTTTGGCGGTATCAATTTTCTGAGCCTGTCTGTACAGCCAAATTGGGACAGTCAGGAATCGATGCTTGGCTTCTTCAATTCCATCGATAACAAATTTGATGCCCAGCCAGTTCTGCGTTTATTGGCACAAAGTCAAAAGGCACAGGTTAATGACTATCCAGGCTTAGAGGATGTAATGAGTCTCATATTAATGGATGAAATGAACCTCGCTCATGTTGAGCTCTATTTTGCTGAATTTCTAAGTAAGCTTGAGCTGCGACGCGGTCGCAAAGGCAACGAAGTGCCGTGTCTTGAAGTGAAGCTTGGCGCAGGTATTCAACAATATGATCTGCCTCTTGGAAGAAATGTGCTCTGGGCAGGAACTATGAATCAGGACGAAACAACAAAATCTCTTTCGGATAAGGTTCTCGATAGAGGAATAGTAATCAATTTTCCCAGGCCGACCACTCTCGAACGACGCAGTCAGCTGAAACCGTTGGGCGAACAGGCTCCTCTGCTGTCCCGCAAACTGTGGGAGGGTTGGTGGTGCAAAGAAAGCAAATTCAATGACGATCAGATTTTACCATTCAAGGGATTCATTGAAGAAATGAATACCTCGTTGTCCAAGGTTGGTAGAGCTCTGGGGCACAGGGTATGGCAGTCTATCGAGTATTACATGGCTAATTATCCAGATGTGTTGGAAGCCCAGAGAAACAACGATGACGCAAGCTTGGGCAAAGCAATGAAAGTAGCCTTTGAAGACCAGCTTGTTCAAAAGGTTATGCCAAAACTTCGAGGAATTGAAACCCGAGGGAAATCAAAATTAGACTGCCTTGATAAAATACGAACTCAACTAGTCAATGACGATTATAACATCGTAGAGGACTTCGATCTTGCTTGTGAGTTTGGCTATGGGCAGTTTATCTGGAATAGTGCTAATTATTTAAAAGATGATGCATTTTTGGGTGAGAGTAATAATAACGATTCCAGAGAGGCCATAGTTGCCTCAGCTGAACAATCAAATTTTCATAGTAGTTCAAAAGTGGGAGATGGTCTTATCCCTGGTGACCTCAAAAGATTTGCAAGTGATAATCAAAAGAAGCTATGGCAGCTAACCACAAACGAAATAATGAGAACTATGTCATGTGACGTAAAAGAAGCGAAATCACTCAAGGATTTGTGTAATAAGACAAAGGAGTCATAGATAATGGAAAGAACCATTGAATTTGACTCGATTGAATCTCTTTATAGGGGGCTAAACGATAAAGATGAGGTAAAGACCCAAGCCAATTGGATACTAATAGTTCGCAAGTGGCTGACGGAAGTCTCGAGCTTCGATCCTGTTTCAGGGCATGCACTACATACCGGAATTGTCGATTTTTTGAGTGCCGTGGAGAAATCGGTGCGGCATGAGTCACCTGAGGGCGAGATAAAGGACCGTATCTATCGAATTGTGTCGCACTCAAAGGAATCAGTTCTGGCAATCATGGAGCATACTCGGGATAAGATATTACGCGAACATGCCATGCTGCCAATACATGCAGCAAGAGAGGTTGACAGCAACAGTATTCAATGGCTCAGTCGTCAGCCGGGAAGAACACTCCGTGAGAAGCTTTCTGGCAAGCCCTATATGAAGGCTGTTAGGCGGAGAGCCAGTGTTGATACGGCAGAAAACCGACTATTAAAAGCTTTTCTACTCCGGCTGGAGCAGATTCTGATTGAAAGACAGTATGCTTTGTCTGCAGCGGCAGAAGAGACCTGTGAAGAACTGCTTGTTTCCCTCCAGCGCTGGCTTAGAACAGAAGATGCTGCTGAAATTGGTAATTGGGGCAATCTTCCGCCCAACAACACACTTCTTCAGGATAAGCGTTATCGAAAAGTCTGGGATGGTTGGCTCTGGCTCCAAACCATCGACGAGCAGATCACTGGGGACAGCAAAAGAGTCCATAGCGATATCCTCAGTGTTATTTATTGGAATACCCTTTCCTTACTCAACCATAGTGGGCGCTTTCGAATCGTTCAGCAACCGGTCGGTCTCGATTATGATAATTTTTCTATCTCCCCAGAATTGCCAGTCCGGGGATATTTATTTCCTGCGGCTGACTCAAAGATCAAAGGGAAGATCAAAACTATAAATTATGAAAAGAAGTTTGGCTTTGTAACACAAGAAAGTGGTGTTGATTTATTTTTTCATCAAAACAATCTGTCAAGCAAGCTTAAGCTCGATTCATTATCTCCCGGATATGAAGTTTCTTTTGTTATCGGCAGCAACCGACAAGGTGAATGTGCTGAAGACATAACTCTTCCAGCAGGAATCATCACTGTCGATTTCAATTTGACGGGTGATAAATGGAAGATACAAGTCGGTGAGGATAAGTATTTATTACAGATCGTTTCCGAGAATCTGGTTATTGAGGAAGTTCAGGGCGCAAAAAAGAAATTAAAAATAGAGCCAACAACTCTCAAAGAGATACCGAAGGCGATACTGTCATTTGTCACGGATACCCCGTTTGAATACTCTGTGCCGACAAATAACCAAAGTGGTCCAATACGGATGGATAGCTCTGTTGTTGACCTGTGTTCTATCCGTCCGACGTTCACGAATAACACAGGCTCTCAGGCGCACCTGCCGTTCAGGTTGCTTCAGCAGCACTGGCCTTTAAATATTAATGGAGGGATGGTAATAGACTGTGGTTACGCAAAATCAATCGCCCTGCATTCAGATATTGAAACGGTCAGCATGAGGAGCCTCTTTTCACATTGCTCAACACTGCCAGATACCACCAAAAGCAGTGCAGCGATGTTTTTTATGGAAAAGTTGAGTGACTATATCAAGGCGGAAAAGCTGACCTATCTTGTTCCTGATTGGGTCAATGACTTCGACCTTGAGGGAATAAGAAAAAGCGTCAATTTTTATTTTGACGATTCGACACCGCTTCCCAAAAGCATAGCCGCTATCTTTGCATGGCAATCATCGAAGAAATTTGTACAGGGCAGAGTTAAAGAGAGAGATTTTGTGCTGGTGGTTGATTCATTTGACGGCGGCATTTCAATAACCCCAGTCCAGGCAATATATCAAAAAGATCTGGACGAAATATTGTCTGAGACACAAGGCATGAGCTGGGAACGACACCCTACGGTTATTGTGCCAAACAGAAGCATTCATACTGCTATGGCTCACAATCTTGACCGTGATGACTGCCAGACATCTGAAGAGCTCCTCCATTTGTTCGGCTTCGATGGTTTAACCAGTGATTCAGGGGAAGTGTCCTTTGTGAAAGATAAACACTGGTATCACTTGCCAGGTTCTATTCGAGAGGCTCTAACTCAGGATTTATATCTCAACATATTATCTAACGAAGCTATCAGTGACTGCCTGAACTCTACAAACAGGGATTGTCGTGGAGTTGGTGTCTTTATCCTGCCTCTTGAGGATACAATCAGGAAGTCAGATTTGCTAAAGGACTACAAGTGGCTGGGGTCTGCATGGTCACCAATAAAAGGCTGCCAGACTTTAAACAGATGGCAGGAGGAAGTTGATGACATTGCCCTTTGGCGTGATCATCTGCCAGAGCTGTCGATCAGAATTGTACGTGATGGGCACTTTGAAAATTTCTATTTGGTAAAAGATGCGACAGTAACACCGCAACGTGGCAGAACTGTGAATATACCAGTAGAAGAGTCATTTACTCTTCCAGCCGGACAAACGCATTACAGTTTTCCTCTGCAGCAGGGAGAAGGCAATAAAGGGCTGCATTTTGTTGCATACCTGAAATCGCCAGCCTTTCCTTTGAAGAAGGCCACAGCCTGCAAACTGAAGATGACCTACACCTATGGAGCGGATGAACCATACGAACTTAGATTTATTCCGTTAAATTCAGCAGAGGCGGGTTTCAAATCTATTCGAGTGGAATGGCGCTCAGCATCAGAGGGTGAGGCAGCCGATCTTGAGAACTTGCCGGTTCCAGATTTTCCAGCCCGTAAAAGCTGGTCCGATTTTCAGCAATTCCCGAAAGAAGATGGCAAAAGCTTCTCTGACCTTCTGGACTGGTGTTGCTCCAAAATTGCAGGCTTGAATGATCTGATCTCGTTCGATTATGAACAGGAATTTAAATCTATCCTGAATAAAAGAAAAGTCGGCTATTTGGAATGGGGAACCACTGACCGTACCGGGAAATACTATTGCCGAGTCAATGTTGAGGGCGAGAGTGTGTTTTGCCACAGTTCTGAATTTATTGAGGCTGTTGATGAAAATTCCCTATATGAAGGATGCTCGGTTTATCTGGATGTTTTTACAAATGAAAAAGGTCCTTCCGGGTCAAATATATCATTTTCAGAGAGTTTGCCCTCACGGCTCCGAGAGAAGGCAAAGGATACCATCAATCGGAAGCTTTCCAGAACGCTGGAGCATGCTGAAAAAGGAATTTTCAGCCTCCGTTTTCCAGCATTAACCATCTGGAATCATGGCCACTCCCTTTCAGAGTCAGATGTGCCTGACCATTTTAGAAGCGCGATATTCGAAGGTACTCAAAAAATCATATCAATAATTGAGTCAGACAATATGCCGGACACCCTTAAAGAGGAGCTTTTCTTCTTTCTGTGTTGTCTACATAAGGATGCCCCCAGGATTGTTGGTACCCGGCTCCTTGATGCTGTGAAGGATAAAAAGCTTATGCGGAGGTACTACAAGAATATTGCTTTCGCCATCGGTAATGCCGAACTGCCATACCAACAAAAGCTGTTGGAGAATGTCATCGACCCCATTGATAATGAGGGCCTGACCAGATCCATTACCATGGAGGTTTTGTCGATAGCTTTTTGGCGTTCCAAAACACTGATCAACAAATTGACTAAAGAGGATCTCGTAGCTTTATCTGGAGGCTTATATGGCTGCCTTGAGTTCGACATCCATAAGGTTGTTAATGATGGGAAAGGATATCAGATCGCGACTCTCTGTAAGCACTTGGAACTTCTTCTTGCACTCCTGAGAAGCCGACGGATTGAAGACGAAGAGTTCAAAATTATTTTCGCACCGAATAATAATCTAACAAAAAAATATGTGACCTTGGTAGATGATGTTTCCAGAATAGTGATCGATAGTGACATCGAGCTTAAGTCCCGAATCAGCCTTCAAATTGAAAAGCCTGAAATGTTCCGCAACACTCCCGATCTGTTATACGCATTGCGGATGTACCTAACGGGAAATGCTGGTGCAAACGCGATAGGCATTACATCTGTTTCAGATGACTAACCAGGATGGTTTGTACCTTCTTTTGATAAAATCGCAATAATGTTCGGTTTAGGTATCACTTTAGATGCGCTTATCACTTGGTTTTTAGTAAGCGCTCTTATATCCACCCCTAAAGTTATCCGCCAGTTCTGTTAATCTAAACCGATTTTGGTGCATTCCAAGGCAAGAGTGCTTCGAGTTTTTCTAAGGTATCCGCGTTAGCAATATGGTCGAGTATATACTTTATGTGTGATGATCAAATGATCTTGGAAAGGCTAATAGCCAATAAGATGAGGCCAATGCGCTATGCATTGACCATGTTCAATCATGATTTGATTATTCACCTAATAGCTTTTGCTCCCATACTCGATAGGGGCGCTTGTTTTCTAGTTGGTTTAATAGATGTCCAATTGAGCTTATGTCGCTACCATATTTTTCCATTAGACAAGCCAGTTCAACGATCAGTTGGTTATTGCTCAAGCTTGGCAGTTTCTCGCACAGATTCTTTATGGCATTGGTTGAAAAACCATCGCTGAAATTCTTAAGTATGTCAAAACACAAAGACTGCTCCGACGTATTCAAAAACAATACAATTCGCTTTCTTAGTGACTGTAGGCAAGCATCACGACTGACTTGTTTAACGACGTAATGACTTTGCCTTTTTTCACTAGACTCCATCAAAAATCCCGTAACAGGTTCGTACCATGCTAAGTAGTAAAATAAGTCGTTTTTACATCGCTTAATGGCAGCTTCTAGTTGCACATAGTCACCAACAAAGTGATTAATAGCCAAAAAATTATTGCCGAGCAGTCGAAGCTCTAAAAAATCCCAATTTTCGACATCTCTGATGGTAGCAATGCGGACTGGCCAGCCTGTATCTGTAATTTTTACTTTTACAGACTCTAGTAGGTAGCAGCCCTTGAAACGTTTTTGGTTCTTTGCTTCTGATAAGTTGAACTGACTTTGTAAACTATGCATATTTTACCCCCAGTTTGCTTTGTAGTAGTTTTTCGATTGCTGAGCCATCCATACGGGTAAGGTTAGGGACATAACGTGAATAAACCCGAAACAACATTGAGGTATTTGCATGGCCCATCTGCCGAGCGATCCATTCAGGAGATTCACCAGATGCAAGCCAAAGCGTCGCGGCAGTATGGCGAGTTTGGTAGGGGCGTCTTTTTTCTAGGCTAAGGCGTTTCAGCAAAGGATACCAAATGCGTTGCGTTACATTGTTGTGGTTTATTGCTTCCCCGTTGCGATTACAAAATACAAACTTGCCATAATGCTCTGAGTGCTTTTTCTGGCGGAGTAGGGCGTTATAAACGGGCGTGCTAATGTGAATATCACGAACCGAGGACTCTGTTTTGGTGATGTCTTCTTCACCTGCAACAATAGTTTCTCTGATTTTGATAACGCGGTGATCGAAGTCCACATATTTCCACTTCAAGCCATCGATCTCACCTGTACGCATGCCAGTAAAAAAACGAATTAGAAAGTAATCTCGATAGTCTGGTCGTACTGTATCTAATATCAAGTTCACCTCCTCGATCGTAAAAGGAAACGCGTCCGTTTTAGGGCTCTTTAACGGTTTGATCCTTATATAAGGCGTGGTAAAGTTGAACTCGTCGGCGGCGTCCTCAAATATGCGCTTTAGAGGATTAATAATCTTATTAATGCGTGTGTTGGCTAGGCTTTCTTTTCCATTTCGACCCGGAACTTTGGCGAGTGAGGTTCGAAATTTAAGAATGTCGTTTCGAGTGATGTCGTCGACTTTCATTTTTCCAAAGAAAGGCAAATAGTGTTTAGTGACAATACTTTCAATATTAACGATGTGAGAGCGACGCCAAGCAACCTTATTTCGATCAATCCATCCTTCAACGAACTCTTCAAAAATTGGAACCTCTACCTGGTTTTGCTGGTGTTTCCACTCTTCAGGCTGGTGGGTTTTTAATTCCAAATCATCAAAATTTTTAGCGGATTTACTATCTGGAAAATGAGCACTGTAACGAAAGATTCCAGCTATAATCTCAGACTCAATCTGAACTAGTGTGCGTTCGAGCTTTTTACGGTTTGCGAGGGTGGGTTTCAGAGTAGTTTGTTCGCGACAACGTTTCCCCATGTAACGGAAATCGAGATAAAGGGTGTTGGTTTCTTTACGAATATTGATACTAGCCATTATTATGCCTCCTCTGTATAAGCCATAGCTAGTGTGTCATCTTGAACCAGCATGTCTTCTTCTATTGCTTCCCAAATGAACAGGATTTTTCTTCTATTGAACGGGCGAATGTAATGACGTCCTTCAAATAGGCAGGAATCCAATAGCTCATTTCGAATGGTGCGAGGTGTGTAATGTATTCTCTCTGACAACTGTTCTGTGCTAAGGTAGGTGTTCATATGTATATATCCTATCTAAAGATCAAATTTATTGTAAATTGATAATATATATTATCAATTCTTGTAAGATTAAGTCGGTTGATGTGGTCTGTCAATATTTTTGATCATAAAAATCATCAAAAGAGTTTATTTATGATCAGGTTTAGGTTGAACGAGATGATTTCAGAAAAGTCATTTCAAGAAGGAAGAAGGATTACGATTGGTGAGGTTGCCAAAGAAACGGGCATTAACCGTATGACTTTGTCAAAGATGATTAACCATAAAGGTTATAGTACGGTGACAGACAATTTGGATAAGCTATGTGCTTATTTTCAGTGTGGATTAGATGAACTTGCGGAGTATGTTCATGAAGATGAGGGATGACTTTAAGCATGTTTTTTAGCTGTTTTCATTTCCCATAACTCAGAGAAAGGTAAGCTGTGAAAGAAGTTAATAAAGATCTTTATAAAGTATTAGCAGAGGCGGGAGCTGATTCTGGTAAGGCGCAATTAGCTACAGAAATAAAGCTTATGTTCGTTGAATTGAGAAGTGATACGACTTTTCTAAAATTAGCTATTCTAATTATTATTTCACTCAAAGCGCTGGGGTATTTCGCTATTTAGCGGGAGGAGTGCAAGAGAAAATCCATCAAAGAATCGTTTCATCCAGCTGCTTTAGTAGTCGCTTGCCTTCGGCCGTAAGTCTTATTCTCCGATTTATTCCCAAGTCTGCGTACTCCGCTAATCCAAGTCCATCTCTAGAGCGATATTTACTGCCAGAAGAAAGCTTTCGAAACTGTCCTAGAGCAGATTTATATTCTGCGGAGGTTGCCTCATCAGTAGAGGCTAGGTCGAAAATGGAAAGAGATGCTTCTTTTGTCTTAGCTATCTCTAGGAAGAAGATCATCTGATTGATACTAGTGATACCGAAGTTTTGGGCTATCTGAAGGGCTTTCATGAGCTTCTTGTGTTCATTCATTTCTGTTTCGGCTCTTTCGCTTAATGGGTATCTGGATTATCGACTGTAATATTTTCCATTACAAAGGCTATTTCTTAAAGTCATCGGTAGGGTGGCTTAACAAATACTAATTCAAGTTAGTCAAACGGCTAATATCAGCATAATCAGCGGCCCTGATGGGCTGCCTGCCCCTAGCTCTGGGAAGTCCAGTTTGCCTAGAGCAGATTCCCTAATTTTTCTCTTAGAGTTTGGGATTTATCCTCTTGCGAGAATTCACTTGGCGATTGGTGCCACTTAAAACTATACTGTATATCTATAAGGGCTATCCATTTAGAGCAACCAGACACTACATCTAGTGTTTATCTGGTTTTAATGCCCTTATAGGTTAGGGGTTTTGTTGTGACTGATTGTT
>NZ_QPJQ01000048.1 GCF_003337275.1 Marinomonas foliarum | reverse complement strand
CATTGAATAGTCACGCTGTGTGCGCTTAATACACTTGATACCTGATGTCGCCATAAAGAAGTCCTCTTTATGTCAACGTATTTTAGGATGGGACACACACAATAAAAAAGGCGATGCTTTATAACATCGCCTTTTTCGTTTGCATCGCAGAGTATATTAACTTCTTGTCCAGGTTGTTCCTTCACGGCTATCAAGCAGTTCAATGCCTTGGCTAGCTAATTCGTCTCGAATCTCATCACTACGTGCAAAGTTTTTGTCTTTACGGGCCTGCGTTCTTTCGTCGATCAAGGCCTGTATTGCAGATTCATCCAGCCCCTCAGAAACAGTACTGTTTTGTAAAAAGTACTCAGGATCTTGATAAAGCAAACCTAACAACTCGGCTAAGAATCGTAATTCAGCAGCTAACGCAGAAGCTTTATTCACATCTTCTGTTTTGGCTTTATTTAGCTCGCGCACAAGTTCAAACAAAACAGAAACAGCAACAGCTGTGTTGAAATCGTCTTTCATCGCCTCTTCGAAGCGCTCAGTGAAGTCCGTTGGCTCATACAACTCAGCAACTGGCTGCTGACGCAAAGCGGTATACAAGCGCTCTAGAGCAACCTTAGCCTCTGACAAGCTTTGATCGGAGTAATCAATCGCACTGCGATATTGGCTTGAAACCATCAAGTAGCGAACCACTTCAGGATTAAACTTGGCCAATACATCACGTACCGTAAAAAAATTACCCAAGGATTTGGACATCTTTTCATTGTTAACTCGAACTGCACCACAGTGCATCCAATAGTTAACATAATCCTTGCCGGTTGCTGCTTCAGATTGAGCGATTTCGTTTTCATGGTGTGGAAATTTAAGGTCAGGACCGCCACCATGAATATCAAAATGACTACCAAGACAATTCGTCGACATAGCAGAACATTCAATGTGCCAACCAGGTCGGCCATCACCCCATGGAGAAGCCCAAGAAACCTCACCCGATTTTGCCTGCTTCCACAAAACAAAGTCTGCAGGGTGCTCTTTGGCCACTTCAACATCGATACGCGCACCAGCCAACATATCTTCAAGCTTACGGTTGTTTAATTTACCATAATCTTTGAATTTAGTTGCTCGGTAATAAACATCACCGGAAGTGCCCTGATATGCAAACCCTTTATCAATAAGGATTTGCACCATATCGATAATTTCTTGCATGAACTCAGTGGCTTTTGGTTCACGGTCCGGCATTTTATTACCAAGACGTAACTCGTCTTCGCGTTGTGCTGCGATCATGCGCTCAGTCAAAGACTGAGTTGATTCATTATTTTCCTCAGCGCGCTTAATGATCTTGTCGTCAACATCGGTAATGTTACGAACGTAGTTAAGCTCGTAACCTAGGTGACGAATAAAACGCGAAATAATATCAAAGGAAATCATCGCACGCGCATGACCAATGTGGCAGAAGTCGTATACCGTGTTACCACAGACATACATGCCTACTTTGCCTTCTTCGATTGGTTTGAAAATTTCTTTCTTCCCACTTAGGGTGTTGTAAACCTTCAACATGCGCTTAATTTCCTTTCGCTTCGATTTTCGCCCAAGAATCACGTAGTGTCACAGTACGGTTGAATACCATACCGTCTTCTTTTAAATCGCGGCAGAAGTAGCCTTCACGCTCAAACTGGAAACCTTGACCTTTGTCAGATTTCATCAAGGAAGGCTCAACTTTAGCATTGCTTAATACAGTCAAAGACTCTGGATTAATAAAGTCCAAGAAAGTTTTATCTTCATAGTTTGCATCAGGCGCTTCATTTACGAACAAACGATCATAAAGATTCACTGTTGCGTCTACCGCGTGTTTCGCACTTACCCAATGTATAACGCCTTTTGGCTTATAACCTTCTGGGTTAACACCAAGGGTATTTTCATCATAACGACAAAGTAGCTCGACAACTTCTCCGGCATCGTTTTTAATCGCTTCATCGCAAGTAATCACGTAACCACCACGTAAACGAACCGCACCATCAAGTGTCAAACGCTTCCACTTACGAGGAGGCACTTCAGCAAAATCCGCAGCGTCAATGTATAGCTCTTTGCTAAATGGTACTTCACGCGTGCCCGCCTCTTCATTCTTCGGATGGTTACCAACAGTGAATATCTCTTCTTTGTCTACTGGGTAATTGGTCAAGGTCACCTTAATAGGATTTAGCACAACCATGGCGCGATTTGCACTTGCATCCAAATCTTCACGAATTGCGTGCTCTAGCATACCGACATCCACAACACTGTCAGACTTAGTCACACCAATACGCTCACAAAAGTTACGGATAGACAATGAGGTATAACCACGACGACGCAAGCCGGAAATGGTTGGCATACGAGGATCATCCCAACCATGGACATGCTTTTCATCCACTAGCTGTTTTAGCTTACGTTTACTGGTCACCGTGTAATTCAAGTTCAAACGAGCAAACTCAATTTGCTGCGGATGAGCAGTCTTTAGTGTATCCAACACCCAATCGTACAATGGACGGTGATCTTGGAATTCTAATGTACATACAGAGTGAGTAATGTTTTCCAACGCATCAGACAAGCAATGAGTGAAGTCATACATTGGATAGACACACCATTTGTCACCTGTTTGGTGGTGATGTACGTGACGAACGCGATAGATTATAGGATCACGCATATTGATGTTTGGGCTCGCCATATCAATTTTGGCACGTAAAACAACTTCACCATCTTTGTACTTGCCGTTTTTCATGTCCATAAAAATGGCCATATTTTCTTCAACGGTTCGATCGCGGAAAGGACTATTCTTACCAGGCTCTTTTAACGTGCCACGGTATTCGCGCATTTGCTCAGCATTTAATTCACAGACATACGCTTTACCGGCTTGAATAAGCTGTACCGCAAAATCGAATAACTGATCAAAATAGTCAGAAGCGAACTTAGGTTCATCTTTCCACTCAAACCCTAGCCACTCAACATCTTTCTTGATCGATTCAATGTATTCAACACTTTCCTTCTCTGGGTTAGTGTCATCGAAACGTAGATTACATTGACCGTTGTAACGCTGTGCTAAGCCAAAATTAAGGCAAATAGATTTAGCATGACCAATGTGTAAGTAGCCATTTGGCTCAGGTGGGAAGCGTGTAAGTACCTTACCGCCATGCTTGCCTGATTCGTTATCTTTATCAATGATTTGGGTAATGAAATTACCTGGTTTAGACGTTTCTGACATGTTTGATGTAAGTCCCGATAAGTGTTGATCTAACAATATTGTTACTTTGACCAGCAAGTATATAGTATTTAGGTTTCCATGGGATATTGGGCAGAAAATCTTTTCTCTTTTTTATAAAGAAAACCCATATTTCGCTACAAAGAAAACCAAAACACCTACGAGAATCGTTAGTAATTGATGCTGACGCCAAATACCCACAACGAAGGCCGCAAACGCACCAAGCAACCAAGGGTTGGACAGAGACAAATCCATATGTTGATTTGGCATTAGGGTCATCGGAGTAATAATGGCTGTAAGAACGGCAACGGGTACAAATTTAAGTGCTTTTTCAATAAAAGCGGGCATGACGACTTTATCTGCTCTAGCAAACAGCGCAAACCGCACACCAAAGGTGACAGCAAACATACCTATGATAATTAAAACGCTTTGCCACAAATTCATTTGCTCACCTCTTGCATACTGGTTTCTGATTTTGAAATCGTTTTATTAGAAGAATCACTCACAAATCCCATTGCCACGCCAATTACCGCAGATACAAGAAGTCCCAAGTTATTAGGCAATCCAGATAGAACAATCGAAGACACTCCTGCACTTAACAAACACAACCAAAATGCCTTGTGTTTTAAATATGGCGTAATGATGCCAATAAAGGTCGCCACCATTGCGAACTCTAACCCCCAGTCACTCATACCTGGTATTAGTTCACCGGACAGAACGCCTAAAACGGTTGTCACATTCCACATGATATAAAACGAGAGAAACGAACCGAGGTAGGCTTTGTGTCCATTATTTTCATCCGCCGAGCCCACTTCATACATAGGACGGACCGCCGCATAGGTTTCATCTGTTAAACCAAACCCCATAATCACACGCATGGGCATTGGCAAATGCTTCACAAACTTCACCAAATCCGCGGCGTATAAAAGATGACGAAGATTAACAATAAAGGTGGTCGAAACAATTACCCATATAGGCGCATGTAAGGCGATCAAACCCAGCGCAACAAACTGCGCTGAGCCCGCGAAAACAAAAGCCGACATAGCAACAGCAAACCAGGGACTCAACCCATAACTCGATGCTAATGAACCAAACAGCAAACCAAAAGGAATGCCACCAATAATCATAGGTATGGAGGCTACAGCTCCTCGACGCATATGTTGCATTGTATTCATGAAGGATCTCGATCCGTTTTCAATATTAATGACTTTTCCATGTAAACATCCGCTCTTGCGTACAAAGAAGGAGTGGGAAATTCTTTCTCAACAAAACCATTTTTATCATAAAGGCGCCTAGCCAATTTCAGGCATGACGCTGTTTCTAGCGATAACAACGAAAAGCCTTGTTGATGAGCAAATGCAATGGCTGTAGAAAGCAGAGCTTGAGCCACCCCACCTCCTTGAGCGTGCTCAGCAACTGATAGTTTAAACACTTCGCCTTTGTTGTGATTCAAAGAATCGTTTTCCAAAGGGACAAAAGCAATCGTTCCAACAACAGAATCAAGTGTTTTCGTTTTACGAACCGCCACCCAAACCACGCCACCTTTCTGAATAATTTCTTGCTGCGGGTTACTCAATATCTTTCGATCTTTATCGTCAATTTGATCTGGAAAATAACGTTCTAGCCACGCCATATTAAGATCATAAAAGGCTTTTTCGTGTTGAGTCTCTAGTAAGACAATATCAATAGGCCCTAAACGGTCCAGCACTTTATCCGCCAAACTCCCACTTAACACCTCTGATTCCAAAATTGACAAAGCATCCATAAAGTTTTCACTCGAATAAACCGTCATTTTTTCAAGGATAATTTTCATTTCTTGTAGAACCGGCTCTACCCGCTGCATAGCGCTTAAGCCAAGTTCAGAAAGCTGCAAGGAAGACCTTCGCTGATCTTGCTCATCAACTGTTTTTTCTAAGAGGCTTTCTTTGATCATCTTAGTGGTTTGCTTGCTCACCGCTGGGTGACTTAGATGCAACCTATCCGCAATTTCCATCACAGATAAGCTTCCGGTTTTCTGCAACAACCTAAGGATCGGAAAGTATGTTGCCGAAATAGGGATCTCACATTGAGAATAAATTTCTTGTACTTGAATAAACAAATGATCACTTAACCGCTTTAGCCGACTTCCAAGCGTCAATACTCCAAACTGCTCCATCGATCTTCCAAATCATAATTATGAATAAGCAAAAGCTACCATAAAATAGGTAACCAGTTACGCAAATTAAAATATCTTAAATTTTTCACCGTTACAAGCTTTGTTTTACCTTGGATTTCTAGTTGGAACGTTTGGCTATCTGCTATACTCCGCGTTTTTCAACCCTCGCCTTAATAGAGCCACTGTTACCACTTTTATTAAGGCTAATTTAGAGGAACCAAATGATGTCTGAAAAAGCCGTCGTTGTGTATTCAGGGGGAATGGATTCATTTACCGTTCTGAATACAGCAATTGAAAACGGACTGGATGTTTATGCTTTATCCTTTAACTACGGACAAAAGCACAGCAAAGAATTAGATGTTGCTACCAAGGTTTGCCAAGCCTTAAATATCCCCCACAAAGTCGTCGATATCACAGCAATTAATAGCTTGATGGCGAACTCTTCTCTTACTAGTGATGCTGACATCCCCGAAGGCCACTACGAAGATGACAATATGAAGTCTACTGTAGTACCGAATCGCAACATGGTTTTACTTTCCATGGCCATTGCGTACGCCGTTTCATTAGAAGCTGGAAAAGTCTATTACGGTGCGCACTCTGGAGATCATCATATCTATCCAGATTGCCGTCCAGAATTTGTTGAAGCCATGAATGCTGTGTCTAAGATTGCCAACTATCAATCGGTTGAAATTGTCACACCGTTTTTACATGCCTCAAAAGGTGAGATTTTAAAAGTCGGTTTGGATATGAAGCTTGATTATGCCAACACTTGGACTTGTTACAACGGTCGCGAAAAATCGTGTGGTAAGTGTGGAGCCTGTTGTGAACGCTTAGAAGCCTTTGCAGAGCAAGGTAAAAAAGACCCACTGGATTACGAAGCTTAAACAAGAAGTTAGACAAAGAATTACCCCTGATTTTAGTGTGCTTGTTTTAAGGCTTGTCGGCTTTTGTTCCACAAATGACCGATGTAGCCATTAAATTATCAACTAAAGTTATCACCCTTACCTCGACTGTTTTTCGAGATGTAATAGGTATAACCAAATGTATTCTATTAAAGAAGCCTTTTATTCATTACAAGGCGAAGGTGCCCACGCTGGACGCCCTGCTCTATTTTGTCGTTTTACCGGCTGCAACCTATGGTCTGGTCTTGAAAAAACGCGAGCCAAGTCCGAATGTCAATTCTGTGATACTGACTTTATCGGCACAGACGGCCAAAATGGCGGAAAGTTCAAAACCGCCCAACAATTACGATCTCATATCGACGCTCTTTGGCCAGAAAGCCAAGGACATAAATACGTTGTTTTTACCGGTGGTGAACCTGCGCTTCAACTGGACAACGAACTCATTGCTGAAATGAAACGTCATGACTACACCATTGCGATTGAAACCAATGGAACAATGGAATTACCACAAGGAATTGACTGGATTTGCGTGAGTCCAAAAACCGCAAAGCCCTTGATTGTCTCCGAAGGCAATGAACTTAAGCTGGTGTATCCGCAATCACACCTTTCCCCAGAGTTGTTTGAAAACCTAGATTTTCAGCATTTTTATCTGCAGCCAATGGATCAAAGTCACTTAACAGCGGATCAAATTCCACTAATAGATACCCAACAAGCCACTTTACATTATTGTTTATCGCATCCAAGGTGGCGTCTTAGCTTACAAACACATAAAATGCTCAACATTGATTGAACATAAATACATTTTGATATTACCGCGTTAACTTTATAAGGAATCTTAAATGATCATTTTACATACAAACCACGGTGACATTCACGTTGAGTTAGATTACGAAAAAGCCCCAAAATCAGCAAAAAACTTTGAAGATTATGTAACATCTGGTTTTTATGACGGCGTTATCTTTCACCGTGTAATCAATGGTTTCATGGTTCAAGGCGGTGGTTTTGAGCCAGGCATGACGCAAAAAGAATCTCGTACTGCCATTGAAAACGAAGCAGACAACGGCCTTAAGAATGAAATTGGTACATTGGCGATGGCTCGCACAATGGATCCACATTCTGCATCCGCTCAGTTCTTTATCAACGTTGCTGATAACAGCTTCCTAAACCACCGTAGTAAAACTCCAGACGGTTGGGGCTACGCTGTGTTTGGTAAAGTGACTGCTGGCATGGATATCGTGAACAAAATCAAAGAAGTGAAAACCACAATGAAATCAGGCCATCAAGATGTGCCTGCTGAAGACGTGATCATCGAAAGTGCTGAACTAGTAAAATAATGATCCATTATTTCATTTCAGATTTGCACCTTAGTGACAAACGCCCGGATTTAATCCGGGCGTTTGTACAAATGAGCAAAGCACTTATTGCACGCGAAGAAAAGTCAGAGCTTTACATTTTAGGTGACTTCTACGAAGCCTGGATCGGAGACGATTTTCAGGCTGATTGGAATACCGAAATAGAAAATGCCTTGGCGGACATTTCTCAGTCAGGTATACCTTTGTATTTTTTACATGGCAACCGAGATTTCTTGATTGGTAGCGATTGGATTAACCGTGTTGGCGCTGAGCTTATTCAAGAGCAAACCGAGCTATCTCTTGAAAATAGCACTGTGCTGCTTACACATGGTGACGAATATTGTTTGGAAGATACTGAATATCAAGCATTTAGAAAAACAGTGCGCTCTAAAGCATGGCAAGAACACATATTGGCTATGCCGCTTGAACAGCGTATCGCGCTCGCAGCTCAACTTCGCAATGACAGTAAATCTATGGCATCGGAAAAATCCATGTCTATCATGGATGTCACGCCATCAGCGGTTGCTGACTCTTTAACTAAACATCAGTGCAAAACGGTGATTCATGGACACACGCACCGACCTGATGCCCATAAAGATGATCAGTATCTGCGCTGTGTACTAGGTGATTGGGACAAGTTTATTTGGCTGGCAAGTATTGAAGGTAATACATACATTCAATCAAAAGCATTCGTAGAAGACTTTGAACAAAAGGGATTATTTAGCTTACAGGAAGTACACAGAGAGTCTCTTTATTAAGAGATTGTCATCTAAAGTTGTATGTCAGCAGCAAGCCAAAAATCGAATTAGAAGCCAGCCTACGCTGGCTTTTTTTGTATCTTGCATAAATCTCTAGCGATTCAACAACTCACGAACCCAGACTGTTTCTTCACGATTGCGAGAACGAGTAAACTCAATATTTCGATTATGAAGCATAGCGATCGCGCGAAAAAAGGCGTTATTCACGATGACAGGACTCAATTGAATACCATATTCCTGCCACCAATATTGCTGAGCTTTACAGGTAAGCAGTTGGTATAAAAAATCCAGCTCTAAAGACCCTTTATACATAGCATCCAAATCCACTACAGGATCAACCTTCGCAATTTCTAAAGCAAGCCAATAAGTCACATCTGGTAGAGTTTCGCTCTTATGTATGCTCATTATATCCCCCAGAATTTCAAGAGTAATATTTTGAGATCCTTGCAGAATCGCTCATCACATAAAGACCTCACTATGAGTGTAGCACCCTACTCAAAAGTAACCAGAAGAAGTCGTCAAAGATTGTGGCATTTTGTAATTAGATTACGCTTGGAGGACCACTGTGCATGCGGAACTCTTCATCAGGTTCGGTAATCAGCTTTTCTTCTAAATCGCGGAAAAAAGCCACACGATCATCAATCGGTTCATTGGAATATTCTTTTGCAAGATCAAGGTAATCCTGAAAGTGCCTTGCTTCGGATTTAAGCAAAGAAATATAGAACTTCGATAACTCTTCATCTAAATGTGGTGCCAAGGCAGCAAATCGTTCACAGGAACGGGCCTCTACAAAAGCACCAATAATCATGGTATCAACTAAACGCGCAGGTTCGTGAGTGCGAATATGTTTACGCAGTCCATCTGCATAGCGTGAGGCCGACAAATGATCGTAGGCAACATCGCGTTTTCGCATGATTTTATGAACTTGCTCAAAGTGCAATAGCTCTTCACGAGCCAAACGTGACATTTTATGCAGAAGATTATCGCGATCAACGTAACGATACATTAAACTCATAGCCGTTGAAGCGGCTTTTTTTTCACAATGAGCGTGATCATTAAGTAGCAGAGTTTGATTCTCAAGTGCCCAATTTACCCATGCCTCAGGCGACTGACATGGAAGAAATTCAACAAGCTCCGGATACGCTGATAACATTACTCTACCTTTTTATGTTAAAAAACGTGATTATACCTTGTATTAACCACTTAGGCAGCAACGTCTTGATTTGGATATCCAATTCGTAATGAATGATTTTTATGACCCTCAGAAACTAAAAATTGGCCAACATGTTGGCGTAGAACTAGATCCGTATGTTCTAAACTACCCAGTGGATAGTCGCAAAACCACTTGGGTTGCAGATCAGGGTGGGCGCCCTTTTGTATTGCGTTTTTATCAATCAGGTAAAGGCAAGGTAGAAGATTTTCTACAAAATGCCCGCAAATACGCCAGCGTAAAGCATCCGGCTATAACCCCTAATTATCCTCCCTTTTATTCTAATTTGTGGGTGTTCTCTACCTCTGCAGTTTGCGGCGGAGAGAATTTATACAGCTTTTTAGGAAAATACCCTGATGGTGCACCACTCAATGTGGTGATTAGTTTGTTTGATAACATTGCTAAGGCATTGGATCAAGTTCATAAAAACGGCTTATTCCACGGCCATCTCGATCTAAGCGCGATCCATGTTGTGAATGGCCTTGGGATAATGACAGGCTTTGGCTCTCATAATTGGATGAAGCGCATCGAAGAGAGTGAAATGGATGCTCGCCTCTTCCCACCAGAATACCTTAAGAAAGACCAGAAAAGGACAGAAGCTGCTGATAAATATGCTTTTATGCGCCTTCTAATGGCAACATTGTTGGGAGAGTCAATTCTCGATAAAGATTTCTCCACAGGCCTTCCAGACACTCACCCTAACCTGAGCGAAGCTACCTGGGGGCGCTTAGTAGAATGGTGTCGTGAAAATGAACGACATCGTCCTAAATCATTAGCTGAAGTCATTCGGATCATTCGAGCTAACCTTTATAAGCAAGAAACCAGTGACAGTTCTGCTACAAAACGCGCGGTTAAACGTTATGTCCGAACCCTATCACCAATCAAACTGACAATCGGATCGATAGCTGCCTTAAGCGTTATCGCTGCATTTGCTTTTTGGGCAAATAGGCCGCCAGCAGAAGAATCAATTGTGGCAACGCAACCTCAGCAAACCCAACCACCAGAAGAGCCGGAAAAAACATCATTTGAGGCCTTGCCTCAAGTTTTAGAAGAGCCTCTCGCTTCTGGTGGCACAGCGCCAAAAATTGAAAAAGTCCCACCTGCTACATTTATTATGGGTGATCAGGGCCACCTTGGTGATGACAACGAAAAACCCGCTCACGAAGTGGATATCCCTCGCGGCTTTTATATCAGTAAGTATGAAGTCACCTTTAACCAATATGACAAGTTTGCCAAAGCGACAGGTAGGCCGCTCCCTCTTGATAACGGCTGGGGGCGAGGACAGCGACCAGTAATCAATGTCAGTTGGTACGATGCTAAAGCTTACACGGCATGGATTTCTAGCGAAACAAATGCAGAGTATCGCCTTCCTACTGAAATTGAATGGGAATATTCGGCCAGAGCAGATTCAAACACGGCATTCTGGTACGGCGACACGGTAAAAGCTGGCTATAGCGTTTGTGATAGTTGTGGTAGCCAATGGGACGGTGTTTCCACAGCTCCGGTTGGCAGTCAAGCAAGTAATCCACTAGGCTTATTCGACATGCATGGCAATGTCGCAGAGTGGATTGAAGATTGTTATCACGATACTTATGAGGGTGCCCCAACCCAAAACCAAGTTTGGCTAGCAAACCAATGTGATAGTCGTGTACTTAGAGGCGGATCTTGGTTTGACATTCCAAGAGTGGGCCGTAGTTCTACCAGATACCGAGCTGAGCCCGAGTTAAAAGCCAGTAATTGGGGGTTCAGAGTGGTTAGGATTATTCAGCAATCAAATGATTTATCTAAATCAGAATAATTCCGCTAAATGTCACCTATTCGAAATTGTTATGGTCCACAGTAACTCTTTGGCGCTTTTTTTCTATAAAATAAGTGCATCAAAAAATGATAAAAACTTTGTATGACTTATTTTCTGTAGAAGGTAAGTCAGCGTTTTCTAACATTATGATCAATAAAGTCGAAAATGAAACCTAAGGGGAAATCATATGCTAGAAGCATATTGTTAGGCATGGCATTTTCGACAATCATTATTCAGAGGTGCAAATGAGCTTATATTTAGAGTACTTACAAGAAATAGAGAATCGTAAAAGCCAAGGATTGCATCCTAAACCAATCGATGGCGGCGATCTACTAGCTGAAATCATCGCTCAAATCAAAGACGCTGGGCATGAGCATCGCGAAGGCTCACTATCTTTTTTCATCTACAACACCTTACCAGGTACAACCAGCGCAGCTGCTGTCAAAGCAGAATTCCTAAAAGAGATCATCCTAGGTGAATCAAGTGTGAAAGAAATCACACCTGAGTTCGCTCTTGAGCTATTGTCTCACATGAAAGGCGGCCCTTCTGTTGAAGTATTAATCGACCTTGCTTTGTCTGATGATTTGGCTGTTGCAGCGCCTGCTGCAGAGGTACTAAAAACTCAAGTATTCCTATACGAAGCAGATATGGAACGTCTTGAATCAGCTTATAAAGCTGGCAACCCTCTTACTAAAGATATCCTTGAAAGCTACGCTAAAGCTGAATTCTTCACCAAGCTTCCTGACATCAGTGAAAAAATCGAAGTTGTCACTTATATTGCCGCAGAAGGTGATATCTCGACAGATTTGCTTTCACCTGGTAACCAAGCTCACTCTCGTTCTGACCGTGAACTTCACGGCCAATGCATGATTACACCTGAAGCTCAGCAAGAAATTAAAGAGTTACAAGTTAAGCACCCAAGTGCAAAAGTAATGCTTATCGCTGAGAAAGGCACAATGGGTGTTGGTTCTTCACGTATGTCTGGCGTAAATAACGTCGCGCTTTGGGCTGGCCAACAAGCAAGCCCATACATTCCATTCGTGAACTACGCTCCAGTTGTTGCCGGCACAAACGGCATTTCCCCTATCTTTATGACGACGGTAGGTGTTACTGGCGGTATTGGTCTTGATCTGAAAAACTGGGTTAAGAAACTAGATGCTAATGGCAAGCCGGTTCTTGATGAAAATGGCGATACCATTCTTGAGCAAGCTTACTCAGTTGAAACGGGTACAGTTTTAACTATCAATACAAAAGAGAAAAAACTCTACAATGGCGACAAAGAGCTAGTAGACATCTCTTCTGCCTTTACGCCTCAGCAAGTAGAGTTCATGAAAGCTGGCAGCTCCTATGCTGTGGTATTCGGTAAGAAACTACAAACCTTTGCTGCTGAAACCCTAGGGATTCCAACGCCTACTGTCTACGCTCCAGCACAAGAAATCTCTAACGATGACCAGGGCCTAACGGCTGTTGAGAAAATCTTCAACAAAAATGCTGTAGGTGTTAAGTCTAGAAAAGCCCTTCACGCTGGGTCTGATGTTCGCGTTAAAGTAAACATCGTCGGCTCACAAGATACGACTGGTTTGATGACTGCTCAAGAACTAGAGTCTATGGCAGCCACTGTTATTTCTCCAAGTGTTGATGGCGCATATCAATCAGGTTGTCACACTGCGTCAGTTTGGGATTCAAAAGCGCAAGCTAACATTCCAAAATTGATGTCATTCATGAACAAATTTGGATTAATCACTGCTCGTGATCCAAAAGGTGTTTATCCTCCAATGACCGACGTTATTCATAAAGTATTGAATGACATTACGGTTGATGATTCTGCGATTATCATTGGTGGTGACTCACATACTCGCATGTCTAAAGGTGTCGCTTTTGGCGCTGACTCTGGAACCGTTGCTCTTGCATTGGCAACAGGTGAAGCAACAATGCCAATCCCTGAAACGGTTAAAGTAACCTTTAAAGGCGAAATGAAGAGCTACATGGATTTCCGTGATGTTGTACACGCAACACAAGCTCAGATGCTTAAACAGTTTGGCGGTGAAAACGTATTCCAAGGTCGTGTCATCGAAGTACACATCGGCACATTGATGGCTGACCAAGCGTTTACCTTTACTGACTGGACTGCTGAGATGAAAGCAAAAGCGTCCATCTGTATTTCTCAAGATGAAACGCTTATTAAATCTCTTGAACTAGCGAAAAAACGCATTCAAATCATGATTGATAAAGGCATGGAAAATGAAGCTAAAACGCTTCATGGCTTAATTGCTCTTGCAGACAAGCGTATTGCTGGCATCACTTCTGGGGATCAGCCTGCTCTAGTGCCTGATAACAATGCTAACTACTATGCAGACGTTGTTGTTGACCTTGACGAAATCAATGAACCAATGATTGCCGACCCAGACGTTAACAACGATGACGTATCTAAGCGTTACACTCATGACGTTATTCGCCAGGTGTCTTTCTACAAAGATAAGCCTGTTGATCTTGCTTTTGTTGGCTCTTGCATGGTTCATAAAGGCGATATGCAAATCATCGCTCAAATGCTGCGCAATCTTGAAGAACAAAACGGCGGCGTGTCATTCAAAGCACCTTTAGTTGTTGCTCCACCAACATACAACATTGTTGATGAGTTAAAAGTGGAAGGTGACTGGGATATCTTGAAGAAGTACGCTGGATTCGAATTTGATGATGCTAAACCAAAAGGTGAAGCACGTACTAAGTACGAAAACATCATGTACTTGGAGCGCCCTGGGTGTAACTTGTGTATGGGTAACCAAGAGAAGGCAGAACCTGGTGATACGGTTATTGCGACCTCTACTCGATTGTTCCAAGGTCGTGTTGTAGCTGACTCTAAAGAGAAGAAAGGCGAATCTTTACTTGGTTCTACACCAATCGTTGTACTTTCTGCTATTTTGGGAAGATTCCCAACATTGGAAGAATACAAAGCCTCTGTTGTTGGTATCAAACTGACAGACTTTGCGCCACCACTAGATGCTATGACAATGGCTCCAGTAGAGTTTATTCCAGTAAATAACGTATAAGCTCCACCATACGACCATATTGTTAGCATGATCCAATGCCGCTGTTTAGTAACAGCGGCATTTTTTATGTTAGTTACACCACAACAAGAACAAAACAATCTACAAAAACAAAAAAGCCCCGCTATGCGAGGCTTATCCCTAGAAAGGTTGATTAACTAAATAACTTCTCGCTCCACCAGTTCATCAAACTCTGCTTGTAACTGCTGCTCTACAGGGCTCTCTACATCTTTAGCATTAATATGATGTTGTCGGCCCGCATGCTTCGCTTTGTGTTTAATTAGTTGTTTCTCTAACTTACCGACCAGAAGGTCAAGTGCCGGCTTAAGCTGTTTATCGGTTTTAACCGTTGCAAAAAGATCATGGCCAGGAATATGAACACTGGCTTCTACTATTAATTCATGAATCTCATGCTTCTCTGTGTTTAGTATCACTTTAATAGTCGTTATCTGATTGTTGATACGTGCCAAGTGATCCATTTTTTCTTTTACTACTTCTTGAACTTCTTCACCAGATTGGACGTGGTGACCACTAATATTCAATGTATACATAGAGAATTTCCTTCTATTTTAGTCAGTTTTTTATTAACTTAAGTTTTATTCCTCCTCTTCTGCTCTTACTTATAATCTATGGGTACTATCGCTTAATTTCAATGCTTAGAGTGTAAATACTTGTTCAAGATCATGAACAAAACACAGCAGTCAAAAAACTTACACGACCCCCTTAAATACTATATATATCAATGCCATAAATCTTCTTCTGAAAATTTATTTCGATACGATATAGATAAAGTAATAAGTTTTGACACCCATAGCAAGCTTTAGTTTCATCAAGAAAAACGTCAACGGTTTGATGAATGTCAACCCTCATTTAAATGAGTGTAGCAGCCCAGAAGCGATTGAGAAGTGAAATACCACATAAGCTTATAAAAAATACTAATCACTGCCACAAAAGCTAGAAGCCTACTTTTTTCATTTGGATATAAAGCAGCGGATTTACAATTAGCCACAAATAGCTAAAAAACATAAATTAGCCATTTTCGGCTAAATTTGTTTTTTTAGTCATAAACGGCTAAATTACTCTAATCAACTAGAAGGGCATCGCATGAAACAGACAGTTAAACCTATTGCCGTGATAAGCGGTGATGTAGTTAGCTCAACAAAACTTACTTCTGATGAATTCGAACAACTACTACAGCGGGTCAAAGATATTCAAGCGTGGATCACTGAAGGGAACGCCTCTAACCTCCATAGTATTGAGCGCGGAGATGAATTTCAGACAATCGTGCATGACATTAGAAATGCACTCAAATATGCGATTCTTTATCGAATCGGCATTAAAGCCCTTGGTAAAGTGTTTGAAAGCCGTATTAGCTTTGCTATTGCCTCTAACGCGGACTTGCGCGCCTCGGTATCAGAGTCCATGGGAGAAGCTTTTGTTTTATCTGGCCGGGGATTAAAAGCCCTGAAAAGTGACCGTTTCATTTTTCACTCAGAGCACCCCAAACTCACAGAGCGCTTTGATCTACTCTTCAAATACTTAGATAGACAGCTCACCGAGTTAACATCACGACAATGTGCCGTATTAGTACCTATGTTGCGCAATCAAGAAGGTTTGTCTGTGAGCGAGCTTGCGGATAAACTCGACATTGCCACAGCGACAGCCAGCAAATCCCTTAAAGCATCAGGGTGGCCGCTTATAAGTGAACTAAATAGTCTATTTATAAACCAAGTAACAGGGCTTAAAGATGTCTGATTTTAGCACCCTACTCATTTCATTTTTACTGATCCATACACTTTGTGACTTTTACCTCCAACCAAAGCATTGGATAGAGGAAAAGAAAGAGAAAAAACACAGATCACCAAAACTCTATTTGCATTCGATTTTACATGGCGTGGCATTACTCATCCCTGCGTTAGCCCTAAAGATCGACTGGATGAACATCGCTATTATCATCTTGATTGTTACCATTACTCATTTCGCTATCGATCTATGGAAAGTCAGCACAACGAAAGGCGACGCCTTTTCACGCTTCGCCATTGACCAAATATTGCATGTAATAGTATTGATCACTACGGTTTTTTACATCACTGACAGCATCGCCATTACTGTACTACTACAGCATGATCAGTTACCAGAAGCTATCATGACCACTTTTGCTTACTTATTGATACTCAAACCTACCTCAGTCGCAATCAGCTGCATTTTAAGCAAATATCCGATTTCAGGTGGTGAGAAAGAAAGCGTTAACGGATTGGTTGCTGGCGGCGAATTAATTGGTTACTTAGAGAGAATATTGATACTAACTTTCACTCTAGTGGGCAGCTATGCTGCCATCGGCTTTGTGCTAGCGGCTAAGTCAATCTTCAGATTTGGTGAACTAAATAAATCAAATGATCGAAGCATGGCGGAATACGTGCTAATTGGATCATTAGTATCTGTAGTAATTACAACACTGATAGGCGTATTCGTAATAATAGGTTTAAACCTAGATATCAGCTAGCCTATTTCAATACTTTTACTTGCACATAAAAAAACCCGCTCAAAGCGGGTTTTTAGAATCTAGCTAAAAACTATCATTAGTCTTCGATTAAGATACGAAGCATGCGACGTAGTGGCTCAGCAGCCCCCCAAAGCAATTGGTCACCGACTGAGAAAGCACTTATGTATTCAGGTCCCATGTTCAACTTACGAATACGACCCACTGGAATACCAAGTGTGCCAGTCGCTACAGTTGGCGTTAAACGCTGCATTGTTGCTTCTTTATCGTTTGGTACAACATCAACCCATTGGTTGTGCTCAGCAAGCAAGCCTTCAATATCCGCCACTGGGATGTCTTTGTTCAGTTTGATGGTGTATGCCTGACTATGGCAGCGCATTGCACCTATACGAACACACAGGCCATCAACTGGAATTGGGTTGCCGTCGATACCTAGGATCTTGTTCGCTTCAGCTTGCGCTTTCCACTCTTCACGGCTCTGTCCGTTATCAAGCTGGCTATCGATATAAGGAATCAAAGAACCCGCTAGAGGCACACCAAACTGATCTGTTGGAAGCGTACCAGAACGCATTGTTTCTGCAACCTTACGATCGATCTCAAGAATCGCACTGGCTGGATCAGCAAGCTCACTAGCAACCGAACCTTGCAACATACCCATCTGATTGATCAGCTCACGCATGTGACGAGCACCACCACCAGACGCCGCTTGGTAAGTCATAGAAGTCATCCATTCGATATGACCTTTTTCAAACAACCCACCTAGCGCCAATAGCATCAAGCTAACAGTACAATTGCCACCAACAAAAGTTTTAACGCCACTCGTTAAACCTTGTTTAATAACATCCAAGTTAACTGGGTCAAGTACGATAATGGCATCTTTATCCATACGTAGAGAAGATGCCGCATCGATCCAGTAACCTTTCCAACCAGCATTACGCAACTGTGGGTAAATAGCCTTGGTGTAATCCCCGCCTTGACAGGTAATAATAATATCCATCTTTTTCAATGCTTCAATATCGCTTGCATCTTGAAGTAATGGAATATCTTTACCAATTTCTGGACCTTTCTGCCCCGTTTGAGATGTAGTGAAGAAAACTGGATCAATATGATCAAAGTCTTTTTCTTCCATCATGCGTTGCATCAACACGGAACCGACCATTCCGCGCCATCCGACTAAACCTACAGTTTGTTTTGACATGGTTAACGTTACCTTTTTTTGTGGGGCCACTCATACCAAGAGCAGTATCCCTAATGAATACCCAATATCGTTATGATATTAAGCTTTTAATGCTGCTAGAACGGCATCGCCCATGGCTTGCGTACTAACAGTTTCGCATCCATCTGATGCAATATCTGCCGTTCTAAGACCTAGATCCAGAACCTTGCTGACTGCCGCTTCAATCGCATCCGCCGCATCTTTGGCGTCTAAAGAATAACGCAACATCATAGCAACTGACAAAATTGTCGCCAATGGGTTAGCGATTCCTTTACCTGCGATGTCTGGAGCAGAACCGTGACATGGCTCATACATACCGCGACCTTCAGCATTTAGTGAAGCAGAAGGTAGCATACCAATAGAACCTGTCAACATGGCAGCAGCATCAGAAAGGATATCACCAAACATATTGCCAGTAACCATTACATCAAACTGTTTTGGTGCACGAACAAGCTGCATAGCAGCATTATCGACTAGCATATGAGTCAATTCGACGTCTGGATACTCTTTCGCTACTTCTTCCATAATTTCTTTCCAAAGCACAGTTACTTCTAGCACGTTGGACTTATCAATTGAGCAAACACGCTTACCACGTTGGCGAGCCGCTTCAAAAGCAGAACGTCCAATACGACGAATCTCTGATTCGCTGTAAACATAAGTGTTAAAACCTTCTCGCTCACCATTTTCTAACGTGCGAATACCACGAGGCTGCCCAAAGTAAATGCCGCCTGTTAGTTCGCGAACAATTAGGATGTCCAAGCCAGCAACGATTTCTGGCTTCAAGCTAGACGCATCAGCTAACTGTGGGTATAGAATCGCAGGACGAAGATTCGAAAATAACTCTAGGTTAGAGCGCAAGCCAAGTAAGCCTTTTTCAGGGCGAACTGACATGTCTAACTTGTCCCACTTAGGACCACCAACCGCACCAAGCAAAATCGCGTCTGCTGTTTTAGCTTTAGCTAATGTCGCTTCTGGCAATGGAGAACCAGTCTCATCATAAGCAGAACCACCGACTAAAGCGCTCTCATGCTGAATATTCAATGAAAACTGTTCATTCACTGCATCCAAAACACGCACCGCTTGCGCTACGATTTCTGGACCTATACCGTCACCCGGCAAAACCAATACATTCTTAGTCATGTTAAACCCTTTAAAAAATCTGTCTTCTAATATGTTTTTTGAAAACTACTGACCGCGTGACAAGAAAAGCCACGGCGCATCATTCATGCGTTTTTCTTCGTAACGACGGATCGCAGCATCTTGCTGTAACGTTAAGCCGATATCGTCTAAACCATTCAACAAACAATGTTTACGGAAATTGTCCACGTTAAATTCGAATGCTGCACCAGAAGGCGAGGTTACGGTTTGGTTTTCAAGATCGACAATAATTTCTGCACCTTCTCGCAAGGCGACTTCTGCAAACAATTGATCTACTTCTTCAGCCTGTAAAACGATAGGCAACAAGCCATTTTTGAAGCAGTTGTTATAGAAAATGTCGGCAAAGCTTGGTGCAATAATCGCGCGGAAACCGTAATCATCTAATGCCCAAGGCGCGTGCTCACGGCTAGAACCACAACCAAAGTTCTGACGCGCTAATAAAACACTCGCGCCTTTGTAACGATCTTGGTTTAAAACAAAATCCTGACGAATAGGACGACCATCACATTCTTGGTCTGGTTGACCTTCGTCTTCATAACGCAGTTCATCAAATAAATTTTTACCAAAACCAGTACGCTTGATGGATTTCAAGAACTGTTTTGGGATGATCATATCAGTATCAACGTTCGCCAAATCCAAAGGAGCGGCTAGACCTGTATGTTTAGTAAAAGGACGCATACTGTTCTCCTAGTGTTTAACAAACTCATTAACATCAACAAAATGGCCAGCAATCGCTGCAGCCGCTGCCATAGCAGGGCTCACCAAATGCGTACGACCCCCAAAACCTTGGCGACCTTCAAAGTTGCGATTTGAAGTTGACGCACAATGTTCCCCAGCACCAAGTTTGTCAGCGTTCATTGCCAAACACATAGAGCAACCAGGCTCACGCCATTCTAATCCAGCGGCTTCGAAAATCTCGTGCAAGCCCTCTTTTTCAGCTTGCGCTTTTACCAAGCCAGAACCAGGAACGACGATTGCCTGCTTAAGAGTTGACGCGACTTTACGGCCTTTAACCACTTGCGCTGCAATACGTAAGTCTTCAATGCGTGAGTTGGTACAAGAGCCAATAAAAACTCGATCTAGCACAACATCAGAAAGCATGGTTTTGCCTTCAAGGCCCATGTATTTCCAAGCGCGTGCATAACCTTCTTTCTTCACCGGGTCTTTCTGGTCTTCTGCACGAGGAATCGGCTCATCAATAGCAATAACCATTTCTGGCGAGGTCCCCCAAGTAACTTGTGGTTTGATATCTTCCGATTTAATCACAACCACTTCGTCAAATTGCGCGTCTTTGTCAGACACAAGGTCTTTCCATGCTTCTACCGCCATATCCCAATGCTCGCCTTTTGGCGCATAAGGACGACCTTTAACGTATTCAATAGTCGTATCATCTACTGCAATCAAACCAACACGTGCGCCTGCTTCAATGGCCATGTTACAGACCGTCATACGGCCTTCCATAGACAAAGATTGGATGCCTGTTCCGCCAAACTCAATGGCGTAACCTGTACCACCAGCGGTGCCAATTGCACCTATAATCGCTAAGACAACGTCTTTAGCAGAGACCCATGGTGACAATTCACCATCAACACGAACCAACATGTTGCGGCTTTTCTTCTGCACCAAACACTGAGTCGCTAATACATGCTCAACTTCAGAGGTCCCAATACCATGTGCCAAAGCACCAAAAGCACCATGAGTCGATGTATGGGAATCACCACACACAACCGTCATACCCGGAAGCGTTGCACCCTGCTCTGGCCCAACAACATGCACGATTCCTTGGCGAATGTCTTTCATATTAAATTCAGTAATACCGAATTCGTTACAGTTATCATCCAAAGTCGTTACTTGGATTTTAGAAACTGGATCTTCAATACCATCTACACCAGAAATACGTTCTTTCTTAGTCGTAGGTACATTATGGTCTGGTGTTGCTAAACTTGAAGACACACGCCAAGGCTTGCGCCCTGCCAATCGAAGCCCTTCAAATGCTTGTGGTGATGTCACTTCATGTAGCAACTGCAAATCGATATAAATCAATGCGCTGCCGTCATCTCGTTGCTGAACAAGGTGGCTATCCCACAACTTGTCATAAAGGGTTTTCGCTGACATAAGTTCTCTCCTCAGAAATCTATTGCGCTATCCTAAAACTTTGGCTTAAATTACTCAAATTCATATTTTTCATGTTTTGGATAATTTTTTGGAATGATAGATATTGCAGAGTTACTTACTTTTATAAAAGTTGCTGAAACCGGTTCTTTTTCAGAAGCGGGTGACCAACTTTTCGTTACACAACCAGCCATTAGTAAACGTGTCGCCTCCCTTGAAAACAGCCTTGGCGTAAAACTTTTTGATCGTATTGGACGACAAGTGCAATTAACCGAAGCCGGTATTCGCTTGCTGCCTAAAGCGCGAAAAATGGCGGAAGACCTACAAGACATAAAACGCAGCATGACATTACAGATGCAAGATGTAAGTGGTGAATTACGAATATCAACTGGTCATCATATTGGCTTACATCGCTTACCTAAATCACTAAAACGTTTCCAAGAAGATTTTCCCAGTGCACATTTGGAAATTGAATTTGTTCAATCAGAAGAAGCTTACCAAGATGTTTTAAAAGGACGAGCTGAACTGGGAATAATTACGTTGTCCAATAAAGAAAACCCGCTTATTGAATCTTTGCCTATTTGGTCCGATCCCTTGACTTGTGTGGTTAGTAAAGACCACCCTCTCGCGCATTATAACAATGTCAGCTTAATTGAATTAGCCCAGCACGCTTGCGTATTACCTAATAAGAACACCTTCACTAGACAAATAGCCGAGCAAGCTTTTGGCAAACAAGGACTAAAACCTCAAGTACGAATGAATACCAATAATTTAGAAACATTAGCAATGCTGGTAAACATTGGCTGGGGATGGTCCCTGCTTCCATCGACATTAGTCGATGATAGGTTGGTCGTCTTGAACTTGCCAGATTTGAACGTCGAAAGAAAGCTTGGCGTGATACATCACAAACAACGAACGCTCAGCCGTGCAGCCATCGCTTTTATTGAGTTACTAAAGAGCGATGGCACCAGCTTGTAAATACTTTAACGCCGTTGACTAATAACCAGAATGGTCAGTGCTAAGGCGCTTACGCACGCCGCTAAGGTGAAAACCCAAGCACCGCCTAGCCACTCCCACAGATACCCTGTAATTACCATACCAAGTCCGCCACCTAAGCCAATCGCAAAAGCGCTATACATAGCTTGCCCTTGACCAGCGAAACGTTCAGGAAAAAGGCGTCGTATTTGTTCAATCGATACCATGTGAAACAAAGCAAAGGTTACGCAATGCAACAGCTGAGTTAGAATAAGTACCCATGCGACAGAGGCAAACCAGCCAATTAGCAGCCAACGAACAATACCGCACACAAAACATAGCGTAATCACATGAACCACATCAAAGCGCTTAATGGTATTGCCAAAGAATAAGAACAAGAAAATCTCAATGACGACACCCAATGCCATCAGTAGTCCTATATGCTCACCGCTATAGCCAAAGTTGGATAAGTGCACCGCAAAAAACACATTGAAAGGCGCATGGGACATAAAGGCCAAAAAAGCCAAAACAAAAAACAGCATCGACTCAGGGTGTTTCACTAAAGAGAAAAAAGACGTCGTCGATTTTTGCTGGTGAACCTCATAAGCCTGTTCTTTTAAGAAGAAAGAAGTGACCACGGCAAGTGCCATAAAAACACACATCGTTGGAATCACCACAGCAGTGCCAAATTTTCCAATTAAAAAACCAGCACTGGTAACCGCAAAAACATAGCCAATCGAACCACCTGCTCTTAGACGCGTATAAGGAACATCTAATTGGCGAATACTTCTCACAGTTAACGAGTCAGTCATTGGTATAAGAGCGGAATAAAACAGCGCCATAGTACAAGTAAGTAACCATAAGGTTTCAAACTGATCACTCCAATTAAAGGGAATCACAGCAATGAAACAGCCTAAAATACCTAATTGCAGCGTACGTTTTGGCAAGCCAACTTTCGCTGTCAGCCATCCCCAAAAATGCGGAACCAAAATACCAGATAAAGTAAACGTGGACATCAAACGACCAATTTCAGAGGCGGTTAAACCTATCGATTTATAGTACATCGAAATATAAGGCATCATGACGCCTACAACCGCACAGAAGAAAAAGTAAAAAAAGAATAAAGGCCAAGCCACAGGGCGAGATTTTTCAGAAAACATCATGTCTCCAAGGGATACAAATAAGATTATTATCAACCAAGACAATAAAAAAATTATGCATAACTAATAATGTTTGAGTATGCTGGAATTAATGAAAAAAAGCACGACAGAGAATGGAACCAATCCTCTATAAATCTAATAAATTCTGTTAACGCTTAGACTAAAACATCCCTATATTCAGAGAGAACAATCATGATGAATAATCAAGAATGGTGGCGTGGCGCAGTAATATATCAGGTTTATCCCCGTAGTTTTTTTGACTCCAATAACGACGGCATTGGAGACCTTCCCGGTATAACGGCGAAAATGGGCTATATTGCCTCTCTCGGAGTGGATGCTATTTGGTTGTCTCCTTTCTTTACCTCTCCCATGAAAGACTTTGGTTACGATGTATCTGATTACTGTGGAGTTGACCCTATTTTCGGCAATTTGTCTGATTTTGATAAACTGGTAGCATCCGCTCATCATCACGGTATTAAAGTCATGATTGACCAAGTACTGAACCATAGTTCGGATCAACACCCTTGGTTTGTTGAATCACGCAGTAGTCACGATAATAACAAAGCTGACTGGTATATCTGGGCTGACGCCAAACCAGATGGCACAGTTCCTAACAATTGGTTATCTGTCTTTGGCGGCCCAGCCTGGCACTGGGATAGTCGTCGTCGACAATATTATTTGCACAACTTTTTAGACAGTCAGCCAGATTTGAACTTTCACAACCCTGCCGTAGTTGACGCCTTACTGGAAACCGTAGAATTTTGGCTAAAACGAGGGGTAGACGGTTTTCGATTAGACACTGCTAATTATTATTATCATGACGTAGAACTTAGAAATAACCCGCCAAAGGAAGAAGTAGTCGAAGGCAGTATTGGGGTTAGACTCGATAACCCATATGCTTATCAGCTTCACCTGTATGACAAATCCAGACCCGAAAACATTGCCTTTTTACAACGTTTACGCCATTTGCTCGATCAATACCCAGACACCACCACAGTAGGCGAAGTCGGCTGTGATTTTGCCCTAGAAACCATGGCTGCTTATACCCAAGGCAAAGACAAACTACACATGTGCTATTCATTCGACCTACTCACTCATGATTCTTCTATGACACACATTCGCAATACCATGGAAACAATAGAGGCAGGATTAGGTGATGGTTGGCCATGCTGGTCAATTGGCAATCATGATGTTGAGCGCGTAGTAACTCGCTGGGGTAACAACCACGACACAGTAGCCAAAAGCAAAATTTATATGGCGATGCTATTAAGCTTACGTGGCAGTGTTTGTCTATATCAAGGCGAAGAACTCGGCCTACCAGAAGCTGATTTGACCTTTGAACAACTAGTTGACCCATTCGGCATTAATTTCTGGCCAGAATTTAAAGGCAGGGATGGTTGTAGAACGCCTATTCCATGGAAGAATGAATCTTTAGGAGGGTTTACTCAATCCGATGAACCTTGGCTACCTATTTCTGAATCGCAACTTGCAATGGCAGTAAGTGAGCAGGAAGGTAATCGCCACTCTGTGTTGCATGCCTATCGTGATTTTCTACATATAAGACGAAGTCATCCAGAGCTGCGCCATGGCGATATCGAATTTTTATACAACGATGAAACAACCCTGACCTTTACCCGTAGCTACGAAGGCAAACGTATTTACGTGGCTATTAATACTTCAGGCCAAGATATCATCTTGCCGGACGAGCTCAATGTATCGCCTCTCACGTTGCCAGAAGCTATACACAGTGGCTATGTTGATGGAAATACGATAGTACTTCCTCCGTTTAGCATTTTACTGGCTTCTGTAAATGGCTAATACTTGAGCATAAAATAAATATGTAGGCATAAAAAAGTCCCGCCTACCAATGTAGTAGCGGGACTAAAATTCAGAACTTACACAAACTAAGAGGACAGCTGCTCTTGGCTTGGCCAAGCATTGATAATTGCTTTCACTAAGGTCGCTAACGGGATCGCAAAAAAGATCCCCCAGAACCCCCAAATACCACCGAAAAATAGTACCGCTACAATGATAGCTAGAGGATGTAAATTTACTGCCTCAGAAAACAGCAGTGGCACCAATACATTGCCATCCAGCGCCTGAACAATTAAGTAGGCCACAACCACATAGATAAATTCACTCTGTGTGCCATATTGATAAAAAGCCACCAATACCACAGGAATAGTCACTGCTGCCGCACCGATATAAGGAATTAAGACAGACAAACCGACCAACAAAGCCAATAACTCAGCGTACTTCAAACCAAAAAGCAAAAAAACGACGTAAGTGATAATACCAACAACAAACATCTCGATAAATTTACCGCGTATATAATTCGCTATTTGATCATTCATCTCATGAGCAATATTGCGCATCATTCTTCTTTCTTTTGGCAACCAAGATGTCAAATAACTAGAGATTCGTTCTTGGTCCTTTAGGAGAAAAAACATCACCAAGGGCACGAGAACAACATATATCACCACAGCAAACAGAGAAGGAATACTTGAGATAGAGAATGATACAAGCCATTGGCCAAGATTCGTAGACTCATTAGCTAGAGAGTTTGTTATTTCATCTATCGCAGATTGACTAACTAACTCACTGTGTCCTTCTGCAAATTGCTGCACCTCATTACGAATAACAGTAAACATTCTTGGTGCATCCTGAACCAATCGCACCGCTTGACGCCAAACGATTGGCACCATGACACCAATAAATACACTGCATGCAGTTAAAAATGTAAAAAAAACAATAAATACAGAGCTAATATGACCAAGACCGAGTCGCTGTAATCGCTCAACAACACCCTGCAATAAGAAGGCTAAAACAATCGCGATTAAAATAGGTGCAAAAATCCCACCCCAGAAAGCTAGTACACACACGGTAGAAATTAGTAAAAGTAGAAAGACCACTACCTCTTCGTTCGAGAAATATCGCTTAATTAGCGTGTCTACAATTTTAAACATATCAGATCCATTTCAATTTTTTTGAATCATAAAGGTATATACATTACTGTCTTCTAAAGTGGACAGTAAAGAATAACCAACCAGAGCTACGTATTGAGGAATGTCTTTCAAAGAGCCTGCATCACACGTTGTGACACAGAGACATTCACCCTTAGACATTTTGCTTAGCGCCATCTTGGCTTTGAGTAAAGGCATGGGACAACGATCTTCTCTTGCGTCTAAGATTACGTCATACTGATTCTCTAGATTGTCCGTCATTTTCTAATTTTCCAACAATTGCATTAGCCGTATTATGAGACTATTTCAAAACGTTACAACAAGCTTTGCTATCTTAGCCATTGTTTTTACAAGTACTTTATCTAGCATGACTCAGGCAAGCATCCCTGATTTGGAAGCAAGCAAAGACGAAAGAACGTTATCAAATCCCTCTTATATTCTGGGACAGTACTGGTTTCGAAAGCTCAATGGTAGCCGCGCACTTATCGATTTTCCGCCAGCTTATAATTACTTGAAAGATACGCTTTCACGCTTACTGCCACAAACTAATTTGTACAACACCACCATTGAAATGACGCTATTAAATAGCTCTCAAAGTAACGCTTTCGTTATCCCAGGAAACCACCTTTTTATCTATTCAGATATTATGGAAATGATAACCAGCGAAGATATGTTACTTGGCCTTCTCGCCCACGAAGTTGCACACTTAGAGTTAAGACATTATGAGCGTCAGCAAAAAAACTCTGGGCAAGAGTTACAGAAAACATTGGCAATGTTAGGAGCAGGCCTTGCTGCGGCTTTAGCCGGAGCCGGCTCCGATGCTACAACAGCGCTGTGGCTAGGAGGCATTGCTAACCAAGCAGAAAATACTTTAACTTATAGCCGTAACCAAGAACAAGAAGCAGATAGACGTGGACAGGAATATTTAGACAATGCTGGATTAGCACCCGAAGGTATGTCTAAGTTATTCCAAGCATTTTTTAAAAAAGCACTAGGTCGTCCAAAACTAGAATTCCTCTCCACGCACCCATCACCAAACACAAGACTTTCGGACTCTTTCAATACAGACGCAAGAGAAACCATCTTAAGCCAAATGACAAGCAGCGATTTCGAATATTTTCGCGCCAGCCTACTCGCTTATAGAGCGGGCATTGAAGATAATCCATATGCCTATCTCGACCAAAACATCCAACATATTGATGCACAAAACTTTGCTAAAGCATTGTTTTCATATTTGATACAGTCGCCAGAGCGCGCTCTTGTATTTTTGAATAAATTAGAAAAAACCAATGCGTTTTCTGATTATCTTGAAGCACTTAGCTACACACAGGCAAACAAAAAAGAAACAGGGCTCGAAATCATTCAGAATAGATTGGCCTTAGCTCCTAATGACATATTGTTCTCTATGCTGAATTCGCAACTCACACAGTCAAAGCCAGCTAATATTCATTCGGGGTATCTCTATGAACAGAGACTAATTTGGCGAGCTAATATTCAATACTATAAATCAATAAATAACATTCCGATGGCATTACATTACAAAGCGCTTTTGGATTTTAGCCAAGGAAAAGAAAAAGCAGCCCTCTTTTTAATCAAACGAGCTAAAAGAGATGCTTCTGGAAATGATAAAAACATAATTTTAAAAACAGAGGGATTTTTCGAACGGGTTATTGAAGCTGAAAAACAAGAAGATTTAATAGAAGATAAAAATTAATCTATGATAAAAACAAAAAAGCCAAACATGATGTTTGGCTTTTTAATTCATATTGTCCCATCCTAAAATACGTTGACATAAAGAGGACTTCTTTATGGCGACATCAGGTATCAAGTGTATTAAGCGCACACAGCGTGACTATTCAATG
>NZ_QPJQ01000047.1 GCF_003337275.1 Marinomonas foliarum | reverse complement strand
ACGTTGATAGGTTGGGTGTGTAAGTGCTGTGAGGCATTGAGCTAACCAATACTAATTGCTCGTGAGGCTTGACCATATAACACCAAAGTGGTTTTAAGACACATAGAATTACGATGAAAACATCGGTTTGATACTTGATTATTGTTATTTCAAAACAGAATTGTTAAAGATCCAAGCACGTATTCGCGTGTTTTGAGACAAGTCGAAAGACAATGCAATCAACGCATAGCTCAAAACAAACGCAAAACGAATTGCTTGACGATCATAGAGGCGTTGAACCACCTGATCCCATCCCGAACTCAGAAGTGAAAAGTGCCATCGCCGATGGTAGTGTGGGAGATCCCATGTGAGAGTAGGTCGTCGTCAAGCTTTATATTAAGAGAAGCCCCGTCCTGCTCAGCAGGTCGGGGTTTTTTCGTTTAAGAACATCAAAACACTCTCTCCCACTAGTGGGGCTCTTTATAACAGACAGGCATGTAAGAGTAGATCGTCCCGCAATAGGGGAAGTATCATCAAGCTTTATATTAACAAGGCCCTGATAGCTATGCTGTCAGGGCTTTTTTTTTGTCTTAAAGAAATGCAAAGTCATCTGGGTTAGCAATAAGCCTCGCAGCACTCGCTTAGCCATTTGCTCCGCTTGCGCCAGTCTCATCCTTCGACGGTCTGTGCGAATTTAGTGTTAAGATGGAATGAGTCAGCATAAAGATTTTTTTGATTCGTTAAAGATGGATGTGAGGGTTTAAAGTGCCTTTTATCCGATTTTCTGTTGTCTGTTTCGCAAGCTGAAGGTGAATCAAATATTAATACTCTTTAGGTAAGTTGTTGTCTTGTAATGCAGCTGTTTTTTTGCGTAATACCTAGAGAGTAGTGGAAATCAATTGAATCTATAGTCGTTCATGCAGGAGAAGATTGTGAGGATTTAACTGTATGCGCCTTCACTATCTAATAAATTTTTTGCTGATTCTTCAGGTCTGTAATGTGTTTTATGGGTATAAAAAGAATTAGTTTCGCCTCCAATGGGTGTATTTCCCTCCTTTCGGACTTTACATTCACGCATAGCATCTTTATGAAACTTATGAAAGGTAGGTGTTTCTGAGAAAAAATATGGTATTTTCTATTTTATTTTTAAGGTTTGAAAATAAATAAAATCCTTTAAATACATATAGATATGATTTTTTTATCTTTATTCTGATGCTTATATCGTCAAGTGTTGTAATTTTTTTTTAAAACTTGATTGACCCAGTGCTTGAAAGCGGACTACAATCAGTTTCGTTTAAAAGAGTTGGCAATATTTATGTCCAGAGTTGCGAATATTACGTCATGTATGTTCGGTCCTGTTAAGTCATAAGTAATACCGAGTTTTTTTAGCACTATAACGGAAGCGATTTACGCTTACGTATAAATTAACTTAACCTACAGGATAAACAGACATGTCTGACGTAGTAACTGGTACAGTAAAATTTTTCAACGAAACTAAAGGTTTCGGTTTCATCACTCAGGATTCTGGTCCTGATGTTTTTGTTCACTTCTCTGCAATCAACACTTCTGGTTTCAAAACTTTGGCTGAAGGCCAAAAAGTTGAATTCCAAGTAGCTCAAGGCAAAAAAGGCCCAGAAGCTCAAAACGTTACTCCTCTTTAATTAAGAGTTAACGTTGCTGAGGTTTTACTCAGCAGTGCGAATGCTAAAAAGCGACTTTATAGTCGCTTTTTTTGTTTTTGTTGTTTGTATGGCTTTAAAGGTATTAATTTTTTTATTAGCTCCTTTAATGCTTCATAGCAAAATAGAAATAATTGTTTGTATAAGGGGAAATATTCAATGGCTGCGAAATCACTGCAGGAGCAATTATTAGGTGTTGGGCTTGTAGATAAAAAAAAGGTAAAAAAGCTAAAAGCAGAATCTTTACAGCATAAGCAAAAGGTAAAAAAGGGAAAGGCTGCGCCAACTGACATGGATGATCGGCAAGAGGTGTTAAAGCGTCAGCGTGATGAGAAAGCAGAAAAAGATAAGCAATTAAATCTAGAGCGTCAAAAGCTTATAGAAGAAAAGGCTGTTCATGGACAAATTAGACAGATGATAGAGCAAAACCGTATAAAAAAAGAAAGCGGTGATATTTCTTATCATTTTACAGATAATAAAAAAGTTAAGAAATTGTATGTTAGTCAATCTATGCATAATGACTTAAGCTACGGTCGTTTGGCGATAGTAAAGCTTGATGAAGCATATGAGCTTATTGCAGAGCCTGTTGCAGTGAAAATAACTGAGCGTGACCCTTCTTATGTCTTAGTGTGTAATAACCGTACCGAAAGTCTAGATGATGACCCGTATGCAGACTTCCAGATCCCAGACGATTTGATGTGGTAGCTTATTCGGTAATGATGGATTAAATTTAAAAAATGAAAATATTTCTTGCACAATCCAAATAGTCAGGATAGTGTAATATTTAGACAGAGGGCAAAGGAATTGTCCATGCCTCTAGGATGGAGGCTCTGTCTTCTTTCAGGAAGAGGCATAGCTGCAAGGATGCAGCGGAAATTTTTCCAAGAACTTCTCCTTAAATAGACTCCACTACATATAATTAGCTCAATTGCTAAGATGTTTATTATATGCATTCTCTATGAATCCTACTTTAGATTCTATGGTTTTCATCACGTCTCTGATTCTTAATTGTTTTTCTGATTCCTCCGTACTGCTGCTCTTTTAAGTTCTTTCTTCTCCTTCCAGTGTGCTTTTCTGTAGATTAAATCTTATTTCACGTTTAATCTTTCACACTTTGTTATTTTTATATGCACATTATTTTCGATACGAAGATGGGGTTTTTATTAACCTATTGATTATAGGTATTTTTTTAATCGAGCTGATTGTCCTTTGTTTTTTTGTCCTTTATTTGTGACTTATTTCATATAAACAGCACTCAGGATGAATTGTTTGTGCATGCATGATGCATCTACTTGTGAATTTCTGCGAAATCTTTAGATTAATTGACTGTTGCTTGCAATGTTCAAGCGCCTACAAGAAAGCTATATATTTTAAAGGGAAACGAGAATGAAAAAATCGATTATTGCTATCGCAGTATCTAGCGCTGCTTTTGCTGCTGTATCTGTTCATGCTGCTGAAGGTTCTACAGTAGACGTTTACGGTAACATCCAATACGCATACACCGACAATGATAATGGTTCTGACTTTGAAGACAATGGTTCGACCTTTGGTTTCAAGGGCGAAACAACAATCAATGAAGATTTGACTGCTTTCTTCAAGTACGAGCTTGAAGCTGATGCTGATGAAAAAAAGAAAGATGTAACAGTTAATCTTGATCAAGCTTTCGTTGGTTTGAAAGGTAACTTCGGTAAGGTTCAAGTAGGTTCTTTTGATTCTATCTACAACAATGCCATTCAAGATTCTGTAGATCAGTTTGAGAACCTAGAGTTTAATTCTAACACCACTACAACTGAAGGCGACACTATCGCTTACTTCTCTCCTTCTTTTGGTGGTCTAGAGCTTCAGGCTTCTGCACAAGTTAAAGGTACTGATAACACAAATGATGGCACTGCAGTTACACTTGTAGGTAAATACAGTGTTGACGCTTTGACTGTTGCTCTAGGTTACGATTCTCTTGAAAATGATCAAGCTGATGATGAAAACACTATCGGTTTGAATGTTGGTTATCAAGTGATGCCAGCTTTGAACGTAAGTGCAAAATTTGAAACTACTAAAGATGTAGAAGATACCATGGGTCTAGCTGCACGTTACGGCTACGGCGCTGGTGATGTTTATGCCTCTGCGCAAGTAATCTCTCCAGATTCTGGCGATGATTACAACGAGTTTGGTGCTGGCGTAACATACAGTCTAGCATCAAATGTTTATGTATACGGCGAAGTGGCTAGCATTGAAGCTAGCTCTACTGCTGATGCAGACACACAAACAGCTGTTGGTGTTTACTACGGTTTCTAAGATCCTCTTCTAGATGATTTTATTTACTCTAAGGCTCCTAGCTAATAATAAGGTGGGAGCCTTACGTTAAGTATGATCATTCAAGGTTCCATATTTCTTCTCTTGTAGGCAGATTGTTGGAACATTTTGGCACTTGATGGAAACATCAAGTGCTTTTTTTATTTTGAAAGCTTTTATTCTTAATATTACAAATACTTGATTGTTATTTGACCAAACCGTTACACTGAAGTTTTCCTGTGATTGGCGGTTTTTATGCTTAATATGGACTTTACCCAAGCTGTATTGATCGATACAAATAAACTTGATTGGGTAGCAAGTCCCATGCCTGGTGTTTTTAGAAAGCCATTGGCTAGGGAGGGGGCTGAACGGGGTCATGCAACTAGCCTTGTGCAGTACAAGGCTGGATCAGTTTTTCGTCCTCATCCACACCCTCTGGGTGAAGAAATATTGGTGTTATCAGGTGTTTTTTCTGACCAACAAGGTGACTTCAAGGCGGGAAGTTACTTTAGAAACCCTCCCGGTACTAGTCATGCTCCTCATAGTGAAAATGGGTGCTTGTTGCTCGTCAAGTTACATCAGTTTCAGTCGTCCGATTTAAATCAAGTATCTATAACTACCCCTAAAATCTGGTCATCTAATAAGTCCGAAATCTTGCCGCTGTATATGTTTGGTATGGAGTGTGTGTGGCTTGTTAGGATTCAAAATGGTGACAATTTATTAAGTGAATTAGACTTACCTAGTTCTGTTGAATTATTTGTTATCTCAGGTCAGGCTAGTTACGGTGAGCGTCTATTATCATCTGGCATGTGGTTTCGTGAGCCAGAATTTTTGTCAAATCAATGGAGTGTAGAATCGAGCTGCTTTATTTGGCTAAAGTCGGGACATTTCTAAATCGTCTATTAATGAGAATATTGAGGTATTTGTGAAGCATATTGTACCAGAGCAAAAACGAGTGGTTTTGCCGATAGTTGAAAGTGATGAGTGCTTCCCTGTAGGACGAGTTTACTGTGTTGGTCGGAATTATGCTGAGCACTCGAAAGAAATGGGTGATGACCCTGAAAGAGATCCGCCATTTTTCTTTGCTAAAGACGCTTCTAATGTTGTGCCTGTTAGCTTTTCAGATACGTTGTCTATTCGTTACCCAATGGCTTCTAAGCAGTTTGAGTATGAAGTTGAACTTGTTGTGGCGATTGGTAAAGGAGGGCGTAATCTAACGCTAGGACAAGCTAGTGAGGCTGTTCTTGGCTACGCTGTTGGTTTGGATATGACTCGGCGGGATCTTCAGGCGCAAGCTAAGAAGAAAGGCCGTCCATGGGAGGTTGGAAAGTCCTTTGATGAATCCGCGCCAATCAGCCCAATCCTCCTGAAAACAGATCAGCTTACCAAGCAAATATTGAATGCAGAAATTGGTTTAAAAGTGAATGGTGACTTGAAGCAAATTAGTCACATTTCCAATCTTACTTGGTCTATTGAAGAAGTTATCTGTAAATTATCAGAGGTATTTGAGTTGCGACCTGGTGATTTAATTATGACAGGTACGCCCGAAAATGTTGGTGCAGTTACTTCGGGTGATGAAATGACTGCTTGGGTGGATTCTATAGGTGAAATTCGAGTTTGTGTTACTGATTAAATTCTGTGAATCTACTTTGTAAGATAGGCGCTAACGGGTGGTTATATTCATTTAATAGATGAATAGCCACTTCCGCAGTACACAGGCCTGTTGTCTTTTGATTTCTGCGTTTGCTGTAAACTGACTTTATGTCTTTGATTTCATAGTGTGTAAATTTTTTTAGATATGGGGATTGATTGTACATTTTTCGTGCTTGCTGCCAAGTGCCGTCAATGACAATAATGTTCTCTATATTGAGCAGTTTTGTGTTGCTTGGTGCTGAGTCTACATTGTTATTTGGATAGATAAGCAAACTATTATCAGGTGATAAGTTAACTATGTCTTGGCTAGGGTCAACTCGAGACCAAGTTATGACTTTGCAATCGGAGCCCATTATTTCTTCCACTAATTTGCCCGTACCCGTTTTCTTTTTGAGCTCTTCACTGTGTGTTAACAGCCAAATAATCATGTGTTTTTTTGCCTAAGTAAATCTTTATTATGGGGATTGTACTCATAGTGGGCTCTATTATGAATTAAAAAAGAGCTCCTCTTGTTTTGTGACAAGAAGAGCTATTTCAGATTGGCTGAATACAATAGAGTTTTATTCTTTACCTATCGAACCTATTTTATGGATAGATAAATCTGCGCCATTAAATTCATCTTCTTCATTTAGTCGCAATCCGCTAATGACTTTAATTGCGCTATAAACAGTAAAACCACTTATGGTCGCAACGGCAATACCGGCAATACTTCCGACTAGTTGTGAAAGAAAGCTAACACCGCCTAGACCGCCAAACGATTCAGACCCAAATATACCTGCTGCGATCCCACCCCATGCCCCACAAACCCCATGTAATGGCCAAACACCGAGTACATCATCTGTATTTTTTAAATTTTGCTGAACATAGGTGAATAGCAGGGTGAATATCGCGCCAGCAAATGCGCCTGTTGCTAGCGCTCCTATTGGATGCATTATGTCTGACCCTGCGCAGATAGCCACAAGACCGGCTAGTGGGCCGTTGTGAATGAAGCCTGGGTCGTTTTTACCAAATATCATTGCGGTAATAATGCCGCCAACCATCGCCATTAAAGAGTTTACGGCGACGAGTCCACTGATGCCTTCTAGCGTTTGCGCTGACATAACATTAAAACCAAACCAGCCAATACAGAGTATCCAAGCGCCTAGAGCAAGAAATGGAATGTTTGAAGGGGCAAAGGCAACAAGTTTTCCTTGTTTGAATCGACCACGTCGCGTTCCTAATAAAACAATAGCTGTAAGAGCGACCCAGCCCCCAAATGCATGAACAACAACGGAGCCCGCAAAATCATGAAAGGGGGCGCCAAAGTGAGTTTCTAATAGATCCTGAAAGCCATAGTTGCCATTCCAGACAATGCCTTCAAAGAATGGGTACGCAACACCAACTATAATGGCGGATGATACCAGCATAGGGTAGAACTTAGCTCGTTCAGCAACGCCACCAGAGATGATTGCTGGAATGGCGGCGGCAAATGTCATTAAAAAGAAGAATTTAACTAGGCTGTATCCATTGTTTTGAGATAAAACGGCTGCGCTATCAAAAAAAGTAATGCCATAAGCGATTTGATACCCAACAAAAAAATAGACAAGCGCAGATATGGCAAAATCTGTCATGATTTTTACTAGCGCATTAACTTGGTTCTTGTGGCGTACTGTTCCTACTTCAAGAAAGGCGAAGCCGGCATGCATGGCAAATACCATCACGGCTCCAAGTAGGATGAAAAGCGTGTTTGAGCTGGATACGAGTATTTCAACTGCACTATTTGTGGGTGACACAGAGCGACTCCTGTTGTTTTTGCACTTATATGGTTCTCCATCTCCTCTTGTTGCTCTTGTTTAGGGCTTATTTTATAGAGAATGGAGGGTTTCTTTATTATTTTGGTGTTTTTAAGCAAGATGCATTCCATGTTGCGTTTTTTTGGTGCTTTTTTTTAAGGTTTGTTCTATGTGTGGTCTTTTTTGGTGCTTTTCTTGTTGTGTTGATTAATGTGCTGTGTCTATTTTTGTTTGGCCTACTAGATTTGTGGGCGTTTCAAAAATCTCAGCTTATATATACTTTCTATTTTATTTCTAACAACTTATTATCAAGAAGTGGCTATATTTATTAGTGCTAATGTACTTCTTAATTGGCTACATATTGTGTTTTTTTAAGATTGATAGCGTTTTAATTTAGTTAAAAAGATTGCTCGTTTAAGAGCAGCATAAAATGAGGTTGTTATGTCTGATCAGTTAGTTTCAGGAATTGTTAAGTGGTTTAATGACGAGAAAGGGTTTGGTTTTATTGAGCGTGAAGGTGGTGCAGATGTTTTTGTTCACTTTCGTGCGATAAATGGTAATGGGCGTCGTACTTTGCAAGAAGGCCAAAGTGTTACTTTTGAAGTGACTCAAGGCCAAAAAGGCCCTCAAGCTGAAAATGTAACTATTGTATAATTAGCTTGGTTATATTTAAAAAGCCATGTGTCCATTACGCTGTATTTTAGTTTCTTAGTGTGTTGGCGACATGGCTTTTTTATGTTTTTAATTTTAGCTATAGACTTTATAGGAGGAGGGTTTGCTCCCTGTTTTATATTCATTTAGGCGTTGCCCTTATGCAATCCGAGCAAGATATACCATCTCATTTTTGGGGTTGCATGTATATTTAAGAGAGGTAGATCTAAAATTTAAGCCGCAGACTTTGCTGTCGCTCGGTGGCCGCTCTAGTGTTCCTCAACTGATTGATGTTGAAGGAAGTCGTTATCCGGAAAGCTTAGATATCATATTCTGGGCACTTTCAAACGTAGAGTGCAGGTTAGATATAGAGTGCATATGGCCAAAAGAAAGTGTGCAGAAAAGTAAAATGATGGCGTGGGTTCGATACAACGATAATGTATTTAAGGGGTGGCTTGATCGCTACAAATATGCAGACCGTTATCCTGAATGCAGTCAAAGCTATTATCATAAAAAAGGCGAAGTGTTCTTAAAACGCTTGGACAAGCGCTTGGCGAATAGGTCTTTTTTGTTTGGTGAAAAGGTGAGTGTTGCTGATATTGCTATATTTCCATTTATTCGCCAGTTTGCGGGGGTAGATCAAAAACGCTTTGATGAATCTCAGTATCATCATCTTAAACTGTGGCTAAAAGGTTTTTTAGATAGTTCTCTATTCAAAGACGTCGTTATGAAAAAACATTCTGTTTGGGTAAGTGGGCAGGAAGAAGTTATCTTCCCACCCAATAAATAATCTAGGTTATTTATGTTAGCCCATTAAACCGAATGTAACCCAATATAGAAAACTAGGGTCTGCATCATTTGGTAGTTCGAGTTGGATAAATTTACCCTCCTCATCTAGATGCTTTGATTCAGGGAAGTTTTGTTTTAGCACCGCTAGATTTGTATTTGCCAAGTCCGTTTGTTGCAAATCCATATAAGACTGAATGCTGATAGCAAGTGCTTCTTCGACAGATCGGGTGCTAGGGTAGTGTAAAATCACTTCTTGGCTTCTACGTAATGCTGAAAGAGGAGCCTTTCTTTTTAAGTAGTAGTTAGCCACTTTCAGTTCATGTCGTGAAACCATTTCGCGTAAATGAAACATGCGTGCTTTTGCGTCTGGTGCATATTTGCTATTTGGGAAGCGCGATGTAAAGTCCGCAAGTTCACTAAAAGCTCTGGATAATTCTTTTGAATCCCTTTCGCTTGGGTCTAAATCCAAGTAGCGAGACATAAAGCTTTCAGCGCCTTTGTAGGTTGAAAGAGCACGCATGTAATAGGCGTAATCTATAGAATCATGTTCGGGGTGATTTTTGATAAAACGCTCAGTTGTAGAGTGTGCTGAAATGAAATCGCCAGCTTCCATTTGGGCATAGATTAAGTCCAGTTCTGCACGAGTACTGAACTCACCAAACGGGTAGCGAGAGTCTAAATCTTTTAAGTGTTTTATCGCGGTGGATGGAAGATTGTCTTCTAATGCTTGTTGCGCTTTATTGTAATAAACACGCTCAGGCAGGTCTGGTTCTTGTACTTGAGTACTTGAACAGGCTGCAATGAATAAAGAAAAACTTACTATTCCAGAGAATCGGAGCAACGAGTGATGAAATCCCATGTATAATCAAAACCTTGATATGGTAGTAGATTGGCCTCAATCGGCATTTTGTAGCGTTATACTGCGAAAGATGAAGAAGAGCAAGGCGCTACACGTTTTTTCACATTTAGCTCAATGATAAATTTATTGAGCTGATAACAACAGACTAAAGTACATTGTATGGCAGAGCGAATAGTAAAAGAAGCCCAAGTTCCGTTCGATTTGGGAGGAAGCCGGTTTGATCAGATTGCAACAGAGTTGTTTAGCGATTATTCCCGTTCTCGTATCCAGTCATGGATCAAGGAAGGGGTTTTAAAAGTTGACGGAAAAATCACGAAGCCTAAAGAGAAGTTGTTTGGTGGTGAAACTGTGTCTCTGGATATTGTCATTGAGGCCCAAGAAGATCATGAGGCGCAAGAGATGGATCTTGACGTCGTTTATGAAGATGACGACATTATGATTGTTAATAAGCCTGCAGGCTTGGTAGTCCATCCTGCTGTGGGGAACCGAGATGGTACTTTGATGAATGCTATTCTTCATCATGCTCCAGAAACTGCGCACATTCCACGAGCTGGTATAGTGCATCGTTTAGATAAAGAGACGACAGGCTTAATGGTGGTTGCTAAAACATTGGCGGCGCAAACGGATCTGGTTGCTCAGTTACAAGAGCGCAGTATGGGGCGTGAGTATGAGGCGATTTCCATTGGTGTAATGACTGGGGGTGGTGTCGTTGATGAGCCTATTGGTCGTCATCCACATAACCGCCAAAAACAAGCAGTAGAGCCTGTCAATGGTAAAGATGCTGTAACGCATTATCGTCTGGTTGAACGCTTTAAAAATCACACTCATATTCGCTTAAAGCTTGAGACTGGCCGCACTCACCAAATTCGAGTTCATATGGCATTTATTCAGTATCCATTGGTTGGCGACCCGCAGTATGGTGGCCGTTTGAAAATGCCAAAAGCTTGCTCTCCTGAGTTGCAGGATGAGCTGCGTCATTTTCGCCGCCAAGCACTTCATGCTAAAAAGCTAGAGCTTTCTCACCCTATTACTGGTGAATGGATGCAATGGGAAATAGATTTGCCTGAAGACATGCAGAAATTGCTAGAGGCATTAAAGAAAGATATGGTGGAATCAGGTAGTAATGATTCTGAGTATTTTTAATAGAATAATGCATTTTGTAAAGGCAGCTTCGGGCTGCCTTTTTGTTATTTATTTGCGAGGGTTTTGATGGCTTCTCATCCTAATTCATATATTTTACCGACTTGGCCTGCGCCAGCGTCGGTTTGCGCTTATGTGTCGACTCGTATGGGTGGTGTTAGTAATGCGCCCTTTGATGGGTTGAACTTGGGCCTGCATGTGCAAGATGACCCTGCGGCTGTGAATCAAAATCGCAAATTGTTCGCTTCGTGTATTGATATGCCTGATTCTACGTCCTGGTTAAATCAAGTTCATGGCATAGATATTGTTCAATTACCCTGTGATCGACCGCTAGAAAGTGCCGATGCTGCAACATCTCGAACTATTAACCAAGTTTGTGCAGTGCTCACTGCGGATTGTTTGCCAGTGTTTTTTTGTGATCAGGCAGGAACTCAGGTGGCGGTCGCCCATGCTGGTTGGCGTGGGTTGTGTGCTGGCGTTTTAGAATCAACATTGGCTCAATTTGATGAAAAAGATGGCGTGATGGCCTGGTTAGGACCTGCTATTGGGCCGAGTGCTTTTGAAGTAGGTGATGAAGTTAGAGAAGCTTTTATGTTGGTGGACTCTAATGCCGCGCTAGCATTCAGGCCTTCGCAGCAAACTGGAAAGTGGCTTGCTGATCTTTATCTACTGGCTCGCCAGCGTCTGTTATCCGCAGGCATTAAACAAGTATATGGCGGTGACTATTGTACTTTTACAGACAGAGAGCGCTTTTTCTCTTATCGGCGAGATGGAATGACTGGGCGAATGGCATCTGTTATTTGGCTAAAAGAATAAGATACTTTCAATTAAAGTGACGGGTGTCAAAAAAATGACACCTCTTCTCTTGAAAATTTAGCTTTCGGAATTATTAAGCTCTTAATTGAATATTTCATCTTATGTTTAGAAAGGATGTCAGATTATGCGTATAGATCGTTTAACCAGTAAATTACAGTTAGCACTTTCCGATGCCCAATCCGTTGCACTTGGGCAGGATCACTCTTACATTGAGCCACTTCATTTAATGATGGCCTTGCTTGATCAACAGGGTGGTAGCACTCGACCTATCTTACAGCAAGCAGGAATTCCGGTTGCCAAGTTTCGTGATAGCTTAAATGAGCTGCTGACACGCCTTCCAAAGGTGAGTGACCATGATGGCAATGTGCAAATGTCTCCAGAATTGGGGCGGTTGCTTAATTTAGCGGATAAAGAAGCACAGAAGCGAAAAGATCAATATATTTCTTCCGAATTGGTCTTGATGGCGATGTTTGATGGCAAAGATGATCTTGCTAAGAGCCTCAAGGCCAGTGGTGTTACTAAAGCGGATATTGCGGTTGTTATTGATAGTATTCGTGGTGGTGACTCTGTAAATGACCCAGATGCAGAGGAAAGTCGCCAAGCGCTAGACAAATACACAGTTGATCTAACAGCGAGGGCGGCAGAAGGCAAACTTGATCCGGTCATTGGGCGCGATGATGAAATTCGCCGCACTATTCAGGTGCTACAACGTCGACGTAAAAATAATCCAGTGCTAATTGGTGAGCCAGGTGTGGGTAAGACAGCCATCGTAGAGGGCTTGGCGCAACGAATTATAAATGGTGAAGTGCCAGAAGGCTTGAAGAATAAGCGTGTCTTGTCTCTTGATATGTCCGCGTTGATTGCGGGTGCTAAATACCGTGGTGAGTTTGAAGAGCGCCTAAAAGCATTGCTTAATGAGTTAGCAAAGCAAGAAGGGCAAGTGATTTTGTTTATTGACGAAATTCATACCATGGTGGGGGCCGGTAAATCAGAGGGATCAATGGACGCTGGCAACATGCTTAAGCCTGCGCTTGCTCGTGGTGAGCTGCATTGTGTTGGCGCCACCACGTTGAATGAGTATCGTCAGTTTATTGAAAAAGATGCGGCATTAGAAAGGCGTTTTCAGAAAGTGTTGGTAGAGGAGCCGAGTGTATTGGACTCTATTGCTATTCTGCGGGGCTTAAAAGAGCGTTATGAGGTTCACCATGGCGTAGATATCACTGACTCCGCGATTATTGCAGCAGCGAAGCTCTCGCAGCGTTATATAACCGATCGACAGTTGCCGGATAAGGCTATTGACCTTATTGACGAAGCGGGCAGTCGCATTCGCATGGAAATGGATTCTAAACCCGAAGATATGGATCGTCTGGAGCGTCGCTTAATTCAATTGAAGATTGAAAAAGAAGCCTTAAAGAAAGAAAAAGATAAAGCTTCGAAGTTACGACTAGAAGAGTTGGGTGTAGAGATAGATAGTCTGCAGAAACAGTTTTCGGATTTAGAAGAAATTTGGAATGCGGAAAAAGCGGCAGTTCAAGGGGCGCAAAAACTCAAAGAAGAGTTAGAGTCAGTGCGTCATGAAATGGAAGAGGCTCGCCGTAGCGGAAATTTAGCCAAAATGTCAGAGCTTCAATATGGCGTTATTCCGATGCTGGAAGCAGAAATTGAAAAAGCGAGCAAGGCGGAAGAAACTACTGAAACTCGGCTGTTAAAACGCCGTGTCACTGAGGAAGAGATTGCCACCGTTGTCTCTCGATGGACAGGTATTCCTGTTGATAAAATGCTGGAAGGCGAGCGTGATAAGTTGTTGCGTATGGAAGAAGCGCTTCATGAATCTGTTATGGGGCAGGATGAAGCGGTCCTAGCGGTCTCAAATGCAGTTCGTCGCTCTCGATCTGGTTTGGCTGATCCGAATCGCCCAAATGGCTCTTTTTTATTTTTAGGGCCTACAGGTGTGGGTAAAACTGAGTTATGTAAATCCCTTGCGAGATTTCTCTTTGACACCGAGCAGGCAATGGTTCGTATCGATATGTCAGAATTTATGGAGAAGCACTCGGTCGCACGTTTGATTGGGGCGCCTCCAGGCTATGTAGGTTACGAAGAGGGTGGTTACTTAACAGAAGCTGTAAGGCGTCGACCATACTCTGTGTTGCTGCTTGATGAGGTCGAGAAAGCGCATCCAGATGTCTTTAATATTCTGCTACAGGTTTTGGATGATGGTCGACTAACTGATGGGCAAGGTCGCACGGTTGATTTTAGAAATACCGTGATTGTGATGACCTCTAATTTAGGGTCAGATTTAATTCAGGAATACCAGTCAGCTGATCAATATGAAGAGATTAAAGCGAAAGTGATGGAGATCGTAGGAATGCACTTCCGACCAGAGTTTATTAATCGTATTGATGAAACTGTTGTCTTCCATCCTTTAATGAAGTCTCAAATTAAAGGTATTGCGACAGTTCAGCTTGCTCATCTCAATGATAGGTTGTCTGAGATGGGAATGTCTTTGAGCTTGACGGATGATGCAGCAGATCAATTGGCTGAGATTGGATATGACCCGGTTTATGGCGCTAGGCCATTAAAACGAGCAATACAGAAATGGATAGAAAATCCATTAGCTAATGAGTTGTTATCAGGGCATTTTGTGACGGGTGACAGTATTGTTGCGGAGTTATCTGATGATGGTGTTATTGGTTTTTCAAAAGTGATTTAGCTATCTCTAAATCTAAAAAAATCCCGCTGAATTACATCAAACTCAGCGGGATTTTTTTATTTTAGATACTTAGAAATCTACGAAAGCGCCAAGGAATATACCTTTTGGCTCAATTTTTCCGTTAGATTTAAAGTCTTCGTTGATAGTTCTATAACCTAACTCAAGTCCAGCAAAGACAAGTGGCTGGAATTTCACTTTAAATGTCGTGTCAGTAATATCTGCATCACTGTTACCGCCAGTCTTAACTTCAGCGCCAACGGATAAAACGGTGCCTGGAATGTCAAAGAAAGCAGATACGTACAGTAGTGGGTAGGTGCCGCCGATGTCAGAGTTGTCATGATCAATTTTTCTAAAAGTCGCACCAACATCCAAATTTACTAATGTTAATCCATCCAAAAGCTCGTAATAGAGCGTGTAATCATTGAAAGGTACGTCGTAAGAGTTGCTACTATCGGTACTTTCTAATGACTGGCGTTGTAAACGAATGTTTGGAATAAGTGGGATTGGGTGCTCAAGGGCGATGCCGAAATATGAGTTAAAATCTTCACCATCATTAATAAGGTAAGATCCAGCTTCAGCGGTCACGCCAAGAACGTCAGCATTTGCAGTGCTTGCTAATAAAGCGGTGGAGAGAATAAGGGCTGATTTCTTCATGGGTATTGTCCATATATCAAGAGGATAAATTTAGGCTAATTATAGGATGAAGAGAGCCAAAATCCAATGAAATAAGGAAAAGATATGATGTATTGTGAAGAATATTTAAATAGATGGCTGGGGTAGAAGGATTCGAACCTACGCATGACGGGATCAAAACCCGTTGCCTTACCGCTTGGCTATACCCCAACATATCGAGTTGGTGGCTATGACTAGATTCGAACTAGTGACCCCATCATTATGAGTGATGTGCTCTAACCAACTGAGCTACATAGCCTTAACTGTAATTTACTACTAAATATATCGATGGCTGGGGTAGAAGGATTCGAACCTACGCATGACGGGATCAAAACCCGTTGCCTTACCGCTTGGCTATACCCCAACATATCGAGTTGGTGGCTATGACTAGATTCGAACTAGTGACCCCATCATTATGAGTGATGTGCTCTAACCAACTGAGCTACATAGCCTTTAGTCTGTTGGCTGGGGTAGAAGGATTCGAACCTACGCATGACGGGATCAAAACCCGTTGCCTTACCGCTTGGCTATACCCCAACAGACTGACACAAAAACAGTTTATACAAATCGATCTACTGCCTCTGTGGCGCGATATTATTCATATAACCCGTTAATGGGTCAAGTGTTTTTCTTAAAATGTTTTATTATCTGTTAAACATTAAAGCGGAAATGCATTACATCGCCGTCTTTTACTATGTAGTCTTTTCCTTCAAGGCGCCATTTACCGGCTTCTTTAGCGCCACTTTCACCCTTGTATTGGATGAAATCGTTATAACTGACAACTTCCGCACGGATAAAACCTTTTTCAAAGTCTGTGTGGATCACTCCAGCGGCCTGTGGGCCTGTTGCGCCTTGTTTGACGGTCCAAGCACGCACTTCTTTTACGCCTGCTGTGAAGTAGGTCTGAAGGCCTAGCAATTCATAGCCTGCGCGGATGACTCGATCCAAGCCTGGCTCTTCCATGCCCATTTCATCAAGGAACTCTTGCATCTCTTCTGCATCTAGCTCAGAAATTTCAGCTTCAAGCTGGTTGCAGATAGGAACAACCATGGCGCCTTCGGCTTCTGCAATCTCTCTGACTTGTTCCAAATAAGGGTTATTTTCAAAACCATCTTCCGCAACGTTGGCAATGTACATAGTTGGTTTGGTGGTTAGAAGGTGTAGAGAGCGAACTTCTTTCTTCTGGTCGTCTGACAGTGTCATAGAGCGAACAGGTAAGCCGTCTTCTAGGTGTGCTTTGATGCTTTCTAGGAAGGATTTATGAGCAATAGCTTCTTTGTTACCGCTTTTTGCATTTTTTGCTGTGCGGAAAAGCTGTTTATCTATGGATTCGATATCGGCAAAGATAAGTTCAAGGTTAATAACCTCAATGTCTAGTTTTGGGTTGACGTGGTTTGAAACGTGAATAACGTTCTCGTCTTCAAAGCAGCGAACAACGTGAGCAATGGCATCTGTTTCACGAATATTGGCAAGGAATTTATTGCCAAGACCTTCGCCTTTTGACGCACCTTCTACCAAGCCTGCAATGTCAACGAATTCCATTGTTGTTGCTAGAACTCGCTCAGGTTTAACTATCTCAGCCAAAGCATCCAGGCGTGGATCCGGCATAGCAACAACCCCCGCATTTGGCTCGATCGTACAGAATGGGAAGTTTTCTGCGCCAATGCCTGCTTTGGTTAATGCATTAAATAGAGTTGACTTACCAACGTTAGGTAGCCCAACGATGCCGCAATTAAAACCCATAGTGAGATTCCTAATAATTAAGTGATTATGCTTTGAAGCTGTGTAGTTGATTCATTACGGCATTAAGATTGCCGCGAACGATGTCATCAACATAGCGTAATGATTCGTCGATCGTTTGTTCTATTTTGGTGTAATCATCTGGCGCCGCTTTTTTCAGAACGTAATTGGCGACTTGACTTGCATGACCTGGATGTCCAATGCCGATTCTGAGGCGACCAAATTCTCGATTGTTCGCCAGCTTTGAAATAATGTCTTTTAATCCGTTGTGTCCACCATGCCCACCGCCTCGTTTTAATTTGACGGTACCTGGGGGAATATCTAATTCATCGTGAATAACAAGGATTTCTTCAGGAGGGATCTTATAAAACTGGCAGACGGCCTGAACCGCTTTACCGCTTAAATTCATATAGGTGGTGGGAATAAGAAGATAACACTCTTCACCAGCTATATAAACTTTGCCAAATTGGCCTGAAAACTTTTTTTCAGTACGAAGAGAACATTGGCTCTGACGAGCCAATGTCTCAATCCACTGAGCGCCTGCATTATGGCGAGTGTTCTCGTATTCGCTGCCTGGATTACCCAAGCCTACTAATAATCTGAAACCTGCCACAATACTGCCTTCAATGGGATCTTAACGTTTAGACTTACCGATACGAGCGATAGGTTGGTCGTGATCTTCGCCTTTAAGCAAAGACACAAGCTCTACGCCTTCAGGAAGGATAACATCAGACAAGTGGAAGATCTGGTCAATTTGACCCTCGATCACGTCTACAGTTAGCACTTCAGGTAGGTTCGCTGGCAAACAACGAACTTCAGCCAATTTAGACTCAACAGACAAACGACCACCTTGCTTGCTAACACCTTCACTTTGAGCTGCGTTGATGAAGCTTAAAGGTACGCGAGTTGTGATTACTTTATCAGCTTGAGCGCGCTGAAGGTCCATGTGCATAACATCGCCAGTAGATGGGTGACGTTGTAGTGCTTTAACAAGAACTTGCTCAGTTTTGCCTTCTACAGACACTTCAACTAGACCTGTTAAGAATCCTGGAGTGCCAACGGCTTTAAGTAGCTCGTTGTCTTTGAAAGAGATAGATACTGGAGCAGTCTCACCGCCATAAATAACAGCTGGCACTAGGCCTTCGTTACGAAGGCGGCGGCTCGCACCTTTACCTTCTTGAGTACGTGCTACGGCATTAATAGATAATGACATGGTATTTTCCTAATAATTAATAAAGTTTGTGCCCAGAAATGCGACCCGTTCCGAGCGTTAGTGTTTGGCTTAGGCCCCAAACATGGCACTGATAGACTCTTCGTTGCATACGCGACGAACAGCCTCCGCCATAATGTCAGACATCGACAATTGGCGTATTTGAGGGCAATTAAGCGCCTCTTGTGTTAATGGGATGGTATCAGTCACGACCAACTCATCAAGCACGGAATTTTTAATGTTATCGATTGCTTTTCCAGACAGCACTGGATGAGTACAGTAAGCAAGTACTTTTGCGGCGCCATGCTCTTTTAGAGCTTTTGCCGCTGCACACAATGTGCCGCCGGTATCACACATGTCATCTACAAGGACACATGTTTTACCTTCAACGTCACCAATCAAATGCATGATTTGTGCTTCGTTAGCGCGAGGGCGACGTTTATCGATAATTGCTAAGTCAGCATCATCTAATAGTTTTGCAAATGCGCGTGCACGAACAACACCGCCCACATCAGGAGAAACAACCGTGATGTTTTCATGGCCTTGGCGTTGTAAATCGTCTAGCAATAATGGTGTTGCATAAACGTTATCAACTGGAATATCGAAGAATCCCTGTATTTGGTCTGCATGAAGGTCAACCGTTAATACGCGGTTTATACCTACTGCTGAAATCATATCGGCAACGACTTTTGCTGTAATAGGTACACGAGCAGAGCGCACGCGGCGGTCTTGTCTAGCGTAGCCAAAATATGGAATAACAGCAGTCACACGAGTAGCAGAAGCACGACGCAGTGCATCTGCCATAACGATGAGTTCCATTAGGTTATCGTTACTTGGTGCGCAGGTAGACTGGATAATGAAAACGTCTTTACCACGAACATTCTCATTGATCTCGACCGTAATCTCACCGTCGCTGAACTTACCTACGGTTGCATTTCCGATAGGAAGCCCTAGGCGACGAACCACCCTGCGAGCGAGTTCAGGGTTTGCATTACCGGTAAAAACCATCAACTTGGACACTGTGTATACCTTTGTATTTTATAGCGATGACTATTTATTAGCCAAGAGAAGACTGGCTGAGGCAGTGCTGTCGTTTACTGGCACACTAACCTCTATTTTGTTCAATCCACTGGTTTAGCGCATCGTGCGTTGGAGAAGTGTTACAACCACGGCAAACCCAACTCTGCCACTTGTTTGGTGTAGACGATTTTACTCGTTCTGCATCGCGCAAATTATCGAATGCTAAAAAGAGGCAAGCCCCAGTTCCTGTTAGCTTTGCGTCCCCATGATTTTTCAACCATAAATACGCTTCTTCGACCTCAGGATTGTGCTTTATTACCACCTTTAAGCAATCATTATGCCCACCCAGCTTCAAGGCGTGCGATATTCTGATGGGAGGGGTGTCTCTTGTCAAATATTTATCGGTAAAAATTTGACCAGTTGAGACATGGCAGTCGGGCTTGATAAGCAAAAAATATGGAGTGTCTAATTCAACTTTTTGCAGCTTCTCTCCAACGCCTTCAGCAAAGGCGGCAAAACCCATAACAAAAACTGGTACATCAGCCCCTAATTGTACGCCTAATTCGGCCAGTCTTTCTACTGTGAGGTGACATTCCCATAATACGTTGATTGCCAATAAAGTGGTTGCTGCGTTTGAACTTCCACCGCCAATTCCGCCACCCATAGGTAATTGTTTTGTTAGGAATATATCGATACCGAAAGAGGAGTCTTTTTTGAAAGGAGTCAGCAGTTTTGCTGCTTTGTAAATAAGGTTTTCTTCGGTAGGAAGTTGATCAATAGTTGGTGTAATTGTGACCTGATTATTACGCGTGAGTGTAAAATCTAGCGTGTCACATAAATCTATAAACTGAAACAGGGTTTGCAATTCATGGTAGCCATCTTCTCGTTGGCCAGTAATGTGTAAAAACAAATTTAATTTTGCAGGAGAAGGTAATTGCATCTTAGTTACTGAATAGTCCATTGGTTGATAATTAAATTCACTCTAAATGGAGGGTTAGATACCTGCATTTTTTGTGGCAAGGATAGGCCGTCGACTTTGGTGAAGTTGCTGTAGGTTATCAGCCAGCCATCTTGCTCGATTGTATTAGGTAATTGGCTTTCAGGATCCTTTGTCATCTTTGAAACTGAATTTGGATAGGCCAGCCCTCTCATCCAATAGGTTACTTGCTCGACAGGAAACGCCCAACCTAACTCTTGTTGTAATAAAGAGGCTGGGTTATTGCCCGTAACAACTGTGTCTTCGTATGCAAGAGTTACGACACCATTGCTAGTTTGGTTTAGGTGGGTAGCGCCTTGGCCAAAAGGTCCCACGATACTCAGGGCAAATGTTTTAGGGTCTTTTTGCCAATTGAAGTTGCCTGACACTGCGTCATTCTGTGTTCGTATGCCGACTCTACCGGATGTTTCCCATTTTGAAATAGCGCTTACGCTTTCAGGTGGTGGGGTTATTGGTCCTGTTGGTCTAGAGCTACAGGCGCTAATAATAATAGTTAGAACAAGAATACTGAGTACGCGATAAGTCATGATGATGAGTCCTGTTTGTGTTCTTCGAGTAGCGACGGTGACAGTCGCTCAATGGTATCGATTAAAAGTGGCGTATCGGGTGATGTCTCTAAGGCGCTTTCCCAGATCAATATTGCTTCTTCGTAATGGCGCTGTTTCCATAGAGACTCACCGTAGTGAGCGGCGATTTCTGCATCAGGTAAAATTGACCAAGCTTTCTTTAAATAGTAAGAAGACTGTTCGAATTCACCCTTTAAAAAGAACCCCCAGCCAAGGCTATCAATAATAGCAGGATCACTGTCTGCTTTTTCATAAGCTGATTCGATGAGTTTCATTGCTTCTTCTATTCGATCGGTGCGAGTAAGCAAGGTGTAACCGAGAGCATTTAGGAATTGAGGGTTTTCTGGGTCTTTTTGAAGTAAGATTATTAACTCTTTTTCAGTAATCTTCCAGTTGCCTAGAGTGTCAGCTAGTAGAGCCTTGTGGTAGCGCAAGGAGTCAGATTCAGGAAGTGCAGCAAGCGCATTTTTTACTAATTCGAATGATAAGTTTTTGTTACCCTTTTCCTCGTGAAGACGACTGATAGCGATAACCTGCTCTGGCATGTCTTCTCGCGGAGTTCTGTTCAGTACCATGGCGTTGATATCCTTCTCTTTGCCCAGATCATAAAACCACAGCGCCATTTGGTTGGTCGCATTTGATTGTAAGTTACCATCTACATTTTTCATAAATTCTATGGCTTGTGCTTTTTTATCTAACTGAGCCAGAGCAATAGCGGTTAAATATTGAACCTGATTAGATAGACCTAATTGCTTTTGGGGGAGGTTGTTGGCCGTTTTTAAGGCTAACTCAGCTTGCTCGTGTTCTAAAAGAGAGCGCATTAAGTTAATGCCGACTTGAAGTTTTTCCGGTGTCTCTAGGTTGGCATTTAGGTAAGTATTCGTTCCCTTTTTCGCTTGTTTATTTTCAACAAGAAAATCAATTAAGGGAGTGAGTATTCTTGTGCTTTTGGGAAAGCGTACAGTGGCGGAGTCCAATGTTCTGATAGCATCATCGAGCAGTCCAAGGCTTTTCTGACTGAAGGCCAAAATAAGATAGAGTGATTCGCTTTTCTCTGAAGTTGGTTTTTCTAGGAGTGCTTCGGATGTGGTAATGGCGAGTTGGTAATTCCCTGAAAGTAATAATAGATGAGCATAGCTTAATTGAATGTACTGATTGGCTTTCCGTTCCGGTGATAAGGCGGATATGGCTTCTTCTATAGTTGAAACTTGATCATTCTCACGAACATTTTCTTCTAGATAAATAGGTAGAAAACGCAATGATACGTTATGTCTCATTGCGTTTGTCAGCAAGGTAGTGACTTCTTCTGTACGATTACCTTGTATCAGAACTTGTAGCTTTAGTGCATAAGCCGCTTCTGCATTGGGGGCGACAGAAAGCCATAAGTTAGTGCTTCTTTCTATAAAAATATGATTTTGAGACGCAACAGCAACTTGTATGAGTCTTTTTATTAAAGCAAGGTCGTTAGATTTGTTTGCCAGATCATAAAAGGACTCGAAAGCTTTGTTAGGGCCTTCTCTTTGTAGCGTAAACTCGGCATTCAGAAGGGATTGAATGTCATCGTTGCTTGCTTTTGTTAAAAGAGATTGTTCTTCAGGAGTTAGTGATTCTATGTCCTTGGATATCGTATTGTGACTGCACGCACTGAGAAGAGTGACGCTAAGCGTAGCCACGAGTGTTAGCAGTCCTTTTTTATAAGGCTTTTGTTGTATTTTTTGTGTCAGCCTAAAAACAGCAGGCATGTGTTTTCTCGATGCTAAATTCATATAACCCTTATGGTATCGTTAGCGGCTCGTTATGTCAGTCATAACTATAAACTAATCCTATTACTTTTATTGACCATATGGGGTGCGAAAAAAAGCGAATTTCTCGTATAATATGTCTTCTTTATGTAAAGAGTCATGTTGGAGCAATGCTTGCTCCTGTCATTACCTTAAGATCTCGATCTTTGATAAGAGTCCTGAATGCCGCTAATTACTGTAGGTGTAAATCATAAAACAGCGCCAGTTTCGATACGTGAGCGCGTCGCTTTTGCGCCCGAGAAAATGATAGATGCTTTGTCTTCTCTTATCTCTGAAAGAAAAGCCAGTGAAGCTGTGATAGTCTCGACCTGTAATCGTACAGAGTTATATTGCTCCGTTGAAGATTTCACCAAAGCAAGCGATGTTATTGCTTGGCTAGGGGAATACCATGGTATCGCTTTGTCCGAACTTCAGCAGTATTGTTACACACACGCAGATGACGATAGTGTTCGCCATGTTATGCGAGTGGCATCGGGCTTAGATTCTTTGATTCTTGGCGAGCCTCAAATTCTTGGGCAAGTTAAGTCTGCGTACGCGGTTTCCCAAGAAGGCTCTTGTATTGGCCCAGAGTTGCAATCGCTATTTCAACGCACATTTTCTGTTGCTAAGCGTGTACGTACCGATACGGCTATAGGTGAAAACCCAGTTTCTATTGCGTTTGCAGCAGTGAGTCTTGCTCAGCGAATTTTTGCCGATATTAGAAACAGCACCGCACTATTAATTGGTGCTGGCCAAACGATTGAATTGGTGGCAAGGCATCTTAAAGAAAATGGCATTAAGCGTATAATTGTTGCGAATCGAACATTGGCGAGAGCCGAGGCGTTAGCTAATGAGCTGAACGCAGAGGCAATAATGTTGGGTGAGGTCGGTGATTATTTGTCTCAGGCTGATATTGTTATTTCTTCGACGGCGAGTCAGTTGCCAATTATCGGTAAAGGCATGGTGGAGCGTGCAACAGCAAAACGCCGTCATTCTCCTATGTTACTTATCGACATAGCGGTGCCACGTGATATTGAGCCTGAAGTTGACGAAGTGAGCGATGCCTACTTATATACCGTTGACGACCTTCATTCAGTGATTGAAGAAAATGTCAGAGCAAGGCAAGATGCGGCGCAAGCTGCTGAACAAATGATTGAAGAAGGTGTGGAATCTTATCGGCGAGTGATTGAGTCGAGGAAAGTTTCAGACCTGATAGTGACCTTTAGGCAGTCTGCTGAGGCCATGAAAAACATAGAATTGGAAAAAGCGCTAAAAGGCCTGGAGATGGGGCAGCCCCCAGAGCAAGTGGTTAATAAACTTGCCCATAGTCTAATGAATAAGTTAATTCACTCTCCTACGCGTTACTTGCGTGATGCTGGAGCAGACGCTGACCAAAATGCATTAACCATTGCCTCAAATGTATTGGGCATCTACGAAGAAAAAGATAATTAAAAAATGAAAGAATCGATAAAGTTAAAATTAGAAAGCTTATCTGATCGTTATGATGAATTGGCTGCGCTACTGGGTGTTGCTGAAGTAATCATGGATCAAGAATTGTTTCGTGCTTATTCGAAAGAGTATGCTGAGCTTGAGCCTGTTGTTAAATGTTTTATTGAGTTTCAGCAAATCGATGAAAATATCGCTGAAGCGGAGTTAATGATGACAGATGCTGACCCAGACATAAAAGAAATGGGCGTAGAGGAATACAAAGCAGGTCAAGCGCAAAAAGAAGAACTTCAGTTGGTATTGCAAAAACTCCTTTTGCCTAAAGATCCAAATGACTCGAAAAACGTGTTTTTGGAAGTGCGTGCCGGAACTGGTGGTGATGAAGCGTCTATTTTTTCTGGCGATTTATTCCGTATGTATTCTCGTTATGCTGAGACACAGCGCTGGAAAGTAGAAATCGTTAGTGCCAGTGATGGCGAGCACGGCGGTTATAAAGAAGTGATCGCACGTATCGTTGGTGATGGTGCTTATTCTAAATTGAAGTTTGAATCTGGTGCGCATCGCGTTCAGCGAGTACCAGCGACAGAATCACAAGGCCGTATTCACACCTCGGCTTGTACCGTAGCTGTAATGCCTGAGATGGATGAAATTGATGACGTTATCATCAATAAAGCCGATTTGCGTATTGATACTTTCCGCGCGTCTGGTGCTGGTGGTCAGCACGTTAATAAAACAGACTCAGCGATTCGTCTGACGCACATCCCAACGGGAGTTGTTGTTGAGTGTCAGGAAGAGCGCTCTCAGCATAAGAACCGTGCTAAGGCCATGTCGCTACTTGCGTCTCGTTTGCAAGCAGCAGAGCAAGAAAAAGCGGCCAGCGAACAATCTGAAGCACGTAAGTCTTTGGTTGGTAGTGGTGATCGATCTGAACGTATTCGTACATATAATTACCCACAAGGCCGCGTTACAGATCACCGTATTAACCTAACACTGTATAAGTTAGATGAAATCGTAACAGGTGAATTGGATGTGTTGATTAATCCACTAGTGAATGAGTTTCAAGCGGAGCAACTTGCCGCATTAAGTGGCGATAATTAATCTAGGGTAACCATCACCTATGCGAATTGATGAACTACTAAAAGGCGCTTACGAGCGCCTTTCTTCTATTTCGGAGACAGCTCAGTTAGATGCCCAGCTATTGCTTGCTCATGTCTTGGCGGTGTCGACTTCCTATTTTTATGCTTGGCCTGAGAAAGATGTCAGTGTCGCTGACATAGATAGATTTGATAGCCTGTTAGCGCGTCGAGAGTTGGGGGAGCCTGTTGCTTATTTATTGAGGCAACAGTCATTTTGGAGCTTGGATCTAGAGGTAGCGCCCTGTACTTTAATTCCTCGAGCAGACACTGAACGGTTGGTGGAAGTTGCCTTATCTGTACTTGATACAAATAAAGCGAATCGTATTCTAGATCTTGGCACTGGAACGGGCGCAATAGCCTTGTCGCTGGCGTCTGAGCAGCCTAAATCGACTATCATAGGTGTGGATTTAGTTGCTGAGGCTGTCACTCTTGCTAAGCGCAATGCTGTACGGAATCAATTGAGTAATGCGACTTTTTTGCAAAGCAGTTGGTTCGGGGCGCTGGAAGGTGAGTCGTTTGACCTAATCGTGTCTAACCCACCTTATATTGATCCTGACGATGAGCATTTATCTCAAGGGGATGTGCAATTTGAGCCTAAAAGCGCTTTAGTTGCTGGTAATCATGGTATGGCAGATATTGAGCATATTATTCAAGTTGCCCCTCGTTTTATGAAGCATGGTGCTTATTTGATGTTCGAACATGGTTATGACCAATCTATCGCTGTGAGAAAGTGTTTTGTCGAAGCGGGCTTTATTGCGGTCGAGAGTTTTCAAGATTTAGGTGGCAATGACCGGGTGACAATAGGGCGTCTCAAGTAAATGAAGTAAGCGCTAGCGCTTACTTCATTGTCGCTCTTTATTTTTGCGGCTGGGCGCTTTCTGGCCGAATAAATACAGGGTTGTCTTGGGTTGATTGTTGAGGGTCGTAGCGATAACCCGCAAGATCAAATGCTTTAAGTTCACCTAGCGTTTCACAGCGGTTTTCTATCAGGTAGCGAGCCATTAGGCCACGTGCTTTTTTCGCATAAAAGCTGATGACTTTAAACTTGCCATTTTTTTCGTCTAGAAAGTTTGGAGTGATCAATGTCGCAGAGAGTTTTTTCTTGTTCACGGCTTTAAAGTATTCATTCGACGCTAGATTGATCAGCAATTCACCTTCTTCAAGAGAGTCGTTAATCTTGGTTACTATGGTATCTCCCCAGAATTGATAAAGGTTGGTGCCTCTATCATTCTTTAGGCTAGTACCCATTTCTAATCGATAGGCTTGCATTAGATCCAATGGTTTTAGTAGCCCGTAAAGGCCACTTAAAATGCGCAGGGAGGCTTGGGCATATTTCATGTCACTTTCATTTAATGAGTAAGCGTCTAACCCTGTGTACACGTCCCCCATAAAGGTATAAATAGCAGGGCGGCTGTTACTTTGGTTGTGCTCTTTTTGCCATTCTTGGTAGCGAGATACATTGAGTGTGGCTAGCTTATCGCTGAGCTTCATGAGAGACGCGATATCTGCGGGTGAGTAGGGCTTAATAGTATTGATGAGTTGTTGAGACTCATCCAAGAGTTCTGGTTGGCTAACCATATCAATACTTGGGGGAGAGGTTAGGTCCAGTGTTTTTGCTGGTGATATTAAAAACTTCATAAGGATTCCATCTGCTTCATCATTGCGTTTGCTAAAGATTATCCATAGAGTGTCGATAGATATCCAGACAATGCTTTAATAGAGATAATTTATGAAGAATAATCTGATACCATTTCCCAAGCCTCGTCAGACTGTCGCTGAAAAAAATAACAATCCTGTGACGAGTGATGAGCTAAATGCTCTTCGGGCGGCATTTGACCAAGCTCGTGCAGATTGGGTTGTTGAGCTTGCAGAGTTACCTGAAAATAATAAAATTTATAGTGGCTCAAAAAAATAGCTAGATTATTTCTGATATTTTACAATGGGCTGCCTACTTAAGGTGTTGAACCCATGCTGCGTTTCCTTGTTCGAAACTCCCTGCCTTTCATGTTTGTGTTTGCCATACTTGGCTTCTTACTACCTTCTGTATCGTTGGCTTTTTTTCCTTTTCTACCTATCGTACTTTTTACTTTAATGTCATTGACGTTGTTGGGAATGAAACAGAACGAATTAATGAAACGATTAAGCAGTAAAGAAATATGGTTTTACGCTGTTTTGCATTCGGCTGTGTTTATGGGGGTAGTCAGTCTTATAGGCTGGTTTTTGTCGTTCGATTCGGATCTTTTGCTCGCGGTCGTTGCTGTGGCGGCCACTGGCTCTTTATTTGCAACGCCCGCGATCGTTCGAGCGTTAGGCTTTGATAGTTTGCAAGCAATGGCAATGACGATCGCAACAACACTGGTTTTGCCTATTTCGATTTTTATCACCTTGATATTCTTTCAAACAGAAAGTGTTGAGCTTGATTGGTCTAGTTACTTTGTCCGCTTAGTGGTTTTTATTTTTGGACCAATGTTATTTTCATTTTTGGTTCATCGATTTTTTCCTGAAGAAGCGTTAAGCCGTTTTTTGATGAAAATATCGCCTTATACCATTTTACTAGTATTTGCATTTCCTTTTGGATTGGTTGGTAGTTTCCGAGTGTTGTTTGATCAAGACCCGCTGGTGGCCCTGAATTATTTTCTTATTGCAACGGGCTTGTGTTGTCTGTTTTTTGTATTGTCGTATCTTTTTTATCGTAAGCAAGGCAAAGCGATCGCACTTAGTGCTGCCATTACTTCTGGTAATAGAAATGTCTTACTGACATACAGTATTGCTGGCGTTTTATTAGGGCCAGCGTTTTTACCTTTAGCTGGTGCTTTACAAATACCTACATATTTGTTGCCCGTTTTTACTCGCTGGCTAAACAAAACCTTACTAAAGTGATGTATGAGAATTTGGATAAGTTTGCCTTATGCTTATTTACCTTATGCTCAACTGAAGGTTCGTTAATACCCCTAGGTAAAGTTTCAAGGATAGCTTTCTATGCGTCAAAATCTACCTGTAACAAAGCAAGAGAAAACTTTTGCTCAGAATGAAAAATTAATTACTACTACAGATCTAAAAGGTCAAATACTCCATTGTAATGATGCTTTTGTAAAAATCAGCGGCTTTGATAAGAGTGAATTAATAGGTAGTCACCATAATATCGTACGTCATCCAGATATGCCCAAAGAGGCTTTTCAAATTATGTGGGAAACCTTAAAACAAGGTAAAGCCTGGATGGGATTGGTAAAAAATCGCTGTAAAAATGGTGATTATTATTGGGTAGACGCTTATGTGACTCCTGTTACTGAGGCAGGTAAAGTTGTTGGTTATGAATCCGTCAGAACCGTACCTAAACGAGAAGATGTGGTGCGAGCTGAAAAGGTATATCAGCGTATTGTAAATGGTAAAAATGTTTTGCCAAGACAGTTTATGTCATGGAAATTGTTGTTACCCGTTGGTGGTCTTGTTTTGGCCATTGCAGCGGGAAGTGTCGATGTTCTTTATGGTTTGGGGGTTCTAACGGTAACAAGCTTGTTGGCTAATGGCTTGTTTGTACTAAACAATGTCAAACTGCAGTCGACGTTAAGGAAGCGTTTATCTACGTCTTTTCTTCACCCACTTGCGGGTATTACATACTCTGATCGAAGCTTAGATGTTGGTATGGACCCAGTTTCCTAGACAGTTTCTAGCTCCGTAAAATATCGCCTCTCATATTGCAATGGCGATAATCCATCATTTGATCCATGGTGTCGCTTTGGATTATAAAAGCATTCGATATAATCAAAAATCTCTGAGCGAGCATCACTTCTTGTTTGATAGGTCCGATTGCGAACTCTTTCTTTTTTTAATAACGAGAAAAAACTTTCCGCAACAGCATTATCGTGACAGTTACCACGTCGACTCATACTGGCTTCCAGATTATTATCTTTTAAG
>NZ_QPJQ01000046.1 GCF_003337275.1 Marinomonas foliarum | reverse complement strand
CAAGTGGGTTAAGTGGTGATTAAATGTCGCTTCTGAGGAAATACTGTCACAAGCTGAAAGTCAGCTAAAAATTGTCTTACTTGTTCGTATGTTCCTTAATGATTGAAGTGGGTTATCTAGAGGCATTGGTTCTTGCGTAGCAACATCAAAGGCAGCACCTGCAATCGCATTATTTTCAAAAGCACGCACCAATGCGCTTTCATCAACAATACCGCCACGGCTGATGTTTAATAACAAACAACTATTCTTCATTAACGAAAACTCATCATCACTGATTAAGTCTTTTGTTTCTGGCGTTAATGGGCAATTAATATTAATAACATCTGCTACTTTCAAAGCCTCTTCAAAACAGATATAGCCCGGTCTTGTATTTGTAGCGCCTTTACGCTCAGCAAATACAACTTTCATTCCAAATGCGAGTGCGATAGCAGCGACTTCTTTGCCTAATGATCCATTACCAAAAATAGCCATAGTTGAGCCAGACAAATCTTTAATAGGATAATCAAGAAAACAAAAGTATTCAGAGGAAGACCATCTACCTGCTTTAACGGCATCTAGATAGGAAAACAAGCTTCTTCTTAATGCCAGCAGCATAGCAAAAGTATGCTCTGGTACACTGGTTGTCGAATAACCAGACACATTTTGGACGCTGATATTTTTGTCTTTGCAGGCGTCTAAATCGATATTATTTGTGCCTGTTGCCATTACTTGTACGAGTTTTAAATCCGCTGCACCGTTGATCGCAGTGGCGTCAACCACTACTTTATTGGTCAACACGATATTCGCATCTTTAATGCGTTCCGCTACTAGTTCAATCGGTGTGTTTTCATATGTCACCACATCAATAACTTTAACGGGTAATTGGATATTTATGTGGTCAGGGAATGATCCTCTATCTAAAAAAACCGCTTTCATCGAGCTTTCCTTATTTTTATCTATTTAACTCTGCCTAATAGTGGCTTTAAATATGGCAGTATATTTTGTAACACAATGGGCTGCCCATCCTTGTTCGGATGTAACCCATCTTTTTGCATTAGATCTTTATTTAGAGCAACGCCTTCAAGCATAAATGGCATATAGGCAATATCGTACTTAGTCGCGATATTCTTATATAAATTAAAGAACATTTCTGTATAGCGTTTGCCATAATTTTGCGGGATTTGGTTGCCAATCAACAACACAAGGGCACCGTTAACATGAGCTTGCTCAACCATTTTTTCTAAATTTCTAGTGGTCTGATCTAAAGGGTAACCACGTAAAGCATCATTAGCACCAAGCTCTAATAGTACCAAGTTTGGTTTATGCGTTGTTAGCAGATCATTGAAACGAGAAAGGCCGCCTTGCGTTGTTTCACCACTAACACTGGCATTAATAATGTCTATTTCTGGGTGAGATTGTGAAAGTTGGTTTTTTAGTAAACTAACCCAGCCATCTTGTTGTCGTAAGTTATATGCCGCACTAAGGCTATCTCCCATAACAAGTAGAGTGGAAGCCGAAGCAAGCGAACTGATGAACATGAGCGTCACTATTGTAAACCACTGTCTTATTTGTTTTTTTAACATATCAAACCTTTTTAGAGTGAATCACTATGGATAGAAACACCGCGATTAAAGTATCTAATTTAACTCATACCGTGACGTCAAATACAGGGGATTTAACCATATTGAAAGGAATTAATATGGAAATCAAAGAAAGTGAGTCCGTGGCCATTGTCGGCTCATCTGGCTCGGGTAAGTCAACTTTGCTCGGTTTGTTGGCAGGATTAGATGTCAACACATCCGGTGATATTTTCCTATATGATCAAGAGTTCTCAAATCAATCTGAGGAAGAAAGGGCTCTTGCTCGTGGTCAGTATGTTGGTTTTGTGTTCCAGTCTTTTCACCTATTACCAAGCTTACAGGCTATTGAAAATGTCATGTTGCCCGCCGAGCTAAAGGGAGATATAGACGCACGAGAGAAAGCTGAATCACTGCTAGAAAAAGTGGGCTTATCACACCGCTTAACGCACTATCCAAATCAGTTGTCTGGTGGTGAGCAGCAACGTGTTGCTATTGCACGTGCTTTTGCTTCAAATCCTAAGGTACTGTTTGCAGATGAACCGACAGGCAATCTCGATGAAGAGAACGGCAGACTCATTATCAAATTGCTATTCGATCTTAATCAATCACAAGGCACGACATTGGTAATGGTGACCCATGATAATGAATTAGCCAAAATGTGTGATCGTCAATTGGTCATGTCTGCAGGTCAGCTAACGGAAAAAGCCTTATGAGTTTCGCCTTTCGACTAATGTTCCGAGATATTCGCAGTGGCGACCTGCTCACACTTCTATTGGCTTTGGTTATTTCCGTTAGTACGGTGACATCAATAGGTTTGTTTATCGATCGCTTGCAATTATCCTTTGAAAAAGAATCAGCAAACCTTTTAGCGGCCGACCGACTAATCCGTTCAGATGATGTTATTCCAGCAGAATGGGAGAAAAAGGCATCCAATTTAACTCTGCAGACAGCCCAAAGAACGTCTTTTACCACTATGATGTTTGCCGACAACTCGCTTCAGCTATCGCAATTAAGTGCTGTTACTGATGGTTATCCACTAAGAGGCGCCTATTTAATCGATGATATGCTCTTTGGTACGGGGCAAAGTTCCACTGCGACACCAAACCAAGGCGAAGTATGGGTATCATCACGCTTAGCCAGCTTACTTAACGTTAGCCTTGGTGATCAGGTTGAAGTAGGTGACTTAGCGTTAACTGTCACCCAGTTTCTAGTGCGCGACCCTGGCTCTAGCGCTTCCGCTTTTGCAATTTCACCTCGAGCTGTAATGAATATGGCTGATCTAGCCGCTACGAATGTAATCATTCCAGGCAGTCGAGTACGCTACTCTCTATTACTTGCAGGAGACAGGGCATCACTAGATGAATACGAAGACTGGATCACGCCACAATTAAACGAAGGTCAGCGCTGGCGAACCCCAACACAACGTGGTGAACGTATCGGAGACACCATAGGCCGCGCTGAATCCTTTTTATTGCTTGCAGGTACGCTAGCGGTTGTGATGTCTGGTGTCGCCATGGCTCTAGCTTCTTCTCGCTTTGTAAAACGCCATTTGATGCAAGTAGCTATTCTAAAAACACTTGGCGCCACTCCTAAGCTATTAGGCCGATTATTTTTTCTGCAGCTATTTGTGTTATTCGTTGCTGGTGCTGTAGTCGGTTTAGGTATCGGATGGGGAATACAAGAAATTATTGCTTCCCTGCTATCTGGATTAATGTCGACGGCTTTGCCTGAGCCTTCAATTGGACGTTTATGGTTAGGTGCGGCAACTGGCTTAGTTTCTATGGTGGCTTTTTGCCTGCCTCTCATGTCTCACCTTATCAAGATATCTCCTTTATCTGTTTTACAGCCTAATGCAAAAATTGAGTTTAACTCCTTTGCAATCTACTTGATTGGCTTTATCGGCATGTTTGGCCTTATGTGTCTATACACTAACGGCTTTTTGCTACCGAGCATCATGACAGCGGCCATTTTAGGGATCGCGCTTCTTGTCGCCTCTATTGGTTGGTTCGCCTTTAAATTAGGGCGATCACTAACGTCTGGAGCCACCAGCGGCTGGCAGATAGGCCTTGCTTCACTATACCGAAGACTGGTTCCAAACCTGTTCCAACTATTGGTGTTCACATTAATCATTATGCTCACATTAATCCTTATTGGAGTCAGGTCAAATTTGATTGCAGATTGGCAGCAACAACTTCCTGAAGATGCACCAAATCACTACTTATTCAACGTGCAGGCAAACCAGATTGAGCCAATTAATGCCCAAACATCTGAATTAGGTGTACAAGCATCTGCTTGGTATCCAATGGTTCGAGGTCGTGTAACTGAAGTAAATAATGAAACAGTACAATCACTTTATCCTGAGGAAAGAGGTGAACCAGAGTTATATGAGCGCGAACTTAACCTGACATGGTCAGACACACTTGGACAAGGTAATGAGCTGGTTGCTGGTGATTTTTCTGCACAAGGTCTTTCTGTTGAGCAAGATGCTGCTAAAGAAGCGGGTTTATCACTTGGGGATGAGTTAACAATTAACATTGGCGGCAACCTCGTCACCTTGCCAATCACATCTATTCGCACGGTTGATTGGGGATCAATGCAACCTAACTTCTATTTGATCCTACCTAAAAGTGCGTTAGAGGATTACCCTGCCAATTTTGTTAGCAGCTTGTTTGTTAGTGATACCGAAGCTCAGTCTTTCTATCGAGCGATGGCGCAGTATCCTACGGTATCTATCTTGAACGTGGGTGATATCTTAAAGCAGATACAAGCCATCATAGGGCAGCTTTCTAAGGCAATTCAATTGGTATTGTTTTGTATATTGAGTGCTGGTGCCTTGGTGTTGTTAGCTAGTGTCCGCTCAACTCTAGAAGAGCGTCTCGAAGAGGGCGCGTTATTGCGAGTTCTCGGCGCAAGAAGTGCATTAGTTAGACAAGCTCTTCTCGTGGAGTTTGGTGCTCTGGGCTTCTTTTCTGGTTTGATTGCTGCCATAGGGGCAGAAACCTGTTTGTTTGGCTTGCAGGTATTTGTATTCAACGCTGAAGCGAGCTTTCACCCACTACTATGGATACTAGGCCCTGCTATTGGTGTTTTGGTAATAACAACCATAGGTGTGTTTGCCAGCAGAACAGTACTAAAAGTGCCACCCATGCTACTACTGCGTGGGTTATAATGTAGACCATTTTAAAAATACATTAGGCTGTTTAGATGTTTGTAGAAAAAACTGGCTATATTGTGAGCCGTCATACGCGCGAGGTTGACGGCCATATTGAAATGAGCCTTTTTATAAAAACTCCAGAGGGAACCGTAAAGGTCCTTCCAGATAGACAGCTGAGTGTATTTTTTACAGATACGCCGTTAGAGAAACTTCCCAAAGATATCGCTGGCATTCAATGTTCAGCATCACAATTGAAATCATTTAATAACGAACCGGTTTCATTGGTTCAAAGCAACAGCCTGATGCTACACCAGCAGATGATTAAGTGGGTTAAGAACAATGGCTTTGCTGTTTTTGAAGAAGACATAAAAGCCCACAACCGATATTTGATGGAACGTAATATACGTGGCGCAGTGCGCTTTATTGGCATCCCCGATTCTAGTAATCAAACGTTTCATCAAGCAAGAGTCATTGCAGGGGATTGGCAACCCGATTGGAATGTTTGGTCTTTGGATATTGAGACGTCAGTTTCAACCAATACATTGTTGTCTATTGGCATTACAGCTCGGGATCAACGCATTGCATTTGTTGTAACTGAGCAAGAAAAAGCTTCCCACATTATTCATCGTTTTAGCGATGAAAAAAATTTATTACTGGCGTTTATTCGTTATGTACGAAAGCATTCCCCAGACATTTTTATCGGCTGGAACTTAATTGGCTTTGATTTGCAGTTTATTGATCAGCGCTGTCAGATATTAGGTATTCGCCCAGCATTTGGTGTGAATGGGGAGAGTTGGAATATTCGCTCCTCTGACAATCAAGGAAGGTACTTTGCCAGTATTCCTGGGAGAGTCGCCTTAGACGGTATTACTTTACTTAAAGTTGGCGGATATCATTTCGAGTCTTATAGCCTAAACAATGTCAGCAATGAAATACTCGACGATGGAAAGCTGTTACATGGCAGTGAGCGCTGGCAAGAGATTGAACGCCTTCACAAGGAGGATCTTGAAGCTTTTGTTGCCTACAATCTTCAAGATTGCGATCTTGTTATGCGCATTTTTGAAAAATTAAAACTCATAGAGCTACAACAAACCCGTGTGGATTTAACTGGTATTCCGTTTGAACAAACTGGAGGCTCCGTTGCGGCTTTCGAGAATTTATATTTACCTAGATTACACTCTGCTGGCTGGGTGGCTCCTGCTTGGAGCACTGATGATTTCGTCGCCAGTCCAGGTGGTTTCGTTATGTCATCCATACCTGGACTTTATAAAAACGTCTTAGTGTTTGACTTTAAAAGTTTGTACCCCAGTATTATTCGCACTTTTTATGTTGATCCTTTGGCTCGCATAACGGCTCAACACTCTCAAAACCTTTCAGCTCAAGACAAATCATCATTACTGCTGGTTCCAGGCTTTCTCGGTGCTCATTTTGATCGCCAACGAGCTATTTTACCTTCATTGGTCGGGGAGCTTGCCCAAGCACGCGAAGAAGCAAAAAAGACAGGTAATAACATCTTAAGCTATGCAATCAAGATTATTATGAACTCCTTTTATGGAGTACTGGGCTCAAATGTCTGTCGCTTTTACCATGCCGAGCTCGCAAGCTCGATTACAATGCGAGGCCATGAATTACTAGGAAGAACGCAAGTATGGATGGAAGAACGAGGCGCAACAGTAATATATGGCGATACAGACTCTCTCTTCGTAATTCTTAATAGCGATATAGAAGACCCACAAAAGCAAGGCGAACAATTACGCGATGAAATCAATGCTTGCTTAGTCAACTGGTGTAAGGAATACGCTCAGCTTGATTCCCACCTAGAATTGGAATTTGAGCGTGTCTATGAACGGTTTTTTATGCCGACCATACGTGGGCAGGAAGAAGGTAGTAAAAAACGCTATGCAGGTTTATCAAAGGGGGAATTAGTCTTTAAAGGTTTGGAAGCAGCTAGAACAGACTGGACACCTTTGGCTCGCAAATTTCAGCGCACTTTATTTGAAAAAGTGTTTAGTGACGAAAATCCTATTACTTATATCCAAGAAACTATTAGTAACCTTAGAGCGGGAGTCTATGATGACCAGCTGGTTTACAATAAACAACTCAGCAGACCTTTATCATCTTACACCAAAAATAAGCCGCCTCATGTCAGAGCTGCTGCCATGATAGATCAAAAAAGAGCAGAGCAGGGACTTCCTTTGGAATACAATAAAGGCAGAAAGCGCGTTTACTATCTATATCAACGTGCTGGTGTGGTGCCTTATGAAAGCAGTGAGGACTTAATTGACTTGGACTACGAGCATTACATCGAAAAGCAGATAGAACCTATTGCTGACAGCATACTACCATTTTTCAAATCCAATATGGCGAGCCTGCTGTCACAACAAATTTCCCTACTCTAAAGTCATGTGGTTTGTACGCTTCCACCTTAAAGACTTAGAGGCGAATACCGAAAACTCGCTCAGTATTTTCTGTGGTTGTTTTAACTAATTCCTCAAGCGAAATACCTTTTAGCTTGGAAACCTCCTCAGCAACCCATGGCAAAAATTTGGGGTGATTCTTTTTTGGACGTGGGCGAATATTTCGTGGCAATAGGTAGGGGGCATCCGTTTCTAATAGCAGCCTATCCAGCGGAATGTGAGGAATAGATGCTTTTAAGTTTGCGCCTCGACGTTCATCGCATACCCAGCCAGTAATACCAATACTCAACCCCAGAGCCAAATAACGATCTAATTCTGCTCGAGAACCGGTAAAGCAATGAATGACTGATTTCTTAGCCAAGTTAGGAAACTTTGACAGCATTTCTATCATTTCTTGGTGTGCATCTCGCTCGTGAAGATAAAGTGGTAGCTGATACTGACTAGCAAGCTCAATTTGCTCACTAAACGCATAGCGTTGTTCGGCAGGCGTAGAATAATTACGATTAAAATCAAAGCCCGTTTCGCCTATCGCAACAGGCCTTGCTTTGTCGATAAGAGAAGCTAGTTCAAGTTGACTTTGTGCGTTCCAGGTTTTCGCTTGATGAGGGTGACAACCTAACGTATTCCAGAGCATTGAATGCTCTAGGCTTAAAGATTGAACAAGCTGACTTTCTACCATATCTGAAGCAATACAAATCATGCCTTTCACGCTAGCTTGCAGCATATCTTCTATGGTTTTGTCTAAATCATCCAGAAAGCATGAATGGTTAATATTTACACCAATATCAATCAAAATGCCCCCATTTCTCTAGCATCTTTTAAACTCTTCACATACAACTCTCTAAGGGATTCTTGAGTTATTTCTCTATCTATTAAGTGATCAAATGGAATTTTCGACCACTGACCAGCCTCATAAGCCTTAACTACTTTCAACACCCCACCTAAGTTACCTTTTGATTCAATGAGGGCAATCTTAATATTCTCTTCCAAAGGAAGATCTTTTAATAACACCTCCAGCTCTTCATCTAAGAAACTAGGCAAATATGAAAAGAGACCAACCAAAAAAGCACCTTCTAATTTGGGAAATAGAAGAGCTGATAAGTTATTGCAAAAACAGGCTCTAGAAAGCGCCATGGAGAATATACAAGCGGGCTTTCCATCGACACTGCCAAGCATAACGAGGCTAACCCATTTGATTAGATCCCTGATACCTATGATCTCAATGGCTCGTTGAGCGTTTGATACATTGAATTGACTGCGATACATAGCAGAGTGGGTAAGCTTAATAATGCGATATGTTAGCGTTGGATCACGTTCAATGCATTCTGCTAATTTTTTAGGTGAGGTCTCACGATTATTAAGAGCGGCTAATAGGTCAATCAAAATAGCCTGATAAGCTAAAATTCGCTTACCTTTTACAGACGTCATTTTATGGATGAAATTTCCGCTAAACTGACCAACTGGCAATTTTTCCTGTAAAAGCGAATATTGATCCGCTGTTTCTACTTTATTCACCCAAATTGTTTTAAGTTCCAAAAGTGGGCCAGCTAAACGTGATATCACATCATTAACAGACGTCCGATCTAGTGAAAAATGTACATGTGTAAATATATTAAAGAACTCTGACGAAAAGTCAGATACCTGAGGATTAGAGATCCCCAATACATGACCTTGCAAACGTAAATCAGAGAGGATTTCAAAATTTTCTTCATTTAATTCAGCTGCATTTAAAAAAAACACGGCATGAATGTTATTTTGTAATGGCAATGCTTGAAGTTCGTCTAAACTAGTCTTTATGTAGATAGTTTTTTGTTGTGTAATCTCGCTAAGATTAACATCTACAAACAAGGCACTTAAAAATAAAGAATTGTGGCTATCTGAAGAAGCTACAGGGTGCAGAATATAATATGCAACGGTATCCGAACCGCGGTTAACAACTGCCTTACGGCAGAAAAGTATGTCGTTATTACTCATTGCACATCCTTGAAAGAAGAGTTGACGCAAAAAAATACTGTAACCGTCAGCCGAATACAATATCATGGTAAGAATTGATTAACGCCTTAAATTTAAAATGTTTGGAGTAAAATATGGCAAGCATGTTAGACGCTGTAGACCAAAGAACCAAGTTAGTGGGTGAAAACCGCTTGGAACTACTCATGTTTCGACTTGGTGGAATGCAAATGTTTGCAATAAACGTTTTTAAGGTTCAAGAAGTTGTCATGCTTCCTAAGCTTAATTTAATGCCACATCGTCACCCATCTGTAGCAGGCGTTACACATTTTCGAGGTAGAACGGTACCCGTTATCGATTTATCAGAAGCTGTCGGCATGAGACCTATTGACCGCACTCAACCATGTAACTTAATTGTGACAGAATATAATAATACCGTTCAAGGTTTTATGGTTGGTGAAGTAGATCGTATAATTAACATGAACTGGAACGAAATATTGCCACCGCCAGATGGCACAGGTCGTCAACATTACTTAACGGCCATCACTCGCGTCAATGATCGCATCGTTGAAATAATTGATGTGGAGAAGGTCTTAGCTGAAATTTCACCTTATGACGGCAGTATCAGTGATCATGTTATTGATAAAGACCTATTATCTCTTGCAAAAGGTTTAGAGGTTTTAATTGTGGACGATTCATCTGTTGCTCTTGCCCAATGTCGCTCCACATTAAATTTTTTAGGTATAAAAGTGCATGAGGCAACCAACGGAAAGCGTGGCTTAGAGACCCTTAAGAAGTGGGCTGATGAAGGTGAAAATGTTCCAGAAAAGCTACTGATGATGATCACTGACGCAGAAATGCCTGAAATGGATGGGTACCGTTTAACGCGAGAAGTGCGTGAAGACCCAAGACTGAAAGATCTTTACATCGTTTTACATACATCACTCAGTGGTAGCTTCAATAAGGCAATGGTGCAAAAGGTGGGCTGTGATGATTTTTTGTCTAAATTTCAGCCAGATAAACTAGCTACTTTGGTTCAAGATAGAATGAGAACCGTCGTTGATCAGGAATAATATTTAGACTAACTTTTGAATTGTTAATCTTGACCAGTTGATTTGACCCGACAAAAAAGCAGACCTGTGTCTGCTTTTTTGTCGGTTTCTCCCATGGCTAGGAAGGATGTTTTATCTTATGCCAACAATAGAAATGATTATACTATTGCTCTTTATTGGAGCTACCACAGGCTCTATTACTGCTTTAATCTCTATTGCTCCAACACTTATTGCTATTCCTGCTCTGTATTTATTTTTGCCTATATTTGGGTATTCATTAAACGAATTCATGCTGACAGCAGTAGCGACCTGTATTACCGCTTTTATCCCAACGCACCTTTTTGCTTGGATCCACTCAATGAAACAGGGTGCAGTCGATTCTCAGCACCTAATTCGCTTTTCTCCTGGAATTGCTATGGGTGGTGTCATTGGCGCTCAGTTGCTTTCGTTAATCAGTTTCGATGTATTCAAAATCTGCTTTAGTACGCTGGTTGTTATCACTATCATCGGCATGATGTTTCGCTCATCGCTATCAAAGAGTAAAAACCTTGCAATTCATAAAAGCACTGCATTACCAATAGGTTTAATTATTGGAACCTCGTCCGTCATTTCTGGGCATTGTGGGAGTGTGCTCGCGTATGGCTTAGAAAAATTCAACAAAACTGACACGAGACTGAGTACGGGGACAATTAATGGCTTTGCCGTATTCACATCTATTGCAGCACTAATTGGTTTTGTTTTTCCAGCAAAAGCATCTGAAATCGTTGAACTATCAGGTTTTGCCGGCGCAATACATATCCCATCCATGTTGATTCTAGGGCTGAGTCATTTTGCCTTCTACTTATTATGTCGTGACCGTGGAAATGCGCTTGATAAAAAAGTTTTATCAATTGGCTTTATCGTCTTTCTGGCCTGCTCATTAGTCCGCCTGTGGATTGCTTAATTGTACACTCTAAAGTAAAGAATCACGTGCCGGTAAACTTGGTATTTCCATTATTGTCCCAATTGTATGGGTTTATAATAAACCTAGGATCGAAATCAAAAGGTATCACATGAATAACTTAAGTAATTACGGTGTTTTGATGATGAATCTGGGAACCCCAGATGGACCTCAAGCATCTGATGTTCGTCGCTACCTTAGAGAGTTCCTCTCAGACAAGCGCGTGGTAGACGTCAATCCTTTTATTTGGCAGCCCATACTGAACCTCGCTATTTTACCTTTTCGCTCTCCTAAAGTTGCAAAAGTCTATCAGCAGGTGTGGATGGATGAAGGGTCACCTTTATTGGTATTAAGCAATCGCTTAAAAACAAATGTAAAGAAAGCCTTATCTGACAAAGCAGGGCACTCGGTCCCGGTTGAGTTAGCAATGACTTATGGTAACCCTAGCGTAGAGTCAGCAGCAAAATCCTTAAGAGAACAAGGTGTAAAAAATATCGTAGTGATTCCTATGTATCCGCAATTTTCAGCGACAACAACTGGTGCAGCCTACGATAGGCTAATGATATCCCTTAAAAAATGCCCTCATTGGCCGTCACTTCAGCTTTTGCATGATTATGCCGACCATCCAATGTACATTAAGGCCCTCGCTAATTCCGTTCGTGATCAATGGGATAAGCAAGGCGAAAGACGTCACCTTGTCTTGTCTTACCATGGCATACCAAAGCGCTACGTTTCTAACGGTGACCCTTATGCTCGCCGCTGCGAAAAAACTAGCCAGCTAGTAGCAGAGCAGTTGGAGCTAGGAGATCACGAATGGACTCATGTTTACCAGTCCAGATTTGGTCGTGAAGAATGGTTGAAACCTTATGCTGACGCAACTTTAAAAGCACTTCCTTCAATGGGAATTAAAAAAATCAATGTCATTAGCCCTGCCTTTTCTATCGATTGTATAGAAACCCTTGAGGAGGTTACTTTAGAGCTTGGGGATGAGTTCAAAGACAATGGCGGTCTGGCATTTGATTACATACCAGCCCTAAATGATACGCTGGACCAAGTCGCGTTATATGTAAACCTAATAGAAAAAAACACTCAACAATGGTCATGAAATGCTTTTAAATAGTAACCAAATACAAACAATCGCTTTTGATGCAGACGACACTTTATGGCGAAATGAAGACATCTTCATAAATGCGCAAAGCGATTTTATAAGTCTACTTTTGCCATACCACGACGATGACTATGTGCGCTCTCATTTGGCGGCAGTACAGATTAAAAATTTAGAGTATTTTGGTTATGGTATTAAAGGCTTCACCTTATCCATGATCGAAACCGCCATAGAACTAACCGAAGGTCGTATTTCAGGCACAGAAATTCACCAAATCATCGAGCTGTCTAAGCGTATGCTTGCCTCTCCAGTTGAATTATTACCAGGCATAGAGGAAGTATTATCTAAATTAAAAGGCCGCTTCCGCTTGCTGGTAATTACAAAAGGGGACTTGCTTGATCAAGAAAGTAAATTAGCGCGGTCAGGTATCACCGATTACTTTGATGCCATAGAAATTGTCAGTGATAAAAATCCAGAATCGTACCGACAGATACTTCAGCGTCACCAGATTTCAACTGACAATTTTTTGATGGTAGGGAATTCATTAAAATCCGATATAATACCTGTATTGGATCTTGGGGCCCATGCTATTCACGTTCCTTATCACAGCACATGGGAACACGAAGAGGTTTCCGATGACGCTTTATTGCTGTATCCGCAACTAACGAGTTTAGTGGATATTTCTGAGCTAATGTCTTGGTTAGACCTTAAATCTCAAAGCACCACATCCACAAACGAGAAGGCAGCATCGTGAACTGTTTTAAAGTATTTATTGTCACGCTTTTTTTAATATCCTCTTTGGTGCAGGCAAATGAGTCGACGTTTGATAAAGCAAAAAGCGAAACTGAAATATTATGGAATAAAACCAAGTCTACAACTGCTGAAGTAATTGATAATACATCGGAAAAAGCTTCAGAGTTTGGCAAAAAAGCATCGGAGTTTGGAAGAAAGACTGCCGAAAGAGCCAAAGAAACAGGCGCTACTGTTTGGAAAAAAACAAAAGAAGTAGGTAATGCTGCCGCTGATGGTGCTCGTGCAGGCGCTTCGAAAATTAGATCGTTAGCAGATGGCAAAAAGTGTGAAGAAAACAGCGCAACCTGCCACAAAAATAAAGAGTAAAACAGTGAAGGATGAGGATCGTAAAAACACCGCTGCTAATAATTGGGAGCAAGAGTTCTTAGAACAAGATGATGCCCATATTACATCGGCAAAAGTGCGCTATCGTTGTCCTAAATGTGAAAGCCTATTGATTTTAAAAGAAGGTGCTAATGGCGAATTTTGGGGATGTGAGTCTTACCCATCCTGCGATTACACCGCCAATAATGAACAAGGGAAGCCGGTTAGAACAAAACGTTACCTTTGCCCAGCCTGCCAATCACCTTTACGCAGAAAGGTATTCAAAGACAACGCTTTCTGGGGGTGCTCTAATTATCCCGAATGCAAGGTCACAGTCGAAGATGACAATGGAACCCCATCAAGTACAAAGAAATACCCTTGTCGTGCCTGTGGCCATTACCTAGTGCGCAAGAAGAGTAAAAACGGATACTTTTGGGGCTGTATTACTTACCCTAAATGCACCAACACTCTTAACGATGATAAGGGTCTGCCTGTATTAAAGAAAAAACGTTAATTATGTTTTTTCTAATAGCGCAGAGCAATGTCTGATAGTGCACCTTCAACATCATCAAACTTAAACTCAAACCCTTTTTGCTCCAGCCTATGAGGTACAATTCTTGCGCCTTTTGTTAACAAAGATGCCATTTCTCCCAACATAAGATCCAATAGCCATTTAGGCATTGGCAAAAAAGCAGGGCGCTTTAATGAAAGCCCGTAAGCCTTTGCAAAGTATTTTTGCTCTATGAATTGAGGAGCCACTAAATTATAGGTTCCACTGTAAGAGTTATCGTTCATTGCAAAGCAAATAGCCTGTAGTACATCGTCTATGTGAATCCATGGAAACCACTGCTTTCCACCAGCAATAGGGCCGCCAAGTCCAAGTTTAAAAGGCAAGCGCATTTTTTCTAATGCTCCTCCCACACCCAACACAACACCTAAACGATAAATCACAACACGAGTTTGTTGGGATGAAAAACTATCTGCCGAATGCTCCCAAGCTGCACATAGATCGTGCGCAAAACCAGGTCCAGGCGGGGTGTTTTCGTAAAAGGTGCCATCTGTTTCCGCCCCATAAAAGCCCACAGCAGACATAGAAATTAACGTTTTAGGGGGCTGCTGCAAGGCACTTTTAACACTGTTAGTCAAAGTCACTCGACTTTCAAAAAGGGCCCGCTTGCGCTTTTTGGTCCAAGGCTTGTTAGCTATGTTTTCTCCAGCTAAATTGATAAATACATCAAAACATTCGTCGATGAGCTTTAAATCATCTATTGATACCTGAATAATGCGAGGATCTAACTGCTGACTATTCATTCTAACAAGCGCATAAATCTGATGGCTTTCATGCAATAAAGTGGAAAGCAAAGAACGACCAATAAACCCCGTCGCACCAGATAGCAAAATTCTCATAAAACACGCTCTCGATATAAGTGGATAATAAACATACGTACAAAAAAAGAAATAGGATCAATAACTTCCTGATACTTCAGAATAGATTGTATTTCGCAAAATATATGCAGAAGATGATAAGGTTTTTTGTTCTGCACCTTCTTTTTCTGGTATAGGATGGCTAAAATGGGGGATCGAGAAACATTAGGTATCAAAATGCTACGCAAAGAATACGATCACATCATACTTCTTGCACACGGAAGCCCCGATCCTCTTTGGAAACAGCCCTTCGAGTCACTCTACCATCAAGTGTCACTAACTTATGGTAAAGATAACGCGAGTTTAGCTTATATGGAGCTTACCACTCCTTCTTTAGAAGATGTTATCGAGAAGTTAGGGGAAGAGGTTAAAACTGTTGCCGTGCTGCCACTTTTCTTAGCGGTTGGCCGACATCTAAGACACGATGTACCTGCGCAAATAGCAGCACTACAAAGCGATGACCTACAGATAGAGCTACTGCCTCCAATCGGTGATGATGACTTAGTAAAGCAAGCTATGCAAACTGTCGTAGCCAACCATTTAGGTAAGGTTTAAACATGCCATTAGTTTTCGATAATTCAGGGAGTCGGATAAATGCTATTTAAACATTTACCTGATGAAATATTTCAGGCTTTGAGCGGATCTAACAGAGCATTAATTGAAGCTGTGCTGAACGATCTTGCGGATGTTTTTTATGATCATGCAGAAGACCCAATAAAAGATAAATCAACCATTATTGAGTCGATAGAAGACACGCTTCATAAGTTAGACACGCTTGCTTGGCATGACGATCAGAAAGAATCTTTTGATTCTCCAAAGACCATCCATGATTACGCATTAAGAATTTACCATCGTTTGGTGAATACAGGATGGCTAGTGGAAGAGCAGGAGTTGTATCGTGTCAGTGTTCTCATGACACCACAAATATCTATGCTGTTGCGCTCTTTAGTCGAAATTAGCCGACATGGTAAACGCAACTATGGGGCAACCGTATTAAGCATTTTGAGTAATTTGGAGTCCGTTGCTAAACACCCCAAAGAACGAGGGGTCACTTTACGCCAATCAGCAGAGGCATCAAGAGACTTTTCAGCTCACCTCAATCAGATATTACTTGGTATACGCAGTTTGCAGAGAGAACTCTTTGCCAGCCGAGACCCTAAAGCCATTGTTGCCGGTTTTTTTGACTTGTTTGTTGAGGGCATATTAATCGCCGATTATAAAACCATCAAAACGAGCAACAACCCATTTCGGTTTAGAAGACAAATACTAGAACTAACACAAGATTTCTTAAGTAACCCTGAAACCATGGGGCAAGTTGCTCAGTGCTACGTTGATCAGCAACTCATTACTATGGCTGAAGCACAAGCTATGGTTGAGAAAGATTGTCGAGACATTATCCAAACCTTCAGCAATATTGAACAGCGCCTAGAACGTATTGACGAATATCGATATCGCCTTGAAAAACGAGCGGCTGATACGGCACGTTATATGGACAGTTCTCGTCCTGGCATGGCGAACAAAGTCGCAGGTATTATTGCGGATGTTGCAAAATTCGACAAACTACCAATATTAAAAGATGTTATTGGTGCTCGCTTTGTTGGCATGGCATCTGCTGCACAACCAACAAAACGTCGAGAGCCACCACCACCACGAGTAATGACACCTTCGGAAGTATCAGCGGATGCGATAAAGTTGCGCGATCATCAGCGTCGCTTCCATGAAGCTCGACAGGTTACCATCCCGAAAATGCAAAATTATTTGGATAAACAAATAACCATCGGTGATAGCAAGCACATTTTAGATTTTACCATTGAATCAGTAGAAGACTTTGTTTGCTTTGATCATTTGCGTTACGTCGGATCTCTTGGCGTAAGTGCTAAGAAAATAGAAGAGTCATTTGAGATACAGTTTACTGACCAGTATTTGGATGTGCATAATTTCGTTGAATGTCGTGAATTTACTGTAGTGCGTAGGAGCAAAGCGTAATGCTTAGAGAATTAAAAAAAGTCGTTGAAGAGTCAGGCAAAGACGCTCAAGAATTCCAACAAACGGCAAATTTTGTGATTGCGAATCAGTTTGCCAGCGCCTACAAACATGGCCAACGAAAACATTATTTGCTGCTTGAATCCTATCAAGACTACTTTGATAACCTATTCGATGCTTTGGGTATGAAGCTCTATATCAATGAGAATGAACGTCTTGCTGGCGTCTTGCCAATCCAAAAAGAGGCTTTTGTTCGTTTGAAAACGGACGAAACCTTGTTCTTGTTGGTCCTTCGTCAAATTTACGAAGAAAAAATCGAGAACTTCGAGGTTGATAATGGTTTTGTGGCAACCAATACACACACCATATTAGATAGATTCGTACAGCTAGTTAAACGCGAAATTCCAAACGAAACCCGATTCAAAGATATTCTGGCCTTATTCAGCCGTCATGGCATTGTCATTCGAGGCAAATCCTATGAAGAAGACAGTAAGAACCAGATGATTAACATAACACCTGTGGTGAGATTGATCGTGACGGAAGCATACCTAAGACAATTAGAGTCATTCAATGGTACGGATCCAGATGAAGACGACATAATGGAGACAGATGTCGAAACAGAAACACCACTAGAAACGACTCAAGACTAGGGCCAAGATATGAAAAAGTTAAATCGCATCGTATTAGTAAATTGGTACCTGTTGGGTGCAGAAGAGATAAGTATTCGTGGCAATACAGCCATAATCGGGCCAACAGGCTCTGGTAAATCCTCTTTACTTGATGCCATACAAACCGTATTGACCGGTGCCAGCAAACGACACCTAAATTACAATGCCAGTGCCAATGATGGTAAAGCAAGTGGCCGAAGCATTCGTTCCTACATTTTAGGGATGATAGACTCAGGCCAAGCTAATGCCAAAGCTTTCGGTACCCAGCCAAGACAAGATGCAACCAGTTATCTTGCATTGGTTTTTGAAGATAGCATCACAGGAAAAGAATCCACCGTTGGTATTACATTGAGTGCTTCCTTAGCGTCGCCCGAAGAAGATGTACTTGGTCGCTTTGTACTTTCTAATTTTGGAGCTCGCAAATCTGATTTTATTGATGCGATGGAAGGCAAAAGTTACAAAGCCAAGCCTTGGATTGAGGTGCGTGAAAATCTGAAAAAAGTCTGCCTTGACCCATACATCAAGTCCGGTAGCGCCTCTGCTACTCAATATATCAACCGCTACTTGGAAGAACTTAGCCCAAGTTCTGATCATTTAATTACGCTTGATAGCTTTCTTAAAAACTTCAAAAATGCCCTTAAGTTTGTACCTATTGCTTCACCTACACGCTTTGTACAGGACTTCGTTTTGGCAGAAGCACCGTTGCAAGTAGGTGCTTACCAAAAATCTCTAAATGAATACCGCCAACTAGAAGCGAAAACACTAGAAGTTTCTAAACGTATTGATGATTTAAAACTCATCCAACAAGATTGTGAGAAAAAACATCAGCAAGAACAAAGTGCGATTAACTATCAATGGATTGCGACAGAAGCGCGTTTTGATGAGCTAGGTAGTAAGCAAGACGACATCCAAGATCAGTATGAACTTCAAAAAGAACGTGAAGAAGAGATAGAAGAAGAACTCACCACTCAAGGTAGCTTATTAAAACAACTGCAGGGGCAATTACTGCGTTTTGAACAACAATATGAACACTCTGACGTTGGTCTAAAGCTGCAGCAACTAGAACAAAATAAGAAGCTATTAACGCTACAAGGTCAACAAGATCAAAAAGCGATCTTACAAGTACGACAGCTCACTGTATTGCTATCGGCGCTTAATTCATTTGAAGATATACTTTCAAAAGAAACAATTGCTTTGGTGGGTGAGCTTTCATCATTTACTGGTTTGATTTCAGAAGACGGCCGTGTCGAAGGTAATCTAAAACCTTTGACTCAAAAATTAGTCGCGCTTAATGAATCGCTAGACAAAGAAAAATCTCAAGTATTTGGTCAGCGCTCTGAGCTTAACCGAACAATTTTGAATTTGAAGGATGAGTGCAAGCAACTTGAGTCTGATGTTTCCTCTTTAAAAGGCGGTGTCAGCCCGCTTTCTCAAAACACAAAACGTCTCATCGCGCTATTAAGAGATGCCAATATCACTGCCACACCATTGAGTCATTTGTCTGAAGTAACAGACCGAAAATGGCAAGACGCTATTGAAGGGTACCTTGGCGCACAACGTGAAGCTTTGATTGTAGAGCCTGAAGACGCAGAAGAGGCGATTCGTATTTTTCGTGCTCATCGACGTCAGTTAATGGGCTGTCGAGTTATCGACACCACACAAACTCGACTTTGGTTGAATCGTGGTGACAATAATTCAGCATTGCGCTTTATTCGTTGCAACAATGATCACGCTCAAGCTTATTTGAATCGTCGTTTAGGTGGAATTAAGCCTGTCGATACAGAGCGTGAGTTGCTACGTGAAGACAGTGCAATGACCGCGGATGGCATGTTAAAGCTTGCAGGTACTATTTCTACGATTCGTTTTGTTCCTCACATGATGGTTGGTATTAATACAGAAGGTATGCGTGAATCTCGTGAAAAACAATTAGCCAGCTTAAGTGGCGAGCTAATGAATTTCCTTAAAGCGGATCAACGTCTGGAACAAGCAGATTCATTGCTTGGTCGTATCATGGCGAACAACCAGTTTGATGCAGATACAATAAGTAATGCGAGCCATTCGGTCACTAGATTAACTCAAGAACTAGAGTCCGTTGAAGCTGAAATCATGCAATTACAAAAACATGATGATACCGAGCTACAAGAACGTATTGAAGAACTAAAATCTCGTATTGCTAATGTTGAACTAGATCAGAAAAAACTCGACCGTGAACGCCAGCAAATTGCTGAGCAATTTGGTGCGCTAAACACACAGAAAAGCCAACTAAGCTCTGCTTTATCGGCCCTTGATGAAGAGCGTAATAGACTTACATCAAATCCAAAATACGATGCCGAATTCGCCAGTGAACGCTATGCGTTATTGGAAGGTAGTATGGTAAATGGCGCTGCCATTTATAAAGAAGCCATCAGCCGTGCTGAAAAGGCCAACGAAAAAGCCCGTAGTTTCGATCAAAAAGTTCGTAAAGAAGTCGCAGACCATTATGGTAAATACCATCATGCGAATCTCGACAATGATGTTCAATTGGATTATCTAGAATCGAAATTTGAAGAGTTCGAACATTATGTTTCTTACCAAATCGATATTCTTAGCGAAACTGAATTGGCAAAATACGCTAAACGTGCGGAGTTGGCCCGTCGAGAAGCCGAAGAAACTTTCCGTTCAGATTATGTATCTAAACTGAAAGACTCTCTTGACCAAGTGGCACACATTATTCGCGAACTAAACCACAGTTTAAAACGCCGTCCATTTAACCAAGAAATCTATCAATTCCGCTATTACCCAAATGGTGATATGAAAGACATCTTGGATCTAGTAGAACGCTTTAGCGCTCAAGACCAAGCGAATGTAGGTGGACTATTTGACCCAAATTTAAGCGACGATCCAGATCATGCTCGCGCTATAGAATCTATTCAAGAGCTGATTTCAGATGATGAGAAACAACAAGATCTTGCTGACTATCGTAAATTTTATAATTTCGAAGTCGATATATTAGATGCCGATGGTAACAAGAAGACGACGCTAAGCCAGCGAATTCAAACTGGCTCTGGTGGAGAACACCAAATTCCATTTTACTTGGCTATTGCAGCGGCCTTGTCGACCACTTATCGTTTACATGAAACTATGGATGGGGAAATTGTTGGTGGCTTCTCTTTGGCGATGTTTGACGAAGCTTTCAACAAAATTGACATGGTGAAAACATCGACTTGTATGGGCTTTATGAAAGACATTGGTCTACAGGTTATCGCTGCAGCACCAGATGATAAGCGTGCGGTTATGGCGGCGAACATGGATACTATTATTAGTGTTTGGCGAGAAGGTGGCGCAGTCTCAATTGATGTTGCTTACCCTAAAGAAAAAGGCCAAACCTTGCTAAATGGCCAAGTAGAAACGCTACCGACTCCAGCTTAATAGAGAGCGCAATGATCGTACAAAATCAGATAAACACACGTATTAATGAAAACTTAGACGTACAGCATATGACTCTCGAAAACGAGAGCCATATGCATAATGTACCAGAAGGCAGTGAATCTCATTTCAAACTTGTTTTAGTTAGTGATGCTTTTGAAGGGAAGAGGCTAGTTCAGCGCCATCAACTTGTCTACGCTACACTGAAAGAAGAAATGTCGATGATTCACGCCCTTGCTATGCACCTTTACTCTACAAAAGAGTGGCGTGAGCGTAACGCGCTTGCCCCATCATCGCCAAAATGCCACGGAGGCGAGTAGATCAATTGATCCCGCTCGATTAGCATATGAGTATTTCAGTTACTGTAAACGAAGAAAAAGACCTAGTAATCATTAATATAATTGGAAGTTTCGATTTTTCATTATTTAATGATTTTCGTGAAGCCTATTCCTCATTGACGAGTACATATAAAAGCTATGTTGTCGATATGAGCATGGTCGAGTATTTAGACAGTGCTGCACTTGGCATGCTCCTTAGCATGAGAAATGCAATCGAGTTGGACAGCACTATTAGACTAGAAGGAGCTAATGACTTTATTAAAAACATTCTAATGATTTCACGCTTCGATAAACGCTTTGACATTCAGTAAGGCTAAGTAGATGAAATTATTATGCGTAGACAGTGAGCCGGTTTACCGCGAAATTATTTCTTTATGTGCAGAAAGCGTCGGCGCAAAGGTTAAGAGTGTTGATTGCTTTGATGAAGCAATAAGTGCCTTTTCTGACTTCGCACCAGATATTGTCATCTTGGACGTTATTATTAAAGGTGGCAGCGGAATTGACCTCGTTAAACAAATGAAAACCATGTCTGGCAATCGCTTCGTTCCTATCATATTTTTGGCATCACAGACGTCAGACGCTGTCATGGGTAGTTGCTTTCAATGTGGCGCTGACGATTTCATCCCTAAGCCATTCAGTGAAATTTTGTTCAATATTCGACTCAAGACACATATGCGTCATGTCGAATTGATCAAAGAAATGTACCGTAAAAACAAAGCACTCACATACTATCAAACCATGATTGAACGAGAGCACGAAATGGCTCACCATGTTCTTGACCATATCCAAACGCGTAGTGAACGAAATTCCGAATATGTTGCTATAACTCGATTATCAGCAGCGAGCTTTAACGGTGACCTAGCGCTTGTAAAAACACGGTCTGATGGTGCTCGTTTAGCTTTTGTTGGAGATTTCACTGGGCATGGTTTGCCCGCATCGATTGGGGCTTTACCAGTGATGCAGGCTTTTTTTGATGCAGTAGATGATTTGGTTGATATCAATAAATTAGCAGAAAGAATCAACCGAATTTTAATCAGTGTTTTACCCGATTATATGTTTTGCGCTGGGTACTTAGTGTTAGTAGATCCCAATGGGAAAATTTTGTACTGGGGCGGCGGTATGCCTAATGCATTTATCCGTCGCTCGACTGGTGAGCTCGACTACCTTAGATCCAATCACATGCCTCTTGGTATTTTGCCAGTTAGAGAATTTGAAGCGGACTTGCAAAACGACAAACTAGACACAGGTGATACGCTGATAATTATGTCTGATGGTGTATTAGAGTTAAAAAACACCTCAGAAGAAATGTTAGGGAGCGATAGAGTAGAGGTTATCATTAATGCGTCTTATGCAGAAAAAAGCTTAATAACGGCGCAAAAAATAGCAGAAAGAAAGTTGGCGGAGTACCAGGGGGAGTCGATTCAATTAGACGACATTACATTACTTGCACTTAGAAGTACCTGCTTGCAATAATTTACAAGCAGGCATTACGAATATTATCGCTTACCACCTTTCTTTTTGTTTTTATTATTGCCTTGCTTAGGCTGTGCTTTAGGAAAAGGGCGCTTTTCTGGCTCAGTACGAAGCACTAAGAATAAATCCGTTACCACTTCTGGTATTTGTGCAATGCAAGAGTTGGTCAATTTTTCACTTTGGCGAATTTGTACCACTTCTTCATCGTCAAACAAATCAGACGCAACCATAATCGGCAATAAAAGCTCAGCTACAACTTCTTCCTTTTCAGACTCAAACCATTGGCTTTCAGTCATAAACACGCCTTCCATAAAGCCTGTGGCCCATTCTTGCAGCTCACTTAACTCTTCAGGAGATTGACCCATTTCTAACTCACAAGGAACCATAAAGCCATCTTCAGATTCTAGCTCTTTTTGAATATCAACAAAAAGACGGGATAAATACTGGGTGATTTGCTTTTCTTGCTTTTCATTTTCGAACTGTGGCGCCTCTTCGAAAATAACGGGTAACCATTGATTGTCCGCTGTCGGTGCAGGACAAATAGCTAATGCTGTCAAAAAGCCATGAGCCATCACAAAGTTCTGACATTCCTCATGAACTTGATCCGATTCCAAAAAATTTTCTAACGTCTCTAGTTCAAGATCATCAAGAGGTTGATGTGCCATGTATATGTTTCCCCGATACAAATTAAGTTTATGATTCTAGCGAAAAGAGAGCGAAAAATCGATGCAGAAAGCAGTGCGTTAAGGGATAATTCCTAAATGAATTTAAAGACACTCACACTTTCCCGCTTAGGTTACTCAGAATATCGCCCATTACAAGAAGTGGCGATCGATGCTTTGTGCGCAGGGCAGGATGTTTTACTTGCTGCGCCTACGGGCGGGGGCAAATCCTTAGTCTACCAATCCGCAGGTTTGATCAGGCATGGCGTGGCAGTCATTGTTAGCCCATTACTGTCTTTAATGTCTCAGCAAGTAGAAGAGTTAAGCAAAAAGGGGATTCGAGCTAAGTTTCTAAACTCCACTCTAAACCCTGGTGAGCAAGATGACTTAATCTGGGCTCTAAGACACGAACATATCGACTTGCTTTACATATCGCCTGAAAAGTTAGTCCAACCATCTGTTATCGGCTTTTTACACAGTTTTAATATTTCTTTATTTGCCATAGATGAAGCACATTGTATTTCTCAATGGGGGAGTTTTTTTAGGCCTGAGTACAGTCAGTTGGGGCAACTAAAAGAATCTTTTCCAAACGTCCCCATCATCGCTTTAACCGGAACTGTCGATAAAGAGACAATAAACACGATTCAAACATCTCTACGATTGAATAATTGTCAGGTTCTGCGTAGCAGTTTTGATCGATCAAATATAAAGATTCAAATCGCCCAAAAACGTAAAGCCAAGCAACAAGTGTTGTATTTTTTACATCATGAAGTACCAGGTGAAACGGGCATTATTTATTGCAGATCAAGAAAGAAAACTGAAGAGCTTGCAGATTGGCTTAGTGAACTAGGTTTGCCAAGCTTATGCTATCACGCTGCAATGACCGAAGAAGATAAGCAAGCTAATCACAATGCTTTTACTCAACAACCAGGGACCATAATGGTAGCGACAACAGCCTATGGCATGGGGATTGATATTGCACATGTCCGATTTGTTGTTCACATAGACCTACCCAGTAATGCGGAATCTTATTTTCAAGAAGTAGGCCGCGCGGGACGAGATGGAAAGCCTGCTAGAGCACTGCTTTTGTACGGCCTGCAAGATATGATTCAAGCTCAGCAATTAGCCTCATTGCAACCTTTTTCTGCTAACAAGGAATTGGCGAGTGTAGGTAAATTTTTTCGAGTTTTAGAAAGTAGGGGCTGTAGAAGACAAAATTTATTGGCGCATTTTGATGAAGACTTGCCCGTATGCAATAACTGCGATAGGTGCCTTTCCAATACATCTGAACAAAATGTGACGATAGCAAGCCAAAAGCTGCTTTCATTAATTTATTACACACGAGGCATTCAACCTTTCTCTTTACTAATTCAGATATTGCTGGGAAAAAAAACCAAGTCTGTACTGGCAGCTAATGCTGAAAAATCTCCATTATTTGCTAAAGGAAAAGAGCTTAATGAAGTTCAGTGGAAAGCCATCATTCGCCACCTAATTGCATTCGATTACATAACACTTGGCACAATTTCTGCTTTTTCAGTACACATAAATGAAAAGTCACGATCTGTATTAAAAGGTAAAACTCAGATCATTATTCCCAATGAGCAGTACTACCCAACTCTACATGAAGACAACCTTGAAATAGGTAGTGTAAATTGGCATAAAGTAATAGCCTGGAAATACTCTTATGGTAAAAATGTTCTCAGTGACAGCCAACTGAGATTAATCTGTCGCCATAAACCAAAATCTATCGCATCCCTAAGTAGACTAACCGGTTTATCAAAAGACCGAGTCATAGATTTTGCAGATACACTGCTAGAAATAGTACATGAAATGGATGCTTTGGAGGTGAGTCCTCAATGATGGAGCAATTAGAGTTAACCACTCAAGAACACAAAGCAAACGCCTTAAGTCATATTATTGATAAAGCAAATGACTGCTTTGATAAGGCAGATGAATTCTTTGGCAATAAATTTAAACGTTCAACATGTAATCTAAAACAGCGAGGTCGAGCTGCAGGCACAGCGCACTTACAAAAAAACGAGCTGCGATTTAACCTTTTTATGTACCAGCAAAACCCAACTGAGTTTATTAACACTGTGGTTCCACACGAAGTATCTCATCTAATTGTTTTCCAGATTTATGGTAATTCAGTGAGGCCTCACGGGAAAGAATGGCAAGCTGTAATGAGAAAAGTGTACGGCATCAACCCCAGTAGGACCCATACTTTTGAAACACCACCTCAAAAACAGCCATATGCTTATCGCTGCTCATGTCAAAAGCATCAGTTCAGTAAACAGCGCCACAATAGAGCACAAAAGGGAGTTGAGTACATTTGTAAGGGGTGTAAAACAAACTTACAATTTATAGGAGAAAACAGCTAGGGCGTAATAAAACTCTTATAATAGTGATTTAACGTGCACTTTTGCCCTGAAACCTTCATTTTTGATGCGATGGCGTTATCCTTATAGTAATATAGCATCGTTTTATTTATAGCGTGTTTATGATGGATTTATCTAGTCGACCTAAAGAAAAGTTAGAGCTTAACAAGCTCCAGAAACGTCTGCGCAGACTGACAGGCCAAGCGATTGCTGACTTCAACATGATTGAAGATGGTGACAAGGTAATGGTATGTTTATCAGGCGGTAAAGATTCTTATACAATGCTGGAGATTCTTCGCAATCTGCAAGCAAGTGCGCCGATAGACTTTAGTATTGTCGCTGTCAATTTAGACCAAAAACAACCTGGCTTTCCTGAGCATATTTTACCTGCTTACTTGGAAGAATTGGGTGTTGATTACCACATATTAGAGCGCGACACTTACAGTATAGTAAAAGAGATTGTACCTGAAGGAAAAACCACTTGTGGGTTATGTTCAAGATTACGTCGTGGCTCGCTATACGGTTTTGCGGAAGAAATTGGTGCTACTAAAATAGCTCTTGGTCATCATAGAGATGACATTCTTGAAACCTTGTTTTTGAATATGTTCTTTGGTGGCAAGCTCAAATCTATGCCGCCTAAGCTATTAAGCGATGATGGCAAACATGTGGTTATTCGTCCTTTGGCTTACTGCAAAGAAAAAGATATCGAAGCCTTTGCTGTCATGAAAGAGTATCCAATTATTCCCTGTAATTTGTGTGGATCACAAGAGAACCTTCAAAGACAAGTTGTAAAAGACATGCTTCAAAAATGGGAAGTTGAATTCCCAGGTAGAACAGAAACTATGTTTTCTGCAATGCAAAACATTGTCCCTTCACACTTAGCAGATACAGAGTTATTCGATTTCAAAGGCTTGAAGCAAAACCCTGATGCTTTGAACAGATTAAACATTATTTCGTTATAGGATTTTAAAAATGAACATTACTTGTAAAACACTATTATTGACCGCTGGTATTTTAGGCGCATCAGTCGTAAACGCAGCGTCGACTGCTGGCGTAAGTTTAACTAACGAAACAGTAAAAGGTGATGTTAATTTTGACATGGGTACGTTCGGCGTAGACGCTGGCGTTGCTTATGACAAAGATGAAAGTTTCACAGCGACACACATTGGCGTTAACGTACAAGATGCAGACACAAGTGGACCATTACAAGTTGGGATTGGTGCTCGTGTATATGGCATCGATGCGGACGTAGAAAATGATAGCGATTTATCTATGGCACTTGCTTTAGGTGGTTGGTACCGCTACACACTACCTCAAGCAAACCGAATCAGCATTTATGGATCTATTTACTATGCCCCAGAAGTTTTATCTTTCACAAACTTAGACCATATGTATACCTATGAATTTCGTGCTGAGTACATGACAATGCGTAATGCCCGTGCATACATCAGCTATGGAAAAACAGTTGCAGTTTATGATAATAATAGCCGTGTTGAAGCGAATGAAGGCTTTGCAATCGGTGCCATGGTTGATTTCTAATAGTTGTAAGGCTCTAACACAAACTAAAAAGGTGGCTAAAGCCACCTTTTTTCTATCCTTAAAATGCTCAAATAGCGATATCAATCACCATCATAAGCACAAAGGCTAAACACTGGTATGTTAGTGTCTCGTAGTTTTTGACTGCCGCCAAGGTCTGGCAAATCAATAATTGCTGCAACCTCTTTAATATTCGCACCTTGTGCTGACAGTAATTCTATTGCGGCGAGAAGAGTTCCACCTGTTGCTATTAAGTCATCAAACAATAAGACTTCATCACCTGCTTTAACCGCACCTTCTTGTATTTCTAACTCAGCCTCTCCGTATTCTAAGGCATACTTTTGTGAAATAGTCTTGCCTGGCAGCTTGCCTTTCTTACGCACCAAGATCAGTGGTTTTTGTAATTCATACGCAAGAACAGCAGCAATAAGAAAGCCACGAGCATCAATACAGGCAATGTGAGTAATATCAGAAGAAATATAGCGATGCACATAAGCATCCACAACCATTCTCATCCCTTTTGGGTCACTAAAAATGGGAGTAATATCCCGAAAACTGATGCCTTGCTTAGGCCAGTCTTCTATTGTTTGTATTAGTGACTTAACGTAAAAATCATCGTAGAGCATTATGGTATTGCCTCAATATATCAATCAAATTTGACTGATTTTACCACAATCACTCGCAACCCCAACGAGTTTTTGCATTTCTGGGAAATCAACGATTTCAATTTCTTTACCATCGACATGTATCAACTCATTTTTTTGAAAACGAGTAATAACACGACTAACCGTTTCTACCGCAAGCCCTAGATAATTACCAATCTCTCCACGAGACATAGACAAACGAAAAGAGCTGGCTGAGTATCCACGCTTTTTAAAACGGTTAGATAAGTTCAGTAGAAAAGAAGCCACTTTTTCATCTGCGTTCTTTTTACCCAAAAGCACCATCATCTGTTGATCATCAGATATTTTACGGCTCATAACTTTAAAAATTTGATGTTTTAAAGAGGGGATTTGTGATGAAAGCTCTTCTAGATGACTAAACGGAATTTCACATACGGTCGTAGTCTCAAGTGCTTTTGCTGACACAGGGTAGGCTCCTGAATCAATTCCACTTAAACCGACCAGCTCGCTAGGACAATAAAAGCCTGTAATCTGCTCTTCTCCAAAGGAGGTAATGTTAAATGTTTTTAACGTACCTGAACGTACAGCATAAACAGAATCAAAGGCCTCACCTTGGCGAAACAAGAACTCTCCCTTTTTAAGGGGTTTTTTACGCTCAATAATCTGGTCTAATCGATTAATATCTTCATCTGCAAGTGCGATTGGAAGGCAAAGTGCGCTCAAACTGCAGTTTTGGCACTGTGAAGTGAGCGTACTGTTAAATCGTGAGTGTGTGTGTGTCAGTGACATATCAATCTCCCTGATATTAATTCAAATAACTTTTGAGAATTTTACTGTGCTATTTAAATGCTTATCGAAAACCATACAAATACAGCGAATAAGCAAGCGTCCACGGCCTGTGATCTTAATAGTGGTCTGCATTCCACTTCGATCAAACTCCAACATTCCATCCTGAAGCATGGGAGTTAAGCTATCTATTTCCTGTGAGAAATACTTATCAAAATCAATACTAAATTTTTGCTCAACTAACGTCATGTTTAACTGAAACTGTGATATTAGAGTCATGATGACATGATGGCGTATTCTATCATCACAGTCACTAATATATCCCTTAGCAATAGCTAACTGACCTTTTTCAATACTACTCCTATAAGTAGGTAAGTCAGTATAATTCTGAATATATACGCCATTTAGTTCACTAATTGCAGAAACACCAAATGCAATTAAATCCGTGCCCGCATGTGTAGTGTAGCCCTGAAAGTTTCGTTGTAATTCTCCCTGTTTTTGAGCTATGGCTAGTTCATCATTCGGTTTTGCAAAATGATCCATACCAATGTATTCGTAACCAGCGGCCAATAAGTATTCTATGCTCATTTTAAGCAAATCAAGCTTCATACTAGATAAAGGCAAAGAGTCATCACTTATGCGTCTTTGAGCGCGAAAACGATCAGGTAAATGTGCATAATTAAACAAAGAAATCCGCTCTGGTGATAATGAAACAACCTGTTTAAGCGTTTCTTTAAAGCCTTCAATAGATTGATAAGGCAAGCCATAGATTAGATCGAAATTAATCGATTTAATGCCTAACTTCCTAGCGTCTTCAACAAGGCTTTCAACCATACTATAGGGCTGTACTCTATGTATTGCTTTCTGAACCTTATGATCAAAGTCTTGGACGCCAACACTAATTCGGTTGATACCCATTTCAGTCAGTAGCTCAAGTTTTGAGTAGTTAATCTCTCTAGGATCGATCTCAATACTGTAATCCTGTGAACCATCATTAACCAAATTGAAATATTGTTTGACGCTATCAAATAATACTTTAATAAGATCTTCTGTCAGGAAAGTAGGGGTGCCACCACCAAAATGGAGCTGTGTGACCTTCCTTGAGTCATCAAGCATAAGACTACGCAGCCTCATTTCTTCACCTAACAACTCAACATACTCTATCCCTTTATCGTATTGCTTAGTGACAATCTTGTTACACGCGCAGTAGTAACAAAGGTGCGCGCAAAATGGAACATGAAAATACAAACTAAGATCTGCTTCCGATGGCATTAACATCTTGTCAATCAGCGCTATTTTGCTGATTGAAGCGTCAAACTGTGGAGCAGTAGGATAAGAGGTATAGCGAGGCCCAGATAAATCATACTTACTAATAAGTGCGGAATCCCAGATCATTATTCGTTCCTATTAAAATTTCTAATAGGAATTCTACTCTTTCAAGCAAGAGCTTATTCTGACACAGATCAATAGTTATCTTCCTGAGTGTTGAAAAACCGACTTCAATTTCTATAAAAAATTGAATTTAGTTCTAACGCTAAGATGAATCTGATTTAATAGTGGCTTTTAAGCATGAAAGTATGAAAACACTCCCTATATACTTTGCTCATGGGGCTGGAGCAGGTCATAAAAACGACTTTTTAGTACGCCTTTGCAACGCCCTTAAAGAGCAAACCAAACAAGTCGTACATCCTGTTACTTTCTCATATATGGCAGAACAGGAGCGTACAGGTAATAAAAGGCCACCACCGAACTTCAAGTCTCTTATCCCAGAGTTTGAACAACTTATCGAAAATGAAGACGCATGTGTGGTTGCTGGCAAATCGATGGGAGGGCGTGTAGCCACTCAATTGAGTCATCTGCCTTGTGTCAAAGCGGTTATTTGTTTTGGCTTCCCATTTTACCCAGCTGGCAAGCCTGAAAAAAATAGGTTGTCGTTTCTTGAAGGGTTAAAACAACCATGCCTTATTATTCAAGGAACAAGAGATCAGCTTGGTTCTCTAGATTGGGTGAGTCGACAGTCATTGCCTGATAATGTCGAAGTTCTATGGATTGAAGGTGCTGATCACGACTTCAAAACCCTTAAAAAGCTCAACAAAAGCATAGACGATACCATTCTAGAATTAGCAGCACACACAAAAAAATGGCTCGAACTTAATACCTAATCAAAGGGAAAACATTATGGAACACCAAGCACTGCTTGATGCAACTGATTTACTTTGCCCAGAACCCGTTATGATGCTGCATGTTGAGATGCGAAAACTCACTGCAAAAAATGTACTCAAGGTTATTGCAACAGACCCATCAACAACAAGGGACATCCCTAAATTTTGCCAATTTCTTGGCCACAAGCTTATGAAACAAACGCAAGAGGGTGATATTTACTATTACTGGATTGAAAAAAAAGAAAGCTAACTTAAATAAAAAAGCCCAGATCAAAATCTGGGCTTTTTTGCTTATTATGTCCCATCCTAAAATACGTTGACATAAAGAGGACTTCTTTATGGCGACATCAGGTATCAAGTGTATTAAGCGCACACAGCGTGACTATTCAATG
>NZ_QPJQ01000045.1 GCF_003337275.1 Marinomonas foliarum | reverse complement strand
CGGTATCGGCGAAGGAAAGCTGATTCATGTCATTCGGTCTTGAGGTAATGGTCAGATCGGCATTGTCTCATATTGGGGACTTAATCGCAGTTTCCTTAAGCCTTAAAAAATAGAGAAGCAGGTGGAATTAAATTAGATAAAAAACGCATACAAAAATTACTTAAATCCACATTACTTTTTTATAGCAAAGCGATAACCTCAATTTAAATGGTTTATATATATTCGATATAAAAAGGGTTTAATGTGGATTTAGTTCGACTTATTTATACTAGCACCATTACCGAGCAATTTGAGGTGGAAGACATTGCCCGCATTCTTAAGTCTGCACGGGTCAATAACAAAGCGCTTAATGTGACAGGCTTGCTGTATTTAACAGGCAGTTCTTTCTTCAATGTTTAGAAGGGACACGCCAAGACGTGAATCAGATTTATCATAAAATCGCGACGGATTCCCGCCATAAGAAGCCTGAAATAATCGGTTATCAAGAAATTTCTCACAGGGAGTTCGATAGCTGGAATATGGGCTATCTACAAAATACAGAAAGCCTTCGTGAGCTATTTTACCAGCATACAAAAAGTATCAACTTCGACCCATATAACATGAATGGTGAGCGTGCTTTGTCTCTCTTACTGGATATCAGAGATGAGATAAAACGGGCTGAAGCGCAGTGAAACGCTAAGAAAAATCTCTCTATAATGCTTATGTAACTATTGCCTTGCATAAGCAAATCTTATGAACATGATTCCTAATTCTTTTGCTGGAGTGTTTTTTACTCGTCGTTAAGTTTAGTATACTGGCCTCTTTTCCCGACACGTTGTGAAGTAGCCTCTATGACAGAAAACAGTATGACGGACACCAATTCCAGCTTTGATTTGGCCGCTGAATTAAAGGCCATAGTTGGCAGCCAATATACGCTAACCGATGAAGACAAGACCAAACCTTACAGCCAAGGTTTTCGCCTTGGTGGTGGTAAGGCGTATGCGGTTGTTCGTCCTGGTAGCTTGGTTGAAATCTGGAAATGTCTGCAAGCCTGCGTAAAAGCGGACGTTATCGTTATTATGCAAGCGGCTAATACTGGTTTGACGGGTGGCTCCACACCGAATGGCGCGGACTATGATCGTCCTATTGTGATCATCAGCACCATGCGTATCGACGATATTCAGTTGCTTGATCAAGGCAAACAAATCGTCGGTTTTGCGGGGAGTACCTTGTTCGGCTTAGAAGACACGCTGAAACCTTACGGCCGAGAGCCTCATTCGGTTATTGGTTCTTCTTGTATTGGTGCCTCTATTGTTGGTGGTGTTTGTAACAACTCTGGCGGTGCCTTGGTACAACGCGGTCCCGCTTACACAGAAATGTCCTTGTTTGCCCAAGTCACGCAAGATGGTGAACTGAAATTGGTGAACAACTTAGGCATTGATTTGGGAAGTGATCCAGAAGAAATTCTGACCAACCTGCAAAACAAAACCTACCATGAAAAAGACGTACAGTTCCCAGAAAAACGCGGTTCTGACAACGAATACCACGAGCGTATTCGTGACGTAGACGCAGACACCCCATCACGTTTCAATAACGATCCTCGTCGTTTGTACGAAGCATCTGGTTGTGCGGGTAAATTGGCGGTATTTGCTGTGCGTATTGATACCTTCCCGATTCCAGAAAAGTACCAAGTTTTCTACATTGGCACTAATGATCCAGCGGTGATGGAACAAATGCGCCGTGATATGTTGTCTACCTTTAAAAACCTGCCAGTGTCTGGTGAATACATGCACAGCAGCAGCTATGACATCAGTAAAAAATACGGTAAAGACAGCTACTTGGTAATCGATAAGCTTGGTACAAAATACATCCCGAAAATGTTTGCCCTGAAGCGCACGGTCGATCGTTGGGCTGGCAAACTGAAATTCATGCCGTCTAAATTCTCTGACATCATGATGCAATACGCGAGTCAGCTGTTCCCAAATCATTTGCCAAAGCGCATGGAAGATTTCCGTGAAAAGTACGAACATCATTGGATAGTGGAAACCAGCAACGACGGTGTTGCGGAAGCACAAGCCTATTTAGAAAACTTCTTTAAAGACAACGAAGGTGACTTCTTTGCTTGTACCAAACGTGAAGCTGACCAAGCCATCTTGCATCGCTTTGTGACTGGCGGAGCATTGACTCGCCTTCATATAATGAATAAGAAAGAACTGGGTTCCATCATGACCATCGACGTGGCCTTCCCACGAAATGAGCGCGATTGGTTCGAAGAACTACCGCAAGACATTGAAGAAAAAGTCGCCGTGAAAATGTACTACGGGCATTTCTTCTGTCACGTCATGCACCAAAACTACATCATGAAAAAAGGCGTTGATGCCAAAGCGGTGAAGAAGCAAATTCTATCTAGCTACGACGCTCGCGGCGCAGAATACCCAGCAGAACATAACGTGGGCCATGAATATGTTGCGAAACAAGCGCTGCGTGAGTTTTACCAAAAAACCGACCCAACCAACAGCTTCAACTCCGGCATCGGCGGCACCAGTAAATTGAAAAACTGGCAAGAACTGAGTGGCGAACACACAGGCTGTGGTTGTCATAAATAAGCGTTAGAACAAGAGTAAATGCAAAAAGCCGAGACGTTTCTTTTAAAGATGTCTCGGCTTTTTAGTTGATAGGTTGTTAGCTTTGAATAGTTTATTTGTTTTGTGATTTGAACTAGACATATTGGCAATGATTTTATCGGCTTTTGCCTTTGCTGCTTCTTGTACTTCTGGATTAATTTTCTTTCTAAATTCTTTTAGTGATTTTGTCATATGGTAATCACCCTTTAGTTAAAATATGCCACTGAGCTAATGTCACTTTTTCGCTCGCAGTTAAATCATTTAGTTTCATCGTCGTCACCTAGCAATATTTCATGTCTAAGAAGTATAAAACGATTTAGACTAAATGTAACTGATGACAAATTTTACCTCGCTATCACACATTTATATCAATCTGACACGAAGAACAACTGTTACATAGGATGAAAACGACCATGTCCAACTACGACAAGTTAACGTCACACTACCAAACACTCAGCCATTTTAACCACGCTCAAGCCATGCTGGGCTGGGATGCGGCAGCGAACATGCCATCGGGCGGCAGCGAAGCACGTTCCAACGCCATGGCGGAATTATCGGTTCACATTCATCGACTATCGACACAACCCCAGCTAGAAGAATGGTTTGGTAACGCCGAGCAAGAATCCTTCAATACGGAACAAATAGCCACAGAGCAAAAAGCCAGCCTACGTGAGATGAAACGCCAATGGCAGCAAGCGACCATGGTTCCAGAAGACTTGGTACAAGCGCAGTCTATGGCGGGTTCCAAATGCGAACATGCGTGGCGCTCTCAGCGCCAAGAAAACGATTGGACAGGTTTCGAGAAAAACTGGAAAGAAGTCGTTGCTCTGTCTCGTGAAGAAGCCAAAATCCGTGGCGAAGCACTTGGTCTTACACCTTATGATGCCATGCTCGACAAATTTGAACCGGGCACCACAACCGCTTCCCTAAATACCTTATTTACCGATGTGAAAACTTGGTTGCCAGAACTGATTGAAAAGGTTTTGGAAAAACAGAAGTCTGAATCCATCCTATTGCCATCGGGTACTTTCTCTACCGCCACGCAAAAAGCCCTTGGCTTAGAAGTGATGAAGCTGCTGCAATTCGACTTTGACCGTGGTCGACTAGACCAGAGTGTGCATCCATTTTGTGGCGGTGTACCAAGCGATGTGCGCATTACCACGTGCTACGATGAAAAAGACTTTGTTCAAGCCTTAATGGGCATCGTACACGAAACAGGCCACGCCCGTTATGAACAAGGCTTACCAAAAGCCTTCGCTGGCTTGCCAGTAGGCGAAGCGCGTTCCATGGGAATTCATGAATCTCAGTCGCTCTTCTTTGAAATGCAAATAGGGCGCAGCAAGCCGTTTATTTCCCATTTATCACGACTCTCTGCCGAAGCCTTCAACGCACACAGCGACCCAGTCTTTGCCGAAGACAACCTCTACAAAATCTACACTCAAGTGGAAAAAGGCTTTATTCGTGTCGACGCCGACGAGCTAACCTACCCAGCGCATGTCATCTTGCGTTACGAGATAGAGCGTGACCTTATCAACGGCGTGATAGAACACACAGACGTACCGGCACTGTGGGACGAGAAAATGAAAGCCGCCCTTGGCATTTCCACCAAAGACAACTATAAAAACGGCTGCATGCAAGACATCCACTGGACAGACGGTGCCTTCGGCTATTTCCCAAGCTACACACTCGGTGCCATGTACGCCGCCCAATACAAAGCCACCATGATACAAAATGTCGACTTCGACGCTGCTATTCAAAGTGGCGACCTAAACCCAATCTTCCAATGGCTAAGTGACAACATCTGGTCACAAGCCTCCCTCCACACCACAGATGAACTCGTCAAACGCGCCACAGGCGAAACCCTAAACGCCGCACATTTTAGAAAACACCTAGAAGGGCGGTACTTGTAACTCATTAAAGCAGCTTTATTTATCTTGCTCCCACATCGTCATCCCCCGCGAAGGCGGGGATCCATCCCTCTGACGTCTGCTTTGCTCATAAATTACCAAAGCGTAGGGCAGGATGAGCGAAGCGTGATCTGCCGCGAAAGCGAAGCTTTCTTTTTATGGGCGAAAAAACCTTCATGGAAAAAGGCTTTAATCCTGACTTTCACCTTGGCGCTTGGAGCAAACCAAACACCACCGCTCGACACTGTCGTTTGACCTCGCTCTGGCGTTTGTTTTGCTCCCCGCTACTGAACATAAACACCCAAAATGTAGGGCACGATGAGCGAAGCGTGATCTGCCGCGAAAGCGAAGCTTTCTTTTTATGGGCGAAAAAACCTTCATGGAAAAAGGCTTTAACCCTGACTTTCACCTTGGCGCTTGGAGCAAACCAAACACCACCGCTCGACACTGTCGTTTGACCTCGCTCTTGGCGTTTGCTTTGCTTCTCGCTGCTGAACATAAACATCCCAAAATGTAGGGCACGATGAGCGAAGCGTGATCTGCCGTTGTTCGTAAACGCATAACTCATTCAATACAGCTACCAAGTCTCTTCCCCTTTCTTAAAGGGTAAGACGGAAGATGGGGGGCCAATACAAGTTTGTCGATCAGGTTTAGCAAGAGGCTTGAAAGTATCTAAAATCCTATGTGAATAATCGAGTCAATTAACTGCATGTATATACAGTCTATTTTTATGGTGGCCATTTTTTGGCGCGCTTTGCCTAAAAAATAATCACAGCTTTGCGCGTTTTTACTGGTGGAATATAAATAAGTCTTTTAGTATCAATGCATAAGCATCTACCGCACAGAAATAACGCGCTGTGGATAAATGAAATAACGCGCATGCTCGCTTTTCCAGTTTTGGTTTTTGTGGACATGAGTGAAAATGTATTATTCTTCAGAAACTTAGAAGGATTTTTGAATGAATTTAATAATGTGTAAACGCGCATGCGCACTATTAAACTGTTAGGCGTAAAAAACGAGGAGCAAAAAATGGAAAATGAATTAATCACAGATTTGCTTGGGCAAATTGTTCTTGGATTATTGTTGGTTGTGCCATTGTGGAAGATTCACGGCAAAGCAGGTAAAAATCCTGCGCTGGCATTATTTGTATTTATTCCATACCTCGGGCTGCTGATTGTTAGTCTCGTTCTGGCATTTTCACGTTGGCCAGCAACGGAATATCAAAATAATGCAGCCCAACAGGAGGGGTAAACGATGGGTATTAGTATCTGGCAAATTATTATTCTGCTTCTCATGTTCATCCCAACAATCTGGATATATGGTCGTATCTTAAATAAGGCTGGGTATTCGCGTTGGTGGGTTTTGCTTATTTTTGTGCCAATAGTAAATTTGATAATGATTTGGGTCTTTGCCTTTGCGAAGTGGCCTCGCCTTGAGCAAACAACAAGCGCCTAACAATCACATCCAGCCGACCCAAAAAACGCTGCGCGTTTTTCGGTCGGCTGATGTGAAGCGTTATGTGATTTAAGGAGTAAACATGGCTAAAAGTGCCAAAGAGGCATGGAAGCACTTCAAGAGCGACTCCAAAAGCATTTGGAGTATTCTGTGGGGGCTGGCAAATTTCGTATGGCTTTGCTACTTCACATTCCAGATCAAAGGTGCGGAAAAGACTGCGGAGCTTATCGCCAACAAAGTGTTTATTGGTTTTCTGCCCTTTTTGCTCAGCGCAGTCGCTCTATATATTTATCACTTTCTAAGGTCTGACCTTTATCTAGAACAAGCAAAACCACAAATAGGTAAAAGCCTAATTCCAGGTCGGCTTCTTAAAATGGTCGAGCATTGGAAATCCGAACCAATCGTCGGATTTGGCAACAACAATACTCAATATAATGCTTACAGAAAATTACTTCAGTATCGATCGTCATATGAATTTGATCACATCCATAGCCAAATTGACGAGTTTATTAAGGCTTTTAACGTTGGTGGTAATATCTTTATGCCAGAAATAAAGACTGTTTTCTCCACAAAAGAAGAGGCTGAAAAGGCATTTCCCAGGCTTAAACAGCTAGCAAAGAAAATAGGGCGTGAACTCACATAACAAGCCGCTCAAATTCGTTACGGCCACAAAAAACGTGGCCTCCACCGGACTCGCTAACGCTCGCCGTTTAGCGGGGCGTTACATGCAAAATTAGTGTAGACATAAACCAATGGAGTTGAAATGTCAGATAAAGACGCATGGAGGTTGGATGAAGACTCTCCTGTTTTTAGTTTTTTCCTAGAATTCATTGCTTATATCATAGCTGCAGGCTTGGTTCTTGTTGTTGGTTTCGTGGTAGCGATCGTATTTAAGGATTTTACGCACTTAGGTAGGGCGGGGGCGCTCGTAACACTGATAGCTATATCTATGGCTTATAAAGATTTTTATTTAGATCTAAGAAATATGAGCTTTGAAGAAACAGTTAAATTCATAGGTAAGGAAAAACTTTTTGAAATATGGGCATCGAGTTTTGTACATAAGAAAAAGGCCGAACTAGAAAAGATTAAGCCCGGTTTTAACGAAAAGGACGCTATAGAGTTCTTAGAAAGCCTGAAAAATTATAATGGTGCTGAATTAGAGGGCCTTGATAAAGAAGGATTTATAAAGGCTTGGCTCAAAGAGATGTTTGATGTTTGGTCAAAAAAGCTTAGGGGCTGGGAGTTCATGATGCTTATAATTGGTACAGTTTTATGGGCATTTTCAGATCTAATAAATATTCCACTTGGATGGTAGTATGTAACAAACAAAGGCAGCGGATAAACCGCTGCTTTGGACGTTAAACTCTCTACTTGGTATGAGTAAACCATCAGCAATTTTTGCTCTACTGTTGCTGTGCCTAAAATACACATCAGCCATCGCTAAGAAATATTATCTTCTCTATCTTTGCTGAGCTAAAATAACGACCTAATTCATACTTCAATACAAGAGATTTATAAATGACCGCATTTGATACCAAAGTGGAAGAACTGATCGCTAAGCATCCTCATTTAACCAAGGATGAAGCCATCAAGATCGTCACTGAGAAAAATAACCGCAAGAAACAGAAGAGAAACGAAAGATCCAATAAAGGCAATGTAAACAAGGGCTAGAAATACGCTCGGGTTTGATGGTTAGGATCAGATGAAGAATAGGGTGGTTTTTCATCTAAATCCAAAGCGGCCAGTAAGGTTTATGCTAATAATGCTAACTAAGGGAATCTAATGAATAAGGCTGTCCAAATCCGCTTCGATGAATATCCAGAAAATGTTCGTATCCGGATAGAGGAACTGCGAAGCCTTGTTTTTCGAATTGCTGCTGAGTTGGAGCTGGGTAGTGTTCAAGAGTCTCTTAAATGGGGCGAGCCAAGTTATAGCGTCAAAATCGGCAGCCCGTTGAGAATGGACTGGAAGTCGAACTCACCAGATCATTATTATTTGTTCTTTCATTGCCAGACTAAGTTAGTCGATACCTTTAGAGAGTTGTATGGTGACGTGCTCGAGTTTCAAGGCAATAGAGCCATAGTGTTATCGTTATTTTCGCCTCTACCAGAAGCCACTATTAAGCACTGTTTAGAGCTGGCTTTAACCTATCACCAACGTAAACATTTGCCACTTCTCGGGGCGTGAAAGCTTCACATAACAAGTGACTTCTTATCTCGCTTACAGCCACTTTCCACACATTAGACGCTATGTTTAATGCGCTTTTTCAAAAACTATAACCATTTTCATCTGCCTCAAAAGTTTTTATGCGTATACTAGCGGCTCATTTACCCGTTTAGGATCATATATGTCACTTCTGTTTGAAGAGCTGGACAGCCAAGAATCACCGTTGGGTGAGATTTCCCTTCGTAAACGCCGCATTCCAGCTTTGGGCGATCGTGATATTTATGAAGTAAAACTCGGCGATGAGTTTTTGATGTCGAGTATGTTTGTCGCAGCGGAAGAGGCTCTGTCTACGCTAGGCTTGGCGAAGGTGAAAGGCGAGCAGCTTAGCGTTGTCGTGGGCGGCTTGGGTCTTGGTTATACAGCGGTTGCAGCATTAGCCGACGAGCGTATTGCCGAGCTATTGGTGGTGGATGCGTTAGAGACGGTGATTCATTGGCATCAACAAGAAATGGTGCCATTGGGGAAAGTGTTAAACGCCGACGCTCGTAATCGTTATGTATTGGGCAGTTTTTTTGACTTGGCTACAGCGCCTGATACCGGTTTTGATCCGCAGCATGCGGGTAAGAAATTTGATGCGATTTTGTTAGACATTGACCATTCGCCAAGCGAATATCTGAATCCTTCCAATGCTGGGTTTTATAGCACGGCGAACTTGTCTTTAATGGCGGAGCAGTTGGTTGATGAAGGGGTTTTTGCGATGTGGTCACAGAATCCACCGGAAGACGATTTTATCGCTTTATTGGGTACTGTGTTTGAAACAGTGGAATCCCACTTAGTGAAGTTTGAAAACCCTTTTCAGGGTGGCTTCGCTACCAACTCTGTTTACGTGTGCGAACGTCCGATTCGAAAAGCCTAATGGTTTTCAGTTGACTCTAAGGTTTTCGCTGAGAAAAGACCGATGTTATGTCTAAAAAAGTGGACCATACCAGTATGATGAAAATCTACGATTAATATGAGTGTCTCGTTAAGTTATTTTATTCACCCTCTAACCCCTGTCCCACTCTCTTTAGACGGAGTTTGTATTTTTGGCTGAATATCATATTCATCCACCAATTGTTTTAACTGGTGGATGATTTTGATCATCAAATCTTGATTTGGCTTTGCAAAGGGCTCACAAGCCAGTTTGACAAAATCTTCATTTAGTACTGTCCCTTGGTTGATAATGCCTTTGGACTGTTGGCTATTTTTCCATTGATAAACGCCTTTTTCTAATCGTTTCAGGGTCAGAGTTTGTTTCTTTCCATCATGACAATTGAATAAATAAACCAATTCTTGCTGTAAACTGGCAACACCCTGATCTGGCGCTTCTGAGGAGTGCAATATGGCAACCACGCCACCCCTAGCAAAGCAAGCAACTTGAGGTTGTCCAATGTGCCTAGGCTCCTTACTGGGTAGAATGATACCTCCTAAATTAAAACGGATTATTTCTACCGATCCATCCGCACACCTAACTTGGTAAGAAACACTGTCTAATTGCACCGCAGACTCAGACTGATTAGTGACACTGAGCTGAAGCATATTTTGACCACTTTCTTGCAGAATACTTGGCTGATAATACAGCTTTTCATTGATCGTATTTTGTGGGGCTGGTGTTACTGAAGGTGTTTTGCAATTTTGATAGTTAGATTGGCAAGCGGCGGGATTACCGGTCGTTTGCACGCATTGAACAAACTGATCGCGGCAGGCATCAGCATAGACACTTATCGAACACAGCAGAACACTGAAACCGAGTAAATATCTCACTGGTAAATCTCCGAAGCACAAGCACTGTAATAAGCGCTCTGTGCCGCTTCTAGATCGTCTATCAAGTTACAACTGGCAGCTTTAGCATAACGTTTCATAGCATTAGCGCAGGCTTGGCTATTGGTTTTAATCGGCGCATTAATTTTAGTACTGCTTGGTGAAGGGCAAGAGTCGCGATAAACAAAGTCGATGGAAAAGCTTTGCGTTTGCCCACTGCCGTTTGTTTGCCCATTAGATAGGCTGTTCTGACTACCCGAGGCTTGCTTCATTTGGGAATTGAGGCCATTCACCGTTGCTTGTAAATTATTCATTGAGGAGTCATTAGAGTAGCTATCTTGAATAATGCTACTGATGATTTCCGTTTGCGAATTAATATCTAGCTCGCCTAAACCGCCAGCCAGTGCACCAACCCCCATCGCCATTGCTTTACCCCAATCAAAGCCTGAGTCTTCTTCTTGCTGAGCAATAGCCGCTTCTATTTGGCGGTTTTGTTTTTTCAGTTTTTGCGCAGTCTCTTGGCTGGCATTTTCTACCTCGTTAAGAAGGCTTTTATAGCGTTTGATCACCACTACTTGCTGTTGCACTGCTTGGGGGTCATCTGAGGCAAAATTTTTCGCGCTATTCCAGCTCTGGCAAATGGTTTTCGATTGATTGGTAAGAATTTGGTTGGCTTCATTGGCAGCATTAATGACATTTTTCTGAGTCAATCCCAATGAGCGGGCATTAAAATCGTAGCAAGCATTAGATGAGCTTAATGAGCAAGAGCAATCGTTTCTAAGCTGATTGTTAAGGGAAACTAGCTCTTGCTTCGCAGTCATCAGCTGATGTTGCGACCTTCCTTGATAAATGTTTTCCAGAGAAAGCTCCCCCTGCTTTGTTGGTGTTTTATCCATCATATCGCCTATGGAAATGCTTAACTCTGGTGTTGTTTCTGCTTTTACTGCTTCTGTTTTAATAGCCTCTTCAAAAGCAGTGCTGGACGATGCTTGAGAACCACTAGAGAGACTTTCCTGATTTTCTTCACTCATTAGGGATTCAAGTGATAGAGCATTCGCCTTCACACCTAACAAAAATACGACGCTAACAAACGTTACCGATACAAAATAAATTAAGCGCTTGTTTATTTTCATTAATTCTCTTCGCACAGCCCAATATGTTAGTTAAATACTATGGTATATAGCAAAAAATTGTATTATGGTCTTAAATATTTCTAAAGCTAAACTATAGTACAAGTAGAGATTTTATGAATACATCTTTTTTTAAACTCATGACGCCCTGTGCATTAATACTTCTTCTGATCCTTACTGGATGTTCTACACAACCCGCATTAATTTCTGCCACTAGGAATAACGATGTGGTAGAAGTCGAACGCCTACTGAGTAATGGTTATAATCCAAATATCCGTAACTATACTGAGAGCTATGACCATGGGCGCACTCCCGTTTACTACGCCGCAGAAGGCGGTTACAACTCTCTGGTAAAAAAACTGATTGCGGCTGGAGCAGATGTAAACCAAGCTTCCGATGAACAATGGACGCCTCTCTTAGTTGCCGTGCGATACAGTGGCAACCTTGAAACCATACGTATTTTGGTCGAAGCTGATGTAAATATCCATTTCACCAATAACTATGGCAGAAACGCTTTAATGCTCGCTACTTATATGGGCAAGGCTGATATAGTGCAATACCTGCTCGGTCTGGGAATGGATCCTGAAATTAAAAACAATGATGGGAACAACTCTTACGACTACGCCAAAGATAACAAAGACATTTCCTCCGATATGATTCACCAATACAGAGAAGCCTATTTACTGAAACAAAAAGTGGCTGGGATGGAAGCTAGCATAAAAGAAATCGAAGCTCGTGACGAAGGGCTCCCTGAGTCGCTAAAACACGACAAATATCTGATTGCCTATACCGATGCCTTAAAACAAGAAGAGTATTTAGGTGCGGTCATATACGCCAATTTACTTGATAAGCTTAATACTCCAATGGAAGATGCGTTTTATTATTTCTGGGGAGAAGCTTTGCTAAAATTGGAAGATCCAGAGCAAGCTAAAAGTAAACTTAATGAATACCTAAAGCGTACAGGTTCTGGCGGAAAATACTATACACAAGCCTTAAGGCTGATTATTCAAGCGGAAGCTTAGCTCGCGGCTAGCGGACATAATACTTACAGTAAAAACAAAAAAGACCGATGCTTCATTCATCGGTCTTTTTTTATTCCAAATATCTAATAATCCAACGCCATTGCTGCCATTTTTATGGTGTTTTCAAATGACGCGCAGCCAGCAATAAATAAGCCGTTATGGCAGAACATGGCATCGTCTAACCCAGTGACATCTTGTAGTTCTTTATCCGAAAAACCTGCCCAAGGCGCAGGAAGTTTTTTGCGATCTTCAAAGGAGCCAAGCTCGACTGGGACGGTTTGAATACGCCATTGCCCAGTTTGTGATGGGTAAACCATGAATAAGGCGTCTTTTGATAACCTAAGGACGGTGGTTTTCCATGGGGTGTATTGTTCTAGCACGATGACTCTTGGGTCTTCGGCTTTTTCAATGGCGTTGGCGACGATGGTTTTTGCGTTTACGCCACCGCTAGCCGCGGCAATGAATCGAGTCAAGATACGTGAAGCAAAGGCAACCGCTTCATCAAAACAGGCGTCGAAATCGCCTTCTTCTTGCCAAGTCGGGTTAAACATGGAAATGGTTTGGCTTAGGCTAATACCTGTTTGTACGCCTTCTACGTGTCCGCAATCTATGGCGTCGATTGTAGAGACGAGGTTCTTATCCAATGAATTCGTGACTTCTTGGTCACCTGCGCATATTTCTAGACCATATTTTTGCCAGATTAAGCCAAAAGATGAGAATGGGATGCCGTTTTCTCGTGCCCCGGCACCGCCTTTTTGGTGATGGTCAAAACGGCCTTGTTCTGCGTCGTAAATACCACCAACGTCTAGCACTATGTCGGCTTTTGCCATGACGTCTAAGTCACGTGTGCGTATTATTTTTGCAGACGGAAAAAGGTGTTTAAGCGCCGCTACGGCAAATACGTCGTCTGCGTGAAAGTTGCCATTGTGCGTTGCGATTACTTGAACTTGCTCGGTCATTCTACAGTCTCTTTTATTGGTATCATTTCACTTAACAGCACACAGGTACTAAAGGTCGGCATTTTACGGGGTTTTAGTGGTTGGTAACACCGTTGATTTTAACATCAACTAATATAGGCATACATAAACGCCAATCAGAGCCGTCATTTTAGCTCTTTATATTTTTCAAATGGCGGTAGTGCTAGAAGGTAGCTAGAATTACAGTAGTAAAAATAGACCTCGGTCCAAGTGAGAAAATTTATATCTATTTGATTTAACTATAGAGGGTTACTCAATGTCATATGTAGATGGGTTTGTCGCAGCAGTACCTGCATCTAATAAAGAAGAATATATAGAGCACGCTGAAAAAATGGCGGCTGTCTTCAAAGATTATGGGGCATTAAATGTGGTGGATGCATGGGGCGATGATGTTCCTGAAGGTGAGGTGACTTCTTTTCCGTTGGCTGTTCAAAAGAAGGATGATGAGGTGATCGCTTTTTCTTGGATCACTTGGCCCTCAAAAGAAATTCGTGATGCTGGATGGCAATCTGCAATGGAAGACCTAAGAATGGATCCTGATAAAAATCCAATGCCTTTTGATGGTAAACGTATTATCTATGGTGGCTTCAATATTATTTCAGATGTCTAATCAGTTTCATCGTATTTATAAGAGAATTTAAGAATAAACCTCAATGGTTGTTTCTCGATTTTTTATTGATGAAATCTAATTTTCTTATTGTATGATTATTTTTTTAAATGATTTATGTAATTTTTTGTATATAAAATTTATAAAAATAGCCAATTTACGATACAGCATAATACCCACATAAAAATAGCGTAATGAAGACTGTTTGTTACGATAACTTTGGTTGGTATTTGATAGCGACTTGTCATGAGTAGGCCAAGTCCTGTCAGTCCGCTACTGCCTGCCGAAATAGCCCAAGCACTGAGAAATAAGAAGCCTAGTTGAGTTGGATCTGGATTGAGTGGTAGTAGCATGGGGCTTGCAATGGCAATGCTGACAACAGGGTGTACCCCAACGATGCCAACGATAATCATAGCTGCAAGCACAAAAGAAAACAGAGGCGGATTAAAAGTGAAATTATTCAAATTGAATAACTCTGGGTAGCTCAAAATAATGGCGCTAATGCCATTGGAGAAAATTCCCGCGGCTAAGAATAATGCAAATTGGCTGCCTATTTGAGGGAGCTTGTGGTTGACGAACTTAAGGAGACTGTCTTTTCTTGAGTTGGTGTTAATTAGCAGAATGGTTGCGCAGGGCGCTAAAATACAAATGAGTACAAGTATGCTGATGTTTGGCCAAATATAATGAAAAAGTATCACTGACAAAGCTAAGAAGACAGGGATAAAAAGGCTTTCGCGCTTAATTGGGTAGCCCTTGAAATCACCTTTTGTTCGATGAAATGCTTCTGTAGTCGAAAAAATAATCGCGACAATTCCCATCACTAAACCAGGAATCAGCGTTTTTTGCCATTGCATGCCGGGTGCATAAGTTAATGCAATCCCTGTTGCAACAAAAAACGGCGACCACCAAGCTGCAGAGGCAAAGTTACGAGTTAGGATAAATTGTTGTACGGGGCTTAATTTGTTCGCCGCCTTCATACGGTCAGCAAATACTAAAATAACAGAAAGGTTAATTATGGCGCCTAAAACTTGAACCCCTAATGCTGTATTTAGGATGGCTTTAAAACCTCTAGGAAGTTCACTGCTCTTATCGGCTGTGTTGGTTAAGTCTAAAAAAGAAACAGCCACAAACATTGCCAGCATAGGTATATTGACAGCAAAAACCTGTTGCCATGTCATCCAAGTACCTTGGGATCCGGCAAAGAGTAATGCCGTACTACCTATAATCATAAGCCAACTTACTTGGCGTTTTGCACTAGGTGCTAAGGTATGCCACATGGCAATATTGGCAGACCAAGCTAATATTGTCGGGAGCAACACCGAAATAAGTTGTGTGACAGATATCAGGTAAAGTGCCAAGGTGCCCAGGACAAACCAGCCAGTGTATTTTTTTAATAAATTCATTGGTTACATGTCTTCAATGTTCTTTATCCATGGTGAAATGACGGTAATGATAAAACCTCGTCTATATTTGATAAAATAGTGATATAACTATAATAAGTCAGCACTATGAAAGCCTTGTGTGAATTCTAAAATCTCTTTAATATTTTTTATGGTGCGTGATTTATTAAATGGGTGAATGTGATAGATCTACATTACCTGCTTTCATAATCTAATAAAAAAGCTAGAGTGACTTTTTGCTCTAAAGATCATTTCGTTTTTAATTTTAATCGGGTAATACTTTGAAGTACTTACATCAAATATTTTTCAATTTTGCTCGAATATGCTGTGTTTTAGTAGGATTATGTATAGTGTCTACTTCATTGGCAAAAGACACAAGCTTAGACACTGGATGGGAGTATTCTTTGGGGGATTCACCGTTTGACTCTAACGGTGTGCCAATTTGGACTCAAAAAGACAGTTCCGCCCAATGGTTACAAATAGACTTTCCTGCAAACCCTCCCGCTCAGAATGTTTTTGAAAATGTTTGGTTTCGTATCACTTTGCCTGATGTTTCACTAAGAGACCCAGTATTTTTTGCCTCGAGCATCGATTTGCTGGCAGAAGTTTATTTGGATGGCGATCGAATTTATAAACATGGGCAATTTAATCAAGATGGCTCTGGCAAGTTTGCAGGCTGGCCTTGGCATATGGTTATTTTACCGGAAGATTTTGCCGGAAAAACACTGTATTTTCGTGTTTTTTCGGATTATCACAAAATTGGCTTCTGGGGTGAAGTAAAGCTTAGCGAAAGGATTGATATTCTTTATCAAATTGTTGGTGAATCATCTCAGGGTATTGTCGTTGCTGGTATCACTTTATTTATTGCTTTAATGGCGGCGGTATTTGCCATATTTAAAGGGCAACGTCGTCAATTCTTAAGTGTGTGCTTTTTCTCTCTTGCAGCCGCTGGGTTAGTTCTGGGTGATATCCCTGTGATGAAGTTGGTTTGGGATCAACCACTATTGTGGAATTATGTTGGAGCTTATGCCTATTTCTTATTGCCGATTCCCATGTTTATGCTATTGGCAGAATGGTTATCTAAGGCTAATTTAGAAGTACGACATTTTGAATGGCTTTGGAAATTCCATCTTGCCTTCTTGGTTGTTGCTGGGGTAGGTAGCTTATCTGGCGTTGTTAGTATTAGCCAACTATACCCCATTTTCGACGGTATCTTTATCGTGACGCTATTGTTATTGGTTGGCTTTGTGTTGTTTGTTTTTAACCGTGTCAGGTTTGAGCAGAAGATATTGATTCTTGCCTACTTTGGTTTTTGTGCCGTTATGCTGCTGGATATGTTTGTTGCCCATGGTTGGGTTTCATGGAGTAGTGTTCCTGTTTCAAGTGGTGCATTGCTGTTTTCTGTTGCGATTATTGGGCTCTCGTTTAACCATTATTTGTTTACACAGCGTCGTTTAGCCAAATTAAACATATCACTAGAGTCTGAAGTAAATGAGCGAACTGAGCAGCTTACGGTTATGGCTGAAAAAGAAAAATTACGTTCTGAAGGCTTATTGTTTCAGCAGCAAAAATTAGAAATTGCCAGTGATATCGTTTTGGCTTTAGAGAGTTGCCATACATTAGAACAGGGAATTGATAAGGTTGGAAATGCAGTAGCTGAGCTTTGTCAGCCATTTTCGGGCACGTTTAGCATCGTTAATTCGGATGATTGGCAAGATATACAGTGCTGGGGGCGCAACATTGAAATGCCAACCTCAGGAGTTACTGTGATAGAGCATGCGATATTCGATCATGAGCAAGGGCTTTTTCCATTCAAAATAGTCAACCAGCAAGGTTTGGTCCGCCATGTCGCTCTTTTACAAGTTAAAGTGACAGAAGAGAATAGTTGTTACCCAGTCGATCAGTTTATGCCGTTGTTAGAGCGAGCAGTTGAAAAGATCAGCATTACGTTAGCAAATATCGCTTTGCGTGAAGAGTTGCAGCGCTTTTCATACGAAGATGTTTTGACGAATTTAAAAAACAGACGTTTTTTTACCGAAGTGCTGGAATATGAGATTGCGTCATCAGAAAGGAATATGGAGCCGCTATCATTGTTAATTTGTGATATTGATCACTTTAAGAAGTTCAATGATACCTATGGTCACCCAGCAGGAGACGAAGCATTAAAAACTCTTGCAGGCTTATTAAGTCGATTCTTTCGCCAAGCAGATATTGTCTGTCGATTGGGTGGGGAAGAGTTTATTGTCATTATGCCGCGTGCTAAAGGTGGTGATTGTTTGCAGCGAGCCGAGCAGTTAAAACATGCAGTAGAAAATACCAAGATTGAGTATGAAGGGGAGTTGTTAGATAGTCTGACTATTTCGATTGGTATAGCAAGTTGGCCAGAGCTCTCTGTGGATCCTAAGCAATTGTTCCAGCAAGCAGACCTTGCTTTGTATAAGGCGAAGGAGAGTGGTCGTAATTGTATTCGTATGTCGAAATTGAATTAGTCAGTGTTCAATATCAAATGAGCGCTGATCACTGTAACATCATAGTATTGATGTTCATATCTCCACACTTTTAATCACCAAAAGCGATAACCCCTGTTATGACGAGAAAAATACTAAGTTTGAAAGGTAAGCGTGCTTCTGACGTAAATCCTGTCGATGAGGTAGCTGAGGACTTGTATCCGAACGATCCTGAAAAACGTTTTTTAAACGGCGTTGCCATTAATCCTTCACCTTGTATTCAATTGGCATCTGGCTCTTCAGAGCGAACAGTTCGGGCGATGGATTTGATCACGCCAATTGGCATGGGACAGCGAGGTTTGATAGTCGCGCCGCCAGGGTCGGGTAAAACAACCATGCTCAAACATATTTGTCAGGCGGTAGCTGAGGCTTATCCAGACATTAAGCTCTATGCCTTATTGATTGATGAGCGGCCTGAAGAAGTGACAGACTTTAAGCGCAGCGTATCGGCTGAAGTGCATGCATCGTCTTCTGACGAAAGTTATACGCAACATGTGCGTGTGGCTGATGCGCTGCTTGCAACGGCGCGAAAGCAAGCGGGTGAAGGCCAAGATGTGATGATTGTGATTGACTCCCTGACGAGGCTTTCACGAGTTCATAATGCCGAACAAAGAGGAAGCGGTCGAACTATGTCTGGTGGCCTCGATACAAGAGCGTTAGAAATTCCACGTAAGCTGTTTGGCGCAGCGAGAAAAATAGAAAACGGCGGATCGCTAACTATTCTGGCAACTATTTTAGTGGATACTGGTAGTAAGATGGATCAGGTGATCTTTGAAGAATTCAAAGGCACGGGCAATATGGAAATTGTGTTGTCACGAGAAGCGGCGAGTCATCGTATTTTTCCGGCTATCGATATTGCGAAAAGCAGCACGCGCCGAGAGGAGCTGCTGATTGATGCTAAAGACATTGAAAAAGTGCGTGCTTTACGTCGTTCTCTTACGCACCTTAAGCCTGTCGATGGTGCTCAAAAATTGGTTGAGTTATTACAAGAATACCCAACCAATGCAGAGTTACTAAGGGCTTTCTCTTTTAATTAGGCGTTTTTATCATTGCTCATCAAGACGATCTTGTCTTCTTGATGGTCGAGTTCATCTAAACTATCAAGGCTGCTCAGCTGTCCGTGTGGCTCTTGTACTTCCATCTCCTTGCCTGATGGGTTAGTGATCCCTGTAAACTTGCCGCCAGACTCTATGCTAAGATTATCGCTGTAAACTGTCCCGCTAACGCGACCACAGCTTAAAATCTCAATATAATTTGCCCGACAAATACCTTCAAAATTGCCATTGATGATTAGACGGTCAGTGGTGATTTCACCCTGAACATTGCCTGATACACTGATTTTAATTTGATTAGTCGCTTCAATTTGACCTTCGACAGTGCCATCAATTTGTAGATGGTTGGCGACATTTATCTGCCCGTTAATTGTGCAGCCTTCTGCGATGAGAGTTGTAGTTGCTGACTGACTCTTAACTCTATTTTGTCCACCAAAGATTCCCATCGTATACCTCTTACACTTTCAAAAATTGTATCAAAATTATCGACATCCCAAGCTATGAATGGTTTGGGATCGAGTGCTCGTCCAACGAAGCGTATTTCATAATGCAGATGCGGCCCTGAGGTTAATCCACTGTTGCCGGAGTAACCGATCAAATCGCCTTTTTTAACAAAATCGCCTTTGTTTACTGCAAACTTACTCATATGAGAGTAAGAGCTGGAGAAACCATATCCGTGTAGCAAGCGCAGAAAATTCCCTGAACCTTCTTTACTGGGTCTTGTTACTTCCACTGTTCCGTCCGCTGGCGCATAAATAGGGGTTCCAGTATTGACCGCAAAGTCTTGTCCACGGTGAACCCTTATGGTGCCAAGAACTGGATGCTTTCTTTTGCCGTAACCTGAAGAAGTTCTGGCATTTTTAACTGGTGGTCCGCTTGGTATCTGAGTCAGCATGGCGACTCTTAATGATGAGTTCATGGCCGCTGTATCTAACCGTGATTCCAGCTCGACGTTGTTCTGATCATCCATACCCAGTACTTTTTCTAGATCATTTAATCGATCAGAAACTAATAGCATTCGTTCTTCTCGCTCAGATAAATCCTGTTCTAAGCTTAGCTTAAGTGCAGTCAGCGAGGTGATTTCTTTTGTTAAAGAGGATGATTTGCTCTCTAGTTCGAGTAATTTTAGCTTTGAGTTTTCTGCATCGTTAACTAAGTAGTAAATAATTCCTGCAGTGAGAAGGACAGCCATAAAAATGACGTAACTTACAAACTTGAATGTGTGACGAGTCCTTTTTCCAAAACTAAAATGCTTTGTTCCATCAATTGAAGAAATGGATACCGTTATATTGTCTTTCATTTTTTTACTTTTTTACCAACATCATTTTTCACTACTTAGATATACAGCAAAGCGTCCATCTTTGTAAACTTTTGTATGCAGTCGTGCTGTTTTTATGCATAAAAAATTAAGGTTTATGTAAAGGGATGTGCTTTAGGCAGAAAACTCTACCTAAGGCGGATCTTCTATAACAATACATTCAATGGCGCGATGTTAACGATTTGCTTTGCGGACGTAATTTAAAATAGAAACTGGCACGACTTTTCTGACCGGAAAGCCTGCAATTTCTTTGCGATCGATGATGTGTTTTAGTCGGCTTTCAATGGCGCAAAGGTTTTTAAAGTCACCCATGGCAACGAAGGAAATGGCTTCACCAGTTGCGTTTGCACGACCAGTTCGCCCAATGCGATGGATGTATTCTTCTGGTTTAAACGGTAAGTCGTAATTGACGACACGGCTTAATTCGCCAATGTCCAAACCACGAGCAGCAACTCCCGTTGCGACGAGATATTTTAGTTCACCTGCTTTAAATTGAGCCAAAATCTTTTCACGCATGGCTTGGCTTCGATCACCATGAATACAATCGGCGACTATGCCACGTTTTGCTAATTGATCGACCAGCTTGGCGGCACCATGTTTTTTCTCAATAAAGATGAGCGCTTGATCCCATTTTTGTTCGTTAATCAAATGACTCAATAGGGCTGACTTGGTGTCTTTATCAACGGTGATAAGCCATTGTTTGATATTTTTAGCCGCGCGTACGTTAGGTGAAATAGAGATTTCAGCCGCTAGGTCAGTCATCTTGCTGTCTGAAAAATCGAAGGCGAGGGCACGAACGTCGTCGGTCATGGTTGCTGAAAACAATAAGTTCTGGCGGTTTTCGGGTAGGCGTTCGATGATCTTATTGATGTCACCCACAAAGCCCATATCGACCATTCTGTCTGCTTCGTCCAATACCATGACTTTTAATTCATCAAAATGCAGCGCACGCTGATGAGCCAAATCAAGCAATCTGCCTGGAGTAGCAACCAGAATATCCACGCCTTCAATTAAACGCTCTTTTTGAGCTTCGGTGTCTACGCCACCATATACAGCCATAGAGGTTAATTTCATGTGTTTGGCGTATTGCGCAACACTGGCTTCAACCTGAACCGCAAGTTCTCGTGTCGGCACGAGAATTAATACTCTTATGCGTTTACCGCGTAAAGTTCCAGCTTTACTGAATCGCTCTAATAAAGGCAAAACAAAAGCGGCTGTTTTCCCTGTTCCTGTTTGTGCTGTGGCGATTAAGTCTTTCCCAGAGAGAATAATTGGGATTGCTTGTTTCTGAATGGGGGTCGGCGTTTGGTAACCCAGTTCAGTAATCGCTTGAACAAGAGGACTGGATAATCCTAATTTGGCAAATGGCATAAGAGGCTCTGACAGATTGTCGTAAGGGGTGTCTAAAAGAAATGATGGGGTAGTATAACGTAAAAGCAGTAATGCATCGGTGAAAATTCTTCAGGCGTTGATAATTATTGCTTAGCAGGGATAATGTTGCGCTCTTTCATCATTTAATACTCTGCCTGATATGCGCCTTGATAAATTTGTTTGTAAAAGCACCGAGCTGACCAGAGAGGAAGCGATTCAATATATTTATTCTGGGGCTGTTTATGTGAATGATGAGGTAGTGACTAATGAAGCGACTCAGGTACACGAAAATAATATGGTGCTTTTAAACGGCATTAAGCTAAAAGCGCGTGATTTTCGCTATATTATGATGCATAAACCGGCGGGTACGGTTTGCTCGAATATCGATGAAGTCTATCCCTCTCTGTTCAATTATGTAGAAGTGGACCGATCTTCTGAGTTGCATATAGCAGGACGTTTAGACGCAGACACTACGGGGTTAGTGCTGATAACTGATGATGGACGTTGGTCTTTTCATATTACTCAGCCATCCAATCATTGCTGCAAGGTGTATCGAGTACAATTGTCTCAAGCGATTTCAGCAGAGCTTGGCAACGACCTAATTGCTCGGTTTGAAAATGGCTTACAACTTCAGGGCGAGAAAGGTTTAACTCGTTCAGCCAAATTAGAGATTATTACTCCCCAAGAAGTACTTTTAACCATTACCGAAGGTAAGTTTCATCAAGTAAAACGCATGTTCGCAGCCGTTGACAATAGAGTCGTAGGTTTGCATCGAGAGCAAATAGGCGAGGTTTGCCTTGATCTTGATGTCGGACAATGGCGTTATTTGTCTAAGAATGAAGTAGAGTCTTTGTTTTCAAACCGTAAAATCTGTGATGTGCTGGGCTTTAAAGAGCAACATAATTGGCGTAAGTACGTGAGCGCTCCTAGCGAGTAAAGTTTAAAGAAAAAACGTTACAGCATTGATCCTATTTCATTGGGCTCGGATAATGTACGACGGCTTATAAAAAAACGGCTTCTGCTGCAGAAGCCGTTTTTTTATAGCTGAGGATTTACTGTTTAAAAGGGGTAAGGGGATTGCGACATCTCTGGTTCTTCTTTGGTGCAATCTGTTGTTTACAAATGGTGCAATTTTATTTTTTGATTTATATGTATGATTTATAAATATTTAATTAGTTTATTTGCATCTTTTATAATCAAAAAAGTCAAGAGTGAATAAACGCATTGTTCCATAATAAAGCATGAAAAACCTGTTGCTTTGATAAGATAATTCTTCTGTTTTCTGCACGTTTTTTGGTTTATTCCATGTATAACACTTTAAAAAATCAGCAGTATTGACCGTTTTTCAGACAAACAAACAGGTCAATATTACGATTTTAACTATTTTCCATATAATCTACGGCACCAATTTGGAGCGATAGATTATTTGTCTTGGTTGTTAAGTTTGTTAACGATTGATGATGAATGCGCTCAGTTAAGCATCGGGAGCATGAGTTGTACCCGCTTTTTCCCTTATATAACGGTTAAGTATTGTTACAAAATCACTTAGTGAAATAGTGTGATTGAAACGTTTAGAAAGTACCCATGCCTTTATTATCCGATGATTAACAAAATAGAAGTAATATTTTGACTATTAAAAAGGAACCGAAATTTTATGACTTATGTTCATCAAACCATTTCTGATTTGAAGCGTACTAGTCCTGCTCAATCTGAGTTTTATCAAGCTGTGGAAGAGGTGCTGGACTCACTCGAGCCCGTATTAGAAGGTAGTATTCGTTATCAAAAGCAAGCAATAATACAACGTATTGTTGAGCCTGAACGTCAAATTATGTTTCGTGTTCCCTGGGTAGATGACAAGGGTAATATTCAAGTGAATAAAGGGTATCGTGTTGAGTTTAACTCTGCACTTGGTCCCTATAAAGGTGGTTTACGGTTCCATCCAAGTGTAAATGCCAGCATCATTAAATTTTTAGGCTTTGAGCAAATTTTTAAAAATGCATTAACGGGTTTACCTATTGGTGGCGGTAAAGGTGGCGCTAACTTTGATCCTAAAGGCCGTTCTGATGGCGAGATTATGCGTTTTTGCCAGTCATTTATGACCGAGTTATATAGACATATTGGCCCAACAACGGATGTTCCTGCAGGTGACATAGGTGTTGGTGCACGAGAAATTGGTTATATGTTTGGACAATATAAACGTTTGACTGGCCGTTACGAAGGGGTGCTGACAGGGAAAAGTTTGCTTTGGGGAGGTTCATTAGTTCGTAAGGAAGCAACTGGCTACGGTGCAGTGTATTTTGCTCAGTATATGCTAGAGGCTCGTGGAGACCTTTTAAAAGGTAAAAAGTGCCTTACTTCAGGTGCCGGTAATGTTGCTATTTACACGATTGAAAAGCTATATCAGCTTGGTGCGATACCTGTTAGTTGTTCGGATTCTCGTGGCACTATTTATCATGATAAAGGCATCGATCTTGATTTATTAAAAGAATTGAAAGAAGTACGTAGTGCAAGCTTGGTAGAATATTTTCAAAAACATAGTGATGCTCAATATATTCCAGCGTCTGATTATCCTGCGGACGGCCATGCCGTATGGCGTTTTAAGGCAGATGCTGCTTTTCCTTGTGCTACACAGAATGAACTTACTTTAGAGGACGCTCAAGCATTATTGTCCAATGGGTGCGTTGTCGTGAGTGAGGGGGCGAATATGCCGTCGACTCAAGCGGCAGTTGATGCCTTTATTGATGCGAAAATTGCCTATGGTCCAGGTAAAGCCGCGAATGCTGGTGGTGTCGCTACTAGTCAATTAGAAATGGCGCAAAATGCGAGCATGCAAAATTGGACGTTCGAGCAGGTAGATGACAAGCTGAAAGTGATTATGAAAAATATTTTCAATGCAGCTAATGACACTGCAGCAGAGTTTGGACAACCAGGAAACCTTGTTTTAGGTGCTAATATCGCTAGTTTTAGGCGTGTTGCTGATGCAATGATAGAGCAAGGTGTTATATAGAGCTTTGTTATAACCGCAATCCAAAAAACGGCTTCTGTTGCAGAAGCCGTTTTTTGTTTAATCATTAGAAATATCAGCTTTGCTTATTTTTAGTGTTAAGTGAAACGTTTTTCGATCGGCAAGTTGGTTTAAGCCATTAAATCCCACATCAAAGTCATCTGTTGCCGTTAGAAATCCTTGCTGTTGATAATGCAGGATAACCGATTCTAAATGCCTTACCCTCTATCACGATGATTTTTTATAGATTATTAAAGAATAGAGCTTTTATCCGAAACATTACCAATGTTGAACTTTGCATTTCACTCAGCATTGTAGGATGTTATAGAAACAAATCGTAATAATTCGTATTGGGTATGTATTTATGAAGATTTTAATCTTTCTTGGGACGGTTAGGGATAGCGCGCCACCACGGCCAGCTCGATTAGGCGAGAGGGTAGCTAAAGCGTGCTTTGCCGCTTTTGTATCTCAGCATATCGATCATGAGGTTGAGCTGGTGGATGCGTTGGACTATCCGTTAGAGGCTGTTTTTAAACCGCACTTTTCTTACTCAACAAGTCAGGTCCCAGAGAGACTAGATGCGTTGGCGAAGAAAATAGCATCGGCCGATGGTTATATTATGGTGAGCCCTGAATACAATCATTCAATGAGCCCAGCGTTGGCTAACTTGCTTAATCATTTTGGCAGCTCTTTGTTTTCCTATAAGCCAAGTGCCATAGTGACCTATTCTGCTGGCCAATGGGGTGGAATGCGCGCCGCGATAGGCATGCGAACTTTTTTGTCGGAGTTGGGTTGTTTGCCTGTATCGTCAATGATTCATGTGCCAAAAGCGCAAAACGTCTTTTCTGCAGAAGGAGCTCTAGCAGAAGGCGAAGATCAAAACGAGTGGTTTGGTTATTTTGGTCGTACTTTTAATCAACTCATTTGGTGGGCACAGGCGTCGGCTAGTTACAAGGGGCAAGTCGATCCACAAAGTATGGCGCCTGCTTTTAAGAAAGATCCCGCACAAAGGAATGCTCCTTAAGCTGGGATAGTAAGAATAAAAAAGGGTCACTTTAAAGTGACCCTTTTCACATCAGAGTGTTTTACTAAACGCAGTGTCGATTATTTATCAGCTGCTTTTTCAGCTTGTTGTTTGTCGTAACGTTTTTCCCAGAACTCAGCACCTTTTATGCCAAGTGCTTTCGGGTTAAAAGTATAATCCGTTACGCCGGCGGCTTTCTGGTCTTCGTAATCGCGTAATGCCTTCATAGTCGGTTTTGCCATGAAGAAAATCATGATAATACCAACGATGTTCAGCCAAGCCATTAAGCCTACACCAACATCACCTAGGTTCCAGATGTAGCCCGCCGTGTTAACCGTACCGTAAGCCACCATGAACATGATAAGCAGTTTTACGAAGGTTAGTGATACATTGATATTCAATGCGCGGCGTAGATAAGCAACATTTGTTTCAGCAATGTAGTAGTACGCTAAGATCGTAGTGAAGGCGAAGAAGAATAATGCTACACCAACGAAGATAGGGCCAGAATTACCAAACACACTTGCTAATGCCATCTGAGTGAAGGCAGGTGAAGCAATGATAGTAGAAGGATCAACGTTTTGTACGATGAACTGGCCATCAGCCAAAGAACCTTGGATGTTGTACTGTTGTGTAATCAAGATCATCAGCGCTGTCGCAGTACAAATGAATAGAGTATCAACGTATACAGAGAATGCTTGAACAAGGCCTTGCTGTGCAGGGTGTTGAACTTCTGCTGCGGCAGCAGCATGAGGGCCTGTACCTTGGCCAGCTTCGTTTGAGTAAACGCCACGTTTTACGCCCCAACCGATTGCCGCGCCAAAACCAGCCTGTGCAGTGAATGCATCAGAGAAGATCATGCCGAAAATGCCTGGTACTTTGTCTAGGTTTAGGAAGACAACGATCAGCGCCATCACAATATAACCAAGCGCCATAAATGGCACGATTATTTGAGTGAAGTTCGCAATGCGTTTGATGCCACCAAAGATGATAAACGCCAAAACGACTAAGATCACCGCTAGCGCAACCAATTTGGTAGAACCAACATCACCGAAAGAGCTAGATACAATAACGCCTTCGCCGAAGATTTGTGTTACTGCATTACCAACAGAGTTTGCTTGAATACCTGGTAAGAAAACACCACAGGCAAGAATAGAAGACAAAGCAAACAAGACACCCAACCAACGCCAGCCAAGGCAGCGCTCGAAGTAGTATGCTGGGCCACCACGATATTGACCATTTTCGCTTACTTTATAAAGCTGTCCTAAAGTAGATTCAGCATAAGCAGTACTTGCGCCCAAGAAGGCAACAACCCACATCCAGAAAATGGCACCAGGACCGCCAAAACCAATGGCTGCCGCTACGCCAGCAATGTTACCTGTACCAACACGACCAGATAGCGATACCGCCAATGCTTGGAAAGAAGAAATGCCTTTGTCCGACTCGTTCGAATTGAACAATAGTGAACACATTTCTTTGAAATGGCGTACTTGAGCAAAGCGCGTCAGAATTGAATAAAATAAACCAGCACCTAGACATAGATAAATTAAGGCTGGGCTCCAAATGACTCCGTTTAAGAAATCAATGAATGCTTGCATAGATAGTGTCCTCGATAAGATTCGCTTTGTGGGCGTTAATAATTGTTATGTGTTACTAAAGTCCGGTGGTTGAGGGGTTACCGCTACCACGCCATGAACATATTCAAATGTGAATTGCGCATGAAAAGTGCACCTTAGTGGGGCAAATTTAACACGGAAAAGAAATGAGATCCATTTGTATATTATAAAAACGGATGCTTTTAACTGTGGTTTTCATATTAAAAGCTGGTGAAATAATATGGTTGAGAATAAAGGTTTGTTGATAGGGTGAAGGAAGGCAGCATGGTGGCGCTGCCTTAACGTTAAATTAGTCTTTCTTTTCGATAGTGATTTCTAGGTTCTTACTACTGCCTGCAAACCACTTTTGTACATATAGCGTGCCCATAATAGGCGCTTTCCCTTCTTCTGGAATTTCTTGGTAGCGAACGCTGTTTTTGGTTTCTTTTTCGTATTCGAATGTAACGGTTGTTTTAGACATGCTGGCTTCCTTCGTTTAGTGCATTAGCAGGTGTTTTCTTAAATATTAGGGCTTTTAGGCCACTTTCGATATTAATATCCATAAATTCTGGCGGATTATCCAGTCGGTATTGGTATTCGAGTGTAGGAGCTTCTTCACGCATGCCATCAATCAAGAATTGTGCGGGAATGTTTGGGTCATTGACACAGGCAAGTACTTGTCCATTTTCTGTCAGTAGCTCGGGCAGACGTCGTAATATTTTTTGATAGTCTTTCGTTAGGGCAAAGCTGCCGCGCTGGAACGTAGGCGGATCTATGATGATAAGATCATATTCCCCATATTTTTTGATCTTTCCCCAAGACTTGAAAATATCATGAGCAAAAAATTTAACGCTGTTTAAATCGTGTTGATTCAGGCGATGGTTCTCTCGACCTCGGCTCAATGCGGCTTTGGCCATGTCTAGGTTAACGACAAAGTCTGCTCCACCCGTTATGGCAGCGACTGAAAAGCCGCAGGTGTAAGAAAATAGATTGAGTACGCGCTTGTTCTGGCTGTTCTCTTTTACCCAGCGTCGCCCGTATCTCATGTCTAAGAAAAGACCTGAGTTTTGATTTTTGCCAAGGTCTAATTGGAATAGAAGCCCTTCTTCGTTAACAACTTGCTGTTCTTGGTAATTACCCCAAAGACATTCGGTTGGACTGCGTTCTCGACTCCGGTGTTGGAGGAGAATGGATTGTGCCTTGAAGCTGCTCCATTCTGTTTGAATCGTCCAATTGATAATTTTTTTATTTAATTTATCTAATTCGTCAGAAGTTGGTTCTTTAAAAAGAGAGATAAAAATTTGCCCTTCTAGCCAATCGACAGTGATTTGCTCTAGGTCGGGGAAGCAGCGACCTCGACCATGGAAAAGCCTTTTTGCGCCACTTGGCTGCTGTGCGAGCTGATTAAAAAGGTGATCTGTTAATATGGTGAGAGCTTCTGGGGTCATAAAATAGCATTTTAAGGGTGATTAAATGAGACGCATATTCTACTGATTACTAGGCGAGAGACCAGAAGAAAGCAGAAAGAATAAAACTTTTAAATTTAGGGGGATTCAAATAAAAGGAATCACCGAGCTTGAAATAAAGCTCGGTGATTTTTAGTTTGTTATTGACGTTTCCAGCGAACTACATCAATCAATAAAAAGACTAATAAACTCACACCCATCACAGGCAGGCTTAAGCCCAGTGCGATAGTGACAATGAGCGTAAGTACTTTTTGGGCTGCAGACAGTTTCGACCATGCTTGCAAAAGTGGTCTAGAGGTCGACCCTGCTTGCGGGCGACGAATCCACCACATCTTGTAGCCTAGGATGATCATAAAGCATAGAGATAGCCCAAAGATGGCTAGTATTATTTGGTTTGCTATGCCAAACAGAACGCCCATATGAGCATCAATTCCCCAACGAATTAGCTTGGCTACAATTGGAAAAGTCGCAAAATCGGCACGACTGGTCACTGTCATGGTACTTGCGTCAACAGCGACGCTGTCAACCTGAGTTGGCCAAGAACGATCAATTTCACTCACTCGCCACGCTTTATCTTTGGTTGATGATGGTCTTATTTCTAGCTTGTTGGCATCAATGCCAGCGTCTCTGGCCGCCTTTAATACACCGTCAAAGAGTAAGTCGATATCTTCAAACTTTTCTGCAGGCAGCTTTTCAGGTGCATTCTGGTGACTAGCATGGTTTAGGTGGTCAGCATGCTCGCCTGATGCTGCTATTGTTTGAGTGTCGTTAGCAAGATTTCTGTCTACGGAAGGTGTGACCCAGCCAATGCTAGAGCGCAAAGTACCAATATTGGCTCCGGCCCATTTAGACCAAGTTAATCCGGTAATAGAAACAAAGATCAAACCGACAAACAAACACAGCCCTACTTGATAATGGCGACGACGCTTACGCAGGTGCTCTGTTCTGCTGGCAAACTCGGCTTTATTTTTCTTGCCGCCTTTGTACCAAAGAAACAGGCCGCCAAGTGCCGCAATCCAAAGCCAAGATGCGGCAAGTTCGCTGTAATAGCGACCCACTTCACCGAGCAGTAGTTGGCGATGCATAAAGTCGAGCGTTGTTCTAAGTGGTAAGACACCGCTTGTACCATAAACAGGCAGGTTGCCTTTCACTTCTAATGTCACAGGGTCGATAAATAAGGCTCTTGCCCCTGTTAGTTCCGCTTCTTTGTCAAGAAACATCACGCGTGTCGTGTCGCCTTGCTCTGGCGCAGGGCGAACAGCGAATAAGGTTAGATTGCTTGTTAATTGTGATTTCGCGGCTGCGATTTGCTGGGAAAGAGGTTTATTCTCACCCACGCTTTGTGTTGTTAATACATCTTTGTAGATGGCGCTTTCAAGTTGTGGCGTGATCACATAGATGGTGCCGGTTAGGGCTGCAACAAAGATGAAAGGTCCAATAAACAGGCCAATGTAAAAGTGTAATCGTGTAATCAGCAGCAGTAATGCATTTGATGAAGACTCGGAAGTCTTGTTGGTTTTTGTCGACATAGTAATTTCTCGTCTTATAGAAAAGGGCAAAACAACGCCTCTGAGTAAAAAAACTCACTTTTCTATCATCATAAAAAACGCGCACAGAAAAACCTGATCAGCGTAGGATCAGAGTTGCTTGCGTCGTGCTTATTGGTTGAGTTAAACGAGAATGGTGGGTGGTGCTCTGGGGAGAATGGAGGTGAAGGGCACATTGTATTTGTGCGAAATAGTCACCGTTACTATGTTCGGGTAACGGCTTTGAGTAAGGGGAATTAACTCAAAAGTTTTGGCATCGATCCAGTTTAAATGGAAAAGCAGGGAGCAATAGCCACAAGCCTCTAAGAGGTTGGCGCTTTCGCCGTGTCCATGATGACCGTGGTGGCTAATATGTGCTGAGCTTGTCAGTTTGTTGCTTGCTTGCTCGGAAAGCATTTTTGCATGGTCGTGCCCTGACATGGCCATACTTCCCATCGACATTTGCATCGTGGTTGGCTGGGGTGAAAGTGCATTGCTTACTTGAGAGAACAGCGGGCCAAAATAAATAAGGAAAACAGCAAACAAACAAACGCACACAGCAAGTTGTGTGCGTTTGTTTGGGTGGCTTTTTAATAGGCGACCCTTTTGAATGGGAGCCTTTAATTGAAAGTGCAAAGCGCTTTTATCTTAAATCAAAGGTTTTGTGTTAGCTTTGTAAGTCGGCTGCATGTTCTTCGGCAGAAGAAACAATGCATTCGCCAGCAAGGTTTGGCGCTACACCAACAGAAAAGCCATCACCTTGCATGCCTGGAAGCCATTTCTCGGCCCAATCGGAAGCGTTAATTTCTAAGCTATTAAACCCTTGATACTCTTTCTTGCCCCATGCGGTAGCTAGGGGTTCCGCTGGCCAAATAGGTAATACTTTATCGCTACCAAGATCAATAATTAAACAGCCCTCTGCGTCAGCCAGTGTCCATACGGATGTGCCTTTCTTCACGAGGTTTAAAACGTGATCATAGCGTTCGCTGCTAGGTAAACGATAGAAGGTATCATCAAGAAGGATTGTGTTTGACATGAATTTGACTCGGGTTGGTAAAAAAGCGCATCTTAACACATCGGCTAAAAAGAGTGATCAACTCAATCACGCAATTTAATTTCTTCGGGTAAATTCCTCTCAGCTTGCTGCGTCATTCCCGCGAAGGAGGTTGTCGTTAAAGCGTTGTAGGCCTGATGAGGGGAGTACAGGCGTAGCCTACAATATGTTGATTTATATTGCTTTTTGTAGGTCGTGGCTTTAGCCCGACAAGACATAATTTGTTGTGGTGAGTTTTTTGTCGGCATAAATGCGCGACCTTGTATCTCTTCTTGATGGGTGTTTAGCTAGCACTTATCGCATCGGGAAATCGGTGAGCTCGTGCGCGACCTGAGCACAAAGATGCTGTT
>NZ_QPJQ01000044.1 GCF_003337275.1 Marinomonas foliarum | reverse complement strand
ACGCCACAGTGCCAATGATATGCTGTCACCTGTTGAGTATGAAAAACTGTTCGAAAAGATGATTGAGAAGTGTCTACTGAACTAGTGGCGATTCAGTCCTCCGCCCTTGGCAGCATGACAACAGAGTTAAAAAACGCCTCCGACACAACCAACAATATTACTCATGCGCTGGTTAATGCCTCAACATCCATGATTAGTGCTGGGCAAGAAATGAACCTATCAAATCAACAAATGGCAGAAGTAGCAAAAGACACCGAAACAGAAGCCACTACTTCTAGCCAATTAACGGCACAAGGGATTCAAGCTGTAAATACTTCTCATAAAGCCATATCTAGTCTTATCAGTGATATTGAAGAGTCATTAAAACGAGCCGATCAGCTCGAAAAAAGCTCAGAGAATATATCATCTGTTCTTGAAGTGATTAGGAACATTGCCGAGCAGACCAACTTACTTGCGTTAAATGCCGCCATTGAAGCCGCCCGCGCTGGCGAACAAGGTCGAGGATTCGCCGTCGTTGCCGATGAAGTAAGAACCTTAGCCACTCGAACCCAGAAGAGTACAGATGAAATAGAAACCATCATTGAGCAACTTAAAATGAATGTAAAAGAGTCCTCGATTTCTACTCAAAATAGCCGTAGCAATGCTGATAACACAGCGTCAAATTTTGAAACAGTAATCACCATATTTGACTCGCTCAATACCTCATTCGAAAAAGTACAAAAAATGGCCTCGAAAACTGCGCAAGCGACTCTAGAGCAAGCGGCACTATCTGATGGAATCAACCAAAGCCTTGTCCAACTAAAAGAACAAACGGATGGCGTTAAAGATGTCTCTATTCTAATAAATGAACAGTCCACACAGATCACGGACTTGTATAAAACACTTAATAATGAAGTGGGGAACTTTAAGGTCTAGGACTACAGAAGATGAGATATTGAAAGGTAATTAAGGCTCAAATAGCCTCTTGCTCTTTAACGAAAAGGAAAACGAAAACGATTAAAGAGCAAGATGGTAAATCTATTTCTCTGTTGGACAGCTTTCCATACCTACGCGGTAAGTCGAAACAGCACCCACCCCAGCAAACTTGCGGAAAGCGTTAAAAGCATCATAGCTAGGCTTATAGCTCACAGTATAATTCATGTTTACTTGTGATCCATAATTACCACAGCAGTTAGGGCTAAAAGAAGCATCTTGGCTAATGACTTGAAAGCCTTCTAAATTATTTTCTTTACCAAAAGCAATAAGCTCGTCTGTTTTTGCTTTATATATCGCCCCAACATCTACATCACTATTAGGTGGAAGGTTTTCCATGTAAGAAAAAGACGTTATATCTTTTACATCGCATACAGGTGCTTCAGAAGTTTCTTGAGCAACGAGCAGGTTAGAAAAAAGTACGGCAGGCACAGCAACAAGCAGTGCAGATGAAAAAATCTTCATATGAAACATCCTATGTGATTTAAAATATCCATTGAAGTAATGATGACTCATTACTTCAGTTGATTAAAAATGTACCTAAACAAACAGGCCAATAACAAATGAAATGATAGCATTAATCGAGCTTAAATTTATGAAATTACTACCAAATTTTCCGCTTTACCATCAGCAAAAGCCACAACATTTTCGAAAGCAATTTTGAAGTAAATCTCATAACTGGCTTTTTCAACGTACCCAATATGCGGTGTGCAGAGCACATTTGGCAAAGACAACAAAGGCTCATTCTCAACTGTAGCAGGCTCGCTTTCAAATACATCAACAGCCGCTCGTTTACTCGGGTTAGCCAGCATTTCTGCATACAGGGCACCACTTTCGATAAGCTCAGCACGGCTAGTATTTACCAACAAAGAATCCGCTTTCATCAAGGCCAAATCCGCTTGCGTCACAATGGCTTTAGTTGCGTCATTGAGTCGCAAATGCAAAGTAATAATATCCACGGTTTGAAAAAAATCCTCCTTAGATTCAGCTGCAGAAAAGCCATGCTCCTGCGCTAACGCTCTGGAGCTTTCACTACCCCAAACCAGCACCTTCATACCAAAGGCTTTCGCATATTGCGCGATACGTTGGCCGATTTTACCGTATCCCCAAATCCCCAAAACCGATCCACTTAATACACGGCCAAGTCCTAGGGCTCCAGATTGTTGCCAATGACCTTGTGAAAATTGAGAAACATATTCGGGAATATGTCGACTTGCCGACATAATCAAGCCCCAACACAACTCGGACGGAGCAACCGGTGAACCAATACCTTCTGCCACAGCCACACCGTATTTATGGCAAAGCTTGGCATCAATATGATTACTGATTTTCCCTGTTTGGCTAATCAGCTTTAAATTGGGCAAATTAGCGAGCAAGTCTTCAGAAATAACCGTACGTTCGCGTATCAAAACCAACGCCTCAAAATCTTTTAAATTGACCACCAAATCTTCAACACTAAGAAAGGTTTCATTAAAAACATGTGCATCATGGCCCTTTAATACATCAAAGCACACCAAGTCTTTAACGCTATTTTGATAATCATCCAATACAGCTATTTTCACAAAGCAATCCTTATTTAGTTATCGCCATTTAATAGTTCTTATCATCGGGCAAGATTATAAAAAACACCAGAGCAAAAAAAGCCCCGCACATGGCGAGGCTAAAGACAGAGATTATAATTTCAGACTAATTAAAGCCCTTAAACGACGTCACGAGCGTACTTGAACGCTATCTACACGCGTTCAAAGACAGTCGCAATCCCCTGCCCCATGCCAATACACATAGTAGCAAGGCCAACGGTTGCGTCTTTTTCACGCATCACATTTAGCAAGGTCGTTGAAATCCGCGTACCTGAACAGCCAAGCGGATGACCAAGAGCAATCGCACCACCATTCAAGTTCACTTTATCGTCAACCTGATCAAGCAAGCCAAGATCTTTCAGCACTGGAATAGACTGAGCTGCAAAGGCTTCGTTTAACTCTACAATCTCGATATCTGCAATAGTCAAACCAGCACGTTTAAGCGCTTTCTTAGTCGCAGGCACAGGTCCGTAGCCCATAATCGCAGGATCACAACCCGCCACCGCCATGCTACGTACTTTGGCAATAGGCGTTAAGCCAAGTTCTTCAGCTTTTTTCGCAGACATCATCAACATAGCTGATGCACCATCAGACAAAGCTGAAGATGTTCCCGCTGTTACCGTACCGACTTTTGGCATAAACACAGGCTTCAGCCCAGCCAAAGATTCCATAGAGGTTTCTGGGCGAATCACTTCGTCCACTTCCACTAGGATCTTATTACCGTCGGCATCATGACCTTCAATAGAAACGAGTTCATTATCGAAACGACCTTGTAACGTCGCTTCATGCGCAAGGCGATGAGAACGCACAGCAAAAGCGTCTTGGTCTTCACGGCTCACGCCATGCATTTTGCCTAACATTTCAGCTGTAACACCCATCATCATGGACGCTTTCGCCATATGTTTAGACAATGCAGGGTTAACATCTACGCCGTGCATCATATTGACGTGCCCCATGTGCTCGACACCACCAACAACAAACACATCACCTTGGCCTGTCATAATAGCTTGAGCCGCTGTATGGATCGCTGACATAGATGAGCCACATAGGCGGTTCACAGTTTGCGCCGCCGTGGTAATTGGCAAGCCAGCCAATAAAGACACTGCGCGCGCCATATTAAAACCTTGCTCAAGGGTTTGGTTTACACAACCCCAAATCAAGTCTTCTACGTCTTTCTGATCCACATTTGGGTTACGTTTGAATAATTCTTTTACTAGTGCCGCCGATAAATTTTCTGCACGTACATTTCGGAACACGCCATTTTTCGTTTTACCCATTGGTGAGCGAACAGCGTCGATAATGACGACATCATTTGGATTCAGTTTCATGGAAATTCTCCTCTAGCCTATGGGAAGTTATGCGCCGTAGTAAGTTTCGTTGTTCTTCGCCATGTCACGCATTTTTGCGGTTGGCTCGTACAACTTACCTAAGTGGCTGTATTTGTCTGCAAGATCACAAAATGCCTGCAGTCCCATTTGGTCTAAGTAGTGCAAAGCACCGCCAAGGTATGGAGGGAAACCAATACCATAAATAAGTCCCATATCCGCTTCTGCAGCAGAAGAAACAATGTTTTCCTCTAAACAGCGAACTGTTTCAATACAAAGTGGAATCATCATTCGAGCGACAATATCGTCTTCTGTTAACTCAGAATTAGACGTAATGACTGGCGCTAACAAATCATTAATTTCAGCATTGAAAATTTTCTTCGGCTTGCCCTTACGATCTGGCTCATAGGTATAAAAACCTTTGCCATTTTTCTGACCAAAACGTTCTAGTTCGAACAAACGATCTATGGCATTTTTGCCTTCATGCTTCATGCGATCTGGGAAGCCTTCAGCCATTACTTGGTCTGCATGGAATGCGGTATCCACACCTACTACGTCAAGCAAATACGCAGGCCCCATCGGCCAGCCAAATTTCTCCATGGTTTTATCAACCACTTGGAAATCCGCGCCTTCTTGCATCATCAAAGAAAAACCAGCGAAATAAGGGAACAATACGCGGTTTACCAAGAATCCAGGGCAGTCATTTACCACAACCGGTGTTTTACCCATCGCTTGGGCATAAGCAACGGTTTTAGCGATAGCCGCATCGCTGGTTTTTTCACCGCGAATAACTTCAACTAAAGGCATACGATGTACTGGGTTAAAGAAATGCATACCACAGAAATTTTCTGGGCGTTTCAGATCTTTTGCCAATTCAGTAATAGAGATGGTTGACGTGTTAGAGGTCAAAATAGCGTCATCGGCAATTTTACTTTCTACTTCAGCCAATACTGATTTTTTGATTTTGACGTTTTCAACAACGGCTTCAACCACAAGGTCAACGTGATCAAATTCGCCATAGCTCAAAGCTGGAACAATTGCGTTCATCGCTTTAAACGCTTTTTCAGTCGTTAAGCGTCCACGCTCTACTTGGCCATTGAACAGTTTATTCGCCTCACTCAAGCCTAATTCTAGGGCTTCAGGGCGGATATCTTTCATGATGATCGGTGTGCCTTTTGATGCGGATTGATAGGCAACACCACCACCCATGATGCCAGCCCCTAATACAGCGGCTTGTTTCACAGGCGTCGCATTTTTCGCGTATTTGCTTGCAGTTTTCTTAATTTGTTGATCGCTTAAAAACAAGTTAACCAAAGATTTCGCCACGGGGCCTTTGGCAAGTTTGATAAAACCTTTGATTTCTGTATCAAGGGCTTTTTCCATCTCTTGGCTAATGCCTTTTTCAATGGTTTTAATCGCCGCCATTGGCGCAGGATAATGCTTACCCGCTTTGGCACCAACGACACCGCGGACTGATTCGAAGACCATCATTTTTTCAATAGGAGTAAATATCATTGGTGCGCGTAATTCATCACGACGAGCATGATAATCTAGCTTACCATCCAACACTTGTTGAATAAGATGGCGTGCGGACTCGTTCACTTTCGCAGCAGGAACAACCGCATCAACTGCACCATCTTTAAAAGCGTCTTCACTGCGTTTCTGAGCACCACCACAAATCCATTCACAGGCATTGTCCGCACCGATCAGACGAGGAAGACGAACGGTACCACCCCAACCTGGGTAAATGCCCAGCTGAGTTTCCGGCAAACCAATTTTTGCTGTCGTGGCCATAACACGATAATCACACGCCAAAGCCAATTCCATACCGCCACCAAGCGCAATGCCATTAATAGCAGCAACTGTTGGGCAACATAAATTAGAAATGTCGTTGAAGATGTTATGAGCATGACGGAGCTTATCGCTTAAATCCTCTTCTTCAAGTTTGAACCAAGAGGTGAACTCAGTTATGTCAGCACCAACCACAAATACGTCTTTCGCACTTGCAAAAATAACCCCTTGCAAATCGTCAATGTGTTTAAGGGCATTAACGGCTTCGGCCAATTCATTCAAGGTTACACTGTTGAATTTATTAACCGACTCGCCGACCAAGTCCAGAGTGACAGTTGCCACGCTGGCATCATCGACTGCAACCTTGATTGCTTGTCCTTCGAAAATCATGCTGGTCTCCAATTATTTTTATTATGATGACGGTGGGATTTTTTCACCGTCATCTGATACTTAAACGCTGTTTGCACCTCTCTTTCAAGAAACACTAACAACATAGTTTCTACGAACAGTTATAGGCTTTTTTCTAGCTCAGGTACGGCATCAAATAAGTCTGCGACCAAGCCATAATCTGCCACTTGGAAGATAGGCGCATCTTCATCTTTGTTGATGGCAACAATCACTTTTGAATCTTTCATCCCCGCCAAATGCTGAATCGCACCAGAAATACCAACCGCGATGTACAGATCTGGAGCAACCGTTTTACCTGTTTGCCCTACTTGTAAATCGTTTGGTACAAAGCCCGCATCAACAGCAGCACGTGAAGCACCAATGGCTGCACCCAGTTTGTCAGCAATACCTTCCAACAATTTGAAATTATCGCCATTGCCCATACCTCGTCCGCCAGAGATGATCACATTAGCAGCAGTCAATTCAGGACGATCAGATTCAGCTAATTGCTCTTTCACAAAACGACTACGATCAGATGCAATTACTTGAGAAAGTACCTGGCGTTCTGCGCTGCCTCCCGTACTCGCAGCGGCATCAAAACCTGTAGCACGAACGGTCAATACTTTTACTGGATCCGTTGTTTTTACCGTCGCAATGGCGTTACCTGCGTAGATAGGACGAACAAACGTATCTGCTGATTCCACTTTGATCACATCAGATAGCTGCGCCACATTCAATAATGCGGCCACACGCGGTAGAGTATTTTTACCAGTAGTCGTTGCAGGTGCTAAAATGTGACCATAGTCTCCGGCGATTTCCACCACCAATTTAGACACATTTTCAGCCAGCTGATGTTCATAAGCAGCGTTATCAGCCACCAATACTTTACTAACACCAGCTACTTGTGATGCTTGTTCAACAACGGTTTGGCACTCAAAGCCGACAACCAGTACATGAACATCAGCGTCAATTTGTGTGGCTGCGGTAACTGTATTTAACGTCGCAGGCTTTAGAGATTTATTATCGTGTTCTGCAATGATTAAAACGCTCATGACACCACCTTCGCTTCATTTTTAAGTTTGTCGACTAACTCAGCAACAGAGCCAACTTTAATACCACCAGCACGCTGCGGCGGTGGTGTGACGGAAACGATGCTGACATTAGACCCAACTTCCACACCTAGGTCGGCAGATGTTTTTACATCCAATGGCTTTTTCTTCGCTTTCATAATATTTGGCAGAGAAGCAAAACGAGGCTCGTTGAGACGAAGATCTGTAGTAACAACCGCTGGCAAGGTAATCGCCAAAGTTTGCAAACCACCATCAATCTCACGAGTAACTTGTGCTTCACCGTTTTCGATCACAATTTCTGACGCAAAAGTTGCTTGAGGGTAATCCAATAGCGCTGCCACCATTTGCCCCGTCTGATTATTATCAGAATCAATCGCCTGCTTACCCATAATCACTAAATCAGCCGCTTCTTCTTGTGCCACCTTAGCGATAAGTTTCGCTACCGATAAAGAGTCTAAACCATCCTCTGCTTCCACCTGAATCGCGCGATCAGCACCAAGTGCCATCGCAGTACGCAATGTTTCTTGGCAAGATTTTGAACCGACAGAGACCACCACAACTTCAGATGCCACACCTTTTTCTTTTAGGCGAATGGCTTCTTCCACAGCGATTTCACAGAAAGGGTTCATGGACATTTTGACATTGGTAAGATCGACCGCTGACTGGTCGGATTTGACGCGAACTTTGACGTTGTAGTCGATGACTCGCTTTACAGATACTAAGATTTTCATAAGCCCCTCGTATTTATTATTAAGTTCTCTTTCATACATCCCATCCAGATTTTCACTAGATTGATAGCATGCAAATATTCCCTATCAATAGAACTCTTTACTTAACCTCTATAGTAGTTTGGGAATGATTTTCATCAATAACAAAAAAGCGCCAGTTAACTGACAAAAATAATCACACATTAATCCGTTAAAGCAAAACAGTCTCAAGAAACAAACAATAACAGACATAATGCTTCTTGAGTTTAGTACGAATTGAAGAAAAAGATTGGACGTAAAAAGGGACAAAAAAGAGGAACAGTAATTAGAAGGCAAAAAGATACTATGTAAGAAAGGTTAAGAAATAAAAATGACCCTCCCTAGTGGCAAGATCACCTTTTGTTCTTTATATATTTCTCCTAAGAGAGCAAAGGGGAATACTATTTATTACGGGATAAAAATGCCATGAAGGCTTGATGTGCTTCCGTTGAACGCAACCGATCTTTGAAAATTCTGCCTTCTCGCATTAAAGCCATTTGTACGTCATCCTGCGCTCGATACTTTAATAGATCTTTACTTAATGCTACCGCTTCAACGGGGAGCGCTGCTGTTTTTTCCGCATAACGCAATGCTACTTTGTAGGCTTCACCTTCTTCACATATGTGGTTAATAAGGCCTAACTCATAAGCCTGTGTACCGTCTACAACCTCACCTAGGACAAGTATCTCAAAGGCTTTTTGATGGCCCACTAACTGAGGTAATAAATGGCTAGACGCTGCTTCGGGCACCAGTCCTAATTGCACAAAAGGAAACTGCAATCGTGCTTCACGAGAGGCAAGTACCAAATCACAATGCAACAACATAGTCGCACCAACACCAACAGCTCTCCCTTCCACTCCTGCTATAAGTGGCTTTTTATAACTGCTCAGCACTTGTAAAAAAGCCATAATGGCTTCCATTTTCTCTGGCGTTTGAGCAATCTGCACAAATTCATTAATGTCATTACCCGAAGAGAAATCACTTCCAGCGCCATGAATCAAGGTCACCTTTATGTCGGAATTAAGCTCTGCTCGACGTAATGCATTCGTTAATGCCTGATACATATCTAATGTAATCGCGTTTTTCTTTTCAACTCGGTCCAAGCACAAAATTTGCACACCAGACTCAATACTTTCAGTAACAAAATCACTCATTACTGACTCTCCTTTAAAGGTAAATGCAACACTTGCTCTTCAACTAATTTACGAACCATAGGGCCATCTTCTGACCAACCATGACAACTGTTGACTAACTTAATGAGTGCTGCGGGGACATGCTGAGGGTATTTTTTCCCCAAAGGCTGCCACATGGTTTGGAAAGCAGTGGTTGCTACTACCGGCAATAATTCTAATACATGGGTGCAACCGACTTTCCCACTAAAAGTCTGCTTTATCCAACGACTCCATCCAGCCTCAATACGAGTTCCTTTCAATATTTCGAAGCTAGGTGCGGCACCACCACAATTGGGGAAGGGAAAAGAATCCATTGAAACAGACACCTCTTTAATTAAAAAGGTGTCGTCTAATGTTAAACAAACCGTAATATCGTGGAAAGGACTGCCTTCTGGCACCACCTCCCCATCAAATTCACGGTTAACGTCATAAGGCTTGATATCTTGCATCGTCGCTTCAATGTCCCAGAAACCATCTTCTCGTAGATAACCATAGGACTCGATAACGCGGCGATGCATTAACTTACGCTTAACCTGCGACATGCTGTGCTCCTACTTTGATGATCCACCTAACCAGAGGTTAGGCTTGTTCTTCACGTAAGGCACGACGTAGCACTTTACCCACATTGGTTTTGGGTAGTTCTTTTCGCACTTCAAAGAACTTAGGCACTTTATAGGCAGCTAAATTCTCTTTGCAGTAAAGACGTAGCTCTTTGGTATCCAGCGTCTCAACATTGGCTCTTAGAACCACAAAGGCCTTAACTGCTTCTCCCGTTTTATCATCCGGTACACCAATGGCTGCAGATTCCAAAATATCAGGGAAAGAAGACAAGCAATCTTCCACTTCAGTTGGATAAACGTTAAAGCCAGACACAATAATCATGTCTTTCGCACGATCCACTATCTGCAAGTAGCCATCAGGGTGCTGCATCGCGATATCACCCGTGATTAAAAAACCATCTTCGGTCATCACTTCACGAGTCGCTTCTTCACGGTTCCAATAACCTTTCATTACTTGAGGTCCTCGCACGCATAACATGCCAGCCTCACCTTGAGGTAGAGCTTCGCCCTCTGTGTTTTGAATCTTGATATCTGTTTGTGCAACAGCAATACCAATGGTGCCAATACGCTCTTTGCCAATCGGGTTAAAAGACACAACAGGCGAAGTTTCTGTCAAACCATAACCTTCTACTACTTGGCAGCCCGTTACTTTTTGCCACTCATCAGCAGCGGCATGCGTTAACGGCATACCGCCCGAACAAGTTAGTTTAAGGCTGGAGAAATCAAGTTCTTTAAAATCGGTATTGTTACATAGGCCAACGAACAATGTGTTTAATCCCACAAAACCAGTAAAACGCCACTTTTTAAGCTCTTTCACAAAGCCAGGTAAATCTCTTGGGTTTGGAATTAATACGCTGTGCGCGCCTTTTTCTAATAACGTCAAACCGTGAATTAGAAAGGCATAAATATGGTACAGAGGAAGTGGAGCGATATAGAGCTCAGTTCGCTCGGCCACAATCGAATTCAGTCTTGAGCCCAGCTGATTCATATTGGAAATTAGATTTGCATGGGTCAGCATTGCACCTTTCGCCACGCCCGTTGTTCCACCTGTGTATTGCAGGACAGCAATCTGCTCCAATGACATTGGTACTTTAGAAACCGCCTTGCCTTTTCCTTTAGCAAGCACATCATTCAACATAAGTGCATTAGGAATATGGTAATCAGGTACCATTTTCTTCACATACTTAACGATTGAGTTAACGAGTAAACGCTTTACAGGGGAATGGAAGTCTGCGATTTCAGTGATAATGACATGCTTGATAGTCGTTTTAGCTAATATTTTTCCGACATTGTGTGCCATATTCGCAAACACCACCAATGCCTTTACACCTGCATCATTAAACTGATGTTCCAGCTCTTTTGGTGTATATAGCGGGTTGGTATTAACAACTATCAAACCAGCTTTCATTGCACCAAACAGTACAACAGGATATTGAATAACATTAGGAAGCTGAACCGCGATACGATCACCTGGGACCAAATCGGTTTCATGTTGAAGATAAGCCGCAAATTGATCGGACTTTTCATTCAACTCACGGTAGGTAATGGTTCGTCCTACGCTGGTAAATGCAGGCAGATCAGCATATTTTTTCGACGCCAATGCCAATACATCAGGTAAAGATTTATAACCATTGGGGTTAAGCGATTCGGGTAAGTAGCTGCCTGGCGCTTTTCCAATATTTACATTGCTATTAGAAGAAGTATCCATTGTCATAAAAAGCTCCATTTGTTTTTTTTATTTAGGAGTTGGGAAGTAACAAAAGCCCAACCGCACCAATGGCAGTTGAGCTTTAAAACGTTAGCTAAACTAAATTTTCCTATTGTGGGAAGATTTGAGTCAACTTAGTCGCCAGCATAATGTCACCATCTGCACGAATTTTACCCTGCATAAATGCTGCCATGCCATCTAATTCCCCACTCATAACTTCTTTCAGTGTGGCTAAATCCATGCTTAAGGTCACCGTTGGGTCGTCATGCTCCCCTTCTCCCATCGAGCATTTACCGTCCTCGATACTTAAGTGATAGCTGTCTGCATCGTCTAAGTCAAATTGAAACACCGCTTCCATATCGTCCGCTTCATCCGCATCAAAGCGCCCTAGCATGGATTCAAAAACTGCTTTTGCTTCACTCATAATTTTGACCTCTTTGTAATCTAGTAATATGTCATTAATGTTTGTTTGATAAAACTATCGTCCATCTAGCTACCGACTAGGCGTTAAGAAATAAGAAATTATCTTCATCCATCGCCAACAAGTTATCAGCACCAGACAACATAGCCTCTACGTGAGCGCGAGTACGTGGCAACAAACGATCATAGTAGAAAGTTGCTGTTTGCAGTTTGGCAGTGTAAAAGCCAACTTCATCTGTGCCTTCGTCTAATTTAGTCTGTGCAGTGACAGCCATGCGAGCCCAGAAGTAAGCCAATACAACATAGCCGGAGAACATCAAATAATCGACAGACGCTGCGCCCACTTCATCTTTGTTGCGCATGGCTTTCATGCCGACTTTCATCGTCACATCGCCCCATTCACTATTCAGTTTATCCAGAGCGGTGATGTAAGATTTAACACGCTTATCACCTTTGTGCTCTTTACAGAACTTATGGATAATTTTAGTGAAACGACGCAATGTTGCACCTTGAGTCATTAGTACTTTACGACCTAAAAGATCCAACGCCTGAATGCCAGTTGTGCCTTCATACAACATAGAAATACGGCAATCGCGAACATTCTGTTCCATACCCCACTCGGCGATAAAGCCATGACCACCAAACACTTGTAGACCATGATTTGCTGATTCAAAGCCAGTTTCAGTTAGAAAGGCTTTAGCAATCGGAGTCAGTAAAGACATCAATTCATCTGCCTCTTCTTTCTCTTCTTTAGAGCCCTTCTTAGTGATGTCTACTAGCTTAGAACAGTAATGAATCAATGCGCGACCACCTTCTGCAAAGGCTTTCTGAGTAAGCAGCATTCGACGAACGTCTGGGTGAACAATGATAGGGTCAGCGGCTTTTTCTGGTGCTTTTGGACCAGATAACGCACGCATTTGTAGTCGATCTTTCGCGTAGGCAACGGAGTTTTGCAATGCCCATTCGGCATGCGCCAAGCCTTGTAAAGCAGTACCAAGACGAGCGGTATTCATGAAGGTAAACATGCAATTCAAACCACGGTTGGCTTCACCGATTAAGAAACCTTTCGCACCGTCAAAATTCATTACGCAAGTCGCATTACCATGAATGCCCATTTTGTGTTCGATAGAACCACAAGACACCTGGTTACGATCCGCCATTTCACCTGCGTCATCGACATTGTGTTTTGGTACGATAAATAAAGAGATGCCTTTGGTACCAGCAGGAGCATCAGGTAAACGAGCCAATACAATATGGACGATGTTATCTGCCATATCATGCTCACCTGCGGAGATAAAGATTTTAGTCCCTGTAATGGCGTAGCTGCCATCATCTTGTGGCTCGGCTTTGGTTTTCAACATCCCAAGGTCAGTACCACAATGAGGCTCAGTCAGACACATGGTGCCTGTCCACTCGCCAGAAACGAGCTTTGTTAGATAAGTTTGTTTTTGTTCATCTGTGCCGTGTAGCTCGATAGTGTTCATCGCGCCATGGCTTAAGCCTGGGTACATACCCCATGACCAGTTTGATGTGGCGATCATTTCCGTCACCATCATACCAAGGGAATCTGGTAAGCCTTGTCCACCCACTGCTTCAGGATGCGACAATGAAGGCCAGCCGCCTTCAACATATTGCTGATAGGCTTCTTTAAAACCTTCTGGTGTTGTCACAACACCATCTTTGAACTGACAACCTTGTTGATCACCAACACGGTTTAGAGGAGAAAGCACTCGCTCGGCAAATTTAGCACCCTCTTCTAGAATGGCTGCCACCATATCCGGCGTCGCTTCTTCGGCACCTGCTAACTTAGCGTAGTGCCCATGAAAGTCGAGAACTTCTTCGGTGACGAATTTGATATCGCGTAACGGAGCTTTATATTCAGGCATGGCCTATGACCTCTTATTGTTTTTATCCATCTGTTCCAATTGGAACCTCTTATGTTAGAAAGGTTCCTCTATCAGAGACATTCTCTCAATAACAAAAGGTGCCAAAGTTAATGACAAAATAGACCAAGACCGTATATCTTTGTTTCAAACTAGGGAATTAATGAGCAAAGAAAGCAAACAAGGTTGGTCTAAACTCACAATATCATGCAGCTAAATTAACGCCTCACAGCCTACTTTCACTTTATCAGGCCATTTTCCATCAATACTACCAATTACCTCCATCCTACTTACTTCCTTCCATGGGGCAACAGTCGAGCTAACTTCTCCACGCGCAACATTGACAAAAACGGCCTCACTAGGATTAAGAGCAAAAACGCCTTTGACTCGATAAACGCCCTCTTGCAATGCAATTAGACGAATCATCGATAGCAGTTTGTCACTGTCGACGTATTCACCGACGGCCCAATACCATCCCAAAACCTGCATAGAATCTTGCTGCTTTTGGTAATAATAACGCCCGTGATCGCTCAACTCTCTTTTTATGTCTTTTCTTAAATCAGAGACAGGCAAATAACTTTCATGAAGGCCAGTACCTCGTATATAAGAATGATTAGTAAAACGAGAAGAAACAAAGATTTCCGTTAAGCCAATATCTAACGCCGTAGCGTCCAATTTCATCGGATCCGATTTAAAAACAACAGGGGGCGATGATGGCATAAAACACTGGCTTAAATACTGATCTACAGCATCAAAGTCTTGCGACTGATAACGATCAACATGGCTTAATACAATGCCGTGAGCAGATTCAACTTGATCTTTAAAAATAACGTGATTGGTATAACGTTCATCGTGAAGAGTACGAGCATCTAGGACGCAAAAAACGCCACTAAGCAACAACACATCACTGTATATATGACCGCGCAGTTGTTGAATAATTTGCTTCGGATGACCAAGACCAGATGGTTCGATAAAAATGCGATCTGGGTTATATTTACGAATCAATTGATTCAAACCCTGCTGAAACGCAGCTGACGTGGTGCAACAAACACAACCACCAGCCACCTCAGCAATAGCAACACCTAAATCAGAGTAAAACGCACCATCTAGGCCAATATCACCAAATTCATTTACCAGCACAGCCCATCTCTCATTGGCCGGGGATTGCTCTAGCAAATGACGAATTAACGTCGTCTTACCAGCGCCTAAAAACCCCGTCACCAATGTGACTTTTATTCCCTGATAGCGCATGTTTTCGGAAGTCTCGTAGTACAGTAGGTGTACGCTAGAAAGTATAAGAGAAAATGACACTGGCGGTGCCATCAGTCTTCTTTTTATCTTCTAATGCGATGCTATTATGAGTAAGACTATAAGCTGCTTTCATGTGCAGATTACCTATAAGCTTTACTCTAACAGAAGTTTCAGATTTCGAAGTAGAGTTTTTATTACTCTCTAATGCCGCATCAGTACTTATTCCCTGCTGAAATGTTACATTAGGGTTAATTTCATATTTATATTGAAGTTCCACATGAACAATCGCTATTTTATCCTCTTCTCCCTCATCCGTTTGACTAAAAGAGTAACCTGGTCCTGCGCTATAATCTAAGAAAGAAGATTCATCCTCAAATATTCGTCCTGAGTAACCAACAGAGATAGTGTTCTGATATTCATAGCCACTAAATCGGTCATCAGTATAAGAGCCATAAACAAACACAGAACTGTTCTCTTCGCTCAATTTGTAGTCACTTTGGGCTGACAAAAACGTCTTGTGAGCTGTGGTTTTGGTTTCAGATTCGCCTTCATTTTTACCACGTTTATATAAAAAGTCTCCTTGGTATTTTGCCTTCCACTCTTTGAAGTCTTGTTTTATCGTTGCTTTAGTTCTCAATGCAGAACTTTCCGTATTACCGGTAATAGAAATAAGCCCTAATTCTAGCTCGAGACTTAAAGGCTCTAGCGGTGCAGGTGGCTCCTCAGCATAGCTTAATGTTGCGAAGTAAGCCCCAAAAGCAAGCACTACAGTTCTTAAAGGCTTCATCTGGATGTGTTCCTTCTATCTCATCAAACAAATTATATCTTGGCGACAAAGAAATTTTACTGAAGGTTTTAACTGATTAAATAGGATTTCACCTTCCTTCCAAATAACGCCATTAGACTCAACAGACATTTTTGCATTGATAACAAACCATCACAGTCAACTTACTGCTAACTATATGAAAAATATTGGATAAAATAATGACCAAACAGACATACTTACACAACACATTCAAATGTTATTGCGAACCTTCACATTGTTGTTAACGTCTTTGCTTTGGCGGATAAGATCATCTCCAGCCTCTGCACGGTCAGATTTAGCCAGGCGATCATAGAGCAATACATTGACCGAGGCAGCCAAATTCATACAACCTACCGTAGGAACAAAGACCACAAAGTCAGCTCGATCGACGACTCTCTGATCAATAGTCCCGTCTTCTGGCCCAAAGATATACAAGGCCTTTTCTGGATGCTGAAAGCGTGGCAGTGGCGTAGCACCTTGAATCAAATCGACACACACAATTTTGGTCCCTTCTGCTACCGCCTCCGAAAGCGTTATCACACCAAGTGATTCAATATTTATTAACGGAATCGAGGATGTTGCTTTTTTTGTATCAGTAGACATTTTAGCCGCTCGATCATAGCGTTGACCTGAATACAGAACTTGGTCAACCTGATAACAACCCGCAGCCCTCATAACAGAGCCAACGTTGGAAATACTTTTAGGATTGGTTAGCCCTATAGACACGAACTCTTTTTTCATCGAAGATTTACTACATTAGTATTGATAGATATCCAGCATAATAGCACTTTTCATCACAACAACGGCCTGAATAAATGACATAACCGAACACTGACATCTGGGCTTTCTATTTACCTTAATCAGGGAAAAACATGAAACTTCTCAAAAAATTTGGTCTTACTTTACTGGCGGCCGCCACCTTTCAAACCCAAGCTGCTTCCGTATGGAAAGTTACATCTGGCACAAATACACTTTATATTGGCGGCACCATTCACCTGCTCACACCCCAAGACTACCCTCTTCCTAAAGAATACGAACAGGCCTACCAAGCAGCTAATAAAGTAGTGTTTGAAACCAACATGGACACTATCAGCCAACCAGGGTTTAAACGAAAAATGCAGGAAGCGTTGTCCTATTCAGATGGCACAACCATTGACGAAATACTCTCGGCAGATACGTTTAGCGCACTTAGAGCGTATCTAGAGAGTCGACAGATTCCCTTCACAGCAGTACAAAACCTCAAGCCCAGCGCGCTGGCCATTTCCCTTAGCCTAATAGAGCTAAGATACCTCGGATTCACCAGTGAAGGAGTTGATCAGTTTTATGCACAAAAAGCTCAGCAAGACCAAAAAGCACAAGGCTGGCTAGAAGAACCAGAAACTCAAATCGATGTGCTCAGCGACCTACAGGAACAAGACAATGACGCAGTGGTTAACTACGCCCTTGACGACATCAAAGACATGTCAAAAACCATGACGGACTTACGTGAAAGCTGGCGCAAAGGCGATGTAGAAACCATGGCAAGAATAGAGTTAGAAGATTTCCAAACAGACTATCCAGATATTTATCATTCATTATTGGTGCAACGAAACAATCTTTGGATACCACAGATTGAAAACATGCTACATGACGATAACATCGAATTTATAATGGTGGGCGCCATGCACCTTGCCGGTCCAGACAGCCTACTAAAAAAACTCACAGCCAATGGTTACCAAGTTACACGATTATAATTTAATCAAGATAAGTAGTTCAAAGCACACCAAGGGAATACGAAAAAGTCAGTGAATGGCTTTTTTTTCGCTTATATTCAGTATAAAAGTGATTATTTGTTTCGATTTAGCTCCCAAATCCAGCCTATTTTTTTTATACTTGCGGCCGAAATAAGAGACTGACCAAATGATCAGTTAATACACTTCCCTCGGTGAATATTAAGGTCCCCTCATGCTCGAACGTTATTTTCAACTAAAAGCGCACAACACCACGGTACGCAATGAAGTTGTTGGCGGTATCACTACCTTCCTAACAATGGCCTACATTATCTTTGTTAACCCTTCTATTCTTGCCCAGGCTGGCATGGATCAGGGCGCAGTATTTGTTGCGACCTGTCTTGCTGCCGCCGTTGGTTGCTTGATCATGGGGTTATACGCAAACTACCCAATCGCTCTAGCTCCAGGAATGGGACTGAATGCTTTTTTCACTTACGGCGTAGTATTAGGCATGGGCTACACGTGGGAACAAGCTCTAGGTGCGGTTTTCCTATCTGGTATACTTTTTATCTTTATCAGTATTTTTCGACTTCGCGAATGGGTTATTAATGCCATTCCGTCTTCTCTAAAACTGGGTATTGCTGCGGGTATCGGTCTTTTCCTAGCTATGATTGCTCTGCAAAATTCCGGCATCATTGTGAAAAACCCTGCAACCATGGTGTCATTGGGTGATCTATCTTCTCCTTCTGCCATCTATGGCCTATTAGGCTTTTTTGTTATCTGTGCTTTGGCGTACTTGAACGTGACTGGTGCAGTAATGATCGGCATTCTGTTCGTGACTATCTTGTCTATGCTATTTGGTCAAAATGAATTCGGCGGCTTGGTTTCTGCACCACCTTCCATTGCACCAACATTCCTTGCAATGGATATAGAAGGTGCTTTCCAAATCAGCATGTTAAGCGTCATTTTCGCTTTCTTCTTCGTTGATTTATTTGATACATCAGGCACCCTAATTGGTGTTGGCCAACGAGGCGGTTTATTAGACAAAGACGGCAAACTACCGCGTTTGAAAAAAGCCTTATTGGCTGACTCTGGCGCAACCGTAGTGGGCGCAGCACTAGGTACTTCTTCTACTACAAGTTACATTGAAAGTGCATCAGGCGTTGCTGCTGGTGGTCGTACCGGTTTAACCGCAGTGGTTGTTGCCTTGTTGTTCATCCTTAGCTTGTTCTTCGCGCCATTAGCTGGATCTATTCCTGCTTACGCTACGGCAGGCGCTCTGATGTACGTAGCAGTACTTATGACAAGCAGTCTTGCTCACGTTGATTGGGATGACATCACCGAAGCTGCTCCAGTGTTAATTGCCGCTTTTACCATGCCATTAACCTACTCAATCGCAGATGGTATTGCGCTGTCTTTTATTAGCTACGCAGTAATCAAACTACTATCAGGCCAAGGCAAGCAAGTTGGCGTTGCAGTTTATCTGTTAGCGGCTTTGTTTATCGCCAAATTCTTTATCTTCGTCTAAACAAGATAACGAAAGCCGCATAAAAAACAGGAGCAAGGTCCGCCTTTGCTCCTGTTTTTTTTCGGCTTCGCAAAACTCACAAACTACTATATGATGCGCCTTCGATTTTCCCTCTTCAAGTGAACAACACATGTCTGACAACGCGCTCTACACGGACCTATCCGGCTACTACGATTTAATGTGTGCGGATATTAACTATCAGGCGCAAAGCAATAGCGCTCACAGGTTTCATCAAATTTTTGGCAATGGTGGAAAGCGACATTTGGATTTAGCCTGTGGAACAGGACCACATATCCAGCACTTTCAGTATGAAGGCTATGAATGCAGTGGCTTAGACATTAATCAGCCAATGTTGGATTTAGCTCTGCAGCGTTGCCCAGATGGGCTCTTCACGCTAGGAAATATGTGCGATTACACCACGGCCGAACCTTACGACTTAATTACCTGTTTTCTGTATTCTATTCATTACAGCGGAGACTTAAAAAGTCTAAAAAACTGTATCGAAAGCACTCATAAAGCGCTCAAAACGGGTGGGGTATTTTGTTTCAACTCAGTCGATAAGAACCATATAGACAATAACCTATCGACAAAACACAGCGTCGACTATGAAAACAGTGTCTTTTCATTTGGGTCTTCTTGGTTTTACCGAGGTGAAGGCGAAAAACAAACTCTCAAGCTTAGCATTGATAAAACAACGCTCGATCAAACCCAACAATGGACCGATGAACACCCAATGGTGGCGTTAAGTTTCACAGAACTGCAAAACATCTTGGCGCCGTATTTTGATGTTCATGTATTTGAACACGAGCACGACAAAATCGCGGCTTGGGATCAGCTTTCTGGAAACGCTATTTTTGTGTGTATCAAAAAAGAAAACGCGAATTGACCTGAAGAAAGATTAGTTCATCGAACGGTATTTCAAAATCAAACTAATAATTTCATGATCGCTAACGGTAGAAGACAAGGACTCATTGATAGAGCGTCTTTGTGGTAAACGGATATTGAATTTACTTTTTAGTAATCCAACAACTTGCGAATCAGAATTAGGGTCAAAGGGTTGACTGGCAAAAATGCTAATGCGCTGTAAAAGGAACTCTTTTGCAGTATTTATCATGTATTTCCTATAATTTTTGGGAAAGCGACAAAGCGACGTAAAGTAAAAACAATTAACGCCACCCGAGCTTGCTTCTAATATGGGCCGGATTAATCGCTTTGTCTACTAATGCTTTCCCTTAATTGAAATTTATAAGGTCACTTGCAAAGGTAATGTTATCTCAACCAACAATCCCCCCAGTGAACTACGGGCTGCACGAACCGCTCCCTGATGCTGACGAATGGCATTTTCAGTAATCGCCAAACCTAGGCCTGTGCCGCCACTACTCCTATCTCGGGCGGTTGAGACACGATAAAAAGGTCGAAAAATAGAATCCAGTTCATCATCAGGAACCCCTTCACCATCATCCTCCACTTTAATAAACAAGGTATCAGCCTTGGCTTCTAAAGAAACTTGAATCTGATGTTTCCCATAATGGATTGCATTACGAATGACATTTTCTAATGCGCTCATTAATAACTCAGGGTGGCAAACAATCAAACACTCTGGAACATTAGAAACACTCAGCACCTTGCCCATCTGTTCGGCTTCAAATTGACTGTCTCCTAACAACCCATCACAAAGACTAGAAAGCGGTTGAGCTTCTCGCTTCAAATGGCTGTCCACCTGCATACTAGATAGTTCCAGTAGCTTACCTATCATTTGCTCTAGCCGCTGTGCTTCGGTGTCAATTCGGGTCAAATCAGAGCTGTCTCCCAGCTTTCGTTTTGCCAATGCTTGCGCCATTCTCAATCGAGTTAAAGGCGATCGTAGCTCATGAGAAATATCAGACAGCAAACGTTGTTGACGAGAAATCATCATATTTACAGCTTCTACCATTTGGTTAAAGCTGGCTCCTGCTTGGCGAAATTCAGAGGTGCCTTTTTCAAGTTCAGGATCGATTTCAAATACCCCATGCGCCACACGTTGTGCCGCCTTCTCTAGCCGTCGCGCTGGCTGACTTAAAGCCCACGCCAACCAAAGTAACAAAGGAGTACTGACAAACATAACCGCTAATAACAAGCGGAACGGATGATCAAATAATTGGATTAAAAAGTGTGGAGGCTCACTCCAACGCGTTCCGACATACAAAAAGTAATTGCCCCTAGCCAAACGAACAGGAAGCGGGCCCGAAATCATAGTGCGGCCATACAGCCTTTGTTGAGGGCTCTGAGGGTTATCAATTGTCGTCACAAAGTTGCGCAGCGCTTTATAACTAAAGTCTGGGCGGCGATCTGTAGTAATCACATTGCCATCAAGATCCGTAATAAAAAGCCGCAACCGATTATCACCACCTCGATGAGACCAACCTTCCAATTGATGCAGCACCGGCTCTATGCTCTGCTCAGCAGCAAAAGCACGCTCGGCTCTGTCCCTAATTTCCACCATACGATCATAATATGGGGGTGGAATATCACGAGGTTTACGCGGATCAAAGTGAGGTAATGCTAATACGGCCAAAATAACTAAACACATGGTAAACCAGAAAATAGCAAAGATACGGCCATATAAACTGGTGATTTTTGGAAGCCTCATTACTCTCCCTCCACCAGCAAATAACCACGCCCACGCAGAGTTTTAATGCGTGGCTTTGCATTAGGCCAGTCTGGTAATTTTTTGCGCAAATTAGACACATGCATATCGACAGCACGATCAAACGCCGCCAACCTTTTGCCTAGGACATCCAAGCTTAGCTCTTCTTTTGTTAACACCTTGCCCGGATGCAGTACAAAGTAATGCAGCAACGCAAATTCCGTACTGGTCAAATCCAATAAATCACCATTGCAAAAAGCTTCTAAACGCCCCGGATACAATTTAACGTCCCGATACACAACCGCATCGTTTTGGGTCTGCCCTTTACTGGCTTGGGTGCGTCTCAAGATCGCCCTAATTCTTGCTAGAAGCTCGCGCTCACTAAAAGGCTTAGGTAAATAATCATCTGCACCCAATTCAAGGCCAATCACACGGTCAATCTCTTCACCTTTGGCCGTCAGCATCAATACAGGTACATCCCATTTCTCGCGTAATTGCTTAAGCGTCTCAAAACCATTCAATTTAGGCATCATCACATCAAGCAACACCAAATCGACACTATCATCCATGGAAGCCAAGCCTTCAACGCCATCATAAGCGGTCGAAACGACGCAGCTTTCAAAAGACAAAACTTCCTTGAGCAAATCGCTCAATTCAACATCGTCATCAATAATCAAAATATGAGGCATGAAAAATTCCTAAAACGGTACATACACATCGAATCAATAAGCCTATTTTACGTCGAAAAACACACCATAGAGCCACATTTACGATACTTTACCTTGCACAGACGTCAGTTTACCTAGCAACCTCTATTCTACTTCCATGCGTTCAGAACGCAGTATTTATTTACTCTAGCAACTACCTAGTATGGAAGGAAAAGTCCTATGAAAATATCTAAGAAACTTATTTTAGCCTCTGTTGTTTTACCTCTAATCATAAGCACTAGTGCATTTGCCTTTGGCGGAAAAAACCACAAAGGACCTCATGAAGAATGCCGCCCAGGGTTTGGCTTTGATCGTGGCATTATGAAAGACTTAAATTTAACAGACACTCAAAAAGACCAACTTAAAACCCTTCGTCAGGCCAATAAAGATGAAATTAAAAAGCGTTTCAGCGAGAACAAACCAAAAGCAGAAATGAGAGCAGAACGAACCCAAAAAATGAATGACGTATTACTAGCTGATACATTTGACCCGGCAAAAGCAACGGCCCTTGCTCAAGCGTTTGTTAACAAGCAGGTAGAGCGTCAAGTTGACATGCTAAGTAAACAACACAAAATGCTAAGCATCTTAACGCCCGATCAGAAAGCCAAGTTCGTCGAACTACAGAAAGAACACATGGAAGATTGTAACGACATGGCTCGTCACAAAGGCAAAGATAGAAAGTAATCGGTCTTCAACAACAAAACGGCCAGTTGGCCGTTTTGTTTTCAACTAAGCATACTCTTAGTTTCGCTTCCAGATCCTTGCTACAGCTCGGTCACTACCGAGTAAACCGACAACCTCACAGACCAAACCTGTTAACGAGAACAATAAAATAGGAATAATACCCGCTGCTTCACCTGTCATCATAGTCACAACCAAAGAAGCTGACGCAATAACAAAACAAAGCGCCCCCAATACAATCAATATTATGCGGTGCGATTTTTTGTATTCATACTCACCAACCCCTGACTCAAACATAGCCAATAATGGTGCACAAAGTTGTCTCATTGCCTTTTTCATAATGCCTTCTTCACTAATTAGAGGAGTTTTAACACACTCACCAAAAATTTTCTTCTATATAGAACACCTTTTATATCATCACGTTGGACGAAAAATTAGGATAACAAGTAAAAAACTTTACAATATTTGATTAAAGTTTGCCTGAACCCAACCGATTATGAGGGAGTAAGAATCAAGTTAGCACATGATACCGATTCCCATTTTTAGAATTTGCGGAGAAAAATATGAAAAATATTATTGCAACAGGAATTGCAGCGACAGCAATATCCTTATCTATGAACGCAAACGCGTCTCCAATGACATATATTGATTATACAATGGGCAACATTGATTATGATAACGGTGCAGATGACGGTGATTATTCTGCATTTACTGTATCTATCGATACACTCATTATTCCACTCATTTCAGTAGAATCTATCGATTTTAACGATGCTGATATCTTGAAATTCGGTATAGGCGCTTCTGCTGGTATTGGCCGTGTTAGCCAGATATATGGACTCGTTCACTACAACGACTACGATGATGAAGATTCAGATTTTAGCTTTAGAGTTGGTTTCAATAGCTCGCTAGCAGATCGTCTAGAGCTAAGACTTTCACACACCATGTACTCGGATATGGACTCTTTGGACAACACCAAATTATCCCTAGGCTACTATTTCACTCGAAACTTCTCATTAGCAGGCAACTATCAGACAGCAGACGATTACAATATTCTTTCTGCAACAGCACGATTGAGCTTCTAAAGTTATATCACCGACTGTCGATCATAAAAAAGGGCTGGAGTTAAAAACTTCAGCCCTTTTTTCTATCTATAACTTTCTATCAGATTAGCAAACTTTCGTTAACCAGTTATGCTTATCTTCTGCTTTACCCCATTGAATATCATTCAATGCTTGGCGGAGCTTCTGAGCAATAGGACCTGGTTCACCAGTACCAACTTGATACTCTTTATCATTATGGATAAAAGTCCCCACAGAGGTTAATACCGCCGCCGTACCAGACAATACTGCTTCCACTTCTGGCTTAGCTGAGCGCTCTAACAATTCAGCTACTGTCAAATCACGCTCAGTAACTGTCATGCCCAAATCAGCAGCAAGAGTCAGAATAGAAGAACGAGTTACGCCGTGTAGGAAAGAAGAATCCAATCCTTTCGTGATGATCTCATTGCCATCGATTAGCAAGAAATTAGCCGCGCCTGTTTCTTGTACATCGCCATTTGGACAGAACAAGATTTGGTCTGCTTGCACTTCTTCTTTTGCTTTAGAGATAGGGCCCAACGAACTTGCGTAGTTACCGCCACTCTTGATCATGCCCATATGAGGCGCGCAACGCATACCAGTTTCATCTAACAAAAGACGAAGTGCTTTCGCACCACCAGTGAAATAATCACCCACTGGAGACAACAACACATACAACATAGAAGTTGCCGTTGGCGCAGTAGCTTTACCCACCGCTGCTTCTGTTCCAATATGAGTTGGACGAATATACATAGACCCAGGTGGCTCAGGAACATCACTGCCGTATTCAGCAACCACATCGACAATCATTTTAGCGACTTGTTCTTCATTAATAGTTGGCAAAGACAAAAGGCGGCTACTTTGCGCTAGGCGCTTAATGTTTTGATCCATTCGAAACACATGCACACTTCCATCTTCATGGCGAAACGCTTTCAACCCTTCAAAACACGTGCTTGAGTAATGTAGGACGTGAGCACCTGGATGCAACTGAATGCTGTCCGATGTCACAACACTTTCTTCATTCCATTTACCATTTTCGAATGTTGCCAATGCCATCTTAGGCATGAACACGCTACCAAAAGCCGCCATTATTGTTTCCTATGTCGTTAAATGATTACGATACCGATCATCACAAGCGGTACCATCAAAGCCAAGAATTTATTTTTTAACCAATCTGTAAATAGTAAAACGGAAATCAGCCTGAAGAAAGTAAATCGTCAAACTCAAATCAAACGAAAGGTATATTTCCAGTATATTTGCTAATTTAAAGAAGAGATAGAGGGATACATCATTCAGAAATGGATAATACTGTACGATTACCGCCATCATTTTTCGCAATATACATAGCGTTATCTGCGTATTGCACCAACTCCAACGGCTCTTTACCGTTTTCAGGGAAACGAGCAACACCAATACTAGCCGACACCTTCACCGACATACCATCAATCACAAACTCGTTCGCCAGTTCAGCACGAACTTTTTCTGCAACAGACAACATACCGTCAGCGTTATTAACCTTGTTTAAAATAATCAAAAACTCATCGCCTCCCAAACGACCCACCGTATCAGATTTACGCACACAGTCGCCTAGCCTTTTGGCAATTTGCTGCAGTAATAAATCGCCAACAGCGTGCCCGCGAGCATCGTTAACACCTTTAAAACCATCTATATCGATAAACAACACAGACAAGCCAACCTTCTCTCTCTCAGCAAGAGACAACGACGACTGCAAACGGTCTAACAGTAAGGTTCTATTAGGCAGACAAGTTAGATCATCATGACCTGCTGCGTATAACAACTGCGCTTCCATCTTTTTACGCTCAGTAATATCGTGAGCAACCGCGATACGAACTTGGTGCTCTTCAGACCACCTAGCAGACCAAAGTACATTGACCACTTCACCATTTTTACGAACCCAACGGTTTTCAAAACGAGGCTGAGTCTGACCCGAAATAATAGTATTGACCGTATCGAGAGTTTTTACCTTATCTTCTGGGTAAACCATACGCACCATAGGTGTTCCAATAACTTCCTCTGGTGAATACCCAAACATGTCTTCAAACGCCGCACTAACAAAGACAAAATACCCTTCACGATCGACAATACAAACCGCATCTAGCATCAGCTCCATTACATCAGCAAGGTCAATATTGAGTTCTTTGTTATTCATAAAGCCGCACACCTGAAAACATAACAGTGTCATTGTGAAAGGGTAAAAGGCGAACAACGCTGCCCTACCATATAAATGCTGATTATCTATGGAGTTTGCATAGAAAATCTATGGTAATTACATAACGTAACGAGATAAGTCCAAATCAGGACAATGAGAAATAATATAGGCCGTAACCAGTCACAGAGATATTTATTAAAAACGTTAGCCAAAACACCACCAAAAAGCGCCGTTTCTTTGTTTTATGTCGAAACACCTTCTGACCCAACATAGCACCAAGCCAGCCACCAAACAGAGACAACCAATGCAAAGTCGACTCAGGTACTCTTTGCTTGCCGCGCTTAGCAGCCGACTTATCAACGCCGTAGAAGCAAAAAGTAACCAGACTCAGAAAGCCATAAAAAGAAAACACGTAAATCATTTCAACTCTCTTAGCTTAACGAACTAAATATCAGATCCCCCTTTCTTAGCAACGTAATTAACGAGTAAAAGAAAGGGAACAAAATAGCCACAGATGAACTCTCCAACACCTCCAAGGTCTTAACTATTAATCAACGAAGTAAGTGGAGGCTCTCATCATGAACATTAACTCACTCTTAAACAACATAATGGGCACAGTAGACACTGGAATTAACAAGGCAACCACCAAAGCCAAATCAAGCTCTATTCCTGGCGGATTCATGGGTGGCGCTGCCGCTGGCGGATTAGCCGCCATGTTATTGACCAACAAAAAAGCCCGTAAAATGGGTGGCAAAGCCATCAAATATGGCGGTATGGCGGCTGTGGGTGGAATGGCTTACAAAGCGTGGCGTAATCACAAAGAAAGCCAAAGCATGACTCAGCTATCTAACATTGCGCCAAACCAGAGTTTTGGCTCATCCACCACACCAGCCGTTCCGGAAGGCAGCATCTTTGACCTAGCAGAAGAAAAGCCAACGCAACAAATCGAAAACATGCGCCTAATCTTAATTCGAGCCATGATCAGCGCCGCCAAAGCAGATGGTCACATAGACACCATCGAACGCACTCGAATCGAACAACAGATCAGCGACCTTGGCATCAATGCAGAAGAACAAAGATTCCTGATAGAACAACTACGAGCAGCCAGCGACCCAATCACCATCGCACGCCTATCAGAAAGTGAAGAACAAGCCACAGAGATTTACCTTGTCTCCATGCTCGCCATTGACATCGACACCGAAGAAGAACGCCGCTACCTAGATCGCCTAGGAGATGCATTGCACTTGCCAAGCGATCTACGCCAAAACATCGAATACGAAGTCAGCTACATACAGGCGCCTTAAACCGCACAAAGCGATCACTTCGAAACGCAATACCCTCTAAAAAGGCGCTCTAAGAAAAATCCAGAGCGCTACTCCTTGAGCTTACTACGAATGGCTTCCATACGTTTTCGATTCACGCCAAAGTCGGAATGACCTACCCGCGACGCCGAGCGAATATCGATATTAACGACTCCATTTCGCTCTTGCGAAAACAAAAACTCAACATCATCGACAAAACGAAACACCGCCGACGTAAACTCAGCATGAATATAATCCACTTCATTTACCACAACCTTAGTTCGCTTCGAAGACTCCAGCGCAGCTAACACCTTTTCATGCGCATCAAGACTAGAGCCCTTAACCACTATCGGCTCAATAAAATGCTTATCATTGGCTTGAATCTGACTACTCACACAGTTTGGCGAGCTAGGACAAGCCGCTAACTTCCCATTGGTAACACCTAAATTCGGCATAATGCTTGAGCACCCCTGCAATAAAATAAACACCAATAAATAGAAAAGCTTTCTAGTGAACACACTCAATCCTAATGGTTTTGGCCAGAAGCCTAAAAGCTTGCAACAACCAACAACTCATCTCGAATCAAGCACAACAAAAAAGTTTCCCGCTCAATCGACATACCTTTTTTATCACTGTTTTTAATCGTATCGAGATTATGCTCAATAGCATCGTGGACATTAATCCACACTGGCTTCATACCATTTTTAACTTCGTAATCTTCCAGACTCGTCTCGCCTAACTGCTCGTCAATCTCACACGTATAGCAATAAGACTTCATCTGTATGATATCGAAACCATCCCTGTTCCAAGGTCGAAACTCTTCATACAAACCAAACGCCTCGACATTACGAATATTCCGCGCTCCCGTCTCCTCCGTTAACTCACGGATCAAACCTTCCACCTGATTCTCACCTTCATCAATCCCGCCACCCGGCAAGGTATAATCATCGTAACGCTGGGTGTACAGCATCAAAATATCCTCTCCTTTTAAAATAATCCCACGGGCAGCAAGACGTAAAAAGGAAGATTGATCGACAGACTCAAGACTTGAGTGGATAGAAGACTTTAGTAAACGCATAAGATAGAGACACTTCATCTAAAAAGGGGCTGCCCCCTTTAATTAATTTTATAACGTTACTGGCTTTTTGAAATAGTAACGATAATAGCCAACTAAATTACTCATAATAAAGAGTGCTTCCATCAAAACAGCAGTTGGAGACCCCACGATATAATTATGTATTAGCCATAAAGCCGTGCCTATGATCATTAACTCTCGTAAACGACGATCATCTTTATTAAACGCAGCAACAGTCTGAAAAATTGAAGCGAAGCAACTAACAATACTTGCTAACCCGGCATAAGTAACAACAGCCGAGATTACCGATGCGCCACAGAATATATATTTGAGTATTAAAGAAGTGGAAAATATACTTACAAAATATCGAACAGTAGCAATAATCATCAAACTTGCCGCGGTCCACTGCTCAAGCAGGATAAAATGACTAGAAATCAAAGTCCCCGCGCAAAAAAGACAAGCTACAATCTTTCTCCTGTCCTTGAACTGGAAAGACATCAGATCAAAGCCAATAGCTACAGCGACCAAAACTTGAGAAATAATAAATGGTGTCACCAAAATCCCCTTTAAACATCGTTAAAGGAAAAAGCCCCCCTAACACCTAAAAACTGTACGTTAGAATATACACTCTTTGAGTGGAAGGGGGCACCTCTGAAAGTAGATTCAACTCAAACATTTTGGACTCCAGCCCCTTATTCCGTACTGCTGAGCGAGGGCTTAGCCCCTTCCCCTTTTGTCTTCCAAGGAGAAAGCGGAGGATAGGGTTGTTCTTTGGATCTTCAAGTATATTTGTTAATTCTCTATGACTTTGAGCTGCAAGTTTATTCCGCCCTGCTGGGCGAGGGCTTAGTCCCTTCCCCTTTTGTCTTCCAAGGGGAAGGCGGAGGATGGGGTTGTTCTTTTATCAGGCTATCGCCCAAACATCTCATTCACATTGTTTAACATCACATCTAGCAACACGACTTTTATAGTAAGGCATAGATTAGTCCTGCTGTTCGAGAGAGTCTTTCTGTTAATGACTCGGAAACGCCATAGAGTCGCGCAATCAGGATTGCGTCGAAGGGGCTTCTTCGTAGCTATTCGTGTAAAACTAAAACGTAGGGCATCATAAGCGCAGCGTAATGTGCCGCTGAAAGCGAAGCTTTCATTGTATGGTAGATCGCAGCTTTAGCCCGACGCGGAATTCATGCTCCATTCAAACGCTTTGGATTCACAACCTTCATTCCGCCCTGCTGGGCGAGGGCTTAGTCCCTTCCCCTTTTGTCTTCCAAGGGGAAGGCGGAGGATGGGGTCGTTCTTTTATCAGGCTATCGCCCAAACGTCTCATTCACTTTGCTTAACATCATGTCTAGCAACACGACTTTTATCGTAAGGCATAGATTGGTTATGCTGCTGGAGAGAATCTTCCCGTTAATGACCCTGAAACTCCATAGAGTCGCGCAATCGGGATTGTGTTGAAGGAAGTGACGCTGCCAACAAAGGCAGACTTGTAGTTGTGATTTTTGCGCAATGATAAATAAAGCGGTTGCAAGGGTGTCCAAGCCACGCAGTGGCTAATGTTGTTTGGCCTTGTTAAATTTATGCTTTGAGAACTGATACTAGACCAATTGTCGCGCCTATTAAACCTGTAATAATTGTAAACCAGAAAGCTACCACCTCTCTTCTAGCTTTGTTTTCTTCTCTGCTCAGTACACGTAACCTATGCATACCTTTTGTGGTTAGAATTTTTTTAGCTCCTTGCTCATCACCAAAGTCATATGAGTTATACATTTCAGTATCGTTGTCATCAGGCATTGGAACTAGAAGTCTATCTGCCTTAGATTTTAAGTAAGCTGATTTATAGTATTCTATCCAGCAATCCAACTCATATAGTTCATGCCCTAAAAAAGACAGATGACCTTGATCATTGTCGCCTTTATATCGTTCCTCGAGATCAGCAAAGCTTTCAGAAAGCTTGTCTCTTTCTTTAGAGAGCCTTTTTAACTCTTTCACATATCTGAAATATTCGAACATCTCTTCCTCTGAAATTTAACGCTGCCAGCAGCAGCCAACTGAAAGGAGGTCCAGCCCCGTAAGGACGATGCTGCCGTTACTTGATAACTGTGTTTACCGCTCAAGATCCGTAATCAATAAAGGATTAGTTTTTGCGTGCTCTGTAATTAAAGATGACGCATCAACTTTCAAGTTTTTTAGCTGGTTATACTCTTCATCGTTGATACCAAACATTTGAAGAAATTGAGCTTCTCCATGCGGAGTGTTGATTGCACCCAATTCCGGGTCTAGCAAAAACGCGATTCCCGTTAATTTAGTATCTGAATTGAGCCTTATTTGGCCATTAGCAGGCATGTAATGATACGGCTCAAACCACTTACCTGAATTAAAAACATATCGAGCAATATTCTGAATAAGATGAAATACCCATGTTGGCTCGTCTTTATCAAGATGAAACGGCTTAAGGCGGAAAGTAAGCTCAAAGCCAAACTTACTAAAGTCACTACCTAAAGACTCTTCATCATAATAGAGATTTGAAAAGCCATAAGTCACAAAATGATAATAAAGTTCTCCATTGTAATGCGCCTCATAAAAGCTAATTCCATCAATAGGGTCTTTTCCTCCAACCGCGTAATGCAGTGTTGCTGCCCAATGTTTTGGCTCTTGGCCTGGATATAGCTTTTCTATAGCCTCATCAATTGCAAGCCAACCCGGTGCATCGTCTTCCGTGTATTTTTCTTTATATTCTTCTAAATCCACTCGATCTCCTTGAGACAGTTAACGTAAGCTAAGCGGCGCCGCTTGCGGCGTCCTTGCTTGAGCGCCTTGTTAACTGCGCTTTATCGGATTGAAACTTTCAAAATAGTTTTGAATATCAGCCCTTATTTCATGGGCAGCTTCTTCTATTTGGGATATGCCACAACCACTCTTATACAGGCGATCATTTATTTTATTGTGAAACCAGTGGTGGTTAGTTTCCAAGGTATCCCAGTACCTTCCTTCTTTTAATCCATTTTTGTATTCTTCTAACTCTTCCATATAAGAAGAAAACATTGTGCTTGTTCTTTTTTCCAAAAGACTTACAACTTTATCCCTGATTGTACTAGGGAACATACGAACAAGTAAGACAATTTTTAGCTGACTTTCAGCTTGTGACAGTATTTCCTCAGAAGCGACATTTAATCACCACTTAACCCACTTG
>NZ_QPJQ01000043.1 GCF_003337275.1 Marinomonas foliarum | reverse complement strand
CAGGCATGTAAGAGTAGATCGTCCCGCAATAGGGGAAGTATCATCAAGCTTTATATTAACAAGGCCCTGATAGCTATGCTGTCAGGGCTTTTTTTTGTCTTAAAGAAATGCAAAGTCATCTGGGTTAGCAATAAGCCTCGCAGCACTCGCTTAGCCATTTGCTCCGCTTGCGCCAGTCTCATTCTTCGACGTGTCTGCGCGGGTCATCAAAAGAGCGCGTCATGTGTTATCTATCTGAACTCACGCCACGTAGTAATGGTTTATCCTCTGTATCCAGTTGGCGTTTGTCACATCCTTTGATGTGTTACCGCGTGGCATCAAAAGAAGACGCCTTATCGTGCCTTATGTGGTCTATTAGAGCGTGACATTAAAAGAGATTGCCTATGTCGTCTATCTGGATAGATCCTCCCCACATCACTTTACGACATGGTAATAGGCGGCTGTCTATTCGGGGGGGGAGATCAAAACAAATGAAAAAGCCCTGGAAGTTGCTTTGCTCTATGGAAGCAACGCTTACTTTCAGGGCTTAGTATGGAGTTTAGGTATGATTACTGTTGATTGAATTCAACTAATATCTCGCTGTAACGTCCAGAAGCTTGGAGTGATATTAGTCCTTTGTTAAAAGCATCGCGGATTTCTTCTGCGTTAGGGGCGGTTTTTGAAATCAAAAGGTATAGGTCATTTTCTTCTAGAGGTGGAAGAAGGATCTGTAGTTGAGAGCCATCAATACCTGCCGCTTTAGCGGCTTCTTTTGCAACAGCTAAGCTATCTGCATATAGTTGGACTTCACCAGAATCTAATGCTTTAACAGCATCAGACACTTCTGCGTATTCCTTAATGTTTGAGAACGGAAAGTTATCAAATGATTCACCGATTACAGTGCCTTTCAATTTAGCAATAGAGTATTGATTGAGCTCTTCAAATGAAGAGTAATTGTTCATAGGGAAATCTGGTTTTTTGATTAGACCTGCTAGAACGGTGTAAATGGGAATGGAGAAATAGTACTCTTTTGCTCTTTCCTCTGAATAGTAACCGCCTACAATAGCGTCTTTGTCACCCTTCTTCGCGTTGTCCAAAGCATTTTGCCAGCCTGTGAATTCGATAGTAGAGTCATAACCTGATTCAGTAAGCGCTTCTTCTACAATGGCTGTAATGAAGCCGCCTTTTTCTAGGCTTTCTGCATAAAATGGTGGCCAGTTCATTGTGGTTAGTTCAACAGTTTGAGCTTTTACGGTAAGAGGAAGAGTAATAATCAAAGCGGAAAAGAACGTTGTAACTATTTTCATAAGAGTGCCTTTTTATATGATTTTGCTCATTCTATGCACATTTTTGTTTATTCTATATACAGGTGTCGTGAATGGATAGAGGGTGGTCGTATTTCCTGTCGGCCAAGAAAAATGATGATTGGCTTATATCTTGAAGTAAATATATGTGATGACATAATAATTTATGTGTTCAAAAAGACTTGGGGATAAGCCTTATTTTTATGCACAAAAAAGCCCAGTCTGATGCTGGGCTTTATGTAGATAAGAGTACGGGATTATCGAGTATTGTCTGCTAATTCACTAAGCAGTGCTCGTTGTGCACTGCGGTATTCGCCTTTCCTTGGTTTGGATAACTGATACGAGCCATCGCTCTGAAGAATCCAGCTTTGCGTATTGTCTGTTAGGTAATACTCCAGTTCCTTTTTCACTCGGCGAGTCTGTTTATAATCCTGAAGAGGGAAGGCGACTTCAATACGATTGTTTAAGTTTCTATCCATGCCATCTGCGCTGGATAAATAAACCTTAGGGTTACGATTGTTGTAGAAGTAATACACTCTAGTGTGTTCAAGGAATCGTCCTATAACGCTTCGTACACGAATATTGGATGATATGCCTTTGATACCAGGACGCAATGTACAGATGCCACGAACAATTAAGTCTATTTTTACCCCTGCCTGAGACGCTTTATAGAGAGATTGAACCAGTCTTTGTTCTGTTAACGAGTTTACTTTAATAATAATACGAGAAGGCTCACCATTGAGTGCATTTTCTGCTTCTCTGTTTATCATTTCTAACAAGCGGTCTCGAAGAGTGAACGGTGCGTGTAATAGTTTTTTGACTTTTAGTTCTTTACTCATTCCTGTGAGCTGCTGGAAAACGCGATGAACATCATCACCAATTTCCTTGTCACAGGTCATAAAGCTATAGTCGGTGTAGAGACGTGCATTACCTGCGTGGTAGTTACCTGTTCCTAGGTGAACGTAACGGGTCAGGTCTGCGCCTTCTCTACGAACGATTAGGATCATTTTCGCATGGGTTTTATGACGAACAACACCATAAACCACAATAGCACCTGCGTCTTGTAAGCGGCTTGCCAAGGCTAAGTTTTCTGCTTCATCAAAGCGAGCACGTAATTCGATGACAACTGTAACTTCTTTGCCATTCCGAGCGGCTTCAACCAATGCATTAGCAATCGGCGAGCGAGAGCCTGTTCTATATAGCGTCTGACGAATGGCGACCACACTTGGGTCTTTCGCGGCTTCACTTAATAAGTCGATAACAGGCGAGAAGCTCTCAAATGGGTGCATGAGTAAGTAGTCGCGTTGACGAATAGCCTCGAACAATCCACCAGAGCTGGCAAGCTTTCTAGGCAGGCCCGGAGAAAAAGGAGGGTACATTAGATCTGGGCGATCCACTAACTCGAGCACAGCCATAAGACGGCTAAGGTTTACAGGGCCATCGATGCGATAAAGGTCTTGCTGCTCTAGATCAAATTGCTTCAGCAAAGAGTCGACGATATGAAGAGGGCAGTTTTCGGCGATTTCCAATCGCACCGAACTACCGTAATGACGACTTTGTAATTCTGTGCGTAATGCACCTGCTAAATCGACGCCGATGTCGTCGGAATCTACTTCTAAATCCGCGTTACGAGTCAGGCGGAATTGGAAACAGCCTTTGACTGTCATACCTGGAAATAATTGATCTGCATGAGCGTGAATAATAGATGAAAGGAAAACCAGATTGTCTCCGCCTTCACACACTTCATCTGGTAATTTAACAAGTCGAGGCAGTGAACTTGGTGCAGGAACAATGGCAAGACCATTTTCACGACCAAAGGCATCTCGGCCTTCTAGTTCAACAACGAAGTTGAAGGTCTTGTTTGCTAATCTAGGGAACGGGTGTGCTGGATCGAGTCCAATAGGACTGATGATCGGCAGCACATTGTCACGAAAATAGCGCTTTACCCAAGCGGCTTGTTTTTCATTCCATACAGTACGACGAATGAACTTAACATTTTCAGTCGCTAGCTTAGGTAAAATAATATCGTTGAGAATGCGGTATTGACGGCGGACTAGCTTGTGAGCGTGTTCGCTGATCAGACCAAGCACTTTTTTCGGGTGCATGCCGTCAGGGCCATTTTTTTCACGGCTGTATTCTAATTGGCTTTTTAAACCCGCAACACGGATCTCAAAAAACTCATCCATGTTCGAACTAAAGATACACAGAAACATCAATCTATTTAGGATTGGGTGGTTCTCATCCATGGCTTGTTCAAGCACGCGCGCGTTAAACTGAAGGTGACTCAGCTCACGGTTGAAATAGAGCTCTGGGTCAGCCAGGTCAATTTCCTCTGGTAGACGCTCTTCAATAGCTATCTTATTCGGATCCTGTGGTTGCTCAGGAATAGGTTCCAGTACCAACTCTGAATCCAGTTCCAGCGGAGGGCTGGGGATAGTTTCTTTTTTATCTATTTCGTTCACCGACTGCTCAGACATGCGCTTTAATTCTCTCTAAATACCGTTTTATTGTGTTGTTGGCATTATTGTTCCTCTTGCCTACAAGTGTAGGCATATCCTAACAAATTACACCAACGCAGCCTGCTGGTCACCGATTCAATGTACTTATTTACTAAAAAATTTGAATTTCTAGCGTTTTAGCAAGCGTGCTGCATCTTTTGCAAAATAGGTAAGGATTCCATCAGCCCCTGCGCGTTTGAAAGCGAGAAGTGATTCCATCATAACCGTATCTTTATCTAGCCAGCCATTTTGAAAAGCGGCCATGTGCATTGCGTACTCACCGCTTACTTGATAAGCAAACGTTGGTACCTCAAGTTCTGTTTTTACTCTGCGCACAATGTCCAAATAAGGCATGCCAGGTTTTACCATGACCATATCCGCGCCTTCTTCTATGTCGAGCATCACCTCGCGTATAGCTTCATTTGAGTTGGCTGGGTCTATTTGGTAAGTAAATTTATTGCCTTTGCCTAGATTGCCGCTTGAGCCAATAGCATCACGGAATGGGCCGTAATAAGCAGACGCATATTTTGCGGCATACGCCATAATTAATGTGTTAATAAAGCCTTCAGCTTCAAGTTCGTCACGGATTTCACCAATTCGACCGTCCATCATGTCGGATGGTGCAACTACGTCGGCACCGGCTTTGGCATGGGAAAGCGCTTGTTTGACGAGTGTGTCTACTGTGATGTCATTCAGAACGTAGCCTGAATCATCAATAATGCCGTCTTGGCCATGAGTAGTGTAAGGATCGAGGGCAACATCAGTGAGAACGCCTAGTTCTGGGAATGTGTCTTTTAACGCACGAACGGCGCGTTGGACCAAACCGTTTGGGTTATAAGCTTCTTCAGCGTGCAAAGACTTTTTGTCGTTTTCTATAACCGGAAATAGTGCGATCGTAGGGATGCCCAGTTCGACAAGTTCTTTAGCTTCTTCTAGAAGTAAGTCGATAGAAAGGCGTTCAATGTTTGGCATAGAAGGAATGGCTTCGCGTACATTATCGCCTTCAAGAATAAACATTGGGTAGATTAAATCGTCTGATGAAAGATGATGCTCGCGCATCAGGCGGCGAGAAAAATCATTTTTACGCATGCGACGCATACGAGTGTATGGAAATGTCATCCAATATCTCTCCTTTTCGCTGTGTGGGAATGTACTTTAGTATTGTTACAATATTATGTCAGTACTAGAGTGAAAGCTTTGTGTTAAGACAAAACTTTACGGATTTCTAGCACTTAGTCTTTGTTTATACGTTCTTTTCTGTATTCGCCTAAGCGAGCAAGGTCTCGGCTTCTTCAAGCTCTTCTTGAGCCTCGAACCACGCTTCTTCACTTTCTGCTTGGGTCTTCTTCCACTTAGCTTCGTCACTCAACAAATGTTGAAGCTCGTCTTTTTTATCTGCTTCATAAAGGCTGGAATCTGCCATCGCCTCAGCAATACGGTCAAGTTGCTCTTGTGCTGCTTGAACAGCTTTTTCATATTTTTCTATTTTCTTATGGAGCGGTCGCAACTTTTCACGCATTTCAGCGGCTTTGCGACGTTCTTCTTTACGGTCCACTTTATCGAGTTTGTCACCTGCTAGTTCACCTTTTTCCAGCTGTGCTGCGTTGGCTTGTCTTGCTTGTAACCATGCATGATAAGTTGGTAAATCGCCATCGAAAGCTTGAATCTGATGGTCCGCAACGAGGTAAAATTCATCAACCGTGCTATTAAGAAGGTGCCGGTCGTGAGATACCAGCAAAATAGAGCCTGGGAACTCTTGCAAGGCTTCTGTTAATGCTTGGCGCATTTCGATATCCAAATGGTTAGTTGGTTCATCAAGTACTAATAGGTTTGGTTTGGTCCACGAAATAAGAGATAAGGCCAAACGCGCTTTTTCGCCACCTGAAAAGCCTTTGACCGCACGTAGTGCGTCGTCACCAATAAAACCAAAGCCTCCTAAGTAACGACGAATGTCACTTTCCAGTACTTTTGGTGTTAAGCGCTGAATGTGCAACAGGGGCGAAGCTTCTAGGTCAAGAGCACTGAGTTGGTGTTGTGAGAAGTAACCGATTTTTAGGTTTTCACCTGTGATGCGATCCCCTGCCAAAATACTAATTTCGCCAACAATGGACTTTATGAGGGTTGACTTGCCCGCGCCATTCGGACCAAGTAAACCAATACGCTGACCGTCTCGAAGAGCAAAGTTAGTGTTGCCCAGTTGAACGGTTTTTGCGCCTGATTCAGCGGTATAGCCCAAGTCAGCTTGTGATAAGTTGATCAACAGTTGCGAGGTTTTCTCGGCGACAGGAATGGAAAACTCAAATTGTGAGTCTATATGCGCAGGACCAATAATTTCCATCTTCTCGAGCATTTTTAAGCGGCTCTGAGCTTGTTTCGCCTTATCAGCTTTATAACGAAAGCGATCGACATATTGCTGCAGATGTGCACGTTTCTCTTGTTGTTTCTCATAGTTGGCTTGTTGTTGCGCTAGATGCTCGGCTCGTTGGCGCTCGTAGTCTGAATAATTGCCTTTATAAAGCACCAGTTGCTTTTGATAGAGGTGAACAATATGGCTACAAATGCCATCTAAGAAATCCCTATCATGGGAGATTAATAACAAGGTGCCAGGGTATTGTCGCAGCCAGTTTTCCAGCCACATAACAGCATCCAAATCCAAGTGGTTGGTTGGTTCGTCGAGCAAGAGAACGTCGGAAGGGCACATTAAAGCTTTGGCAAGGTTAAGCCGAATTCGCCACCCCCCTGAGAAGTCCGACACAGGTCTTTGCATGTCTGACATCTTGAAACCTAGACCTTGCAGTAATGTTTCGCCACGGGATTGTGCAGTGTAGCCATGAGCATTTTCGTATTCGCCTAGCCAGCTTGCGTGAGCATGATCGTCTCCACTCGATTGGGCTTTAGCAATATTGCTCTCGATTTCTCTGAGTTTGTCGTCGCCATCAAGGCAATAATCCAACGCACTGCGCTGCGTTTCTTCTACTTCTTGAGCCATAAAAGCGATACGTCGTTGGCCGGGTAAAACCACTTCGCCAGTGTCTGCGTGTAGCTCGCCTTTGATCATGGCGAATAAAGAGGATTTACCAGCGCCATTGGCCCCAATTAGGCCAACTTTTTGACCTTCGAAAATGGTGAGGTCGGCTTCTTCAAGGAGGAACTGAGTACCGCGCTGTAGACTAACTTCAGTAAATTGGATCATAAAAACTAGACATCTCTTATCTCAATTAATGAGAAGTGATATTGGCCGTTTCAATCGGCTTTTCAATAAAAAGTATAATGTCTAACATTTTAGAGTGCTGCCAGACTAAACGAAATAGCAAGCGTGCATATTCCCAGTTTATACACGGTTTAAAGTGGATGATTGATCGCCTCAAGGGTAAAATAACGACAATATTAATTTGAACTTTTAAAGGTCGGGCTTTTTAGTCTAATCAAGGTGTGTCTAGTGAATAATGTAACCATCAATGAAATACAGCGTTTTTCCTTTGATAATAGCAACGTCCGTGGTGAGCGAGTGCTGCTGAATGATGCTTATCAAGAAATTATTAAACGCAAAGAGTACCCACTATCGCTAGAAAAACTCTTAGGTGAGTTTGTCGCAGCAATCGCATTGTTAAGAGATATCATCAAAATAGATGGTGTTTTATCTATTCAGGCAAAAGGTCATGGTTTTTTGTCGACCTTGATGATGGAATGTGATGAAAACCAAAATCTGCGTGGCATTGCGCAGTGGGATGATAGCGAAGTAGTGCCAGAAGAGATCTCTTTAAAAGAGGTGCTCGAGGGCGGTTATTTAGCGATTACTATTCAGCCGCGTAATGGCCAGCGCTATCAAGGCATTGTTGAAATCAGCGGCGATACTTTGGCAGAATGTCTTGAACAGTACTTTTCGCAATCTGAACAGCTGCCAAGCCGAGTTTGGTTGGCGGCGAATGGCACACAATGTGGTGGTCTGTTCTTACAGCGTTTGCCAGCAGAGCAAGCGAAAGAAGGGGATGAAGATGCTTGGGAGCGTTTGATTCATCTTACGTCTACTGTAAAGGAAGATGAGTTACTTGGCCTTGAAACGGGCGAATTATTGCATCGCTTATATCACGAAGAAGAAGTTCGTCTATACGACACCAAGGTAATGCAGTTTGGTTGTTCGTGTTCTCGTCAGCGTACTTTTGATGCGGTTATGTCGTTGGGGGCAGAAGAAGTCCGCGAGCTTCTCATCGAACAAGGTAGCGTAAAAGTTGACTGTCAATTCTGTGCAGAAATCTATGAATTCACAGAGGAAGACTTAATTGATTCTTTAGGTGATCAAGCCCAAACGCATTAATCTTTAAACGTGGCGTGATTGACAAGGTCACGCCACGAAATAATACCTACGATGTTATCTTCATTGTCTGTAACGGGTAGACAAGATATGTCTACCCGTTTTAACCAGGCAACAATATCTTCCACTGGCGTTTCTGCTTTTACCGTAATGGGTTGGCGAGTCATTACTTGGTGGGCGGCTCGGTTAAGGGTATCAATGTCTCTTGGCTGTTCAGAAGCGCTGTCTATAAAAGGACTTATAAGGCGCAATAAATCTCGGTCAGAGATAATGCCAACCAGTTTTCCTTTATCAGTAACAGGAAGATGATGGAACCCATTTGTTTCCATTATGTGTCTTACTTGAGGTAAGCGCTCATCCATGTCAACACAGATGACATCCGTTACCATAATATCTTTTGCTTTCATCTTCATCAAGCTAGAAAATAAGAGGATTTAGTATACTTATGTTGAATATTGATAATTCAATATAGCAGCATAATCAAAGCATGTTTTTTCTTAATGTCGTTAACATCGATCTTCTTGCTGCTAAAGTCAACAAAATGTCGCTAATCTTGTATTTTGAAATGTGAATATAAATACATTCTTATACTAAGGTCTCAAGACATTGTTTCCAAAATCCGTATAATCAACCTACACCTGCTCAGAATCCCTTATACGTTGTTTATTTTTTAATGTTCAGCGAACGAGCAAAGGCGTTCTGAAGAGAGTGTGGAGAGAGCAAAGTATATCATCTACTGTGCTTACTGCTGGCCAAAAGCCTCCTTTCTGCATCACTCTCAAATTCACAATTGGCTATGACACGGCGAAATCATATGACCTCAAATTCTGTAGACGTTTTACTAGTCGGGGGCGGTGCGATGAGCACCACCTTAGGAGTATTATTAAAGCAATTAGACCCTAGCATGACCATGTTAATGGTCGAGCGCTTAGGTAGTGTTGCGAAAGAAAGTACAGATGGCTGGAACAATGCTGGAACAGGCCATGCTGCATACTGCGAGCTTAATTATACGTCTGAAAATGCGGATGGCTCGGTGAATATTGATAAAGCAGTTAATATTAATGCTGCTTTTGAAATCAGCCTTCAGTTCTGGTCATACCTTGTAGAGCAAGGTTTGATGCCAGCACCACAAGAGTTTATCCATCGTGTGCCTCATCAAAGCTTTGTTTGGGGTGAGCGTAACGTCAAAATGCTAAAAGCGCGTCATGCAGCTATGAGCGCACATCCTGCTTTCAAAGAAATGCAATACACGGAAGATCGTGAAAAGATGAAGGAGTGGATGCCTCTTATCATGAATAATCGTGATGAGAGTGAGCCACTTGCTGCAACACGTATTGAGCATGGAACTGACGTTAACTTCGGTGCGATTGCTCGCAATATGAGTAAGCATTTAGAAACCTTAGATGGCTTTGATTTGCAGCTGAATTGCGAAGTAAGTGCTCTGAAGAAACGATCTGATGGGCGATGGGACGTCACGATTGAGCAAAATGGTTCTCGTAAGACTATCGATGCGAAATTTGTTTTCCTAGGTGCTGGTGGTGGCGCTTTGCCTTTGCTACAAAAAGCAGAGGTAAAAGAAGGCAAAGGCTTTGGCGGTTTCCCAGTAAGTGGCCAGTGGCTGGTATGTGAAAAGCCTGAATTGGTAGAGCAGCATTTTGCTAAAGTTTATGGTGCTGCGCCGATTGGCGCGCCGCCAATGTCTGTTCCACATTTGGATACGCGAATCATAGATGGTAAAAAGGCTATTTTGTTTGGCCCATTTGCTGGTTTTACGACAAAATTCTTGAAAACAGGTTCATTCTTCGATTTACCTAAAAGTGTTCGGTTTGACAATATTAAGCCGATGTTAAGTGTTGGTAAAAATAATATGGACCTCACTCGTTACTTAATTAGCGAAGTGATGCAATCCCACAAGGATCGCTGCAATTCATTGCGTCAGTTTTTTCCTGATGCTAAAGACGAAGATTGGGAGCTTGCTTACGCAGGGCAGCGAGTTCAAATTATTAAGAAAGATGAAGCAGGTGGCGGTAAGCTTGAGTTTGGCACAGAAGCTATTACCACTGAAGACGGGACTCTTGCTGCATTGCTAGGCGCTTCTCCAGGCGCATCAACAACGGTTAATACTATGATTGGTATTCTAGAGCGTTGTTTTGATGATCGTGTTAAGTCTGCTGATTGGCAAGCGAAAATGAAAGAAATGGTGCCTTCTTATGGCCAATCATTGGTCGACAATACGGACCTTCTTCTTTCTATTCGTGCTAACACGCTAGAAACCCTGAACTTAAAGCCTTAATAAAACTAGGTATAATGTATCTTTTAAAAGCTGGGGCTCGCCCAGCTTTTTTGTATTTTATAATTGAGATCATTGCATGCTTGTTGTGCAGAGGTTTTAAAACAGATATCAAAAATAATGTGAGATCAAATATGACAATGACCTTTGCTGAACGCGCAGACCAATTGTGTGACAGATTACGAGATATGGAGCACCATGCAGAGGAAGGCGATCAGCTGTTTTACTGTGCTTATCTTCTCGGGCTTTTGGGGTTACACAGTAGTGTTGAAGGGGAAGGACAGGAAGAGTTTGATCGTGCTTTTACAGAAATACTGCAAGAAACACTTGAAGCGGAAGGTGTGACTGACGAGGACCAAGACAATATCAAAGCATTGTGGGTACAAGTTTATTCCACCGTTGTTTAACTTAGGAATTTAGTGAGTTAAGGCGCTGAGCGTATAAAAAAGAGGTAATGATGAAGCGTTACCTCTTTTTTTGGTCTATTTTATCGGCTCTATTTCTTAAAGTTTTGGCTTGTCAGGATGCGGCGCATAAGCAAATACATCTGAGAAGCAGGCATCTTTGTTGATGCCTTTTAGCTCTAGTTGATCAAGGGTTCCGTATACCATACCCACTGAGCCACTGATAAAGGCTGTACTTTTGCTTAAGTCCGGATGATCTTCCAAAATGGCTTCGTATAACCAGCCTGTGCGGCCATGCCACTGATTGTCTGCTTCATTGACGATGACATCTAATGAAAACGGCGAGTATTTGTGAGCTTCTTCTAACCACTCTTTTGCGAATACATCTTGCGATGTTCTTAGGCCCCAGTAGAAAGAAACGTTACCAGTGAAATTCTTTTCGACTAAGTCACTGTATAAGCTCTTAATTTGAGCAAAGCCTGTGCCGCCAGCGATCAACAGAATGTGTTCTGGATTGGAATCTAAAATACCATTAGCAATGTGGCAATCTCCACCGGGAGCTTTGATGGCTGCACTGCTGCTTGACTGAAAATATTCAACTACCTTCTGAGCAAGCGAGCCAGCATCTGAAACCAAAATGTACAATGTTAAATAAGGGAGCTCATGAGGGGCACTACCGATAGAGTAAGGAACTTGCTCACCTGTTGGTAACACGACCATCAGGTATTGACCCGCTTCAAAAGTAAAGTTTTCTACCTTCAAAGTAATCTGGTAAACATTCTGGTTGATTAATTCGACAGCGTTCACCGTCGCGGTAATCTCTTTCATTTAAACTACTCCAATATAGGTTGCACTTACCTTAAATACGGAAAGCAAGCAGACATTGATAATGCATCATGTTTGTTGTGTAAGTAAAAAAAAACCACTTCGTGAAGTGGTTTTTTATGGCAGACTTTTTTGCTGCTAAAAAAGTCTGCCTATTTGTTTTTGCCTTTCATTGATTCAAAGAACTCATCGTTTGTTTGAGTCACTTTTAGACGGTCGATAAGGAATTCTGTCGCGGCAACATCTTCCATAGGATTCAATAGCTTGCGAAGAATCCACATACGTTGCAGTTCGTCCTCTGATGTCAGTAAATCTTCACGACGAGTACCTGAACGACGAATATTGATCGCTGGGAAAGTGCGTTTTTCTGCGATTTTACGATCTAAGTGCAATTCGGAGTTACCAGTACCTTTGAATTCCTCAAAGATAACTTCATCCATTTTAGAGCCTGTATCAACAAGCGCTGTTGCGATGATGGTTAAACTACCGCCTTCTTCGATATTACGTGCTGCACCAAAGAAACGTTTTGGACGTTCTAGAGCGTTTGCATCCACACCACCGGTTAGTACTTTACCAGATGAAGGGATTACAGTGTTGTAGGCGCGTGCCAGACGAGTGATGGAATCCAATAGGATAACCACGTCACGTTTATGCTCGACAAGTCGTTTTGCTTTTTCGATTACCATTTCTGCAACTTGCACGTGGCGAGCTGGTGGCTCATCAAATGTAGAGGCAACAACTTCACCACGAACGGTACGAGACATCTCTGTCACTTCCTCAGGGCGTTCATCGATCAATAGGACGATCATATGGCATTCAGGGTTGTTACGAGTGATGGAGTTAGCAATGTTTTGCAACATGAAGGTTTTACCCGCTTTTGGCGGTGAAACAACCAAGGCGCGCTGACCTTTCCCCATTGGGGCAACAAGGTCGATAATACGCGATGTCACATCTTCCGTAGAGCCGTTGCCAGCTTCCATAAGAAGTCGTTCATCAGGGAATAGGGGAGTTAAGTTTTCGAAAAGAATTTTATTGCGAACGCTTTCAGGCTTATCAAAGTTGATTTCATTGACTTTTAATAGAGCAAAATAGCGCTCACCATCCTTCGGAGGACGAATTTTACCGGCAATAGTGTCGCCAGTACGAAGGTTGAAACGTCTAATTTGGCTTGGTGACACATATATATCGTCAGGACCCGCTAGGTATGAGCTGTCAGGTGAACGTAGGAAGCCAAAGCCATCTTGAAGAATCTCTAAGATACCGTCGCCGTAAATGTCTTCCCCACCTTTCGCATGACGCTTTAAGATTGAGAAAATAACATCTTGCTTACGGGAGCGAGCCATGTTGTCTAGGCCCATTTCTGCTGCGATGTCTAAAAGTTCGTGTACTGATTTCTGTTTTAAGTCGGTAAGGTTCATAAACGGGTTTTGTATTAGCTCATTTGAGGAAAAATGACGGAATTAGAGTTAATCAAAATAGATAACCATAATTTGTGTCTAAGAAGTATTTAACAATGTATCAGCTATTCGGCATCAATAAACACAAAACAGGATGGTTATATAGTCGTTTTGGTTTACATGAGCCCGGATAGGGCAAAGCCAATACAGCGCGAAACAATTTGATTGGGATCTGAATAGCATTTTGCTTAGAGCAAGGTTGCAATCAAGAACATCCATACTATAGATCGACTTAAACGCGAGGTCTATAGTCAAACTCAGGAAAAAAACACTTTCTGGTAATTTTTTGATCAAGTTTAGGTGTTTTGGTGCTGATGGGCGGTTTTTTTTACCTATTAAGCAGCGTTTCTTTCTTGATTTTCGAAAAAAGAGGCGATTTTTTATAAAAAATTCATTTAATCTCGTGTTGTTTTTGCCATCTTCTTGGCGATGACACCGTATAGTAACTGATATACTCTTATTCTTATTGAGACTTCTCTGACGTAAGGCTTTCTGAATGCAATCACTCTTTTTGCAACAATCTCATGACTTTCCTTTTGAAAAAATCGCAGCGATAGACTTGGGCTCGAACAGCTTTCATATGGTTGTTGCCCAAGTTACGCATGGACAGTTACGTATAACGGGAGAATTTGGTGACAAGGTTCAGCTCGCCGCTGGCTTAGTAAACGGCCATTTGGATGATGAGTCTCAGCAACGCGGCCTAGATTGTCTGGCGCAATTTGCTCAAGTGATTGAAGACATGCCTCCAGGTTCTGTCCGAGTGGTGGGGACGAACGCTTTAAGGGTGGCGAAGAATCGCTATGATTTCATTGGTAAAGCAATGGATATCATGAGTCACCCAGTTGAGATTATTGCAGGTCGAGAAGAAGCCCGTTTGATCTATGTTGGTGTCGCAAGAACCATGGATCATGGTGAGTCAAAGCGCTTGGTCGTCGATATTGGTGGTGGTAGTACAGAATTTATTATTGGTAAGCAGTTAGAGCCGATATTGACTGAAAGCCTTCATATGGGTTGTGTGAGCTTCAAACAACGCTTTTTTGACGATGGCGTTATTAACAAGTCCAATTTTCAGAAAGCTGTTACTGCAGCACGTTTAGAGCTTTTAAGTATTCAAGATGATTATCTCGATGAAACATGGGATGTGGCGATAGGCTCGTCAGGGACTGTAAAAGCTGCTTTCAATATTGTTAAGGAAAATAATTGGAGCAAAAAAGGCATTACCCTTAAAGCATTGAAGCAAATCCAAAAGGCATTGTTTGCCGCTGGGCACGCGGACAACATTGAGTTGGTCGGACTGAAGCCAGAACGTAAAAGTACCTTTGCTGCTGGAATTGCCATACTGACTGCGGTGTTTGAATGTTTTGATATTAAGCAAATGGATTTCTCTAATGGTGCACTTAGAGAAGGTGTTTTGTATGACATTATGGGGCGTTACGCAGAGACGGATATTCGTGAACGTACTGTTAATTATATGTTGAACCAATATCATATTGATACAGAGCAAGCGAAGCTCGTTACTCATACTGCTCTGTCTGCTTTGGCTCAAGTTAAAGATGATTGGAATTTAAACAGCATTTCTAGTGAGGACTTATTGCGCTGGGCGGGCTTGCTTCATGAAGTTGGCGTGGGCATTTCGCACAGCCGTTATCATAAGCATGGCGCTTACATTATTAGCGAGTCTGATATGCCAGGCTTTTCTCAACAAGAGCAGCAAGCCCTAGCGAATTTGATTTTGCGTCATAGACGGAAATTTTCTCAGTCTTTGGACTATCGATTTACTAAAAGTGATCAACAGGATTTAGATAGACTGTCTATTATATTAAGGCTGTCTATTTTATTGCATCATGATAGAAAAGAAGGCGACATGCCTATTTTTACACTTAAGGCAGATAATAAGAGTCTTCATGCTGAGTTTTTGCCTGAATGGCTTGATAATCGACCACTGACATTGGCTAACTTGCAACGGGAAGCAGAATCATTATCTGCTAACGACTATAAGTTAACTTTTAGCTAAATGATGACGAGTCGTTAGGTTAATTTATCGATAGAACGATATAACGCTGCAACTTCCTCTCTTTGTAATCCTGATACTCTAGAGAGTCGGCCAATACTGGAAGAAATTTGGACTGACTCTTTACCGACCTCCTCACCCTTTGCGTCAGGATCATTTGCTTGTACTTGAGAAGACAGCATCTGTTTAGCTTTGTCAGAAAGTTGAACTGGGTCCTGTTGGCGGCTCAAATCAGGTCGCACGTCTGTTTCTGCCTGTGCTGAAAAGCTAGGCATGTACAAACGATTGTTTGATACTGATGAGATTGACACGATAGTCACCTTAAAAAGTTGCTCAAGTCATCTTATATTATAGTACAAAAAATAGACAGGCGAGAGGTTTTGTCTCGATATATTGAATGTCATTTAATAGTGTACTTTGTGGCGTTTGGCTTTATTAGAGCTGGAAATTAGAGTTCAAATGAAAAATTATTATAATTATTTATTTTATGCTTACACTCAGCATATTAGTGTCATTGCTATGTAAGGATGATATTGTTTGCACATTGTCCAAAAAAACGACGATCAAAATAAATAGTACATTGAACAGGTAAACGGTTTGCTTTGTATCATGTCGTTTCGTTGATAACGTGAATGATTATCTGTTGTAAGTAATTTGCTTCAAAAAGGGTGCCGCATGAGCCAAGAAAATCTCCCGATAGAACATCTTTATTTTACTGAGACGAATTTAGAGCAAATCTTAGAAAATTTGGATGTTGTTCGTAACCGAATCCATCCCCAATTAAGTGATGATGAAGTCGCTATTGATCAGGTGTTTCCATCTGTTTGTTTAATTGGTTTAGGTCGTTGTGGTTCTAATATTGCGTTAGATGTCGCATCGCTAGTCTACGACGCCAGAGCTAATTATATGCGCGAAGTAGAAAGCCAAGAAATATTGGAGAGTGAACGCGAGTTCCGCCCTATGCGGTGGATTCGTAAGCATTTGCCAATTGAAGGGAAAGACGGTTTTAAACCTGTTTTCTTAATAGAACCAATCGTTTTGTTAGGTGACTTGGATAAAGATATTGAGGGACGTATTCGCTTCTCAAATCAGGAAGGCCGAACAAAGTTTCTAGAAGAATATAAAAAATTACAAATAATGGACTTGTCTGAAGTTCATGCTGGTGGTGCTGGTAACGCGCCTATCTTAGGGCAATACCTTGCTAAAATTATCCTTAATAAGGATGCAACGACGTTCCGTAACGAGAACTGGAAAAACATGCATTCTTATTTAGTTGATTCATGTGGAATTAAAGCAAACCAATCACGTCTCTATTTTTATATTTTTAGTGCGGGTGGTGGGACCGGCTCAGGCATGGCGTCTGAATTTGGCCTAGCGCAACAGTTTTCATACTTGAGTAAGACATTTGATTACCGTTCTGATCAAAATCAAATGGTTGATAAGCGTCATAGCTTTGTTTTTGAACCTATCTTTACATCAGGTATTTGTATTCTTCCGAATATTTCCGGAAAAAATGTAGAAATTTCTGAAGCGTTGCACATTAATGCGGGGCGCTTGTTAACGAAATACATTTCAGAAGAATGGAATTTTTCGTATAACGAAGAGCGTGAAGATGATGAGGTTCCAGCTGATGTGATGGAGCGTATTCGTCCATGGAACTCTATGATGCTGATCTCTAATGACATCATGCGCTACGCTGAAGAAGAAGATGGTGGTGATGCCGATAACATTGATGTTAATACTATGGAGAAATACGCTAACCAGTACATTTCTCAGCAAATTTTTAACATTCTAACAGCTCAAGCTGTAACAACAGATTATGATGAAGATTACTTCCGTCGTGCAGGTATTGATATAGCAGAAACTATTCGCCTAGATGCAAACGATTTGTTTATGAGCTTGGCTGGTCCTGTGGCCGTTGCTTATGCAGAAAGTGTTGTGGGCGAAGGGAAGCATCAAGATACCGTTGATATTGATGATTTGTTTTGTCGTTCAATAGAGTTGCCTCACTTTAACAATGACACCTCTGCCATTGAAGGCGTGAGTGTGTTGCCTGTTGAATCTGATAGATATCGTGACGCAATTAAAAATTACCGTAAGAGTGGGTATGATGCAAGTGAACTGAATCATCTACATTTCTTTAAAAACTGTTCATCTATTGTGTCTATTATTTCATTGCCTCGAGACTACAAATTGTCTTTCACGGCATTGAATCGTCTTAAAATGCACTTGAATCGCCTGTGCCCAAATACCACATTGAAGCGTTATGCTTTGGTTATAGGCGCTTCTGCGAACTTATCTTTGACGACCTTGATCGCTAAAAGTCCATGTTTAAGTGATGACTTCCTTACCTTAATGGTCGCTTATATGAAGCGCTGTTTTGCTCGTGATGATTACCGCTACACGGACGAAATCGATAAAGCTATTATCAACATGATTCAAGAAGATGAATTTGATGAAAGCTTGGTGGATAAGTACTTTACGACGTACGAAAACCCCGCAAAAATCTTAGATACGAATTGGTATGCAATTAAACCAATGTACGAGAAAAAGTATCGTGAGCTGATTGATAACAGCCAACGTTTTGTTTCCATTAATGATATTCGCTTAGATATTAATAATGTTAAAAATGCGATTAAGTATCTTCGAGAAATTTATCGCCATCGTATCAGTAAGACAAATGTCTTAACTTTGAATGGCTAGTACTTTTTAGCGCAGGTTATATAAAATGTTGTGCATTAAAAGGCCACTTAATACATTATTAAGTGGCCTTTTCTATTTTTTGACACTTTCTGATAGCGAGATTATTCAAGAGTTGGCTTAACTATTGAATAGCTTAAGACAGTGCCATGGCTGTGGCCTATTATTTTTATATTTGTGCTCTCTTGTTGTCTATATTCTTCGTCCTTTGTAATTTGGCGTGATTCTTTTTGGTGCAATTTCTTCTATTTAGGGTGTGTATGGCAGAATTCTATTGGTTGTTAGTTGCCTCTGCATTGGTCTTCATGATGCAAGCGGGTTTTTTATGTTTAGAGAGCGGCCGTATTCGCAGTAAAAACAGCATCAATGTTGCCGCAAAAAATATCTCAGACTTTATTATATCGACGACTCTATTTTGGCTTTTTGGTTTTGGCATCATGTTTGGAGACTCTGTCGCAGGCGTATTTGGCAGTAGCGATTTCTTTTTTGATGATGAGCACACGCCATGGGAAATTAGCTTCTTTATTTTTCAGATGATGTTTTGTGGTACGGCAGCGACTTTAACGTCTGGTGCGGTGGCCGAGCGTATGACATTCATTGGTTATCTTGCAATTACAGTGGTGTTAAGCGCCTTTATTTACCCAATCGTTGGGCATTGGGCTTGGTCTAGCGTATATCCATCTCAGGGGCCTCAGGGTTGGCTTGAGGCGCTTGGTTTTATTGATTTTGCAGGTTCCACTATTGTTCACTCTGTTGGTGGGTGGGTTGCATTGGCCGCTATCATTATTATTGGTCCTAGGTTAGGTCGTTTTGAAGAAGGCATTCGTCTTCCTCCCGGTAATAACCTTCCTTTATCGGCTTTAGGGACAATGCTTATTTGGTTTGGTTGGATTGGTTTTAATGGTGGCAGCACGTTGGCGTTAACCAATGATGTGCCTATGATCATTTTGAATACGTTTATTTCAGCAGCTTGGGGTGGGCTCATTGCTGCAGCGATCAACTATTTCAAAGACGGATACATCGAAGTCAGCTTTGTCCTGAACGGTACCATTGCTGGTTTAGTCGGCATTACCGCATCGTGCCATGTGGTTTCACCTGGAGCCTCTGTTGTAATTGGAGCGGTATCTGGTGTGGTTGTCTATTATGGCAGCTTACTAATGACACGCTGGCGTCTAGACGATGCACTTGATGTGGTGCCCGCTCACCTCTTTGCAGGTGTTTGGGGGACATTAAGTGTCGCGCTATTTGGTCAAGCTGACAAAATAGATAATGGACTGAGCTTTGTAGAGCAGCTGTGGGTACAGGCTTTAGGGGTTGTTTCTATTGGTGTGTACTGTTTTGTAGTGGGTTATGCTTGTATGCGCCTGCTAAATTATTTTATGCCATTACGGGCAAGTAAAGAGCAAGAAGAGCAAGGTCTAAATGTGGCTGAGCACAGAGCTACTACTGAATTGTTTGATTTATTAACCTCTATGCAATACCAACAAAATAATGCCGATTTTTCAAAGCCTGTTCCTGAAGAGCCGTTTACCGAAGTCGGTCAAATAGCGCATAAATACAATCAAGTTCTCGGTCGAGTAAATACGGAAATTGCCCAACGTGACGATGCATTAATGCGCTTTCAAGAAAGTGAAATGCGTAAGTCTGCGATTTTGAATTCTTCTATGGATTGTATCGTGACCATCAACCGCTTTGGTTCTGTTATAGAGTTTAATCCTGCCGCCGAGCGGACATTCGGTTGTTTAAAAACTCAAGTGCAAGGCAAGAGCTTTATCGGCTTATTCGTAATGGAAGAGGACAGAATTAAAATTTTTGATAGTTTAAATTCCGGTTTCTCTTCATCTAATGGGTTGATTTTAAATCGCCGCAACCCGTTTCGTTTACAGCGTGGTCCTAATCATCACTTCCCTGCAGAAATCGCGATTACCAAAGCCAACACTGACTCTTCGCAAGAAAGCGAGTACACGTTGCATATCAGAGATATGACACGGCATGCAAAACTGCAACAACGCCTTAAGTTTCTAGCGTATAGCGATCCATTAACTAGCTTATATAACCGCACCTATTTGATGGATTCTTTGGTGAGCGCTTTGTTGATTGCTAACCGTCAGAAAACCTCCGTAGGCTTGCTTTTTCTAGATCTAGATAACTTCAAAGTGATTAATGACACTTTGGGGCATAAAGCAGGGGATGAGCTTTTGTGTGAAGTGGCAAGGCGTTTAGAGTCCGTATCTGATTCTGGTGATGTTATTGCTCGTTGGGGAGGCGACGAGTTTGTGTTAATGATAACGGATAATGTGACAGATGATCGAATGATGGCCCGTGCGCAAAAAATCCTTGAGATTATGCGTCTTCCCGTTCAGTTGAATAACCAGCATTTTACCATTCCAACCAGCATAGGTATTGCTCACTGTGGAGAGCAAGTGTTAGATGCTGACAAGCTAATTCAGCAAGCTGATATCGCTATGTACTGGGCGAAAGAAAAAGGTAGAGATAATGCACAAGTCTTTACTTCAAACATGACCAATGCAGTGACGAAAAAGTTCAGCTTCGAAAAAGAGGTCAACGATGGGCTTTCTTCTCAACAGTTCTTCTTGGTTTACCAACCAAAGGTTTTGCTAGAAAAGGACAATATACTTGGCTTAGAGGCCCTGATCCGCTGGGATCACCCGATCAAAGGGCTTATCTCTCCAGCTGACTTTATTCCGGTTGCGGAGGAGTCAGATTTGATTATAAAAATTGACGAGTGGGTTATAGATCAAGCGTTAATGCAGCTGAAAGAATGGCGAGACAAAGGTGTGAGCCTAGTGCCAATATCTGTGAACTTATCTGGACGGCATTTAGTATCAGACTCTCTAGTGTCTTATATCTCGAAGAAACTGGCATTCTATGGCATTGAAGGTGGTTACTTAGAGATCGAGATTACTGAAGGCGTTTTACTGCAAGACATACAGCGCTGTATTGATGTGTTATTCGAGCTGAAGGGGCTTAATATCAAAATTTCGGTCGACGACTTTGGTACTGGCTACTCGTCTTTGAGTTACCTGAAACGCTTACCTCTGGATATCTTGAAAATAGATCAATCCTTCGTGGAGGAGTGTGATAAACACATGGAAGATGCAAAAATTTGTGAAACCATTGTTTATTTAGCGCGCAGCTTAGAATTATCAATTGTGGCGGAGGGAGTAGAAACCGCTCCGCAACTAGAGGCTCTTAAATCGTTAGGTTGTGAGGTATTCCAAGGCTACTATTTCCATCGGCCGATGAAAAATACAGAAGTGGCTAAACTACTTTCCTCTAATCTTGAGGAGGCTTAGGCACTTCTCTGTCTCGAGCGGTTTCTATTAGTTCTTGGTTCTTTGTCTTGTCTAAAGGTTTGGTGCGCTGATGTAACGCTGTTTTGGCTATCATGTTGGCAGCAACAGGCGCCGTAATCAGCAGGAACAAGGTGATGAGTAATTCCTGAATCGACAGAAAGCCTTTTAAGTGGCTTTGAAAAACCATAGACGCGAGTAATACGCCTGTGATCCCAAGAGTCGATGCTTTGGTCGGACTGTGTAAGCGCATATAGATGTCAGGCAAACGTATTAAACCGTAAGAGCCAACAAGCAAGAATGCACCGCCAATTAGCAGCGACACACAAATAATAATTTCGAGATATAAAGGCATAACGTATCCTATTCTATGATGTCGCCGCGGAGTAAGTATTTACATAGCGCTGCTGTACTGACAAATCCTAGCATGGCGATTAAAAGAGCCGCTTCAAAGTAAAGAGCACTTTTCACATAAATGCCATAGAGCAGAATAAGTGCAATAGCATTAATATACATGGTGTCTAACGCTAAAATTCGGTCTGAAATAGTCGGGCCTTTCATCAGTCTCCATAGGTTTAAAATCAACGCTACGCAGATACAGACAGCGACAATGAGAATGGTCCAACTTAGCATCCGAAAATCTCCTTAATTGGCTTTTCATAACGCTGCTTTATAGATTCAATAAGCTCTGCTTCATTGTCTAAATGAAGGGCATGAATATAAAGCCAAGCTTTGTCTTTTGATACTTCTGCGCTCACGGTTCCTGGTGTAAGAGAAACCGTGCTCGCCAATACAGTGATACCTAAGTCTGAGCTGATATTAATCGGCACAGCAACAAACCCCGGCTCGAGCTTTTTGATTGGTCCTACGATCAATAGCGCCACTTCCACATTGGCCGTTAAAATATCTTTCATCACCATCAGTACATAGCGAATAGCTAACCAAGGCTTCAGAATCTTCGGGTGTTCATCGCGCATACCGTTGACGAGCAAAGGAATTGCGATTGCGAAGAATGCGGCCAGTACCATGTGTCCTGCACTGATTGAGTTGTTTAATAATAACCATACTACAAACAGTAGCAGGCTATGAAAGGGCATTGGGAATAACTTCATTGGGCTACTCCTGGTAATAAACCATAGGCAGAGGCTTGAATGTCATGCAAATAGCTTGCGGCCAGCTGTGTGTACTCACTAACATCGCCACCGAATAGCACCAACAAAGGCGAAGCCAATATCAATAACGCAATGCCAGCGATTTCTAATTTCTTGGCAGGTTCTGCTTCGGCAGTGACGCTACCATTATGGCGCCAGAACAAGGTGGTTCCCGCTCTAGAAAAGATAATTAAAGCAGCTAAACTACCCAGTAATATTAATGGCCAAACCCACATGGTCTGTGCTGAAGACTGAGTGGCTTGTAAGATCATTATTTTACCCACGAACCCTGATAAAGGCGGCATACCAACTAGAGATAAGGCAAGAATGGCAAAAGCAAAACCTAATAGCCTTGGTTGAGCAAAGGGGCGCGAGCGTACGAACCTGTCTTCTGCTTTGCCCCGCTGACGGGACATAACATCCGCTAGTAAGAACAAGGCCGCCGACGCCAGCGTACTGTGTACCATATAGTAAAGCGCCGCAGAGGTCGCTTCTTCCGAGTTAATAGCAGCACAAGCAAGTAGACTGCCACTGGAAACAATGACTAAGTTTGCGCTTAATGTTTTGATTCCGGGGCTGGCGAATACGCCAATGCTACCAATTGTGATCGTCAATAATGCCAGTGGCCATAGCCATGGAGTGGCAATGTTGGCTAATTCTCCAGCATGTTCGCCAAAAATAACGGTATAAACGCGGAAGATACTGTAAATGCCGACCTTCGTCATGATAGCAAACAGCGCGGCTACTGGTGCGCTTGCACTAGCATAGGTTTTAGGTAACCAAAAATGCATTGGCAGCATTGCTGCTTTTAATCCAAACACGACCAATAACAACAATGCGCCTGTCTTAGCCAGTGTGGCGGTTTCCCCTTGCAGCTGGCCTACTTTGATCGCCATATCCGCCATATTCAGCGTGCCAAGGGTACCGTATAGAATACCAAGGCCGAATAGGAAAAAGCTTGAGCCAACGAGGTTCAGGATCACGTAATGCAAAGTAGCTTGGGTTTTTTGTTTGCCGCCAGCATGAATTAAGAGTGCGTAAGACGCGATTAATAGCACTTCGAAGAAAACGAATAAGTTGAAGATATCGCCGGTTAAAAACGCACCGTTAATACCCATGATTTGAAACATGAATAAGGGGTGGAAATACGCGCCACCTTTGTCTTGTCCAGAAACCGCATACAGCATGATGGCGAAAGACATAAAAGAAGTCAGTAGCACCATTAAGCTGGACACTCTATCAGCCACAAGAGCGATACCGAAAGGCGCTTGCCACCCACCTAGTGCGTAAAGTTGAACGCCTTCTGCATTCACTTTATACAATAGTGTTGCCGTCGACATAAGCATAAACAAGGTGCCAATGACGGAGGCTATGCGTTGATAATTGATATTGCGTGAGATCGGAGGCAACAACATTATTGCACCGAATAGCAATGGAATGAGAACCGGAAAAATGCTCAGGTGCTGCATTTATTGGTTTCCTCCTGTTTTCTGCTGGGTGTCATTTGGCAGGCTGGGCAGAGTTCCATCAACATGATCATTTCCTAAATCAGCGCGTGCGCGCATCGCCAAAATAACGACGAAAGCAGTCATCGCAAAACCAATTACAATAGCGGTTAATACTAGAGCTTGTGGAAGAGGATCACTGTATTGCTCAGATTGACCCAGTACCGCAGCTGCATTCAGTTTTAGTCTTCCGCTGGCAAACAAGAATAAGTTCACCGCGTATGACAAGAGAGTTAAGCCAATGACCACAGAAAAGCTGCGGCCACGTAAGGCGAGAAAAATGCCGCAGGCTGTTAATAAACCAACGCAAAACGCGTATAAACCTTCCATTAATCATGCTCCTTTTGGATAGGACGCTCACTGGTCGTTAACTGACCAAGGTTAGCAAGAATCAACATAGTTGCGCCGACGACAGTGAGGAAAACACCAAGGTCGAAAATCATTGCGCTGGCTAATTCGAATTTGCCAATCACTGGCAGATAGAAATAATCAAACCAAGAAGACAAGAAGGTATGTCCAAAGACCCAGCTGCCTAAGCCACTAAGTGTTGCGATACCTATGCCGGAGCCGATCATAATCTGATAGTCCAACTTGATGCGTGTTTTGATCCACAACACACCATGAGCAACATACTGCTGAATAATAGCCACCGAAGTGATCAAGCCAGCAATAAAACCGCCGCCAGGCATATTGTGTCCGCGTAAGAAAATATAGGCTGATACTAATAGAGCTAATGGTAATAAACTTTGTGAAATGACCGCCAACAACATCGGGTGTCTGTCTTCGGACCAAGGCAGTCCATTATCGTCGCTCGATGGCATGTAAAGGCGCATTTTTGCGATGAGTTTATAAATCCCCAATGCAGCAATACCAAGCACCGTGATTTCACCCAAGGTATCAAAGCCTCGGAAGTCGACCAAAATGACGTTAACAATATTGGTTCCGCCGCCACCTGTTTTGCTGTTTTCGGTGAAGAAGGTCGAAATAGTATCGAGAGGTCTAGTCATCAAGGCATAGCTAATTGTTCCTATGACACCACCAATCAAAGACGCCAACCCTAAATCTCTTACAACGCGACGAGGTGATGATTCCTTTGGTGTTTTTTGTGGCAAAAAGAACAGCGCCAAAATCAGCAAAATCACAGTCACAACTTCAACAGATAATTGAGTTAAAGCAAGGTCAGGTGCGGAGAACTGGGCAAAAGCCAATGAAACTATTAGTCCCACAACGGACAAGGTAAGCAGAGCTACCACTCGACGTCTGTGCCATATCACCGTCGCCAAGGCTGAGATACATAGCAATATTGCACAGGTAATCGACAGTGCATCGAGAGGTATTTCAGGACGATGGCCAGCAGTGGCGTTTAGCTTCATTAAAGAAGACGCCGTCATTACCACGGCCAAAGTGAGAACAAAGAAGATATAACGCTGCAAAGAACCATTTTCAGTGAACGCAATAATGCGGCTCGCTTTAATAGCAAGAGATTGAACAATGCCTTCAAACACCAGTTTTGGGTCACTGGTTGGGAATTGAGCTTGGAACTTAAACATGTGAGAGCGGTTGTAGTACATGACTAAACCGCCTATCAAAGCCACCACACTCATCAATAGAGGGAAGTTCAAACCGTGCCAAATCGCCAAATTATAAGAAGGTGCAGGACCATTAAGCGTAGCGCTGGCTGCGGCAAGCAAAAGATCACCAACAACCAAGCTAGGAAAAATTCCGACCACCAAACAAAGTGCGACTAAGATTTCAACAGGAACACGCATATAGCGAGGCGGTTCATGAGGCGTTTTTGGAAGGTTAACAGGCTCGCCATTGAAAAACACATCGTGAATGAAACGTGTCGAATAAGCGACCGCAAACACACCACCCAAGGTGGCCAAAACAGGAATAAACCAAGATAAGGAGCCCAGCGATGCCTGATGCAATGTCTCTGTGAAGAACATCTCTTTCGATAAGAATCCATTCATCAAAGGAACGCCAGCCATCGACGCGGATGCCACCATAGCTAATGTCGCGGTATAGGGCATGTACTTCCATAAACCATTTAGCTGGCGCATATCGCGGGAGCCAGATTCGTGATCGATAATCCCCGCCGCCATAAACAAAGAGGCTTTGAAAATCGCATGATTGATTATATGGAAAATTGCCGCTACTGCCGCAAGGTCTGTCCCCATGCCCAGTAGCAAAGTAATTAAGCCTAAGTGGCTAATGGTCGAGTTCGCCAACAAGCCTTTTAAATCATGCTGGAATATCGCGATGTAAGCACCTACAAGGAAAGTAGCCAGACCAGTAAGACTGACAATCAAGAACCAAAGGTCGGTATCAGCAAGCGCAGGGTAGAAACGTGCCATTAAGAATATACCGGCTTTTACCATGGTCGCAGAGTGAAGATAAGCACTCACTGGTGTTGGAGCTGCCATGGCATTGGGTAGCCAGAAGTGGAACGGGAATTGAGCTGATTTGGTAAAAGCGCCAAGCAATACCAAAACAACAATAATAGGGTAATTTGCACTGGCTTTGATCAAGTCGCCACTGTCTAAAACATCTTGAAGGCTAAAGCTACCAACCGTATCGCCAAGAATCAACAAGCCAGCCAACAAGGCTAAACCGCCAGCACCAGTAACAGTTAGTGCCATTCTGGCACCTTTCCTTGCATCTGATTTATGTCCCCAGTAACTGATCAAGAGAAAAGAGCTGATACTGGTTAATTCCCAGAAAAACCATAGTTGGATTAAATTATCAGACAGCACCACGCCGAGCATGGCGAACATGAACAGAATCAAGTAGGCATAGAACTTACCAATTGAGTCACTCGCAGAAAGGTAATAGCGGGCATATAGAATAACCAGTAAACCAATGCCTAAAATAAGGATAGAAAATAACAGGGCTAAACCATCTAAGCGGAAAGCTAATTCTAATCCGATCGCTGGTATCCATGGCAATGCGGCTTGGAAGCGTTCGCCCTGAAATATATCGCCAGCATGAGATAGCACAAGAAAAAGAGTTATCGCGGGCAATGCAGCTGTCATAAACGCACAAGCTGAACGGCTAAAGCGAGCAGTGAGAAGTGGGATTAATGTACCTAGTAAGGGGAGAAAAGGTAGCCAAATCAGTGAGCTCAAGAGCAAAACTCCTTTCTGGTAAACGGTAGTGTCATCTCAATATACTTTGCGAGCATGGTTGTTGTCCTAACAATCGATCTCTTAGTGTGGTTTGTTATTTAGCTTATCGAATAAACAAACAATATGAAACGTAGTAAGCATAGCCTTTTACCAGTTTAATCAATAGCCTAAAACAGGCATAAGAAGAAAAAAGCTTATTCTTTGTTTGCTTATCGACAGAGGGTAAGAGCATGGCGTACCGGAAAAGTTCCACAAAAATCGCCACAGCGACAGGGCGGTCAAAGTTGCATCAAATAAGAGTTGAAAATCGAAGGTGATAGGAAGAAAGGTCTGCTAGTAGCGGCCGTATAGGCGCACGATGAAAATATAAATAAAAGTGGTTGATATAAGTTAAGTACAGCGCTGCTGTTATAACAGCGCAGCACTGTACTCTTAATTGCATTTCGATCATCGAGATTGTTAGATTTCGACGTTAGTTAACTACTGAAAAAAACGCCATATAATGCTGTGTTCAGAACCAAGGCTCCACAGTAAGACAACGGCAGCCAATAAAGCTTCTAATACTAAAACTCCAATACCAAGCGTGGTGCTGGATAGAATAAAACCTTGTTTGTGGCTGACTCCCAAGAAGCTCGGCGTTCCCTTATATAGTAAGTACCCCGTATAAGCGACACCCACCACGCAAGCTAATAGACAAAGCCAGATAACAGGATAAATAGCGAAAATGCCGCTTAAGAACATTGGCGTGGCAACATAACCTGCAAAGACAATACATTCTTGACGTGGTGGACGGCTTTCAAAGTTTCGTGCCATCCAATGGATTAAGCTGCCAACCGCGGCAACCGCCGCCAGTATTAGTGCATAGAACATAACCCCCAAGCCAATACCGTCCATAAAGGACACTTTAATGGCTTCTTCTCCGCCGAACGTCCAACCAAACTGTGTCGTCCCGATAAAGGTACTAATAACAGGAATTGCAGCCATCCAAAGAACATGGTGAAAGTACAGATGACTTACTGACTCATGCTCCTTATTTATTTCGCGCCATTCCTTATCTGGATGATGAATAAGACCCCAAACATGATTGATCATGGATTCCCCCTTGCTACACAAAGTGAGCATAATGGATTTGGAAAAAGTCCTGATACAGCCACGCCCAAACAATAGTGGCTTATACACAGTATAGATGGATACGCAGGAATAGACTGAAAAGATGATAACGTTTTTTTATAAGTGTTTTGCTGTTCAGACGAATTGGTTGTAAGCAGAAAAGCGAAAGACAACAGTCTAGAGCGAAAAAACGTGTCTAGACTGTTACCTCAAACAGGGTCTACTGGCAACTATAGTCTGCTTTCATTTCGACTGCGTAGGGCTTATCTACTGGATTGTTAAAATTGGCTCGCATGATGGCATCTTTTGCTAGGAACTCGAACATCTTCCATTTCGAGCAGCTTTGATGAACCACAGTATTGCTTGAATCCAGAATAAGGTTCCCTGTTTTATCTGTTAGCTTATATTGAAAGGTATAAACGTTGGTGGGCGTTTCTACCGTGTTGTAGCCTTTAACAATAGGCTCCATAAAATGACGATAGCGCGTGTAGCAAGTTCTTGCATTCGTTGTTGGGTTTCTATGGCAAACGGTATAAGGGATATTTCGTTCATTATTGAAAATTGGCACCTTTTTAGTTTCGGTGACTTCTTCTGAGGTGAAATTGACTGATAAGCGATAGTCTGGATTGCTTTCGGAGTCGGATACACTGCTAAATCCACGCTCTTTGAATGCGTTAATAACATCGGCAATGTAGCGTTTGTTGGTTAATTGATCGCCTTCACTATCAGAAGCCACAGAAATACTGGCCGATTTATCGATTTCTACCGTTGAGTCAACATTACTGACATTATGGCCTGACAGCTTTACATTAGACGAACAGCCCGCAACAAACACTGAAAACAGCATCAACATAGAGAAAAACTTCATAACCGCGAGCTCCATGACGAATCAATAAAAATTTTCCAAAAAATATAAAAACACAGATAGCGTGCAAAGCCGAGATCAACGCTCCACCTTTCACCTGTTTTTCAAAAACCTTACTCTAACGTGGCACTTGTTCTGTCGCTTCTGCACGAGCAGGGCGCAAGGGCGAGACACCAAATACGCGCTTGTAAGCGCGTGAAAACGCGGCTTCGGACTGATAGCCTAATTCTTCGGCCAAATCCATTAGTGGAACAGGCGATTGCATTACCTTCATGCGGGCTAGGCTCATTCGCCATTCAGTTAAATACTGCTTTGCTGAGGTGCCAACTACCTCGGTAAACCGCGCAGAAAACCCAGAACGTGACATTCCTGCTTGCTCGGCAAGACGATCAATTGTCCAGCTGGACTCTGGATGGGCGTGCATAGCAGCCAGTGCCTTGCCAATTTTCGGGTCTTTCAGCGCACCGAGCCAACCTTTGCTTCCATCAGGAGAGTGCTCAATCCAGTGACGAATCGCTTTTATTACAATGATATCGGCCAAATGCGCGACCACGGTTTCGCCGCCAGCAGCAAGATTTGTTGCTTCGTCAGCCATGAGTTGAGCCAGGGCTTGTAGCGAGCTGGGCAATTGACCATTATCACTTCGCATATGAATCAACGGGGGTAACTGCGAGACCAGTTTTTTTCCAATAATATGATCAAAACTGAGCACGCCACATGTCAGCAATGTTTGCTCACCTCCGCCACCGTAGTCCATAAATTCGAATCGATCAGACACTTTGCTAACGGGAATATCAAAAAAAGGTTGGCAATGAATCTCTGTGTCGGAACAAATTTGATGACCTTCTCCCTTTGGTAACAGTACCAGATCTCCAGGTTTCAGCAGCACCTCCGCATGGTTGGGTGAGATTAATAAGCAAGAGCCTTGCGTCACAATGTGAAACATCATTTTTCCCTGCATGGGGGGCATTTCTATACCCCACGGAGCACTTAACTCTGAACAGGCGTACACCAAGCCATTTAGCCTAAGTGAATACAGTGTTTCCCCTAATGTATCGCTTGGCTGGGGAATGTCTCGTTGATAAGTGTTTTGCACGGGTGCCTCATAAAAATGAAATTTTAGACGAACTGCAAAAAAATATAGAAATACAAGCATTAAACATCAAGATTATTCTTCGTACACTGATTCCATTCTTAAATGAAATACAAAAACGACAACGAATAAGTAAGGAGAAAGATCATGACAAATCAAACCATCATCGCAAATGACACCTTCGCAGTAGTGGGGGCAACCGGCAAAACAGGTCAGCGCGTTTTGCAAAGTTTGAAGCAACTTGGTTATGAAGCGCGAGGCCTATCTCGTAACAGTGATTATGCATTCGACTGGGCAGACCAATCTGGTTGGAAGCAGGCGCTAGAAGGTGCAAAAACAGCCTACGTTACTTACTTTCCAGACTTAGCCGTTCCTCAGGCAGAAAGTGATGTGCGTGACTTTGTGGCATTGGCGAAATCCGTTGGCGTGAAGCACATTGTCTTGTTGTCTGGCCGTGGAGAAGAGGGGGCACAACACGCTGAAAATGTAGTGATAAAAAGTGGATTGGATTGGAATGTTGTACGGGCGAGCTGGTTCATGCAGAACTTTAGTGAGAGCTTTATGCTTGATGGATTAAAAGCAGGCGAACTGCTGTTGCCAGAACCGAAAGCCGACGAACCTTTTATTGATGTAAACGACATTGCCGATGTGGCCGTTGCGGCCTTGACCCAGCCAAGCCTTCGAAACCAATTATTCGAAGTGACAGGGCCTGAGCTTTTGTCCTTTGCGTATTGTGTGAAAGCTATTGGCACCGCGAGCAATCGTAATATCGCTTTTCAAACGGCGCCTGTCGAGGCCTACATACAAAGAGCCAAATCCCAAGGATTGCCAGATGACATTGCTTGGTTACTGAATGAATTGTTTGAAAACGTGCTAGACGGTCGTAACGAAAGCACCACCAACACCGTTGAAAACGTGCTTGGTCGCCCCGCTCGACGTTTTGAGGATTACGTGACAAGAACCGCCAAAACAGGCGTGTGGTCAGCGGCAAACTAGCCGTAGATGACAAATTTGTAGGAGAGTGGGAATGATTACGGTATTAATCGTGATGACTGGGATTATGGCGGGTATTTATTTTGCTTTTTCGGTGGTGATTATGACGTCGTTGGCTGAATTGCCCAAACCCCAAGGGGCAAAAGTGATGAATGAAATCAATGACGTTATTTTGAGCACTGCCTTTATGCCATTATTTTTCATATCAACCTTTTGGTTTGCCTTATTGATTCCTTGGTCGCTGGTGGACTGGCAAGAAGGCCAATCTCTATTAGAGGTATGCGCGGCAGTGGTTTACATCATCGGTATGTTCTGTGTGACAGCGTTTGGCAATGTACCGCTCAACAACAAGCTAAAACTAAGTGAAGATGACCCTTTCAGCCTGCGGCAATCATGGGACGAGTACCTAATTAAATGGACAAGGCTCAACCACATACGAGCACTGAGCAGTATAGTAACCTGCGCTATATTAGTCTTAGCTCATGTTTAAAGTTTTTCTGCGTGAGTCGCAGTTTTTGAGTCATTAGGTTGTTAACAAGAAAATGGGGGGCAAGGCGTTAAAAATAGCTGTTAAATCGTTGTATCTATTGTCTTTTTCGTGTTGGTTGATGCAAATCACAGGCAATAAAAAACCACCCGAAGGTGGTTTTTTATATGACTCACAAACAGTGTGTCGTTTGTGTGTCGACTTCATCTTAAACGGTGCAAACCCCTTTAAAATCAAGCCTTTAATTGGTGGAGGCGGGGGGGATCTAAACTATACCGTTTTAACCTACTGAAAGTGTTGATTTTTATGGATTATCTTATAAAAATGTGGGGGTAATACGTGGGGGTAATTGGTTTATTTTAGGTATATCAAGATGGGCTATTTAGAGAAAAAACGAAATCTATATTATGCAGTTCTAAAAATTCCTAAAGAACTACATGAGCACTTCGGCAAGACCAAATTCTCAAAGAGTACTGGTGAAGCAGACAAACGAAAAGCGACTAATATCGCGATGGGTTATGTCTCTGACTGGAAGAGGCAAATAGAAACAGCAAGAAGGATATCGCTTGATCAGGACACGATGTTTGCCTTAAGTCTACGAAAAGAACTAGAGCAGTCTAGTAAACATAATGACGATCCTCTGGTGATACATGAAGTTGTTTTTGACATAGTTGATAAGCTGAGAATGCAAGGAAAGGAGGCTAAAGCTGAGAAAATAGCGGGTATAGCTTTTGGCAAGGATATAATTCTCTCGGAACATTATCATGATTGGGTCGCTTCGATAAAAACAACTAAGGTGAAAACTCGAAGTTCTTACGCAAGTGTTGGTCGAGAAGTAATGCACTTTTTCCCAACAGTAGGCTCAATTACAGCTAAAGGAGTAAGAAACTGGGCTAGACTGATGGTTGAGGGGAGAGAGTACTATCCAGAGCCTCTTTCAAAATCCAGTATTGATAGAAGGTTTAAAGCTGCTAGAAACTTTTGGAATTATTTGGAGTATCGCGACCTTGTACCATTAGACTCCTGCCCTTTCAAAATGCCGCGGTTTGTTGCTGAGGAAGAGAAGAAAAAAAGAGCAATGCTTCTTAAAAACAAAGGGCGCACCGAAGAGCGTTTACCTTTTGAGTCTCATGAGCTTGTTTCGATTTGGAAGGAAGCGTCTAAGAAAGACCAGCAGCTAGCCGATTTGATCTTTTTGGGGATGTTCACTGGTTGTCGAATTGAGGAGTTATGTCAGTTAAAAGTGGACTCATGCAGTGAGAAGCTTCTCAAGGTAACAAGCAGTAAGACTAAAGCTGGATATAGAGATATACCAGTACACCCGAAGCTCACCCCTTTAATTAAGCGGCTCTTGAATGAATCCAAAGATAGTTACTTACTATCAGGTCTTAAAGCTCCCCCAAGTACTGAATCGCCACTAGTTCAGTAGACACTTCTCAATCATCTTTTCGAACAGTTTTTCATACTCAACAGGTGACAGCATATCATTGGCACTGTGGCGT
>NZ_QPJQ01000042.1 GCF_003337275.1 Marinomonas foliarum | reverse complement strand
GACAAACTCGATAAACCTGCATTAAAGCCCCTTCTTAGGCAGCGTTACCTGTACACCGAAACCAAACGAGCCAAAGTTGGCCCCGACTACCACATTGAATATTGCCGGCACTATTACTCAGTCCCTCATCAGCTCGTGGGTCAACATGTTGAGTTAGAAGCGTCCAATCGTCTGGTGCAGATCTATCACCGAGGCAACATGGTCACTCAACACCCACGCAGCCAAAGAGAACGTGGCAATAGCACAAAGCCAGAACACATGCCTGGTCATCATCACCATCAAAAGTGGTCACCAGAACGCTTGCTCAGTTGGGGAGCGAGCATCGGCCCAGCGACTCGAGAAACCATTAATAAAATCCTCCTCGCCAAGCCTCATCCAGAGCAGTCTTACCGATCCTGCCTTGGGTTGTTAAGCCTGAGCAAAACGCATGGTGAGTCGCGTTTGGAACAAGCCTGTCAAGACGCACTGATGTTAACGAAACCCAACTACACCTTCATAAATAATTTGCTGAAGAGCCATCGTGAAGGACAGATGAGTAAAGACAATACGACCACACCCAATATTATCCATAGCAATGTTCGAGGCCCGAACAGTTACCACTAGGAGAGTCCAAATGAATAGAGTCCACGATCAACTCAAAAGCCTTCGCTTAAGCCAGGCTGCGAAAGCCTTAGAACAGCAACAAGAGCAACTGACTACCTATGCAGAGCTGGACTTCGAAGAACGATTAAGTCTGCTGCTAGAAAGTGAAATCTTGAACCGTAACCAAACCAAGATCCAGCGTTTAAAGCGACAAGCAAAACTCAGGCTGGATGCTCAACCCAGTCAACTTGTCTACAAAGAAACACGAAACCTTCATCGTAAGCAGATGAGTGAGTTACTAACGGGCCGTTATCTGTACAAACACCAGAACATCTTAATCACTGGCCCAACAGGGGCAGGTAAAACGTATCTTGGTTGTGCACTGGCGACCAGCGCCTGCGATCAACAACACGCTGTTAGATACTATCGGTTAACCCGCCTTCTCGACGACCTGAGTGCAGGTCGATTGGATGGTTCCTATCAAAAACAACTCCAGTCGCTGGCTAAGAAAACCTTATTGATCCTCGATGACTGGGGTATGGAAAAACTGACCCAAGAGCAGGCAGGACACCTATTAGAAGTGCTTGAAGATCGTTATCAAAATAGCAGCACCATCGTCATCAGCCAACTTCCCGTGAAGGAGTGGTACAACATGATTGGTAACGCCACAGTGGCAGACGCCTTAATGGATAGATTGGTACACAATAGTCATAGGATAGAACTGGGAGGTGAATCAATGAGAAAACTGGCGTAATCCGGCCACTTAGAGTAAAAATAAGACGAGAGAAAAAAGGCAAGATCAGGTGGCCGGATTAAACCGAAATGGGCGATCGCAATCACCGGAATACGCAATCAAAAACTCTTGCTTCAAGATACCATTCACTCTTTCTGCTAATGCATTTTGATAACAATCATACTTACGGAACTGACGGAAGAGTTTCGAATACTAAGAATTTAAGCAGGTTTGGAAGGCTCGATTTAGTTGACTATATCGGCTTCTCCGGATTGTAATGTAGCTAGATTGTTGTGAACGGTTAAAAGACATTCCCTTAGAATAGCTACCTTTTCTTCGGATATTCCTTCTACGGCGAGGAGGTTGATCACCTCCGCCTTTGGTACGAGAACAGACTGTAAGCTACGGCCCTTCGGCGTTAGGTAAACTAGACGCCTAGGCTTCCCTTCAACAATAGGACGCAATTCAAGTAAGCCAGCTGCTTCCATTCTTTTAACGACGGAATTAGTTGTCGGCTCAGACAAACCAACTCGTTCACTAAGTTCGCGTTGGGATAGTCCTTCTTCACTCCATAGTTCTCGTAGGTATGACCAATATCCATGGTTCACACCATGTGGTTGGAGCTGGCTCTCTAGACAAACTTGAAAATCTCGGACTACTTGACGAACGATATGAGCAAGACGCTCATATTTGATTGCCACTGTACCGCCAATATTTTCTGGAGTTTGACTTTTAGCTGTAAGGGTATTTTTCATTATTAAAATTTCATATCTAATTGTTTATAAGTACAGTTTTAGCGAAATAGAATTATTAACCCAGCGGGAAAGTATATTCATGATACGTAGCTGATTACTGGATGTTCAAAGTACTTTGCAACTCTCTTTGGTTTTTGTTGCAGAATCCTCATGTGACTAAGCACTTTACCTGCTAAATTTTCTTGATTTCTAGCTGGTGCCGAACTTCGTATCCCAGCCTTAAGGTCAGCGTTCAAGTATTCATCTGGATTCAGGTCTGGTGAATATGATGGCAAATAGAAGACCTCGATCTCATCCTCATGACGCGCTAACCATGCTTTTACCAACTTGGCATGGTGTACCCGAAGATTATCCAAAATGAGAAATACTTTTCGCCCTGCATCTTTTATCAGCCGCTTCATAAAACACAGTAGCACTTTCGCGGTCATGTTTTCTCCATACATCATGAAACGGACCGTTCCTTGATTATTAACCGCTGAGATCATATTCGTTGAGAAGCGTTTGGCATTAATTTCTATAACGGGTGTTTTTCCTTTTGGTGCATAACCTCGACTGTGCTGGCAGTCATTTCGAATACCTGTTTCATCGCCCCAGTAGATCTCAGCACTCTTCTCAAAGGCTCGGCTTTTGATCTTAGGGTAAGTGTTATCCAACCATTTTTTAACCGCTTTTGGTTTGCGCTCGTAAGCCCGTTTTGCTTGCTTCTGAGGGGCATACCCCCAACGTTTTAAATAGTCACCGACCGTGCGAATAGCAATGTGAATACTCCACATCTGTTTGACCACGGCCTGAATTGCTTTTCGATTCCAGAGTGCAAAGGGCAGCTTCATTTGGTCTGGATTTTTGTCACAAATTAACTTTTTCAAGACTGATTCTTGAGCTTCAGTGGGCAGCCTTTCCTCTGCTGATCTTCGGCCTCTTTGTCCCTGTTTTATCGCCACCTCACCCTTTTTCACCCAAGCCCTAATCCAGCGGCAAACAACGCTATAGTGAATACCTACAATTTCTGTTCTCTTTTTGTCTTGCTGGAACGGCCGGATAGCCAAGTCTCGATTGTGTTGTTGAATTTCAGGTGTGAGCTTACGTGCGTCTAATTTTTTCATACATGAATCTTAACACATGATTACCTCTTTTTCTGCCTGGTTAATAATGGATCAGCTTTTTTTGAAATGGGATGAGTGGCGATATGCTTGGGAGCATTACGATTTGTGAATCCAGATTGTAATTTACAGGGTCTTTTACTAGCACGGCCAAAAGATATAATTTTGGCCGAAAGCGTACATTTTACCCTAAACTGCTATGGCCTAATTGTCTCTGGAAGATGCGAATAAGTCCCGCGCATGAGACAATTCATTTTTAACCTTCGAGCCTGACCATGTCACATCAACTCACTTTTGCCGACAGCGAATTCAACAACAAGCGTCGTAAAACACGCAAAGAAATTTTCCTTTCTCGGATGGATGAATTGATGCCTTGGGACCAGCTTGAAGCCGTTATTGAGCCTTTTTACCCCAAAGCAGGAAAAGGAAGAAGACCGTATCCGTTATCCACCCTGTTTCGTATTCACTGCATGCAGCATTGGTACAACATGAGCGACCCTGCTATGGAGGATGCGCTTTATGAAATCACGTCCATGCGTTTGTTCGCTGGATTGTCGTTAGACAGTGCTATCCCGGATCACACGACCATCATGAATTTTAGGCACTTACTGGAAAAGCATAAGCTCTCCCGTCAGCTGTTCAAAGAGGTCAACAAGTGGTTGTCCAGCGCTGGTATTTATCTAAAAGAAGGCACGATTGTCGACGCCACTATTATTGAAGCGGCTAGCTCGACTAAAAATAAAGCGAAAGCACGCGATCCAGAAATGCACCAGACTCAAAAAGGTAAGCAATGGTTCTTCGGGTTAAAAGCTCATATCGGCGTTGATGCTAGAACTGGGCTGAGTCACAGTCTAAGCACAACGGCAGCTAACGTACACGACATCACAGAAACAGAACATCTGCTTCATGGTGAGGAACGTTTTATCTCGGCGGATTCAGGTTATCGAGGCGCTCAAAAACGAGAAGAGCTTAAAGACATCAAAGCGGATTGGTTGATTGCTGAAATGCCAAGCAAAGTGCGCCTTCTCAAGAAACATCCAAGAATAAACAAGCAACCTATCCGAACGGAATACATAAAAGCCAGTATTCGAGCAAAAGTAGAGCACCCCTTTCGAATCATAAAGCGTCAGTTTGGTTTTAGGAAAGTCGTCTATCGTGGCTTAGAGAAAAATAATAACAAACTGTCGATGCTGTTTGCCTTAGCCAATGTGTTCAGAATTGACCAGATGATACGAGCTACAAGGGGTTAATCCGTTTAAAAGCCCGTAAACAAGGCCGAATGAGCGTGTTTAAGGGCTAAAAGTAATGAAATGGGTGACATTTTTTGTTTTTTAGCCGAGTTAGAAACACTGGCTAAGGTTAGATGTCTTAATCGTAGTTTCCCTCTCAATAGAGCCATTTTATTTGATGGTACACTTTGGATTATCTGGTTCGAGCTGAAGGATAACAGTACTCTGCCAGGGCAGTTTCCAAAATAGGTCAACTTTTACGCCTAAAGAAGAAATACACAAGCTAAAATTTTATAATAAATTAATTATCTTTATTATCATATAAGCTCCGCAATAACCGCACTCATATTCGATCGACCAATTTAAGAAGCACCATCACAAGCAGGCATTGAAAACGTAAATTTTCTACTTATTAAAATGTACGTTTGAAAAAGTAAAGTTTCTGTAATAACATTCATGTGCGTAGTAATAGCTTTTTTGAAGCCTGAAAACATAAGAGATTTAGACAAAAGTGCGAGTTGTTCATATGAGTTCGATGTGGTCAATTTTGATATAGGTTTGATTCAACAATGAGTGAGGTAGAAATGGATCATAATGATGCTTATCCTAGATTGCTCATTAGAGAAGATATCAACCAAGAGCTACTATTGCCATCCAGCACTTTAAGTAACGTTCAAGACAATCCTGCTATCGCCTATTTATTAAGCCTAGGTTCAAAGCGCAGTAGGCAGACCATGCAATCATTTCTTAACATTGTTTCAAGGATGATTGGATTCGATGACTTAAAGCACTGCATTTGGAGTTCATTAAGGCGCCATCACGTTCTGGCCGTACTCGAAATGCTCGCCAGCACCGAAAAAGCCCCAGCAACCATTAATACTTACCTTTCAGCACTAAAAGGCGTTGCTCTTGAAGCCTGGACAATGAAGCAGATAGATACAGACAGCTTTCAGCATATCAAGCAAATCCGCTCAGTAAGAGGTTCTCGCCTCACGAAAGGTCGAGCGCTTGAAAGGCGTGAAATCCGACGCCTTTTTGATACTTGTGCCGGCGACCACAGCGCTATGGGGTTGCGAGACGCTGCGATTTTAGGTGTTCTTTTAGGTTGCGGGCTGCGTAGATCGGAAGTGGTGGCTCTTGATATTGACGATATGATCTATAAAGATAAGGCGCTAAAAGTGCTTGGAAAAGGCAACAAAGAAAGACTGGCCTTTGTACCAAACGGCTCTTGGGAAAGACTCGAGCGATGGATTCATGAGGTTAGGGGGGTGTATTCCGGCGCCCTATTTTCAAGAATAAGGCGATTTGATGATGTCACAACCTCAAGGCTATCTGATCAAGCTATTTATCATATCCTTGAAATGCGTCGAATAGAGTCGAGGATTGAAAAATTTGCCCCTCACGATTTGCGTCGTACCTTCGCCTCAGCAATGCTGGATAACGGCGAAGATATCGTCACCGTCAAAGACGCTATGGGTCATTCGAGCATCAACACCACTCAAAAATACGATCGCCGAGGGGATGAGCGACTAAGAAGAGCAAGTGAGCGCCTTGGCATTACTGATTAAACAATATAAGTAAATTGGATAATACATTTTCAAATTTTACTTTATTAACCCACTACATATCGACACACCAAATAATTATTTAAACTATTTTATTTCTTTGATCCTTTCGCCATTACGCCCTGCTTCGATTGACACACAGCTGTATACTAAGCCCCATCTTTTTCTTTTTTAAATCAATATCTCGCTATTCCGTTCATTACAGTCAAGAAAACTTCTTTGTGTGTTTGCTGGTGACCTTTGGTTTACTGCTTTTCGACAAAAATGAGTTGATGCGACATGGGCAGGTCTAGATGACAAAAAGTGAATTCTTTCACGGACGAAGCTGCTCTAATCTCTCTGAGTGCCTCGACTTTGACTCATGCCTTTGTAGCCCTCCGTAGAGAACTGCACATGTATATTTTAGATACATTTAATGCACTTTAATCTAATTAAATCAGCAACTTATAAAATAATAAAAATTAAATAAAAGGTGCATTAAAGTGCTTTAACAGCTATTTTTTGGTCACAAATTGACAATAGCATACTTGCAAAAATGCACAATTAATAACCGGGCATAAAGCAACCTAGACTTACCAAAATTTATTAGACAATAGCTGCCTCCAACACATACATCATCGCGAAAGCATACCTTAAGCCTTCGATAGCCCTGCCTGTTTCGGTGTTAATCAAGTTAACGCCTAACCAACCATACTTGCCGACTTTGGCATCGCTGTTTGCTAAACCTGTCAGAATGACACGTCGATTAGAGAGGTTTAAACACTTTCTCCAATGCGGTAGACAAACTTTTTTAAGGTTATTGCCTGATTGCTTTTGCCCATGCAACAACGTAAATGACAACGATACCTTATCGTTAGTCAGTGTACTTAACGCATCGATGACTGGTTCGGCGGAAGCAATGTCAGTAAACCTGAATAGGTAGTTACGCTTTTGGGTATGTTTAGAAAAACCGTTTAATAGAGCTTGCAGTTTGACTGGGTCTTTTTGGGCCATAATTTGAAGACGGTCTACTACCTCGACATAAGCATTTTGATCAATGTCGATGTTTCTTGGCTTGGCTGGCAACGGTAGCGTTTCGTTTTGATAGCGCTCTAAATTGATTTTTCTTGAGCAGTTTCCAACACCGTCAGAAGCAATCTTATGTCTTTCTAAACTGAGCAGAGATAAGAGATTTCTTTCCCACTTCTTGATCTCTGATGCATTGATTCCAGTTTGCTCTGATAACGCGTCATACTGCTTATATTCATCGATTATTAACACTGGGCTTTGAATCAATTTAAACAATATTTTTCGACAGTCATCAAATTTTCTGACCGTATTATTGGCAATAAGCTCCAATCTGAAATTGGAAATCGCAGCAGAAAACATCACTTGACTAGGCTGCGGCAAGATTCTTTTGTACTTCTTATGTAGACCCAAACGATACCCATCAGCACCATCACGCAACCATCGATAGATAGTAGTTAAAGATTGCCCTGATGCATCCGACAACATCTCTGCCGTTGGCATTATTCGTTTTTCAATCGAAACGCGAGCAAGGTAATCCATACAATGAATGTAATGTTCCAATGTTGTCTCTGGCGACGCGTGCCCCATCAGTATCGATAACGCATAAAGGTGTCTTCTGGTTGGATCTTGGCTCGCGTATAAGTAATGCTTAAGAGCTGCATTATCAGCCAACCAGCTCTGAGTTTCTGGGTGCTGTTCATAGATGGATAGCTGACAAGACTCCTCACTCATCAGTTTTAATAATGTCAGAGTTGCAAATGAATGACGAAGGTTGTGATATCTAAGGGAATCATCCCCACATACAGCCCTCATCACTCTGTGTATAACAGGAAATACCAAATCGGCATTTATGCAGTTATAACTTTTTGATGCGCATGCAAAAAGAAAAGGTGAGCTACTTTCGCCACTATCAAGCTGCCCACGCCTCTTGTTTAACCAGTCTCTGAATAACAACAATTCATCGTGACTTAGAAAGTTTCTCAACTCGAAATGGCGCTTAGCATTGTTTGTTTTAAGTGTACGATAATGGTGAGGTCGAACAATAAGGTAGCAATTTTCATCGCCCTGGATGTCTTCTACTCTCAACTTTAGACCTTCGCTTTGCCTAAGCCCACAGCGGTATCCAAGAATAAAGATTAATCTGATAACGACATTCACCTCTGGTGATAAGTCGAGCTCATCAATACCTTCCAATGTCTTCAGGACATTTAAGTATTCGTCTACAAGCAGAATATTCGCATCAACTGGCAACGGTGAATTTTGAATTCCAAACACTTCTCGTGAATCAATAGCGTCAACATAGTGGTAGTTTTCCAAATATTTCTGGAACCGATCCAGCATACTGGCCAATTTTCTTTTTAAACCAGCCGATGAAACTGTACCAAGAAGCTCTTCATATAACCCTTCTAAATCTTCAGAAGAGTACAAACTCATATCATCTTTTTGCACCAAACCTGACAGTCGAGAACCGACCGAGCACATCATATAGGCAATACGTTTTGTTTGTAGATTTGTGAAGTCATTACTACCAACACTTGCTAAGTGCGCACCCCACATCAGCACCAACCTTTGCACCGGCTCCAATTCCATATCGTTCTTAAGAATAACCGAAATATCACGCTCCAAGCTTTCCTTGCTGTCTGACTTTTTGATGTGCTTTTCAACCCATGTCCAACTTACAGCCTGACTCTCTTCTTCTTGCTCAGATGTGTTCGACATTGAGTGCGAATCATCAAGCGATAAATATTGATCACTAGGAGCCCAAGCAGGCTTAACAGGTGAATCACTATTTTCGACACCATCACCAAGAGCAAAATAGCCCGCCAAACGATTAATAGCGCTCGGCTTTAATGAATGACTAATAAACTCTCGATGACAATATCGAACAACAAACGAGGGCACGACCTGCTCATAATGAACAGACACAACATTAAGAAGAGCCTTAAGGTTCATTTTCTTAATTACGAGATTTTTTTTGAAACTTTTAGGCAGGCTAGAAAAAACACCTTGAATAAGAGACGTTATTTTCTTTTTCATCTCTTGTTTTTGGCCTGTTATTATTTCAATTTCTGAGAGCTGACTCTTGAGCAGAAGTGTTTCAGTCAGTGTATCTGGATACCAGAAACGACTTTCAGAGTGCAGATACTCTCTCGTTTTTAGATCTAAAGGCCAAATTTTTTGACTGTTTACAAAATAAGGTTGTTTAGACGAATTAACCAACAAACCGTATAAGCCTTCTACTGACAGAAGACCACCATACACAATCGATGACAGTAGTATTTGTCCTCTTTTAACGTCATCCTTGCAATTCGGTTGCTTCAAAGATTCAGATAAAGCGTTAACAATATCTTTATATAAAACGACATATCGATTAAGTCTCAAAGGCGTTAGTCGCCCAGCCTCTCGATGCATTTTTTGTGTTAACGCTGGAAGAGTAACACTACTGTCTAACTCACCTATTTTTTTCAAATACAGGACCAGTACCCTTAGCACCTTCGACACCTGAACAATACCTTCAGCCTCTAGCTTGCAGGTGTTGATAAATCGATTAAAAAGCTTGTTAACATTAAATTTTTTACGTTTTTTATCATCTTTGTATCCGATAAGAATAGCTTTTGAATCTGTGGTTTTATCTTCAGCAAGCCAAGTCATAAAGTACTCAAAATAATGCTTTTCGGAGTCAGCTATGTCAGCTTCAAACTTATTAAATATCGGCAATCTCTTTTCTGTTACTTCAGCTCTCCATGAGGCGTTAGACTCAATTTCTTGCGCTTCAAACATCAGCAAGCCCTCGTTCAATCGTAAAACTCAATTCGTTAAGCATATCGTTAATATTCGGTGCCACCATCTCAAGAAGCTCAATGGGCGAGCACGTTGAGAATTTACCCCAAGGTTCTTGGCCTGCTCCCCAGTGCCCCATAAACGCATTAATCAACTCACCTCTCACTCCTTTTTCTATCAAATAGGTGCGAATAAATCGACGGTTAGTGTTCATCGGTAGATTCAAAAAAGAGGCTTGAAGCTCAAAGCTTAGGCTAGGTTTAATTTCTGCAGAATGAAGATCTTTATCGAGATAGAAATAGTCTTGTATGTCTATTAGTGAATTGTTATTAATAGCCAAAAAGTAAGTGGTGTTTTTGAGTTGCTCGACGTGCTTTTGATAGGCCTCTAACTGCTGACAAACGAGTTTAGGTAATATACATAATCGTGAGTTATAAAAATCATCACCATCTTTATCAGAGATAACGACCGTTTTCGTGGCTGAATCAAAAGCAGTTAAGCAAGCAAGCGGTGAGCAAATAGCACGCACTCCCGTTCCATACGCAAACATCTGAGCGGTGTAATATGTCATCATGTTATGAACATTCAAAATTTCACCAGAATCTTTTGCGGATTTGATCGCACTTTTACTTTCCTTCACCATATTAATAATGCTACCCAGCGTCGGGCATAACGGTGAAACGGACAGTGTATTTACTACAGGTAATTTAGCGGCTTCTGACTTGATAAAACTAGGCAAAGAAACATCATCACAGAGATCTCCCCAAACCTTATGCCTAACCGATTCAAGGTAACTAGGCGAAGGCGCGCTGTAATGCAAAAGCGTCTTTCCGAGCGGAAGATACTGACCAGTGGATAAGATCGTAACCGCAATATCAGCTGTTTGATGAGTTATATGAGCGGGTAAAAAATTGGCAATTTTATGCTCATTCAGTCGGTTACTATCAGGTAATAAGCGCAGCAAAGCGTTTAAAATACGTCGGTACTCAGGTAGCTTCTTTTTAAAAATCCTCCCCACTTCTTTTTTTTCTAGCTGCTCTTTATGCTGCTCTTGTAGAAAATTAGCCAGACCAAACTCATCAGGAATTTTAATATGTGATTCAACAACTCGGCATTGCTCTAAAACATCTTGAGTCATCCGTTTTGCGCGTCGAACATTTGCAACCTTGAGAAGCCAAAACCGCTCGCCACTCACCAACACCGATGTTATCTTTGCTTTAGAAGCAAGGTGGTCAGCAGACCACCTGGTACCGTGAGTAACATCTCTTAAAGAGCAACCGGTATATAACATCAATAAAGCAATTGGCGCTGCATGAGAAATCAAGTCATTATAAAACGCAGGCCGACGCATTACGTCTAAACAAAGTTCAACAAGCTGAGCGATTTCAACGTTGGTAGCGTTAGAAAATTGACAAATCAAATTTTGATTAGATTGTACAACTTTAGTAATTTGTCGATTCGTGAGAATGTTGTTACAGCTAGGTGTTGGGTCTTCAACACTAATAATCTCATCATAATCGCCCTGTTCATCATCTTCTAAATCGGCGTATTTAGCCTCTTCCTCAGGTAACAAAGCTGAAGTCTTTCTTATCTTGATACTGTTAACAGGGATACTATTTGAACCATGCCCAAAGCCCGTCGCCTCAACAATGCAGTTGTCATCAATCAAAATAGACTCGCTGATAGTGCCCGAGTGATATCGGCAATAGCCGCCATGCCAGCCGGAAGACTTTCGGTTATAAGGCTTAGCTTTGCCGCGCTTTCTTGTCGCGTTGACACCTCTACGCTGAGACTCAAAGCTTATCCACCTCGAAATCAATGGACTCATTGTTTGACGGTAGATTGGGCGCTCCTCTGTAGCCGAATCATCACGTGCCGCTATAATATCTTCACACCATTCCAACACATTAATGTCATCACAAAAAAATTCTATCTCGTCATCATCAACATTATTATCTGACCAATTACGAATAAAAAAGCCAGCTGTTGATGCAGCGCTTTGATGTTTTTTCGAGCGTTTTTCTTGGTCTTTGATGTACATCGAGAAGGTCTTAGGCGAATGATTCAATGATGAATAAGCCGCAAGCACAATGATCTGTAACCCATGAAAATTGTTGATATATTCATTATCTTCAAGAGTATTCATAAGCATCGAATAAATGGGGTATCGCCCCCATTGGCCCTGCATAGGGTGTCTTCGATCTTCAACAACATCAGGTCTTTCATGCCATATAAAAGCATCCACTTGCTTCAACAAGGTTATGTGCTTTTCCATAAAATCAGCAAAGAGACTTAGCCCTAATAATCTCTCACCAAACACATCTTCTAGCAGTGAAAGGTCATCGCATTCATCCCTGACACTTTCGATGGCGTCACTGATGTTTTCAACACAAAGATCGATAGCACGCAAATGGGGCGGGATATGACACAGATTACAAAAATGAAGTATAAATTGACGAGATTGTTTCGCCGTCAAATTGGCAACGGTCAATTTCTGTTTCTTCATCTCTTTAAGAAAGCGATGCAAACAAGAGCCGTCAAACTCGACAGTTGATGAACGATGGGTACTCAACGACTGATCTCCTGTATTGTTCTAGCATCTAACCCAAACAACGCCGCAAACTTCTTGCTACTACAAGATGCGAAGAAAGATTGCTTATACAAAGGGGAAAACGAAGGCTGGAGCGTGTCAAAGGTTTGCTGAAGCAAGCTCTTTTTTGTACTGTATATAATCGGAAGGCCCAACACTTCCATCGTGTTTAGTCGTTTCAGAGCCAGCCCCATTTTCCCTGTGAACCAGCGAACTGGCACTTTTTGCTTCTTGTCTAGAGTATTAACAGCTTGCACATATGACTGAATTCCAGCAACGCAGTATAACTTGCCTTCTTCTCGCACTAATACGATCGGAGATAGTGTCAAATAATCCAACACTTCATTCCGTTCTAATGGAAGTAACTCTCGAACAAAAGCAGGAAAGCTGCGCAAAAAAGCCATCAACTTGGGGTGAATGCTATCAATATCGGATAAAGCGACATCACATGATTGGTCTGTAATGCAACTATCTGAATGGGTGTCAACAAAATCACCAGCTTTCACTTTGGTCTGCTTTGACTCACTGAGCTTCGGCAGAATAAAAGGTACATAACTTGCGGTTTCGAGGTCACTAAAAGACCGAGAAGCATGTAATTCAAACTCAGTCACACAACTCATATCCCACAACCGTAGTTTGAGCAAACTTAACTGTTGCTCACCAACATCAACAGATGATATTTCTGTGCCAAAAGAAATGTTGCAGTCTGAAATTACGCTTTTCAGACAGGCATGTGGTTTTTCTTCTGTTCTAGCCTGCGCAAATGACAGCTGAGCTAAACGAAGTTTCCGTTCTTTGCCATCACGCTCATAACAAATAGACGATGTCTCTGCGTCATACCCAACATTAGAACCTGTTCTCAACAACAAGGATCCAAAAGCCTCAAATTGATCAATAAAAAGACCGTAGCCATTTTCTTTGAAATGGAGATACACGAACCCTTTCGAGACTTCTATTAACCTTATATCCATACTTTTTCCTCAATAAAGAATGTTATGCGTCCGCATGAAAGCAAACACCGTTAACAAGACCTCACTTGAAAAGCGCTACTATATTGGTAAAGTACAGACTCTCACCTCTGACCTTACCAGCGGCACTTTTAAGCTGGCCTTGGTTTTATAGATGCTTACCGTCTAGTAAACGATAAGCATCTATTCCTTAATGACGCTTCTAATCGCATCAAATTCTTCATACCTTAAACGTTGGACTAACCATGAAATAACAATGCTATTTCTTCTTGTTTTTACCGAATAGCCCACTTACTCCATTACAATACTGCAAATTAAATTAATATAAAATAAAATAAACTACTTTATTTTGACGTCATTGGAATAATGTTATGTTTTATTGACGTTAACCCTTTTCTCATCCACACTGTGGCGAATCTAATAAAGGTAAATAAAAATGACTCAAACTCTTGGTGATTTTGTGGATATAAGCACCGGCTATCCGTTCAGAGGACGTATAGAGCCAAGCAAGGAAGGGGAGGCTTTTGTCGTACAAGCCAGAAATATTGGCCCAGATGGTGAGATATTTACGGACAGCTTGGTATGTTCAGAACTGACAGGGAAAAAAGACCCTGGTTGGCTTAAATTCAACGACATTATATTTTTAGCAAAAGGCACAAAAAATACAGCCTCGTTAGTCAAAGATCTGCCTGATAACACGGTCTGCTCCCCCCACTTTTTTCGGTTAAGAGTCAAAGCTTCAAAGCAAAAAAGTGTGCTGGCAGAGTTCATTTGCTGGCAACTGAATCAAGAAGCTGCTCAGCGCTATTTCAAGGTCTCCGCTGAGGGCAGCCTACAAGTCAGTATTCGAAAAACAATTTTACAAGACACGTCAATCGCACTACCCGATGTAGCCACTCAAAATAGCCTAGTAGAATTGCATCGCAACGTCATACGCGAGAAAAAAACCTATGAGAAGCTTATAGAAAACCGGCAGCTAGAAATGGCAGCCATTGCATCAGTATTGTTAAAGAAGCCAATGACAACCGACGAACAAAACGATTATTAAGGGATTTACACCATGTCTAATACACAAATCAATCAAGAAGACATCAACAGTGCAGTATGGAACGCTTGCGACACCTTTCGTGGTGTCATCAGCGCTGACACTTACAAAGACTTCGTTCTCACCATGCTCTTCTTGAAATACATATCCGATGTCTACCAAGACGATTATAAAAAACTGGTGTCTCAGTTTGGTGATAACCCAGACCTCATTAACGCAATGATGGAAAAGCGTCGTTTCGTTTTACCAATAGGCGCCAGTTTTTGGGATTTATTTGAGCAGCGAAGCCAACCTGGTAATGGGCAACGCATCGACCAAGCCTTACATGCTATTGAAGAGGCCAACGGGACCAAACTGCAAAATGTCTTCCAGGACATCAGTTTCAACACCGATAAACTGGGCCAAGAAAAGCAAAAGAACGATTTACTCCGCCATCTTTTAGAAGATTTCGGTAAAGACATCTTAAACCTCAGTACAGAACGCGTTGGCAGTTTAGATGTCATTGGTAACGCTTATGAATACCTTATTAAGCACTTTGCCGCAGGCAGCGGAAAAACCGCCGGGGAATTCTATACACCACCAGAAGTATCCGATTTATTAGCCACTATTTTAGAGCCTGTGGAAGGTGACCAAATATGCGATCCAGCCTGTGGTTCTGGCTCTCTGCTACTTAAATGTGGCGCTATGGTACGAAAAAACTCTGGCTCAAAAAAATATGCCCTATTTGGGCAAGAAGCCATTGGCTCTACATGGGCACTCGCCAAAATGAACATGTTTCTACACGGCGAAGACAACCACCGCATTGAATGGGGTGACACCATTCGTAATCCATTGCTACTAGATAAAGACAGTAACAATTTATTGCATTTTGACGTGGTTACCGCCAACCCACCATTTTCGTTAGATAAATGGGGCCATGACGATGCCAGCAGCGACCCTTATGGCCGCTTCCATCGTGGTATACCACCAAAAACAAAAGGCGATTATGCCTTTATCCTACACATGATCGAAACATTAAAACCAGGCACCGGCAGAATGGCAGTGGTTGTCCCCCATGGCGTGTTATTTAGAGCGTCTAGCGAGGGCAAAATTCGCCAACGACTCATTGAAGAAAACCTACTTGATACCGTTATTGGCCTACCAGAAAAGCTATTTTTTGGTACAGGCATCCCTGCGGCTATTTTGATCTTTAAAAAGCACAAAACCGACGACAAGGTGCTGTTTATTGATGCCAGCCGCGAATTTAAATCAGGCAAAAATCAAAACCAACTCACGCCTGACAACATTCAAAAAATCATCGATACCTATAAAGACCGTGAAACGGTTGAAAAATACGCATATCTAGCAAGTTTTGATGAAATCGCCGAAAACGACTTTAACCTAAACATCCCTCGTTACGTTGATACCTTTGAAGAAGAAGCCGAAATTGATTTGGCGGCAGTGCGCACCGAGCGGATACAACTTAAAAATGAACTGCAAAACCTTGAAGTAGAAATGGAAGGTTACCTGAAGGAACTCGGATATGAGTAACTCTGTCACTCATCAATACCATGAATTGGTTGATACTATTTCAACGGCATTTCGTGAAGGACAGCTAAAAACCATCAGTGCCATTAATGCTGGCCTAGTATTCACTTACTGGCAAATAGGTCAGCATATTGTTGAATATGAACAGCAAGGTAAAGCACAAGCAACTTACGGAAAGCAGCTGTTAAAACAACTCAGCACAGATCTAAAACTAAAACATGGCAAAGGTTTCAGCATCAGTAACTTGCAACGCTTTCGTCAGTTTTATATGCAAAACTCAAATTATGCGACAGTGTCGCACAATTTGAGCTGGTCCCATCATGTTGAACTATTGAAAATAGACAACCCAACTGAGCGGTCGTTTTATACCCAGCAATGCATCCACGCCAACTGGAGCATTCGTGAGTTAAAACGCCAAAAAGACAGCGGCTTGTTTTTGCGACTGGCTGCGTCCAAAGACAAAGAACAGATATTAGCCCTTGCCACGCAACAAGCGCTTGTTAACAAACCAGAAGATGTGCAACGCGACAGCTATGTATTTGAATTTTTGGGATTACCAGAAAAACAACATTACAGTGAAAAAGACCTAGAAGAGGCACTATGCCAGCATCTAGAGCAATTTCTGCTAGAGCTAGGTAAAGGCTTTACCTTTGTGGGTCGACAATATCGCATCACGCTAAACAACACCCACTACAAAGTCGATCTCGTTTTTTACCATCGCATTTTGCGCTGCTTTGTTTTAATTGATCTTAAAATAAACGATGTGAAGCACCACGACATTGGCCAAATGAATATGTACATGGGCTATTTTGCTGCAGAAGAAAACATCGAAAGCGACAACCCACCCATTGGTATTATTTTAAGTAAAGACAAAGACGAATTGCTGGTTGAGTACGCCACTTACGGCATGGACACGAATTTGTTTGTACAAAAATACCAACTGTACCTACCCAACGAAGAAGAGCTACGCCGAGAAGTAGAAGCGACCCTGATGGAGCAGAGCCATAATGAATAAAATGCAACGATTTGCGCATAAAAATGAATTACAAACCCTAGGAACAGAAATGGAAGGCTACTTAAAGGAGTTGGATTATGGTGCCTAATAGATGGACACCGTGTGCATTAGCTGATGTTACAAAGTGGTCTTCAGGAGGTACGCCTTCAAAGTCAAACCCTGACTATTGGGGAGGCGATATTCCTTGGATAAGTGCAGCATCAATGCGAGGCCATTATTTTTCTAGTTCTGAGTTGGCTATAACTGAGCTTGCTGTTAGTGAAAAAGCAAAAATGGCTGAACAAGGAACCTTACTGCTGCTTGTACGGGGAAGTATGCTTTGGAATAAAATTCCTGTCGGTATAACAACCCGAAGATTAGCTTTCAATCAAGATGTAAAGTGTATAGCACCAATTTCTACTAAGCTTGATATTTATTTTTTACTCTACTGGTTTTTGGCTAAAGAAAATAAGTTAATGGGGATGGTGACAGGAACGGGCATAGGCGCGGGTAAACTAGATACCAATGACTTGCAAAGCTTACATGTCCTACTACCTCCACTCCCAGAACAACGAAAAATCGCCACCATCCTATCCACTTGGGATAAAGCGATTAGCACCACAGAGCGCCTAATCGACAACTGCAAACAGCAGAAAAAAGCACTCATGCAACAACTGCTCACTGGCAAAAAGCGCCTACTTGATGATTCAGGTAAACCGTTTGTGGGAGAGTGGGTTAATGTAGCAATAGGAGATGTTGTTGAGTTGTTTAATGGTTTCGCTTTCAAGAGTAGTGATGCTTTAGAAATGGGATGTAAGTGGCTGAAAATAGCTAATGTTGGTATAGGTGAAATCAAATGGAAAGATTCGAGTTACCTGCCAGAAAACTATCAAAGTGAATATAAAAAATATTTCCTGAAAGTTGGCGACATTGTAGTTGCAATGACACGGCCTACATTAGGTAACCAATTAAAGATTTCTCGATTAAAAAGAAGAAGTGATGAATCGTTACTAAACCAAAGAGTCGCTAAATTAGTGTTTTCCGACAAGGTAAGTTGTGAGTATATGTATCAGTTACTATCCACAATTGAAGTAGCTTTAAAACTTAATAGTGCTTTGTTAGGAACAGATCCGCCAAATTTGAATGCAAAGGTTTTACATGAAATACAGATGAAGATGCCTCCTCTAGTTGAGCAACAAAAAATCGCAGCCGTACTTACAAATGCAGACCAAGAAATTGAGTTGTTGGAAAAACAGCTTGCTGATCTAAAACAAGAGAAAAAGGCACTTATGCAGCAACTGTTCACAGGCAAGCGCAGAGTGATAGTTGACGAAAAGGAGGTAGCATAATGTCAAAAGGTAAAAATCAACATGTTGTAAAACACCCTGATGGTTGGGCTGTGAAAGGCGCTGGAAATTCAAAGGCTACCAAAGTTACTCGTACACAGCAGCAAGCAATTGATGTTGCTGAGCAGATTGCCAAAAACCAGCAGTCTGATACAAAAGTTCACGGTAGAGATGGAAAAATTCGTGCTGGTAATAGCTACGGCAATGACCCACACCCGCCTAAAGACAATAAGTAAGGATACATATGACTTTTAAGATATTGAGTATAGATGGCGGGGGTATACGTGGTGTTTACCCTGCGCACATACTTAAATGTTTCGAAGAAAAGCTAGGAATAAACCTCTTAGAATCATTCGACATGATAGCTGGAACAAGCACTGGCTCCATTATCGCGGCAGGTATCGCCTGTGACATTCGCGCAAGTGAAATGGTAAACATGTACAAGGAACACGGTGCCGATATCTTTAAAAAGAGAAAGTCAAGAATCCCATTTAAGAAAGAAAGCGTAGCCACAAAGTTGATGCTAGAAAGCATTTACGATAGTGCGAGTTTATCTTCTGTTCTTAAAAGTGTATTTAAAGAAACAAAGCTTGGTGATATTACTAAACCGCTGATTTTACCTGCAACCGACATTGGTAACGGTGGAGTTCATGTTTTTAAATCTGCATATGACCCTAGTTTTCTGCGAGATAAGTTAGTAAAAATAAGGGATGCTGTTCAAGCTTCTTGCTCAGCGCCAACCTTTTTTGATCCTCATAAAGTTGACGAATATTTATTGTCTGATGGCGGACTGTGGGCAAACAATCCAGCACTAGCTGCGGTGATTGATGCTCAAAAAAGACTAGGCATTCCATATGATGACATTCAAGTTGTATCTATCGGTACAGGTCATTCAAAAGTAGCTTATGGATTGAAGCACAAAGGCGGTTGGGGATTCGCGTCAGGCTGGAAACATAAGGCATTTATTAACTTTATGTTATCTCTGCAAAGTCAAAGTGCTTTGAACTATTTGAAACTTCATTTAAAGCCAGAACAAATATTAAGAATTGATTTTGAATCAGATACTGAGTTGCCATTAGATGATATAACTGAAATAGATAATTTAATCAGTATGGCTGATAGAGATTTTACTTATAAAACTCAAGATATTAGGGACTTTATAATGGAAGGAAACCAACAATGACGCAACTCGTAACTAGAGAGCAAGCACTATTAGTCGCAGCAAAGAAGTTAGATATATCACCTTCGAAATATAAGCAGGCTATTGAGCGATTCAATTCGATGAAATTACACTTAGAGCAAGGTAATTACCCCGGTTCGTTCCACATACCAGAAGTATATTTGCAAGGATCATTTAAGCTTGGAACGGAAATTCGACCTTTCAAAAATAGTAAAGATGCAGATTACGACATTGACTTAGTTTGTAGGCTTGGGCACCTAAAACAGAATACACTGCCCAGTAATGTAAAGAGTCAGGTGGGTGACAGAATTAAAGAAAATGGGACTTACTTAAGGATACTGGATGATGAAGGCAAGCGGTGCTGGACGTTAAACTATGCTGTAGAGGATGGCGTGGGCTTCCACATGGATGTACTACCATCAGTTACAGAAAACAGCCCTTTAGCCCGACAACATTCAATTGCTGCAACGAATAAAGATAAAGATGGTAACTTCACTTGGACAACTAGTAACCCAAAAGGGTTTGCTGAGTGGTTCTATGAAAAAAATGGTGTCGCGTTTGATCGTGAAAAGTTAATTCAAAAGCAACAAGTATTTAATAATCAAAGAAATTTATACAACTCAGTTGATGATGTTCCTAATATCCACGTTAAGACACCATTACAACGTACAATTCAATTATTGAAAAGACATCGTGATGTCAGGTTCAGTCAGTCTGATATAGAAGATTATAAGCCGATATCTATGGTAATAAGTGTGTTAGCAGCACAGTGCTATCAAAATGAAAGCTCTATATTTGAGACCTTAAAAAATCTAGTCGCTAATTTTGAAAGGCATTCTAACCAGCTAAATAATCAGTTTATTTACAATCAAGCTTATGTCGGATCATTGTATTCGTTAATTACCAGAACAGCAGATGGCAAGTGGAGCATTCTGAATCCGACAAACCCGGGTGAGAACTTTGCTGACAGATGGCATGAAGATGATCACGCTAGAGCAAAAGCATTTTTCCAATGGGTCGGCTGGTTAAGAGATGATTTAATCAATATCAATCAAATTATTGAACATGATTTATTTACTAAATCATTGGTTGATGTTTACAAAACCTCCAGTTTACCTGTTTTGAATTTTCAAGTAGCGCATAAAGATTCTGGTAATTGGCCAATAACGATTAATCCTCGATACAGTGCAACGATCAAAGGAAAATACGAAACCAACGTGTATTGGAAAAACTTTAAATCAGGGCAACCTCTCCTTAAAGGAAAGCGTCTGAAATTTAAATTAAATACTGATGTACCACCGCCATTCAAAATATATTGGCAAGTTGTAAATACTGGGCAGGAAGCAAGAGACGCAGGACAAATGCGTGGAGAAATATCAGAGCATGCCAATAACAATAGTTCCGATATATTTCGAACCGAGTCAACATCATATTCTGGAGACCATTGGGTTGAAGGGTTTGTTATTAAAGATGATCGATGCGTAGCAAAGACTGGTGAATTTGTAGTTAGCATAAGAGATACATATTAAATGAATAATGGAATTAACCTTGCTGAAGGGATCGTATGATTACCCAAAAACGCCCTCGTACTATTCAAATATTTTTACCTACTGGCGACCCTGCGGGTATTCGTATTGCTGAGCAAACCACGTCGATTATTCGCTTAATTGAAGTGCCTCGTAGTGATATCGCTGAATTTGTAAAAATGCCAGAGGCCAAACAGGTTGGGCTATATTTTTTAGTCTCTGGCGATAGCAAAGACGAGTTGTATATTGGACAGTCGGGTGATGTAGGCAGCCGATTAATGCAACACTATAAAGATGAAAAGAAAGACTGGGAACGAGTGCTGGTATTGGTGTCGCTCACCAATAACTTAACCCAAACTCATGTGCTGTATTTAGAATCCCTGTCTATTGAAAAAGCCAAACTCTGCCAGCGATATGAACTGCTTAATGGCAATGGCGGGCAAAAGCCCCACACGCCGATTCCGCTTAAAGCCGATTGTGATGAAATTCATGAGATTGGCAGTTTGCTGCTAGCCACTCTTGGTTATCCAATTTTTGAACCTCTTGCTGAACAGTCATCTACTAAACCCGAACAGGTATTCATTTGTAACCGTGCCGATGTGGATGCCAGAGGCATATACACTAACGAAGGCATGGTGGTACTAAAAGGCTCCTCCGCCCCGATGACAACAACGCGCAAAACCGACCAGCGGTTTTACGATAAGCGCGACCGCCTTTTAGCTAAAGGGGTAATAGCAGAGCAAAATGGTCGTTTTGTTTTTCAACGTGACTGTTTATTTCCATCACCCAGTGGCGCCTCGATGTTTTTATTGCTTGCTACAGCTAATGGTTGGGTAAACTGGAAAACAGAGAAAGGCGTGACATTGCATGATTATCAAGGCAGGACACTTGAGTCAGCTAGTGAGCAAGTACACAGCGTGACATAACTCATTAGGTTGTTTTATTTCCTGCAGTCTATGACGGACCAAACAGACGTTTTCATTTGCGGGCAAAATGGGTGGTAAGTCGACTATAATTCGCTCATTTCAATAACGAGATGGTAGCCTAGGTACGACAGTTGTTTACTGACATACGTCGGGTTAAATTACATAACGAAAATTTAGAATCAAAGGCAAGCTAATGGAAGTTAAAAAGTTAACACTTCGTAATATAGGGCGTTTTGATACGTTAGAAGTTCTTTTAGCCCCTGCAGGAAATAAACAAAGCAATGTTACTGTCTTCGTCGGTAATAACGGTTCTGGTAAAACATCGATACTAAAGTCTCTTGCGACATCGCTCAGTTGGCTTGTCGCACGTATCCAAAGTGAAAAAGGCGTAGGCAGCCCAATCCCAGAATTAGCCATTAAAAATGAAGCGTCATCCGCTTCCGTTAACCTCGATGTGTATCACTTTACTGGCAATACCGCAGACCCTAATGCTGAAGGAGAGTCCGATGATGGAAGCTATTTCCCTTGGCGCGTTGCAAGAACACGCAAAGGTCGCAAAGCCTCATTGAAAAGTGATTACTGGGGCGTCACCTCTTTAGCCAATCATTACCGTACCTTACTGTCCCAGAACGATAAATCATCATTGCCTTTGGTCGCCTTCTATTCAGTTGAGCGAGTTGTTATTGATATACCTTTGAAAATAAAAGGGAAACACTCGTTTTTACAACTTGATGGTTATGACAAATCTCTCAGTCAGGGCGTGGATTTTAGACGCTTCTTTGAATGGTTTAGAGAGCGTGAAGACACTGAAAACGAATCAAGCATATCAGACGATATGCTTGAACAACTGCGTCTTGTTTTTGGTCACGACGATGAGAGCTGGGCAAAACTTAAAGAAATAAAAGCATCAAAAAGAGATATACAGCTGGCCGCTGTACGCTCAGCTATTTATGCATTTATGCCGGAATTTTCAAACCTGCGTGTACGACGTAAGCCAAGACTGCATATGTCGATTGATAAAAATGGCCAGACATTAAATGTTGCTCAGCTTTCTCAAGGTGAAAAGTCACTAATGGCACTCATTGGTGATATTGCGAGACGCTTGGCGGTTATGAACCCGTCGCTAGATAATCCTTTGATCGGAGACGGTATCGTCCTCATTGATGAAGTGGACATGCACCTTCACCCAAAATGGCAACGCCGTCTTATTCACCAACTTACCAGCACATTTCCACAATGCCAGTTTGTACTCACAACACACTCACCATTGGTTATCAGCGACAGTGAAGGGGTTTTAACCTACCTGATTAACGAGGACGAAGTGCAAGAACTGCCCTCACTGTATGGGCAGGATGCAAACACGGTACTCCTTGATATTATGGACACTGACATCCGCAATGCAGTGATAAATGAAAAGCTTACGCTTTTATATGACTCGATTCACGATTCTGAAATCGAAAACGCTAAGCAGCAATTAACAGAGCTACAACATACCCTACCCATAGACAACATAGAATTATCCAAGGCAAGGCTATTGCTTCGTAAAAAGGAGCTTAACCTTGAAAGAGATAATTAAACGATTAGGGTTTGAACCTGAGATTATAAAGAAGTGGAAAAAACACAATCCAATAGGTCAATATAGCGACCTTGGCGAAGTTGAAAGAGAAGCAATACGATCAGCGTGCTCCTCAGAACAATATTACCTGTGTGCATACTGCTGTAAGAAAATATCAGGTTCAACCAAAGACACCATGAATGAACACGTTGAAGCTCGAAGAATCGCACCTCAGCGCAGTTTAGATTTTTCCAATATCGTTGCAAGTTGCAGAACCTTTAAGCAATGTGATGACGCTCATGGGTCTCAACCACTTCCATTCTCGCCTTTAGTAAAAGCATGTGAATCAGAATTAAGCTTTACGTTAAGCGGAAAAATAATTGGCTTAACTGATAGAGCAAAAGAAGCGATAAAAATCTTAAATTTAGGTGACGAATTGACCGGTAACCGTTCTCTTATAGAACAAAGAAAGCAACTCGTTACTTCACTGTTATTGTGCAACGGCGTGGACCCAGAAGATGGGATAGAAGATAACGAAATTCTTAAGATGCTAATCCAAGACTTGTCCACACCTAAAGACGGAGAGTTGGAAGCCTTTTCACCGGCCGCGATCAGTGTACTCAAACAATGGGTTTCATAACTCAACCACATTAAAAATAAACGTTTAAAACAGTAGCCTTTGGTCCTGAGAGATCAATCAGTTAAAGAGTATTTAATATGGACATAACTCCGCCTAAAGCCGTCAGTTACTCGGAAGAATTCAGCGCAAAAATCCCAGCGTTGTCTTTACTCTCAAATCTGGGCTACACCTTTATTCCACCAGATAAGTGCGAAGCCCTACGTGGCAACCACGCAGGCATAGAGAAAAAAAGCACTCACCAAGTGATCTTGCTCCCCGTATTAAAACAGTTCTTAGCAAAGCAGTCCTTTCCCTTTGCCGGAAAAAAATACCTACTGTCCGATGCCGTTATTGATAAAGTCATTCATGAGCTGAACCCTGCAATGAACCTTGGGTTAAAAGCAGCCAATGAAAAAATTTATAATGCCTTACTGTATGGCATCAGTGTTACTGAGTTTATAGATGGGAAAAAAGCCTCTCCAACGATTCAGATAATCGACTGGCACAATATTGAAAACAATTCTTTTCATTTCACTGAAGAGCTGGTGGTCAAGAACGCAGAAGGTACCAGTAACCGTATTCCCGATATTGTCTGCTTTGTAAATGGTCTTCCTCTAGCGGTAATCGAAGCCAAGCGACCAGACTCAAAAAAGGAAGGTCGCTCAACAAATACCGAGGCGATTTCTCAGCATATTCGCAATCAAGGCCAAACCGAAATTCCTCACCTTTATGCCTACAGTCAGTTATTGCTTTCGGTCAATGGTCACGATGGTTTATATGGCACCTGCGGCACACCTGAAAAGTTTTGGGCTAAGTGGAAAGAAGAAGACTCTCACAATGGAATAACAGAAGCTGAGTTTATCCGTTTGAAAAATCAGGCCTTAGACGATCAACAGCTCAACCGGCTTTTTGATCACCGACCCACCTTCGCTAGAACACGATACGAGTCGTTAATAAGCGCCGGAGATTTGGCCGTGACCGATCAAGACAGGATCATCACTTGCTTACTACGCCCCGACCGTTTACTGGAAATGACCCGCTTATTCACTTTATTTGATAAAAAAGCAGGCAAAATCATTGCTCGTTATCAGCAAGTATTTGGTATTAAAGCGTTAATAGAGCGTATCAGTACGTTTGACCCTGCTGGCGCACGAGAAGGTGGTGTAATCTGGCACACCACCGGCAGCGGCAAATCCTTTACCATGGTATTATTATCCAAAGCCTTGATTTGGTTTGAAGAGCTCGCCCAGTGCCGAGTAATCATTGTTACCGACCGAATAGACCTAGAAGATCAACTAAGCCGAACTTTTTCATCCGGTGGGGTATTTACCGTACGAGATAAAAAAGAGGCTATGGCGACATCAGGTAAGCGGTTAGCAGAGCAAATCGGCCAAGGCAACGAACGAGTCATCTTTTCCATCATCAATAAATTTGGCTCCGCGGTAAAACAAAAGAACTGTTTTAACGACAGCCCAAATATTATCGTTTTGGTGGATGAAGGCCACCGTAGTCAAAACGGCGAAAACAACATTCGGATGCGACAAGCCTTACCAAAAGCCGCTTTTGTTGCCTTTACCGGAACCCCCCTATTAAAAGACGATAAGACAGAAAATAAATTCGGTAAGATCATTCACTCCTACACCATGCAACAGGCCGTTGAAGACCAGACGGTCACACCTCTATTGTATGAAGAGCGCATTCCCGATTTAAATGTGAATGACAAAGCCATCGATGCCTGGTTCGATCGCATTACCGAAAAGCTTACAGACGAACAAAAATCGGATCTGAAAAGGAAGTTTTCCCAGAAAGGCCAAATTTATCAGACCGAGGGTCGTATTGAGCTAATTGCTCACGATATTTCTGACCACTTCCAGAACTTTAAACAAAGACATTTAAAAGGTCAGTTGGCTTGCGACTCAAAAGCCACGGCCGTTCGCTACCAATATGCTTTGGATAAAATTGGCAAAGTCACTTCGGTACTTGCTATGTCTTCGCCAGACACCCGTGAAGGACACGAAGATGTGGATCAAGAAAGCAAAGACATCGTCCAAAAGTGGTGGAAAAATAACGTAGCAAAAACGTATCGTGGTGATGAAAAGGCATATACCTCAGCGATCATTAATGAGTTCAGCCGTGATGAAGGCCCCGATATCATGATCGTCGTCGATAAGCTATTAACAGGCTTTGACGAGCCCAAAAATACCGTTCTGTATATTGATAAACCCCTCAAAGAACACAATTTGATACAAGCAATTGCTAGGGTAAACCGCTTACACAACAAAAAACAGTTTGGTTACTTAATTGATTATCGCGGCATTTTAAAGGAACTAGATACCACAATCGATAAGTATCAAGACTTGGCCGAGCGAACACAAAAGGGCTTCGAGATTGATGATTTGAAGGGTTTATACAACCGAATGGACATGGAGTACAAAAAACTCCCAGGCTTACATCGTGATTTATGGGCCATTTTTGATGATGTGAAAAACAAGCAAGATGGCCCCGCATTAAGACAAGCATTAGCGCCAAAAATCCGCGAATCAGACGGGCATTTTAGTGATGCAAATTCGAAGAAAAGAGACGATTTCTATGCCGCTCTCACTGCATTTTCTAATTGTATGAAGGTTGCCCTTCAATCAGCCAATTACTTTGAGGACAAATTTTTTGATGGTACTTCCTCGGCTGAGAACAAACGGGATCTGTATAAACGTGATTTAAAATCGTTTGTTGAATTGCGGCTACAAGTCCGTGAAGATGCCAATGAAACCATCAACTATGACGAATACTCAGAAGACATTCGAAGCTTGCTCGACAAGCATATTGCCGGCATTGAAATAAAAGAGCCTGAAGGCGCCTATTTGGTAGGTAATTTGGGTAGGCACGCACAACCAGAAGAAATGACCAGCGATGAAGCTCGAAATCAAACTGATAAAATTACGGGGCGTATCACCAAAATGATTGAACAGGATTTGGCAGATGACCCTTATGCTCAGGAGCATTTTTCTAATCTTCTAAAAAAAGCCATTGAGGATGCGAAAGCCATGTTTGATGCGCCGGTCAAACAGTACATTTTATTTGCCGACTTTGAACAAGATATTAAAGAACGCAAGATGCCAGACATGCCAAACGATTTTGTCGACGCGTCTGGAAAGCTCAACAGACATGCACAGGCCTATTTCGGATTATTCAAACTTCTTTTTGATGATGAGCTCTTATCTGAAAAATCATTGGATAATAGTCGTTTGGTTTCTCTCGCGTTTGAAATTGATGAGGCTGTTACAACGGCTGTTGCAGAATATTCTATTAATCCAGCTGAAATTGAAAACGCCATCAGCATGAAGTTATTACCCGTGTTATTTGTTTCTATAGGTCTCGATAACGCTCAAAAATTGATAGAAGAAGTTCTAAAAATTACACGTTTAGGCTTAGCAAGAGGGTAAGGCGAAATGACAACACCCGGTGAAACTGGTCTTTTTACATATGGAGACAACGCCATTCAATATCACATCATTCGTAAACTAGCGGCCTGTGATGATGTGTTAAAAAGTAACCGAAAAGTTACGATAAAAGTGTATCCGGACCAAAAAGTAACAGCCTCAGCCCCTTTTGATGCGTCTGAAGAGCTCATAAGAAAAGCTGTGCTAAAGCGAGCTAGATGGATTTGGCAAAGCATCGAAGCGTTTGCTAAGCAAAAAAATACTGTGATACCGAAGCATTACGTCAGTGGCGAAACACAATTTTATTTAGGCAAACGTTATGTTTTAAAAGTGCTGGTGGATACTAACCAAACAAACAACGTCAAACTGAGTCGTGGCCAACTACAGGTAACATTTCAGCAGGATCACGAAGAGCGTACCAAGAAAGTAAAAGCGCTCGTTGATCAATGGTACAAAAATAAAGCTCAAGTGCTGTTTCAACAACGACTGACAGAAATACTCAGCAAAACCACGTGGGTGACAGACACGCCATCATTTCGTGTGATGGCAATGAAAAAACAATGGGGGAGCTGCTCCGCCAAAGGCCTATTAATGCTCAACCCTCACCTTGTGAAAGCACCTAAGGAATGCATTGATTACGTGATACTTCATGAGCTTTGTCACATTGCCGAACACAACCACAGCGAGCGATTCTGGCGACTACTCACACAAGTCATGCCCAACTGGAAAGAAGTAAAAGCCAAACTCGATGGTATGGCTGAAGTCTACTTAAATGGATAAAAACCACTCATGAAAAAGGGCCTAGCACAAACAGCTAAGCCCTTATTTATTGTTATTATCTATAACGTTTTACCAGCAGTCCCCTTGAAGAAATGCAGGAACACTTCCAACTAACGAACCTCTGAGCACCTCATAACTCGAAAAACGCTCGTAGTCACTCGTTAGCTTATCTTGAACCCATAGTGACACAGCTTCAAAGTTCGAAAATACTGGCGAGACATTGAGGATTGAAGCAAGCCCAACACCGTCGTTTATATGAAGGTCATCGATCAACATTTGTGATGTTTTTAATGCCTGAGGTGTCACCCAAATATTTGATTGTGTCATAGTGTTTTCTCCCCTTCAGCGGAACTCGAGTCACTTTTTCCAAGCATTGCAGCACTTTCTCTCTGTAATAAACGGTCTAATGCTGAACCGTCCTGTCGAGTCAGGTTAGGTACATACCGAGAGTAAACGCGAAATAACATCTCCGTCGTCGTATGCCCCATCTGACGAGCAATCCATTCTGGATTTTCACCCGATGCCAACCACAACGTCGCTGCTGTGTGGCGTGTTTGGTAAGGGCGTCGTTTCTTGAGATCCAACAGCCTTAGCAGTGGATACCAAATACGCTTCGTCACAGTGTCACTTCTAAGAGGCGTACCATCAATATTGCAAAATACTAACTCCTGATCATGCGTCATTTTGTATTGCGCTTTTAATGCGTCATAGACAGGCTGAGACATGTAAATCTCACGCTGCGAGCCATCTGTTTTAGTATAAGTAAACTCCCCTTTTACCCAGGTTTCACGAATTAGAATCTGCCGTTTTTCAAAATCAACATATTTCCATTTAAGACCATCCACTTCGCCAGTACGCATTCCCGTAAAAAACCGCACTGTGAAGTAACTTTTGAAGTCTCTTCTAACCAACTGAATAATCAAATTTACTTGATCTAAAGAAAACGGATCTATGTCTGTTTTCATGATTTTTAACGATTTAATTCCTTTCCAAGGAGAGGTAAACTCGTATCGGTCGGCGGCCTCATTAATAATCATTCGAAGAGGTGTCATTATCTTGTTGATTGATGCAGGCTTAAGAGCACTAGTTTTTCGTTTAAGTTCTTTGGCGAGAGTTGAACGAAAATTTAGTATGTCTGCTTTTGTGATGCTGCCGACTTCTTTTTCACCGAAGTAAGGTATTGAGTACACATCAATGCTATTCCTCACTGAAAGAGCATGTGAATTCCTCCACTCGATCTTTTTTTCATCAAACCAAAGCTCTGCAAACTCTTTAAACAAGAGCGTTTTTCTGGTTTTTTTCTCAACATGCTCAGCCAGTATTTCACCCTGCTCTCTGAACAACTTAGCCTTTTTACTATTTGGGAAATAATCCCAATACTTAAATGTGCCCAATGTAATTTCAGCCTCAATGCGATCAAGAATTTGCTTTGCTCGCTTCTTGTTCGCAGGGGAGTCCATCAGCTTAGTCTGCTCACGGCAGCGCTCACCCTTAAAACGAAAACCCAGCAGCAACTTACCGCTTCTAACGTTAATGCTTCCCATATACCACTCCTAGTGGACACCAGCCATCAATGTGTTAATAGCAGGCACTTTAAACATGTCTTCCTCTATCTGCTCCCAGATGTACAAAATTTTGCGACCACCGAACGGTCGAAAATAATGGATGCCCTCGATAAGAACCGTGTCTTTTAATTTGCGACGTATGGTCTTACTGTCGTACTTGATACACTCAGAAAGTTCTTCGGTTGTTAAGTATTTTTGATTCATAATAGATCCTATTGATTCTTTTATGACTCATTTGAGTCATAAAAGAACAATAGTAGGCTTTAATGACTCAGTCAAGATAAAAATGACTCAAATATGACTCATTTGATACAATAGGAAAAACTCTAATTGGAGAAGAACAATGCTGCGTGTCATGTTTAAGCAATTACTCGATGAGAAATCATTTAAAGAAGGCAGGAGAATTACTGTCGGAGAAGTAAGTCAAGATATAGGTATAAGTAGGGCTACTTTGACTAGGATAGCCAATCAGCCAGGCTACAATACCAATACAGATACACTTAGTGCACTATGTGACTACTTTGATTGTGAGCCAAATGAGCTACTAAAACGCGTGCTCTGAAAAGCTGCTCCAAGTTAGGGAAACTACGATTAAGAAGTTGCAAAACACTCAACTTCTCTTTTCCAAATAAAAAAGCACAGGATTCCATCTGTTTTGATGCTTTTCACCACTAAGCAAGCTTATTTAGCCTTGTTTAGTGGATTTTGAACGGATTAACCCCTTGCCGCCTGTATCATCTGGTCAACTCTAAACACATTAGATAAGGCAAACAGCATCGCCAGTTTGTTGTCGTTTTTCGCCAGCCCTCGATAGATCACTTTCCTAAAGCCAAACTGTCGCTTTATGATCCGAAACGGGTGCTCTACTTTTGCTCGGATACTGGCTTTGAGGTATTCTGTTCGGATTGGTTGCTTGTTGATTCTCGGGTGTCTCTTGAGAAGACGCACCTTACTTGGCATTTCTGCAATCAGCCAATCCGCCTCGATGTCTTTTAATTCCTCTCGTTTTTGTGCACCTCGATAACCTGAATCCGCTGAGATAAAGCGCTCCTCACCATGAAGCAGATTTTCTGTCTCTGTGATGTCATGTACGTTGGCGGCTGTTGTACTTAAACTGTGCGCCAGGCCTGTTCTCGCGTCTACACCAATATGAGCTTTTAACCCGAAGAACCATTGCTTACCTTTTTGAGTCTGGTGCATGTCTGGATCGCGTGCTTTTGCTTTATTTTTAGTCGAGCTAGCCGCTTCAATAATGGTGGCGTCGACAATGGTGCCTTCTTTTAGATAAATCCCAGCGCTAGACAACCACTTATTGACCTCTTTAAACAGCTGACGGGAGAGCTTATGCTTTTCCAGTAAGTGCCTAAAATTCATGATGGTTGTGTGGTCCGGGATAGCACTGTCCAGCGACAATCCAGCAAACAAACGCATGGACGTGATTTCATAAAGCGCATCCTCCATAGCAGGGTCGCTCATGTTGTACCAATGCTGCATACAGTGAATGCGAAACATGGTGGATAACGGATACGGTCTTCTTCCTTTTCCTGCTTTGGGGTAAAAAGGCTCAATAACGGCTTCAAGCTGATTCCACGGCATCAGCACATCCATTCGAGCCAAGAAAATCTCTTTACGTGTTTTACGACGTTTGTTGCTGAATTCGCTGTCGGCAAAAGTGAGTTGATGTGACATGGTTAGGCTCGAAGGTTAAAAATGAATTGTCTCATGCACGGGACTTATTCGCATCTTCCTTAGCTAAAAATCATTTTACTCACCATATGGTCACAAAAAGCGAAGGACATTTAATGCTGATTGAAGACTATTAGTTAAATATATAGTCCCTCCGGAGGGTACTGCACATGTATACCTAACATGTCTTTAATACACTTTAATCCAATTAAATCAGAAATTTATGAGGTAATTAAATTTACATGAAATGTGTATTAAAGTGCTTTAATAGATATTTAATAGTCAAAATTGATAATAGCATACTTGCAAAAATGCTCAATTAATAACCGATATTTGTGTAGTCAAATTTAGCGTTTTCCACTCGACTTTTGATAAGTTGCATATTTCGGAGCATTCCGAACAGCCATTTCGGTATGATCCGGCCACTTTTAAGCGAACTCCGAAATCAGTGATCGGATTAGCGAAATGTGCGGTCGGAATGACCGAAATCCTTCTTTTTTCTCTTTTAAATCAATAGCTCGCTATTCTTTACTTCTAAAACTAGAAGGTAAGGAAGCGACCATGACCAAAAAGAGAACCCCAATGAATAAAATTAAAGAGGTTTTACGGCTGAAGTATGTAGTGGTCTAATAAAACCGGACACCATTTTAGGTGGTAATATTGCCATATTAAGAGAGGTGTTCAATGACAAAGCAACGTCGCACATTTTCAACAGAATTTAAACATGAAGCCGCTAGCTTAGTGCTCGATCAAGGCTATCGCTTTACTGAGGCTTGTAAGTCTCTAGGCGTAGGAGAAACGGCTTTACGACGCTGGGTTGACCAGCTTCAAGGTGAACGTGGTGGGGTCACACCAACGACCAAAGCGCTTACGCCAGAACAACAACGTATACAATAGCTCGAAGCACGAGTCAGCAGATTAGAAAGAGAGAAAGCCATTCTAAAAAAGGCTACCGCTCTCTTGATGTCGGACGATCTAGATCGTATGCGCTAATTGATGAATTGAGAGAGCAAGAAGCGACCGAGATACTGTGTGGTTTGTTTGACGTTTCAAGAAGTAGCTACTACGACAACCTCAAGCGTGAGCAAAAGATTGATACTGAACGTCTAACATTGCGTAGCCTAGTCACTGAGTATTTCAATGATAGCCGTGGTGCGGCGGGAAGTAGAACGTTACAGAGTATTTTACAGAATGAAGGCTACACAATAGGTCGCTTTAAGGTAAGAAGCTTAATGAGTGAAGCTAGCTTACACAGCAAGCAACCAGGCGCGCATCGTTACAAGAAAACAGGGGGTGAATGTCTTGATATCCCCAATCACCTAAACAGACAGTTCAATGTTAGTACTCCAAATCAAGTCTGGTGTGGTGACATTACTTATGTCTGGGCAGGAAATCGCTGGCACTACTTAGCCGTCGTTTTGGATTTATATCGAAGACGTATTGTTGGCTGGGCGTTCTCATCAAATCCTGATGCAGAGCTTGTCATAAACGCGTTAGATATGGCTTACGAACAACGTGGGCAACCAAAAAAAGTGATGTTTCATTCGGATCAAGGAAGTCAATACACGAGCCGAAAATTCAGACAACGGCTATGGCGTTATCGTATAAGACAAAGTATGAGTCGTCGAGGAAATTGCTGGGACAATGCCCCCATGGAAAGAGTGTTTAGAAGTTTAAAGTCTGAATGGATTCCAACTACAGGATACAGAGCTCAAAACGAAGCAAAACGAGATATCAGTTATTATCTGATGGATTATTATAACTTGCGCAGGCCGCATCAATTTAATAACGGGTTGCCACCTGCCAAAGCAGAAGAGCAACCTAATTTACTGTCCGGAATTAGTTGACCACTACAGTACGACTGCGGCCTATCGAATCGTAGTATCGCTTCTTGCCTCAATCTCGGCTCTTCCACGATATCGGAACTCTTAACTCGCTTTAAACAAAGTCAATTAGGATGGCCACTGCCTGAGCACTGTTGCGACACCGATTTGACGCACGTTCTCTACCATTCAAAGAAAACCAGTCGTAAGAAAGTCATGCCTGACTTCACTCAATACGCGGTCGAACTTCGACGTAAGGGCATGACGAAGATGCTGTTGTGGCAGGAATATCACGAGCAATATCAAGAGCAAGCTTACGCCTACACGCAGTTCTGCGAGCACTTCACTCGTTGGTTTAAAACTCAGAAACGCAGCATGCGCCAACTTCACACAGCTGGTGACAAACTGTTTATTGACTACTGCGGGCCTAGGATCCAAGTGGTTAATCCTGAAACGGGCGAAGTTCGACAAGCCGAAGTGTTCGAGGCGACCTTAGGCGCTTCTAATTACACCTATGTGGAAGCCTTCCCAAGCCAGGGTAAGTGCGATTGGCTAGAAGCTCATGTTAATGCGTTCGAACACTTCGGGGGCGTTCCACAGCTGTTGGTTCCTGATAATCTACGCAGTGCGGTAACGAGAGCCAATCGCTATGAGCCAAGGCTGAACGACAGCTATCAAAAGTTGGCCAATCATTATCAAACCGC
>NZ_QPJQ01000041.1 GCF_003337275.1 Marinomonas foliarum | reverse complement strand
TGAACGTTGGCCGCCGTTGTACTCACGCTGTGAGTTAACCCCGTTCTAGCGTCAACACCAATATGGGCTTTTAAGCCAAAGAACCACTGCTTACCTTTTTGAGTTTGGTGCATTTCAGGGTCTCTTTCTTTGGCTTTGTTTTTCGTTGAGCTGGCCGCTTCAATAATAGTCGCATCCACAATGGTGCCTTCTTTGAGGTAAATGCCTGCATCAGACAGCCATCTGTTCACTTCTTTAAAAAGCTGGCGCGAGAGTTTGTGTTTCTCTAATAAGTGTCTGAAATTCATGATGGTGGTGTGATCAGGAATTGGGTTATCTAACGATAAGTCAGCAAATAAGCGCATGGATGTGATCTCATACAAGGCATCCTCCATCGCTGGATCACTCATGTTGTACCAATGTTGCATGCAGTGAATGCGGAACATGGTTGATAGCGGATAAGGTCTTCTACCGTTCCCTGGTTTAGGATAGAACGGCTCAATAACCGCTTCAAGTTGATCCCAAGGCATCAACTCATTCATGCGAGAAAGGAAAATTTCCTTACGTGTTTTACGGCGTTTGTTGTTGAACTCGCTGTCGGCAAAAGTGAGTTGGTGTGACATGGTTGAGGCTCGAAGACTAAAAAAGAGATTGTCTCATGAGAGGGACTTATTCGCATGTTCCCTAGGCGAGCGGTTGTATTTATGGATTTTATTTCAGAGATTTTTTCTGAAATCCCTATTTTAAATGAAAATGGCTTATCACTTTGAGCTTATTGGCTTAGGTTGATTATTTAGTGATGTTCAATAGGAGGCCATTAAATATCCTCTATTTTTTCGACTTGTGTGATTTTTTATCATTAGCAATCAGTTGATGAAGATGCTAATGAAAAAGCTATAGAAAAGACAGCCATAAGCTCAGTTTTTACAGAGCGAGAAAATACCGCGTACTGCGTCCACCAGATTCAGATCTGACCAAACAACCTTGTTCAACTAAAGTCGCCAAGTGGCGTGTTGCTGTCGGCTTACTAACTTTGGCAACTTTATGATATTGCGTCGTGTTAATACCCTGTTCAAAATCGCCATCGAGCATACGATTCAAGACTTTGACCTGTTCCGACGTTAGCTTTGTTTGGTCGATTTTTTGCCAGTAGTTTGATTTGAAAATGGTCTGATCTATTTCTCTTAGCACGTCATTAAAGGTTTCGTTTAGCGTACTCAGAAACCACTCTAACCATGCTGTGATGTTTACGCTTCCCTTTTGCGTCTGTTCAAGTATTTCATAGTAGCTTTTACGCTTTGCCAATATGCTCACTGACATTGCGTAAAATCGAACCGATTGGCTCTCAGCTTGAGCTAATGCTTGGTCTGTAAGCAATCGAGTTATACGACCGTTTCCATCATCTAGTGGGTGTATAGTGACAAACCAAATATGAGTGATGGCGGCTCTTAGTAATGGATCTAGTGAAGCATCTTTTTTTGAGTCATTAAACCATCGGATAAAATGCTCTAATTCTGTATTAAGCACTTCTCGAGGAGGGGCTTCAAAGTGAACGGTAGGTCGATCAATGCGGCCAGAAACCACCTGCATGGGTTCACTTCCTCGTAATTGGCCACCCATGATAGGGCTGAGCATGGCATAGCCTTTAGGAAATAGTTTTTCATGCCAATTTAGAATTCTCTTTAGACTCAATGTTGAATCAAGGTTCTCAATGGCATCGACCATTATCTCAGCGATCCCATCGGTTTGCTCAGTAGTAGGATACGTGTTTTCTTCTGTTAAACCGAGTTTGTTAGCTAGTGAGGAGCGTACTGAAAAGGCATTCAGTTTTTCACCTTCAATGGCGCTTGAGTTCACGATGTTGGCCAAAAGTGTATCCAGCATACTTTGCTTTTTATCATGGGATTGACTGGCCATTTTACCCAATAGAACCCCTTGGTTAAGACGCGCTTCTCTTAACATGGGCTCTATAACGCTTTTATCCCATGTAAAGTTAGGCCAATTTTCTTGCTGCCATATCCACATAACACACCCTATAATTTGAATAACATGATTAATCTACTCACACTTTAATGTGAATAGTGTAGTTAATCAAATCAAAATTTAATCTGAATGATGTCGGTAATCACATCATAGGCGTTGTGAAGAGTTAGTAAATGGAAGTTGCTATAAGGAAAAATTGAGCATGAATAGGGTGGTGGTCTCGAGCAAATTATTTTATGAATTCTGGACTTCCTTAAACACCTATTAACGTTAAAATCTAGTTAAAAAAGGTGTTTTATGAAGTCCAGAAGGGCGAGGAGAATGCGTCTGCCCTACTCTAAATTAACAAAATTAGTTATATTCCCTAAAGTTTTGTTTCAAGCAATGCTTCCAATTTGCGCTGGTCGACAGCGAAGTTACGGATGCCTTCCGCTAGCTTCTCTGTTGCCATCGCATCTTCGTTTAGCGCCCAACGGAAGGCCTCTTCGGTGATTGCTGCACCTGCCGGTGTAACGTCTGTTGTTGGAACCAGTTTGCGCTCAAGCTTGCCGTCGTCTTTTTTCAGCTCTTCTAGCAGAGCAGGACTGATGGTTAGACGGTCACAACCAGAAAGTTGCTCGATCTCTCCGATGTTGCGGAAGCTGGCACCCATGACGATAGTCTTGTAACCATGTTTTTTGTAGTAATCGTAGATTTCTGCAACAGACACTACTCCTGGGTCCGTTTCCGAAGTGTAGTCTTCGCCGGTAGACTTCTTGTACCAGTCTAGGATACGGCCAACGAACGGAGAGATAAGGTAAACGCCGGCTTCAGCACAGGCTTGTGCCTGAGCAAAAGAGAACAGCAATGTTAGGTTACAATTGATACCTTCTTTCTCTAGCTCTTCTGCGGCCTTGATGCCTTCCCAAGTAGACGCAGCTTTGATCAAGACTCGATCTTTAGAGATGCCAGCGTCTTCATATAGCTTAATAATGCGACGTGCTTTCTCAACGGTGGCTTCTTTGTCATATGACAAACGAGCATCTACTTCAGTAGAAATTCGGCCTGGTACGTATTTAAGGATTTCAGTTCCTACAATTACCGCTAGTTTATCGCCAGCATCAATGATTTGCTGTGCTTTGTTGTCGCTTTTCTCTTTTGCCCACTCGATTGCTTGATCGATAAATGGTGCATATTCAGGAATTTGAGCAGCTTTTAGCATCAAAGACGGGTTAGTGGTGGCATCTTCTGGACGGTATTCTTTGATCGCTGTGATATCACCCGTGTCGGCAACAATCGTTGTGAACTCTTTTAATTGAAATAACTTATTACTCATTGGTTTATCCTTTTCTTTATCTAGTTGTTGTTTTATCAGTTCGAAGGCTTCGATTGAGGCGTGTTTTTTTAACATCTTTTCGATGACCATCTTCTGAAAGGTATTGTCTAAACCGTTTTCCACTCGGTGGCCTCAGAAAAAAGGCGAGTATATCGTGGGCCAAGTAAATCAATCGTTTTTCCTTTGAATGTTACTTCTCAACATATGTACTTCAACAGAATATTAAAACGATCTTGGCTAGATTAAGGGCAACCAAACACGTTGATTTACATCGATTATGACCCACGGATGCTCTTCATATCCTTAATAGAATATTGCCTACTCAAACGACCTAGGTAATATTTAATAGGTAGAATTAATGAGCGTTTTGCTGAATGATGCGTTTGCTAGTTTCAACCACCTTTTCTTGTGTGAAGCCGAATAAGGTCATCAATTCACTGGCAGGGGCGGATTCACCAAAACGGTTAATGCCGATTACAGTGCCGTCGATGCCCACATATTTATACCAGTAATCGCTATGTCCGCATTCAACAGCAACTCGAGCGCGAATGTTAGTAGGTAGTACTTTGTCGCGGTAAGATTTTGGCTGTTGGTCAAATCGTTCAGCGCAAGGCATGGAGACCACTTGCACGCTGAAACCTTGTTGCTCTAAATCAGTAGCGCTGTCCATGGCTAATGCGACTTCTGATCCTGTAGCGATTAGGATCACATCTGGCGTACCTTTACACGCTTTGAGGATATAACCTCCTTTAGAAACGTTTTGCTGTTGTAGGCTATCGCGTTTTTGTTGGGGTAGGTTTTGACGTGACAAGATGAATGCGCTGGGGCCTTCGTTTCGCTCAAGAGCAGCTAGCCAAGCCACAGTGGTTTCGAATTGATCACAGGGGCGCCATGTTTGTAGATTAGGCGTTACGCGTAACGCCGTAATTTGCTCTATTGGTTGATGAGTGGGGCCATCTTCACCCAGTCCAATAGAGTCATGGGTGTAAATATGGATGACTCGTTGGTTCATTAAGGCGGACATGCGTACCGCATTACGGGCGTATTCCATAAACATAAGGAAGGTGCCACCGTAAGGAATAAAGCCGCCGTAGAGCGCAACGCCATTCATAATGGCGGTCATGCCGAATTCACGCACTCCATAATGTATGTAGTTACCATCAGGTTGAGCAGGAGAAATGGCTTCAGACCCATTCCACATGGTGAGGTTGGAGGGCGCTAAATCAGCAGAGCCACCCAGCAGCTCCGGCATTTTTTTACCCAATAATTGCAGGGTGTTTTGAGAGCATTTACGGGTTGCAACAGCATCAGTTAGTGTCGACTGCTGAGCTAGAATGTCTTTCTTAATCTCGTCCCAGTCTGCTGGTAATGAGCCCTCGATACGGCGTAAGAATTGCGCTGCCAACTCTGGGTGCTTAGCTTTGTAACCTTCTAGCAATTGCTTCCAAAGTGTCTCTAAAGTTTGTCCTTTATCGATGGTATTCCATGCATGGGATACATCTTCTGGTATTTCAAAGGGGGCATGGTGCCAGCCCAATGCATGTTTGGTGGCTTGAATCTCATCCTTGCCTAATGGTGCCCCATGGCAATCATGACTGCCAGCTTTGTTGGGAGAGCCATAACCGATAGTTGTCTTACAACAAATCAAAGTGGGTCGGGAGGAATCACGGCGAGCCTCTTCGATGGCGGCAATGATTGCTTTGGCGTCGTGGCCGTCTACATTGCTGATTACTTGCCAGTTATATGAGCGGAAACGGGTCGGGGTGTCATCGGTAAACCAGCCTTCGGTTTCCCCATCAATGGAAATGCCATTGTCATCATAAAAGACAATGAGCTTACCCAGCTCCTGAGTGCCCGCTAATGAGCATACCTCATGGGAGATGCCTTCCATTAAGCAGCCATCTCCAATAAAGGCGTAGGTAAAGTGGTTCACTACATCAAACCCTGGTTGGTTGAATTGCGATGCAAGGGTTTTCTCTGCTAGTGCCATGCCTACTGCATTAGCCAAGCCTTGTCCTAATGGTCCTGTAGTTGTTTCAACGCCTTCTGTGTAGCCATATTCCGGGTGACCGGGGGTTTTAGAGTGTAATTGGCGAAATTGTTTAAGGTCTTCTGTGGTGAGTGGGTAACCTGACAAGTGCAGTAGACTATAAAGCAACATGGAACCATGGCCATTAGAAAGAATAAAGCGGTCTCTGTTTGGCCAGTGAGGGTTCGCTGGGTTGTGTTGTAAGTAATCTCGCCATAGGACTTCGGCAATGTCTGCCATGCCCATTGGGGCGCCCGGGTGTCCAGAGTTGGCTTGTTGTACGGCGTCCATACTGAGGGCGCGCACGGCATTAGCGAGGGTTCTTCGTTGTAAAGTACTCATCAATATTTTCCTGCAGCATCATGTTTGCTGAACGGTTCTGTCAAAAAATGGATGGCCTAATTGGCTCTGTGTCTGAGAGGCGACACAGCGGTTTAAGGGTAAAGCGATGTTGAAAAAGAAGGGCTACATGAGTAGCCCTAAAGCTTGATTTTGGAGAGTGCCCTAACAAGAGCTAGTTGCTTAGTATTCAGACAAGGTGAACGCAGACGTGTAGTTTGCAATGTTGTCTTTAGTGATTAGGTAGCAATCAAATAACTGCTTTTCAGTGTCGACACCTGTTTTGCCTGTTTTGATGAAATTGTCCGCTTGACGAATCGCTGCAGCAGCAAAGATGGCAACTGGCTGAAGTACTGTGTATTCCATTTCGCCGTCTAGGATGGCATTAGCGGCATCTGGAGAACCGTCAAAACCGCCTACTTTTACTTGGTCAAGTTTTCCCGCTTCTTTAAGTGCTGCAATAGCACCTAGAGCCATCTCATCGTTACCTGAGATTACGCCCTTGATGTTTGGGTTCGCCTGCAGGATAGACTGCATTTTGTTGTAGCCTTGTGTACGATCCCAATTAGCAACTTCTTGAGCCACTTTATTTAGATCTGGGTATTGTGTTAGTACTGTTTCGAAGCCATTAGAGCGTGTTGCTGCGTTGTTATCACTCGGTGCGCCGAATAGCTCAACGTAATCACCTGAATCGCCTACTGCTTCAACCCATTGCATTGCACCCAATGCTGCACCTTGTGCGTTGTTGGATACAAGCTGCGCTTTCGCAAGGCCACTTTGATTCAATTCAGCGTTGATGATGATAACTGGGATGTTTGCTGCAATCGCTTTACGTACCGCACCAATGGAGCCGTCTGCGTTAGCAGGGTCAAGGATGATGGCTTTAGCTCGGTTAGTAATAGCTGTGTCGATCAGCTTACTTTCTGTGTTTGTATCGCCTTTGTGCGCGGCAACGTTTGCGTCGTAGCCCATGTCTTCGGCTGTTTGTTTCGCTACTTGACCCTCAGTGTACCAGTACGGGTTTGAAGGGTCGTTGACGATAATCGAGATCAATCCATCAGCCCATGCACTGCTGGCCATTAGAGTCAAACTAGCAGTAGAGGCAACTAACAAACGCTTAGTAGTTTTAAACATTGTATTACTCCGATTTATTATTTTATGAGTTTGCCGAAGGTCGGCGACTTGTTTGGCGTGACTGTTGCTCACCAAAAGCCACGCCAGGGTTCATTTAACGACTCTTGCTAGATGAGCCGTATTGCAGGCTGTTAAGCAAAACCGCTAAAACAATTACGGTGCCGGTGAAAACTGTTTGCCAGTACGCCGAAACCCCAATAATGACAAGACCGTCTGATAGATAACCAATTACCAGTGCACCTAAGATGGTGCCGCGCACAGTACCGCGACCGCCAGTTAATGCTGCACCACCAATAACCACGGCAGCAATGGCTGTTAGCTCGTAGGTGGTACCAGCGGTTGGACCAGCAGAGGTCAATTGTGAAGACAATACCAAGCCGGCTAGGGCAGCACAGACGCCAGATAAAAGATACACGGTCACTTTTACGCGTTTGATGGGAACCCCAGAAAGGTCCGCAGCGGTTTCGTTACCGCCAGAGGCGTATAACCAGCGACCGAAGGCTGTACGGCTGATCATCAGGCCACACAGTACTGCAACCACAACCAATACGATGACACTGATAGGGATGCCTGCTAAGCGGTTAAAGCCCAACCATTCAAAGCCTGTATTACCTAGCTCTGGTTTTCCGTCTAATTGGTTGTAAGTCAGGCCATTGGTCATCAGTAGAGCAATTCCTCGGGCGACATACATGGTGCCAAGGGTTGCCACAAAAGCTGGCACTTTAAAATGTGCAACCAGCACGCCATTAACTGTACCTACGGCGGCTCCCAGTAAACATGTCAAGATAACTACCACCCAAAGAGAGGGGTAAAAGGTCATACCAAGAAATTCGATATTGACACCTTGCATCAAGAATCCTGCAAAGACACCACATAGCCCAAGGGTTGAGCCAACGGAGAGGTCGATGCCGCCATTTAGAATGACCAACAACATGCCTAGCGCCAATAGACCAAAAATGGCCACGTGGGACGACATGATTAGGAAGTTGTTAACCGTAAAATAGTACGGCGACATAAAAGAGAAAAAGATGATGATCGCAATCAAAGCGAAGAATGCGCGTCCTTCAAGAAGTAAGCGGCCGATATCGATCTTTTTAGGTGGGGTGCTTACCCCTTGCACTGATTGCTTTTGAGCAGTTGAAGACATGGTATAACTCCAGTTTTTCTTATTGTCTTAATGGGTAACCGATTCGCCTGAGGCGGCCATAATTTGTTCTTTTGAAGCCGTGTGATCGAATTCTGCAGAGATTTTGCCTTTGTGCATCACTATGATGCGGTGGGCTATACTCAAGCACTCCGCTACTTCAGATGTCGAATAGACTACTGCTAGGCCATCTTTTGCGCGCTCGGCCAGCAGCTTGAACACCTCTGCTTTTGCGCCAATGTCGATGCCTCGGCTGGGTTCGTCTAGTAACAATACTTTAGGAGCCGTTGCTAGCATTTTACCGATGACGACCTTCTGTTGGTTACCTCCAGAAAGTGAGCCTATGGCTGCTTCTGAACCAGAGGTTTTCACTGTAACCGCTTTAATGGACGTATCAACTAGGTTGTCTTCATCTACTTTTGAGGTCAGCAACTTGCGAGTAAACTCACTGATGCTTGCCAGGGACAGGTTTTGCCCTACAGACATGGTTTGCACTAAACCGTCTTTTTGGCGATCTTCTGGAACTAATGCCAAACCTGCTTGAATGCGTTCTGCGATAGAGAGTTTATTTACGTCTTCTCCACCCAATAGAATGTGTCCTTCTTGGGCTTTTAAACGGCCCGCAGCACACTCCATAAATTCTGAACGACCTGCACCCATCAAGCCGTAAACACAGACGATTTCACCGGCTTTTACATCAATGGATAAGTTGTCGACGACGTTGAAATCACCGCCCCCTGTATCTCTAATCACAAGGTTTTGAACGTGTAAGGCGGTGCCACCAAAGTTATAACCCGTTGGTGGCGAACCTAGGTCGAAGTTTTCACCCACCATGTTGCGGACAATCCATTCTAGGTCAATGTCTTTGCGTGGGGCGTAAGCCGTCATAGTGCCGTCACGCAACACCACAGCGTGATCGGTAATGGTGAGGGCCTCTTCTAAATGGTGAGAGATGTAAACAATGGATACGTTCTTGGCAGTCAAATCTCGAATTACTTTAAACAGGACTTCTACTTCAGCCGCACTAAGAGCAGAGGTGGGCTCGTCCATGATCAGGATGCGTGATTTCTGGGAAATTGCGCGGGCAATCTCAATGATCTGTTGTTGACCTAAACGCAATTCTTCTAGGGGGGTCAACGGATCTATGTCTTCTTCCAGCTCGGCCATCAATTCACGGGCTTGGCGTTCTTCTTCAGCAAAATCCACCTGGCCACCCTTGATGATCTCCCGCCCCATAAAAATGTTGTCGCGTACGTTCATGTTGGGCGCGAGGCTCAGCTCTTGGTGAATGATAGAGATGCCTTTGGCTCGCGCTTCATTGGCGCTGTTAAAGAGAATGGCTTCACCATCCAAAACGATTTCACCTGAAGTGGGAGTAATTACCCCTGATAGAATCTTCATCAGGGTAGATTTCCCTGCACCATTTTCACCGAATAGAGTAGTGACTTGGCCTCGGTGTATATCGAAGTTAACGCCTTTAAGGGCATGGGTGTTTCCGAAAGACTTGGCGATGTTACGCGCTTCCAGTACCACTTCATCCACTTTAGGAAGGTTGTCGTATGCTAGGCTCATTTCACGTCCATCCCTACTGGTGTGATAAGCCAATTTTTGGCGTTAATTAAGCGAAATACGCCCGTGATGGCTACGGTTTTGTCCACCAAGTTATCCCGGTCCAAATCGTCTAGGATTTCCGCTTTCATCACACGGTTCATCGCAGCGCCCACATCTTGGTATTCTATTTGGTTTTTGAATTTGCCAAACTTGATTTCCCCAGTGGCATCACGTAGGTCGGTACCATTTAGGGCTGGGCCAGTTTGTACACGTACTGTTTGATTGTCTGGGAAGTTGGGGATGCTGATCTTGAAGATGCCTGAACGGCCTTCGGTCACTGTGCCTTCTAAGGAAACAGGGATAACTGGACCAACGCCGCCACCAATACCGTATTTTTGTCCCGCTGCCTTCTTGTCTTCGCGTAAAGCGTTAAGGAGAGCTGTTGCGTCGACCGCGTTACTTTCTACATACTGCTTAATGTCTGGGTAATTGATTTTGGCATAGTTGTCAGGGGAAAACGCTTGTTGACGTAGGTCCTCAATGGAGCCATTTATGATCACTTTCGTATCGATGGCCATCGCACCTACGACTGCCGCTGTAAAAATGCCAGCAATTAGTAGTCGCTTACGTTTTTTAGCAGCTAACTGGTTAGAAAGTTGAGTTTGCATCGCAACCTCCACCAATTAGGGTAAGCATTTGAGTCGATTCAACATGCGTCAAGCGCAGTAGCGCTGGACGATAGCTGGGTTGCACAGTGGTGTTTATCATTTTTATTTTACTCCGGCTGTTTTGCCTCTAAAAACTCGTGTATGTAGGGCACATAAGTCTTTGATCGAGCCAAGATCATCAATTTATTTTTAGAGGTCTGTGTGATCTTTGTACTTACAATGGGATAAAAATAAATCACTGTCAATGAAATTTATTGCACAATATATAAAAAATATCTAGAAGTGTTATTTTTTCAATGATACTAGATGGAATATTACGTGATGATAATAAGACCTAAATAAACATATTTTACAAACTTAGATTTAGATTAAGCTTTTGTTTTAATTTAACTTAATTTATTGAAATTATAATTTCAGTGTTGGCTTTTAAAGTGCTTATGTTTATTAATTGATATTCTTTCTGTATGTGAAATAGGTAGTTATGGAGTTGACAGATGTTTAAAATTAGGAAATTATTATCACAATAAGAAAAATATTTCACGGCGAGGTTTTATTCGCTGTCACAAGAAACGGGTATCAATCATGCTTCTAATAATAAAGTTGTCCCGCTTCACTTGCCTCTATAACAAGGAGGGTAATAAGTGAACTCACAATTGATCATAGGTATCGATGCAGGTACATCTGTTGTAAAAGCAGTTGCCTTTACAATCGGTGGTGAGCAAGTTGCTACTGCGTCAGTGCGCAACTCCTATCAAACGGGTCTAGATGGCTCGGCTACACAATCTTTATCTCAAACTTGGTCAGACTGCGTTAGAGCTATAAAAGGGCTTAGTGAAAAAATTGAGCGTTTTAAGGAGCGTGTGATTGCTCTGTCGGTGACAGGTCAAGGAGACGGTACTTGGTTAATCGATGAGGCCGGTCAACCTGTGGGTGATGCGTGGCTTTGGTTGGATGGTCGAGCATCAAGTACAGTCGATTTTCTTAATAAAGTAGCTACCGAACGTCAACGATTTGAGCAAACCGGAACAGGTTTGAACACCTGTCAGCAAGGGGTGCAAATGGCCCACATGGCCAAGCATTACCCAGAATTACTGCAGCAGGCTAGCACAGCGTTTCATTGTAAAGACTGGTTATTCTTCAATTTAACTGGTCAACGGGCAACAGACCCTTCAGAAGCCTCTTTTACCTTTGGTGACTTTCGAACCCGTGAATACAGCGAGTCTGTAATCGAAAGTCTCGGTCTTAGCCAATACCGCACTCTATTGCCCTCCATCATAGATGGCTCCAAACAAACCTTTCCATTGACGTTAGAGGCTGCTGAACTGGCTGGATTGCAGGCAGGTATCCCGGTGTCCTTAGCTTATGTAGACATGGTTATGACGGCCCTTGGGGCTGGCGTTCATACCGGAGAGGATAATGTAGCTTGTTCCGTGATTGGCTCAACCGGAGTTCATATGCGCTCTGTGGCGGATAAAGATGTTTATCTAAACCAAGCTGGTACAGGTTATGTGATTACCTTGCCAGTGGACGGTCGCGTGACCCAGGTACAAACCAATATGGCGTCGGCGTTGAATCTAGATTGGCTATTAAATGTGGCTGCGGACTTGTTGAAAGATTTTGACTGCGAGTGTACCAGTTATAGCTTGGTGGATAGGGTGGAGCGTTGGTTAAAGCAGGCTGAAGCCGGACAACTCTTGTATCACCCATACATTTCTGATGCTGGAGAGCGTGGCCCCTTTGTTAATGGGCAAGCTCGAGCCGGCTTTACTGGTTTAACTTATCGTCATCGTTTTCCAGATCTAGTACGCGCTGTAGTTGAAGGCCTAGGCATGGCAATGCGTGATTGCTACGAAGCGATGGGCGGTACGGCGACAGAATTACGATTAAGTGGTGGCGCTGTACGCTCTCCAACCTTACGCCAGATTCTTGGGGCATCAGTTAATGCCAAGGTACGCGTTTCTGCCAGAGAAGAAGCAGGGGCTGCGGGGGCTGCCATGATGGCTGCGGTGGCCATCGGTTTATATCCAACCATGGATGATTGCATAAAAGAGTGGGTGGTGCCGTTGCTGGGTGACGGGGAAGTCCCTGACCAAGCATTGGCGGCCAAATACGAACGCTTATTTGAGGCGTTTTATGATCAGCGTCAGTCGTTCCCGTCTACTTGGGCCACCATGGAACACATCAAAACTATGTAATCAACAGAATGCACAGACAGATTGCAAGTGCGATCTGCGGCGATTAATTAAGGGGTTCGGTATGAGTAATGAACAAATGTTAGATCTGTTTGTAATCGGTGGCGGTATCAATGGTGCGGGTATCGCAAGGGATGCGGCTGGTCGCGGATTATCTGTGGTCTTATGTGAAAAAGACGACTTGGCACAAGGGACATCTTCCCGCTCAGGTAAACTGGTACATGGTGGGTTGCGCTATCTAGAATACTACGAGTTTCGTTTGGTTCGCGAAGCCTTAATTGAGCGTGAGGTCCTGTTGAATTCAGCCAGTCATATTATCTGGCCCATGCGCTTTGTGTTGCCTCACAGTAAAGAGGATCGCCCAGCTTGGTTAGTGCGTCTAGGATTGTTTCTTTATGACCACTTGGGAGGTCGCAAACGTTTGCCTGGCACTCGTACCTTAAATCTTCACCGTGATCCAGAAGGTGCACCGATTAAAGACCAATACACCAAAGGGTTTGAATACTCGGACTGTTGGGTAGATGATTCTCGTCTAGTGGTTTTGAATGCGTTAGCTGCGGCACAGAAGGGGGCAGAAGTTCTGACACGCACCCGTTGTGTGGCAGCAACGCGTCATGCCGATGGGTATTGGGAAATTACTACTGAAAACGCGATGACCAAGGAAGTACGTACCTTTAAAGCCAAGCTATTGGTGAACGCAGCGGGACCATGGGTGCGCCGGATCGTTGATGACGTGGCTACATCAAAAAGTTCTCGTAATATTCAGCTGGTCAAAGGCTCCCACATTATCGTGCCGAAATTCTGGCAAGGGCAGCAGGCTTATTTAGTGCAAAACTACGACAAGCGCGTGATTTTCATTAATCCATACGAAGATGACAAGGCTTTGATTGGTACGACTGATATCCCTTATGACGGCAAAGTGGAAGATGTCAAAGCAGATGAGAGCGAAATTGAGTACTTGTTGGCTGCCGTGAATCGTTACTTTAAAGAAACCTTGCGTCGTCAAGATGTAATCACCACCTTCTCTGGGGTACGACCTCTGTTTGATGATGGTCAAGGGAATCCGTCTGCAGTAACTCGAGATTATGTGTTTGATCTGGATGAAACCCAAGGAGTTCCTTTGTTGAACGTGTTTGGTGGCAAGCTGACTACTTTTCGAAAACTGTCGGAACATGCGATCCAAAAAATCGAAAAATATTTCCCTGAAATGGGTAATAACTGGACTAGCGAGGTGGTGCTTCCGGGTGGGGATATTCCGAATGCGGACTTTCAGTCCTACATGCAGGCTTGTAAAGAGGACTATCCATGGATGCCACGGGCGCTACTTGTCCATTATGGTCGTCATTATGGTTCCATTATTAAGCAGATTGTCGCGGGTGTGGTGTCCATTGAAGGTTTGGGCCAGCATTTTGGTGGCAACCTATACGAAGCGGAAGTGCGCTACCTAGTGGAGTACGAATGGGCAATGACAGCGGAAGACGTTCTAGAGCGTCGTACTAAAGAGGGCTTGCACCTATCAGACGAGCAGAAAGCGACCTTCGGCCAGTGGTTTGAATCTCAATTTATCGAACATAACTCTGATCGTAAAATTTCGTAAGGAGGGCATCATGGCATTAACATTAGGATTAAATACCAACCCTTTAGTTAACCGCTTTGCTGAGCCAAAGCACTTAATTGAGACTATTGCACACGACATCAAGATTCGTGATGTGCAGCTGACCCATGAGTTTATTAACCCCAGTTGGCCAGCGTCCTTGATTCGTCGACTGACACGAGAAATGAAATCCGCTCTGACACAAACAGGTGTACGAATTACTTCTGGAATGACTGGGCCTTATGGGCGCTTAAATCACTTTGGTCACCCTGATGCAGAGGTGCGTCGTTACTACGTGGAGTGGTTTAAGATCTTTGCTGACATTACTGCTGACCTTGGTGGGGAAGCCGTTGGAACCCAGTTCGCTATCATGACCCAAAAGGATTTTGACGATCCCAAGCGCCGTGAAGCACTAACGCAAATTGCCATCGATTGCTGGGCGGAAGTGGCAGAACATGCCAAGCAAGCGGGTTTAAAATATGTTTACTGGGAACCAATGAGTGTTGGGCGTGAGTTCGGTGATACCATTGCTTCTGCAATGAGCCTGCAACAACGACTAACCGACGCAAATATGGCAGTGCCTATGTGGATGATGGCGGACATCGACCACGGTGATGTGATGTCCCAAAACCCTGCTGATTTCGATCCTTACGCTTGGGCAGAAGTTGTGCCTAAGGTGTCACCGATTATCCACATAAAACAAAGCTTGATGGATAAGGGAGGACACCGTCCGTTTATTAAAGAGTACAACCTTAATGGTCGAATTCAACCGGAGCCTTTATTGGGAACCCTAGCAAAAGGTGGTGCTAAGGATAATCAAATTTGCCTTGAATTGAGTTTTAAAGAGCGTGAGCCCACGGATCGTCAGGTGGTGGAGCAAATCGCAGAAAGTGTGTCATTCTGGGCGCCGCATATTGATAGTGGAGTTCAGGATTTAAATATTTGAGCCTATGTTATACGGGTTGCACTATGTCGAAGTTTTGTGGTTATTGGTGTAAAGTTCGTTTCGCATTGGAGCGGGTGGCATTAAATTTGATATCGGAGTAGAAGTTTGGATACGAAGAAGGGTCTTGTGGATTTCGATGATTCGTTGGCGATACGGGCTGCTTGGTTGCATTACGTGGGGGGGCTTACTCAAGCTGCTGTAGCTAAGCGCCTTGGGCTCACATCAGTAAAGACTCATCGTCTCATTTCTAAAGCCGTTGCCGAAGGTGCGGTGAAAGTTTCTATCGATGGAAAGATAACAGAATGCGTGAAGCTGGAAGAGCTGCTGATCGCTAGGTTTGGCTTAAAGCAATGCATCGTTGCGCCAGATCTGGGTGAAGAGGGAATCCCTCTGAAAACCCTTGGTCAAGCAGGCTCGACCTACCTTAAGAACCTTCTTACTTCTAAATCAGACATCACCATTGGCTTGGCACTTGGTCGAGCCTTGGCGGCTGTGGTGCATCAGTTACCGCGCCTCGATACTTCAAACGTAAAGTTTGTTTCTCTGTTAGGTGGCTTAACTCGGGATTACTCTATTAATAGGGATGACGTTTTGCATTGGATTGCGGCTAAAACCGGGGCTCCTTCTTACACTATGCCGGTCCCTTTATTGGCTAATTCAGTGGAAGATCGTACTGTGCTGTTGGCACAGAAAGGAGTGAAAGAGGTGTTCACCATGGCTAATAATGCTGATCTTAAGTTCATCGGTATCGGTACCGTAGCGCAAACAGCCCAGCTGGTGGCGTCTGGGCCTATTAAGCCGGAAGAAATTATTGAGATTGCTAGGGCGGGAGCTGTAGGCGAGGCCATGGGGCATTTTTTTGATGAGAAGGGTGAGATAATTAATACGTCTCTTAGCGCTCGTATGTTGTCTGTGTCTTTAGAGGGGAAGAGAGGTGAAATCATTGCCATCGCCGGTGGCGAAGAAAAGGTTGAAGCTATACGCGCAGTTTTGAATGGTAAACTGTTAACTGGTTTGATTACCGACGAAGTCACCGCCCGTGCTATTTTAGCCACTCTTTGAACGCTGCAGTCTTCCTTGGTCTTAATCAAGCAGAACCTTTGAGTTCTGCTTTTTTATTCCTGCAATCAAGGATAAAAATATCCCGCAGTACCTTTAAGGATACCGCGGGATTAAGGTCGAGGAAGATACTCAATGAAATTACATGATGGAATGTTTTAAATGTTACTTTGTTATAAATAACATAAAAATCACTTTTTTGCCTTTCTAAGTGAGATATCTTAGCCTCAGGGTGATCGAAGATCAGCAGAAGATATCTCAAAAGGCCCCATCAAAACCTATAAATTCCGTCAATTCAGCTCCCAAATACCTCCTAAGATGATATTCTTTTGCCTATTGAAACGGCATTAAAGTGTCATTTCCTCACAATTATGTGATTAACCCCGCATTTCTCTTGAGTACGATGTTAAATTAACATCAAAAATCACAAAATAAAATAAAAAATGTTAAAAATAACTTTTAAAATGTGATATTAAGGTTTATAACATACTCAAGAGATTTGCTATCAAGGCGAGTTGTTATGAAACGAGACGAACGAAGACAGCAAATTATCGATCTGTTAGTAGAGAACGGTGTAGTGGACTTAGAAGAATTAGCTCTGCGCTTTGATGTATCTAAAATGACTATTCATCGTGATCTTGACGAACTGGAAGCAGCGGGCTTGCTTAGAAAAGTCCGTGGCGGTGCGACCATCGAAGCAGGCATGCAGTTTGAAAGTGACTTCAGATTGCGTGAACGTCAAGGTGGTCAAGGTAAAGAGCATATGGCTGAGCAGGCTCTGACTTTGGTTGAGCCAGGCATGACAGTGATGGTGAATGATGGCTCTATGGCGGCGGTATTGGGTAAGTTGCTCCCAGCAAAAAAACCTCTGACCGTTATCACCAACAATGCGGCCATTATGGAAGCTCTTAAGTTCGAAAACGGCATCGATTTGATTGCACTGGGTGGAGAGTACTCTGCCAAGTATAACGGCTACTTCGGCGTCTTAGCGGAACAGAACTTAATCAGTTTGCGTGCAGACATTGCGTTTTTGTCTAGCCCAGCAGTGTCTGGAACCCAAGTGTTCCATATGGATGCGGATGTGGTACGGGTGAAAAAAGCAATGTTGAGTGCGGCGGTTAAAAAATGTTTGCTAGTGAATCATACCCGCTTTGATCGCGTGGCATTACACGTTTTGGCAGATCTCGAAGATTTTGACTGGGTCATCACAGACCAGGTTCCAGAGTCGGCTATAGAAGAGAATCTGTCTAATGCCGGCATTCAGTTAACGATAGCGAGATCACCGGAAGCCACATGACAACGACAGCGCAATTTTGGGTAGGCACAAGTTGGAAAATGAACAAAACCTTAGCTGAGGCGCAAGCCTTTGCCGCAGCACTTAAAGAAGTGAATGGGCAAGCCGAGGAGAGCATTCAACGATTTGTAATTCCATCTTTTACTAATGTCCGTGAGGTGAAAAAGATCCTCAAAGGTACATCGGTCAAAGTAGGAGCTCAAAATATGCATTGGGTTGATCAAGGGGCATGGACAGGTGAAGTATCGCCACTGATGTTGAAGGACTGCGAGCTTGATATTGTCGAGCTTGGCCATTCGGAGCGACGTGAGCACTTTGGCGAAACCAATGACACGGTGGGTCGAAAGGTTGAAGCGGCGGTTCGTCATGGTTTAGTTCCTTTGATTTGTATTGGCGAAACTTTGGCAGACAAAGACAGTGGCAATGCTGCTGAAGTGTTGGCAGAAGAAGTGCGTGGTGCACTGCAATATCTAACTGACACTCAAAAAACTGCACCGATCTTATTTGCTTATGAGCCTGTATGGGCCATCGGTGAAAACGGCGTTCCGGCTTCTGCCGAGTATGCCGACGCGAGACAAGCTGAAATTCTGGACGTGGCGCACAGTGTATTGGGGCGTAAGGTGCCTTGTTTATACGGTGGCTCAGTGAATCCTCAAAATTGTGAAGAGCTCATCGCCTGTGAGCACATTGATGGCCTATTTATTGGCCGTTCCGCGTGGAATGTTGAAGGTTATGTAGACATTTTAAGCAAGTGTGCAGCAGTCGTTCGAGCGAAATCAAACTAGGAGATCACACCATGAAAATTGCAATTGCTGGTGATAGCGCAGGGGAAGTATTGGCTCAAGCCCTTGTTGAACACCTAAAAGACCGTTTTGAAGTGACGGATTTATCACGTGATGAAGCGGGGAGTCCAGACGACTTTTATGCCAATATGTCGGATCGTGTGGCGAGGACTGTGCTAGATGGCCAGTATGATCGTGCCATTCTATGTTGTGGTACCGGTATTGGTGTATGCATCGCAGCCAGTAAAGTGCCGGGCATTCGAGCTGCATTGACCCACGATACTTATTCTGCAGAACGTGCGGCACTGTCTAATAATGCCCAAATCATCACCATGGGCGCTCGAGTAATTGGCCAAGAGTTAGCGAAATCTATTGCCGATGCATTCCTGAAGGAATCTTTCGATGAGAATGGTCGTTCCGCGAGTAACGTAAATGCAATCAATGCCTTAGACCACAAATACCACACTCAAATTTGACGTTATTATTGACTCTTCCCGCGCTCCGGGTGACACGGGAAGAGCCTTTATTACTTTTTTGATTTTAATTTTGGTGTCTACCAAAATTAAAATTCGCCTGATTGGACTTCCTAGACTTTACTCGACATTATCAAATTCGAAAATCCTCAGGAAGTCTCTGCCAATGCTCTCTTAGGTGCTGTTTGTGCTCTTCATTCATGGGTAGGTTTTTTAAAGTCTCAGGCCAAAGGCTTCTGGCTTTTTCCATCGCATCATCCAAATGTGGTTTGATTGCTCGCCATGGAATATCTGATTTAGTAGCCCAATGTTCAAAGTGCTTATATGAGACATCGTACCAAGCTTTTGTCTTAGCTAGATTAAGGGCAAAGTGTTGCTCGCTTTTAATATAAACACTGGTGGTGACTATGTCGTAAGCGGGGGAAAGTCTGGGTGTGACTTGATCTGTATACAGTAAGCTCCAGTTTTTCAAATGGGCGTCGCCGTTTGCTAATAGGATGTTGGTGAGTATACGACGAGCAAGTTGCTGGACATCACTTAAACCATTACCAGAAAACTGATACAGGATTTTTGCTATTTGTTCGTAGTTGCCAGAACTGTATTTTTCATGTGGGTACTTCACAAGAACTTGAGCAAAGTCTTCCATGTGAATGCGTTGGTCGTCACGCCGATCAAACCGTTTTATGGCGAAAGCTAATTTTTCATCCGGAAGGTTGATTTGAGGAAGGTTGTCTAATTGGTCTATCTCGACCAATTTTATTTCAGGAATATCCACGCCAATGAGAGAAGCGAGAGTCATGGCAGTAAACTCATTGGCGGGCACTTCTTTGTGTTTAGTGGAGGGTGTTTTCACAATCCAATCGCCAAGCACATTGTCTTTCGACAAATTATATCGACCGTCTTTTTCCGTCATGGAAAACTTCATTTGAACACCAGCCAAGGAAAACTTGTTCTCTTGGCTTAGTTTGTCGAATTTAACCGCTTTTACTTGGCCATGAGATGAGAATAAATGTAGAGGAACATCTTCAGGCTCCATCGGTTCAGCGACTAATGCGCCCGGTAAATCCATGCCCAGATAAGACAAAATATGAAACTCATTATCAACATGGGTTTTGAGTCCTTGAGCGATCAGCTCTCGCAAAGAACCTTCAGGCAATAGATTAGACAAAATAGGGTGCAAGCGTTGGTTGGTCGCCCATGGCTCTGATAGCATTTTATCAGCACGCGGAAAATTTTGATGGGTGGTTAAGCTAAAAGTGGGGCGCGCTATATTAGATTGAAAGCTTTCAGCAAAATGAAGAATATTACGTCCATTTTTTGCCCCCGCCAAATATCCCACTAGATGGCCATGTAACGTCAACTTAAGAACACTAATTTCCGTTGTCATCTTCGTCTCCATCTTTGTCTTCTAGTAATCCTTTCCATGGATCATCCGATAGTTGTTTTTGTTCATCAGAATGATCAGGCTGTTTGTGCGGTAAAGATGTGTTGTTACCATCACTTTCAAGAACAGCTAAAACAGCATTCAGCTTTTCTTTTGGAATCAGCATGACATCGCTATTGAGACCTTTGGCAATCAGTTCAAGAGTATCAAGTCTTGGGTTGCCTTTTGCTTCCAGCCGTTGGTACTGCTGCCTAGAAATGCCAATACGCATTGGCATTTCATTCTGCTTGAGTTTCAGTGCTAAACGACGATTTTTGATTTGCTGTAGTAGATTCATCATAAGGAAACTAATAAGTTGCTTTTTAATTTATAGAAACATATTAGTTGCTATTTCGATGTAAGGCAACTTAAGTGTTTCTTTTTTCGATATCTGAAAGTGCGGAAATATAAGGAAGTATTTTTTTAGTCCATGGATAAATGGAATGATGAAACCAATGGTGACGATATACTTGAAGTTTATGAAAACCTCGATTTAGATAGGTTTTTATGTCAATTGTTGTCTTGTAAAGTCTGGGAAGTCCAAATGATTATCAAAATTTAAGTTTGAGTTGCTTTAAGCTTTTTACTAACATATAGTTTGTTGATTAGTTGCAGAGAGTTTTATAAATGCCATCATTTGTTTTAAATAACATCAGCATATCAGCGAGAAAACACGGTTTCGTGTGCTTTTTGCTGTTTGTACTATCGTTATTTTCGATGGCAATGGCAACGAACAGTATGATGTTATCGAGCTCGAATATGATGTCTATGGAAATGCATGACACGTCAGAATTATCGGATCATGATATGTCTCCTGATAAGGGGATCTCTTGTACGTCTGATTCGATGGACGAATGCTCTAGTTTGACATCAGAGCACAATCACCAAAACTGTATGGACAATCATTGCAGTAGCTTTTCAGGCTTACTGGTCAGCTATCATTCTGATTCTGACAATATTTCTTCTGTTCACACGACTCTGTCGTCTGAATTCTACGTTTCTACCCACCCAAATACGCCTTATTTCCCCCCTATAGTCATTTCTTAAATTCGCAGTTTCACTCATCGCTTTAATGTGCGTTGAGATTTTATGAATTTAAAAATGAGTACTCAAGCCAATGGCCAAAAACAAATTTTTGGCATTCTGTCATGTATTACAGAGTGTCTATTGCCGTCAATTTTTAATCGGTAAAACGAATCGTATTGCCTCCGTTTTCTTATTGTCGTTGCTGCCACTTGTTGCGAGCGCAGAAGTGTTAAGCCTGCAACAAGCGGTGGAAAAAGCCGTCTCCCAAGATGACTGGTTGATTTCCAGCCAGCAGAAAGAGAATGCTATTCGCGCCTTAAGCCAAGGCATGACGGCGTTGCCGGATCCAAAAATCAATGTTGGTTTATTGAATATGCCAACTGACAGTTTTGATTTTAACCAAGAAGCGATGACGCAATTTAACGTGTCGGTATCGCAGATGTTTCCAGCTGGCGATACCTTACGTTTAACAGGGGAAAAGTACGCTGTGCAAGGCGATCAAATGCCCTTGATGCGAGATAATCGTCGCGCGATGTTAGCAATGGAGGTATCGAATCTTTGGCTAACGGTATACAGTTACGAAGAGAGCATCAAGCTCGTGAAGCAAAATAGAACCTTGTTCGAACAACTTCATGAGGTAGTGGAAAGCAGTTATAGCTCGGCGTACGGGCGAGCCAAACAGCAAGATTTAGTGCGTTCTGAACTGGAGTTGATTAAGTTAGATCATCGTCTAACTCAGCTTCGTCAAGCGAAAGAAAATGCACTGAAAAAATTGTCCCAATATATTCTTCCGACCATGGTTGATCAGAACACAGCTGATCAAGCAATCACTCTGAAAACAACGGGTGAACCCATTATGGTAACCCCGTCTAGTATTCTTCCACCAAATTCCTTGGCGGCTCGTCTGAGCCAGCATCCGTTGGTTCGCATTGTCGATGTTCAATCCAATACCGCGCAGATAGATAAATCGATTGCCGAGCAAAAGTACAAACCAGAATGGGGCGTTACCTTGGGTTACGGTTATCGCGGCGATGATCTAAGCGGCAAAGATCGAGCCGATCTGGCGTCGATTGCGGTGAGTGTCAGCGTGCCAATCTTTTCGTCTAGTCGACAGGATGCTCAGGTGAAAGCCGCGACCTTACAAGTCGAGTCTTTTCTTTCTGAAAAGCAGCTTGTGCTGAATGAACTCATGGCGAAATATCGTGTTCTGACATCTGATATTAACTTGCTAGATCAACGAATTCGTCTGTATCAAACCAAGTTACTTCCTAGTTACAGAGAAAGTGCGCAAGCCATGTTGAATGCTTATACCAGCAATGATGGTGTTTTCTCGGATGTAGTTCAGGCGCGCATCGATACATTAAATGCACATATTGAATTATTAAATATTCGTATCGAGCGCTTCAAGCGCTTAGCCGAATTGAATTATGTAATGGCACAAAGTGAAGAGGTGAAACTCAAATGAAAGTAATCGGGTATATCGGTGTATTTGTACTAGGTGGCGTTCTTTCGGCTACGGGTTATCACTTTGGTCTTCAAGCATTTAATGCTATGAACGGGGAAATGAATGCTGGTGCATCAGTCACGAAAGATGAAAAAGCACCTTTATATTGGGTGGCGCCAATGGACCCAAATTACCGTCGTGACAAGCCGGGTCAATCTCCTATGGGAATGGATTTAATCCCTTTTTATGGTGATGACCAAGGTTCCAATAATCAGGGCGCTGGTACTGTAAGCATCTCGCCTGAAGTGGTTAATAACCTTGGTGTGAGAACAGAAAAAGTGTTTGAAGGCGTGCTGAAACCAGACATTCGTACTGTGGGCTATTTGGCTTACAACGAAGACAAGATTGTTCATATTCACCCTCGTGTCGAAGGTTGGATCGAAAAGAGCTTTATTAAATTCAATGGTGATTCAGTTGAAAAAGGTCAGCCTTTGTTCGATTTGTATTCACCAACCTTAGTGAATGCGCAGGAAGAATTTGTCTTTGCGTTAGCGCGCAAAGACCAGCGCATGATCAACGCGGGTGAAGAAAGGCTAAAAGCTCTGCAAGTGTCGAGCAGTTTTATCCAAGCGTTAAAGACAAAGCGCAAAGTGTCTCAAACAGTGCGATTTTTTGCGCCACAAAGCGGCGTTATTGACAACCTTGGAATTCAAGATGGTTTCTATATTAAGCCAGGCACAACTTTGATGTCGATCGCGGATTTGAGTGAGGTGTGGTTGGATGCCGAAGTGTTTGAGCGCCAAGCGCATCTTGTCGCGGTGGGGCAACCGGTTGAGGCTGTTATGGATTTCCTACCGGGGAAAACTTTCAGCAGTAACGTGGATTTTATTTATCCGACTCTAAATGCCAAAAATCGCACTTTGCGTGTTCGCATTCGTTTAGATAACCCCGAGCAACTTCTGAAGCCAGATATGTTTGCCCATGTTCGTATTGAAACCACCGAGCCAGGTAAAAAACGATTGATTCCAAAAGAAGCTTTAATTCGTGGCGGCGAGCAAAGCCGCGTGGTACTGGCATTGGGTGAAGGGCGTTATAAATCGATTGCAGTCGAAACCGGCGCGTTCGGTGATGACTACGTGGAAATTTTAGACGGCTTGGTGCTGGGTGATGAGGTCGTGACATCGGCGCAGTTTTTGTTGGACTCTGAATCCAGCAAAAGCTCGGATTTCAAACGCATGAATATAGACAGTGAGCAGATGGCAATGCCTGCCAGCAGCACTGAAATGGCTAACACGGCAATGTCTGATAATGAAATGTCAGCAGCAGAACCTACCAACAATGTTTGGGTAGCCGCACGCATTAATCGTATTGATGCGACAACGCGGATGGTGAATGTGAATCATGATGCTATTACTGATTGGAAATGGCCAAAGATGACGATGGACTTTGAGTTAGCTGATTGGTTGACGCTGGATGAATTGCCAATTGGTAAAGATATTCAGCTTGAGATTACGCGGGAAAGCAGTGTGAAATTCATGGTCACTGACTATTTTGACGCTGACACGGAGTAGGGGAATATCATGATTGAAGCGATCATTCGTTGGTCCATAAACAACCGATTCATGGTGTTATTGGCTACTTTTATTTTAGTGGGCGCTGGCTTGTATTCGTTAAAGAATACTCCCGTTGATGCCATTCCTGACTTGTCTGATGTGCAAGTTATCATTAAAACCAGCTATCCAGGACAAGCGCCGCAAGTGGTTGAAGATCAAGTTACGTACCCGTTGACCACGGCGATGTTGTCTGTGCCCGGTGCTCAAACAGTGCGCGGTTATTCGTTCTTTGGAGATTCGTATGTCTACGTGATTTTTGATGAAGATACCGATATGTATTGGGCGAGAAGCCGAGTGTTGGAGTATTTAAGTCAGGTTGCGCCATCCTTGCCGAGTAACGCAAGGGCGCAATTGGGGCCAGACGCAACGGGTGTCGGCTGGGTGTATTTATACGCCTTGGTCGATAAAACCGGTCAAAACGACTTGAGTCAATTGCGTTCACTGCAAGACTGGTTCTTGAAGTATGAATTACAAACCGTGCCTGGCGTATCGGAAGTGGCGCCCATTGGCGGCATGGTGAAGCAATATCAGGTAAGTGTGAATCCAGATAAATTGCGCGCGTTAAACATGCCATTGAGTCACATTCAAAATGCCATTAAACGCGGTAATCAGGAAGTCGGCGCGTCGGTCATTGAAATGGCTGAAGCTGAATACATGGTTCGAGCGTCTGGTTATATACAGAGCGTCGAAGATATTGAAATGATTCCGCTTGGCGTCAGTGAAAGTGGCACACCGCTGACGATCAAAGATGTGGCAGACGTTGGTATTGGCCCACAAATGCGTCGAGGGTTAGCGGATCTAAATGGCGAAGGCGAAACCGTCGGCGGCGTGGTGGTGATGCGTTTTGGTGAAAACGCACAGAAAACCATCGAAGGCGTAAAAGCGAAATTGGAAACCTTGAAATCCAGCTTGCCAAAAGGCGTTGAGGTGGTGACTGTTTATGATCGTTCTGGTTTGATTGATCGTGCTGTGGAGAATTTATGGACCAAACTGCTGGAAGAGTTCCTTGTGGTTGCGTTGGTTTGTATGGTGTTTCTTTTTCATGTGCGTTCCTCTTTAGTGGCCATCATCAGTCTGCCTGTCGGTATTTTGACTGCCTTCATCGTCATGCATTTGCAGGGTATTAATGCCAATATCATGTCGCTTGGCGGTATTGCGATTGCCATCGGCGCCATGATTGATGGCGCAATCGTGATGATAGAAAATCTCCATAAGCATATGGAAAAAGTCGAAATGACCAAGGAAAACCGTTGGCAGGTTGTGACCGCCGCGGCTACCGAAGTCGGCCCCGCGTTATTCTTTAGTCTGCTGATTATCACCGTCAGTTTTGTGCCTGTGTTTACCTTGGAATCCCAAGAAGGGCGAATGTTTGGCCCGTTGGCCTATACCAAAACCTATGCAATGGCTGCATCGGCGGCATTAGCCATCACCCTCGTCCCTGTTTTGATGGGGTACTTTGTGAGAGGTAAGGTCTTGCCTGAGCATAAAAACCCTGTTAATCGGGCTTTGATTGCGGTGTATATGCCGGCGTTAAAAGCTGTGTTGAACTTTCCGAAAACGACCATTTTGGTAGCGATTGCTATATTCGCCATTGGTATGTGGCCGTTAAATAAGTTGGGAAGTGAGTTTATTCCTAACTTAGACGAAGGTGATTTGATGTATATGCCAACAGCGTATCCGGGGATCTCCATCGGACAAGCACGTCAGGTATTACAGCAAACCAATAAACTGATTGCGACCTTGCCAGAAGTGAAAACTGTCTTTGGGAAGGTTGGCCGTGCAGAAACCGCGACAGACCCAGCACCTTTGACGATGATCGAAACCTTTATTCAACTCAAGCCTCACTCTGAATGGCGAGACGGCATGACCAGCGACAAGATCAAGCAAGAGCTTGATCAGCTGGTCAAGATCCCTGGCATTACTAACGCTTGGGTAATGCCGATCAAAACACGAATCGACATGCTGGCAACGGGCATCAAAACCCCTGTGGGTATAAAGGTTGCGGGTCCTGATTTGAAAGTGATTCAAGATATTGGTTTGCAGTTAGAGAAAATCTTGAAACCCGTTGAGGGCACAGCATCGGTTTATTCTGAGCGTGTGGCCGGTGGTCGTTACGTCAATATAGACATTAATCGCGCGAAGGCATCGCGTTATGGGCTGAACATTCAAGATGTTCAAGAGCTTATCTCTTCGGCGGTGGGTGGCATGAATGTCACCAACACTATAGAGGGGCTTGAGCGCTATCCCATTAATGTTCGCTATCCACAGGAATATCGTGATTCACCAGAGCAATTAGCCCTTTTGCCAATCGTGACTCCGAATGGTTTACGAATTGCTTTAGGGGATATTGCTGATGTGTATGTGGAAGAAGGTCCGCCAGGATTAAAAAGTGAAAACGCGCGTTTAAACGGTTGGACCTTTGTGGACATTGAAGGTGTAGATATTGGCCGTTATGTCGAAAACGCACAAAAAATCGTAGCAGACCAAGTGCAATTACCAGCAGGTTATTCGTTAAATTGGTCTGGTCAATATGAGTATATGCAACGGGCAAAAGAAAAGCTGACCTATGTAGTGCCGCTTACATTGGCCATCATTATTGTCCTCTTGTATATCAACTTCCGTAATTTCTACGAGGTGGCGATCATTATGGGCACTTTGCCATTTGCTATGGTGGGTAGTATCTGGCTGATGTATTTGTCTGGCTTCAATTTCTCGGTTGCAGTGGGGGTGGGCTTCATTGCTCTGGCTGGCGTGGCAGTGGAAATCGGCGTCATTATGCTGATGTATTTGAATCAAGCTTGGACTGAGACACAAAGTAAATGCGCTGAAAAAGGCGTCTTACCCCGCGCGGACACGCTTTACCATGCGGTGCTTCACGGCGCTGGTATGCGAGTTCGTCCGGTGATGATGACAGCGGTATCCATCATTATAGGCTTGCTGCCAATTTTATATGGTACTGGAACGGGATCGGAGGTGATGAGTCGAATTGCTGCACCTATGGTTGGCGGTATGGTGAGCGCGGTCGTACTGACGTTATTAGTGCTGCCTGCGGTGTATTTTCTATGGAAAAAATCGTCATTGAAACAGACGTCTTAATTTAATCAGTATTAAAAGAGTGTTTTTCGGAACTTTTAGAGATCGTTGATATAAAGAGATCCCCTCTTTGTATCCGTTTAAAAATTTATCAACAACGTAAAAGGTAATAACATGAAAACTATGAAAACTATGAAAACTATGAAAACTATGAAAACTATGAAAACTATGAAAACTATGAAATTGGCATTTTCTACATTGGCTTTGGTGGCCTCCGTTAACGTATTTGCACACGGTATGATGACCATGACATACCCCAAAGACGGTGCCATGCTAATGGCTCAAGCAGAACGAGTAGAGCTAAATTTCCAGAACCCTATGAAAGTTGTAAGTCTCAAGGTAGTAGGATCTAAAGGTAAGCCCGTGTCGGTTCGTTTTGATCGTGATGGCGCAACAACGAAAAATTTTCAAACTATGTTACCAATGTTGGCGCCGGACAGTTATACAGTTCATTGGAAAGCAATGGGCGAAGATGGACACATGATGAAAGGCTCTTATGGTTTTATGCAGCATTAATTTGAACATTTAAACTGTTTAGTTCAACTGGCTAATTAGATTATATCTTTTAGGCTTTTCATTTTATAAAAAAGGGGCTGTATGATGTTAACGAACTGGGAAATCGCGCAATTATTGACACGTTGGTTATTGTATTTTGGTATATCAAGCGTTGTAGGTGGGCTATTTGCATTTTGTTTGTTGCGTCATCAGTCTGCTTTATTGAGTAGTATAAAAAGGTACGTACGAGGAGGTGCGTTGATTGGTTTAGTGGCGACAATAGCTTATTTTTTTATCCTCGTTGGTGGGGCGATGGAAGAGGGTCTATCGCTCATGTTTGACCCTATGATGGTCTCTATCTATTGGGATTCGCCTGCGGGCAGTACCTTAATCGCTAATGTGATTGGTTATTGCTTGGTGATCATAGCGTCATTTACCCTTGGGTCGGATCGTGCCTTCAGTCTGTGGCCATTTTCACGCCTTGCATTAATGGTCGCTTCCTTGGGCATAGCCAGTTTGATTTATTCGTTTTCATTCACGGGTCATGCGACAGAGCAAGCTTGGTATTATCAGATTATATTCTTTACTCATATCTTGATTGCTGCTTGGTGGTTAGGGTTGCTATTCCCTTTGTGGTTGGTTACGCGAAAATCCACGCATCAGGAATCTAATCGAATCTTAGAGCGTTTTGGCGAACTTGCAGCGGTTGCTGTTTTGATTTTGATTATCTGTGGAGCATGGATGAGCTATGTTTTGACAGGATGGCAAGGCTTATTCTCGTCAGACTATGGTTTCTGGTTGTTGGTGAAACTTGCTTTGGTCGTTGTTATTCTGGTGATGGCGGCATACCATAAATTACATCTTGTGCCGTTAATACTGAAACGCGGTAATACATTTCTTATTCAAAAATCTATTTTAATGGAAAAAATGATCGCTTCTTCTATTTTGGTGGTCACGGCGATATTTACGACGTTTGTTGGTCCTCCAATGCATTAATTAGAGGTGTATTTAAAGTGATGTTGTTTGGGGTGAAAGTTGATTGGGGGAAGAATAATGAGACAAAATAAAATCGTTATCATTATATTTGTTTTGCTCGTGTTTGTTAGCCAGACAATGACTTCTGTGGCTGGTCCAATGGCATATCACTCAATGCAACTTACTGCTACTGCTACTTATGGCTCGATGGTCGATCATAAGGCTTCGTTGCACAACGCGTCTGTTGAAACACACACAGATCAGTATGTTCAAATATTGCCGGTCACGAATGCGTTAGATTGTTGCAAAGACAAAAGCTCGTGTCCGATGAGCGTTTGCATGTCGATGGCCGCGATCATTGATCGTCAGTGGATTTATTACGGCTCTCAACTGAGTCAGAGTAGTGCTCATCTAGTTCAACAAGAGCTACCGTTGAATAGCTCTTCTTTATATCGCCCTCCGATACTTTCTTAATCTTTGGATGAATCCGTCGTTTTGTCGGACGCTCCAAGGTCACTAACCGTTATTTTCTATTATTAACCTTTTATCCACTACAGGGATAATGCCTGTATTGGATCTTCTCAAGAACATTGTTGGAGACAATTATGTCTTTTATTCATTACATTATTTGGTTGCACCTGCAAACAGGTGTTGTGGGTTTAATTAGATTAAGGGAGTTCAGTTTATGACAGTATTCAAACCTTCACACGAAGAGCAGAACAAATCATCGAGCGGTACAGTGCTTAGCCGTCGTCAGTTTGTATTTGGTGCTTCTGCCATGCTGGCTTTAACTACCATTCCGTTTTCAAAAAATGCACTAGCAAGTGCCATTGGCCAATCTTTAACTCAGTTATCTGGGAAAGTTTTTGATTTAAGCATTGATTATAAAACCGTTAATTTTACGGGAACGCCTGCTAGAGCAACGGTCATTAATCAACTGTTTCCCGGACCCTTGTTACGCTGGAAAGAAGGTGAAACGGTCACGCTAAGAGTAAAAAACAATCTTGATCATGACAGCTCTTTGCACTGGCATGGGATGATTTTACCGACAGAAATGGATGGCGTTCCTGGCCTTAGTTTTGCGGGCATCAAACCGGGAGAAACATTCGAATATAAATTTCCAGTTAAGCAAAGTGGTACCTATTGGTATCACAGTCATTCAGGTTTTCAAGAACAAACGGGAGTGTATGGCGCGATTGTTATAGACCCTAAAGAAGCAGACCCTGTTGTGTTTGATCGGGAGCATGTCATCATGCTGTCGGACTGGTCGGATGAGGCGCCTGAAACGATATATGCGAATTTAAAGAAGCAATCAGACTATTACAATTACAGTGAAAGAACGATGTCTGATTTGTTTTCTGATATCAAAAAACAAGGGTTGGTGAACACATGGAGAGCACGCTCCATGTGGAATCAGGAACGTATGAGTGACCGAGATATTTCTGATGTCACGGGCGCCACCTATACGTATTTAATGAATGGGAACCCACCGGCACAACCTTGGCAAGCACTCTTTAAACAAGGAGAAAAAGTTCGTCTTCGCTTTATTAATAGCTCTGCGATGACGATATTTGATGTGCGAATTCCAGGTTTAAAAATGACCGTGGTAGCGAGTGATGGACAAAATGTTCAGCCTGTTACCATCGATGAATTTCGAATTGGTGTTGCGGAAACTTACGATGTGATAGTCGAGCCGAAGATGGAGGATGCTTATTGTATTTTCGTTCAGAGCATTGACCGTTCTGGTTATACCGTTGGTAACTTCACGTCAGATGAAATGTTCACGGCCAAAATCCCTGATATGGACCCTATGCCGATCTTAGGGCATGGCGATATGGGCATGAATATGGAGGGCACGGACCACAGTAAAATGGCGATGGGTTCGGACTCTATGTCGGGCATGGAAGGCATGGACCACAGTAAAATGGCGATGGGTTCGGACTCTATGTCGGGCATGGAAGGCATGGACCACAGTAAAATGGCAATGGGTTCAGACTCTATGTCGGGCATGGAAGGCATGGACCACAGCAAAATGGCAATGGGCTCAGGCTCAATGGCTGGCATGGAAGGCATGGATCACAGCAAAATGGCAATGGGTTCAGGCTCAATGGCTGGCATGGAAGGCATGGATCACAGCAAAATGGCAATGGGTTCAGGCTCAATGACTGGCATGGAAGGGATGGATCTCAGTCAGCCAAGTATGGTTATGCCTACTTTAGGTTTAGCAGGTTACGGCAGTGACAATGAGATTAAGCATCTAGATTCAGAAAATGGTCCTCAAGTAGACATGCAATCAGGCATGCCTCAAAGCGGCCTTAACGACCCAGGTATTGGCTTAAGGGATCATCAAGCGAACTATAACCGTAAAGTACTGACCTACGCAGACCTAAAAGGCTTGCATCCTACTCATGATAAACGTCAACCCACTCGAGAAATCCAGCTGCATCTAACGGGCAATATGAATCGTTATATGTGGTCAATTAATGGAATCAATTTTGCTGATTCCGCTCCACTTGAATTGGCGTATAACGAAAGAGTGCGAATTACCTTGGTGAACGACACCATGATGATTCATCCCATGCATCTACATGGTGTATGGAGCGAGTTAGAAACAGGAGACCCTGATTACATTCCACGTAAGCATACTGTGATGGTTCAGCCTGGTTCAAAAATCAGCTATTTAGTCACCGCAGACGCCTTGGGGCAATGGGCATATCACTGCCATTTGCTATATCACATGCCTGGCATGTTTAGAAAAGTGGTCATCAAATAAGGAGAGTAATAAATGAAAAACTTTAATTCACTAGGCTTTACATTAGTGATGGCAACGGCTTCTGTTATGAGCTCTTTGTCTTATGCAGGTGCGGAAGATGACCCTTTATTAAGTTATGTCGCCATCGACCAATTAGAAAAAGGCCTTGAGTCAGACGATCCAATCAGCTTTAGTTTTCAAGCATGGGTTGGTTATGATATGGATAAAATCTGGCTTAAAACGTCAGGTGAATACCAGAATAGTGACGACCAGGACCTAGAAGTACAGGCTCTATACAGTCATGCCGTAGCGCCGTATTGGGATATGCAGATGGGCGTAAGGCGAGATATTAAACCGTCCCCATCTCGTGATTGGCTGGTGCTTGGTTTCCAAGGTTTGGCTCCGTATTTTTTCGACATTGACGGTGCTTTCTTTGTTGGAGAAAAAGGGCAAACCTCCATTCGTTTAAGCATCGAACAGGAATGGTTAATCACTCAAAAACTGATATTAACGCCTGAATTTGAAATGAACGCCTATGGTAAGAGTGATGACGAGTTAAGCATGGGTGCTGGTCTTACTGATATCAATGCAGGCCTTCGACTAAAGTATGAAATAACACGTAAGTTTGCACCTTATATAGGTATAGACTGGAGTAAAAAGCTCGGTGCTACGGCTGATCTTGCTCGTGATAATGGAGATAGCATTAGCAACTCTCAGTTTGTCATTGGCGTAACGGCTTGGTTTTAATTTTTTTACAAGAAGTAAAAGGGATGTCAGTGAGATGAAAGATAAAAGTCTCACTAACATCACCATTAATTTCTACGATATAAAAGAAAGGACAATACCATGATGAGCGAAAGTATGTTTGGTAGCACTATGTGGGTAGGACACTGGATGTGGATGTTAGTGATTGTGATCTTAGTCGTTATACCTGTCTATAGAATATGCAAGCGAGCTGGATATTCTGGCTGGCTGGGACTGCTGATATTGGTCCCAATGGTCAATATGGCTTTGTTATATTTCATTGCTTTTTCTGACTGGCCCGCGAGTAAAAAAGGAGCACAATATGAGTGAGCACACGAATCATCATGAACATAAAAGCCATGGGGTGCATGACCCTGTGTGCAAAATGTCGGTAGATCCTCAAACCGCAAAGTATAGTAGTCAGCATGTAGATAAAACTTGGTATTTCTGTTCTTCCGGCTGTCAGTCGAAGTTCGATAATAATCCAGAGAAGTATCTCAGCGAAGAAAATGAGCAAACAGAGCCGGTTGCGGCCGGAACCATGTTTACCTGTCCTATGCATCCAGAAGTCCGTCAACAAGGCCCCGGTGACTGCCCGATTTGTGGCATGTCGCTGGAACCTGAGGAAGTAAGCCTCGACGACGGCCCTTCCGAAGAACTTGCTTACATGACTCGTCGATTCTGGATTGGTTTAGCCCTTGCCCTTCCGGTTTTTTTGATCGAAATGGGAGGTCATCTTTTTAATATTGACCACATTGTGTCGCCACAAACATCCAACTGGATTCAGTTAGTTTTAGCGACTCCAGTGGTCGTTTGGTGTGGTCTTCCATTCTTTGTACGTGGTTGGAAATCAGTACTCAGTCGCAATCTTAATATGTTCACACTTATTGCCATCGGGACGGGCGTCTCTCTGTTGTACAGTCTTGTCGCGACCTTGGCTCCGCAGATATTTCCTGACGCTTTTCACGCTGACGATGGCTCGGTTGCAGTGTACTTCGAGGCGGCCGCTGTTATTGTTGTACTGGTGTTGTTGGGGCAGGTACTTGAACTCCGAGCTCGAGAAAAAACCTCTGGCGCTATCAAAGCCCTATTAGATCTGGCTCCAGCCACGGCAAGAAAACTGGACGATGACGGTAGTGAGTCTGATGTGTCGCTCGATCAAATAAAGGTTGGTGATCGATTGCGAGTTCGGCCAGGCGATAAGGTGCCTCTAGATGGCGAAGTGCTTGAAGGTAGTTCCAACGTTGATGAATCCATGGTCACTGGTGAACCCTTGGCTATTACTAAGAAAACTGGAGATCAGGTAATTGGTGGTAGCATAAATCAGCAAGGCAGTTTTATTTTACGAGCCGACAAAGTCGGACGAGACACAATGTTATCTCAGATCGTCCAGATGGTCGCCAGTGCGCAGCGAAGTCGTGCGCCTATTCAGGGAATGGCTGACAAAATGGCTGGTTGGTTCGTCCCAGTTGTTCTGCTGGTCTCTATCATTGCATTCGGGGTCTGGTCTATCGTCGGTCCAACGCCGCCCATGGCCTTTGGTCTGATTGCCGCTGTGAGTGTGCTGATTATTGCATGTCCCTGTGCGCTTGGTCTGGCGACGCCTATGTCTATCATGGTCGGTGTCGGTCGTGGTGCTCAGGTTGGTGTCTTGATACGAGATGCCGAGGCGTTAGAGCGGATGGAGAAAGTAGACACAGTGGTAGTGGATAAAACCGGGACTTTAACAGAGGGTAAACCTCAGGTGACAAAGCTGGTCTTGGCAAATGGTTTTAGCGATGAGGACTTGATGCGTTATTCCGGTAGCCTTGAAAAGGGCAGCGAGCACCCTTTGGCACATGCCATTTTGGATAAAGCTAAAACAATGAACCTAACATTACCAGACGCCATAGATTTCGACTCTCCAAACGGCAAAGGCGTTACTGGTGAAGTCGATGGAAAAAGGGTTCTGCTTGGTAATCGATTGTTAATGCAGTCAGAAAATGTTGATACATCCGCCTTTGAGGAAGAAGCCAATCAACTTCGAGAGGACGGTGCAACAGTAATTTTTGCCGCAGTTGATGGAAAGGTTTGTGGTTTGCTGGCGATTGCAGACCCGATCAAGGACACCACTAAAGCGGCAATAGCCGCTCTGCAGAATGAAGGGATTCGTGTGGTGATGCTGACTGGAGATAATCGTACCTCTGCCGAAGCTGTAGCTCGAAAACTCCACATTGATGAAGTGAAGGCAGAAGTATTGCCGGAAGATAAAGGCAATGTTATTCAACAGCTTAAAAATGAGGGTCGTGTTGTTGTTATGGCTGGTGATGGTGTTAATGATGCGCCAGCCTTGGCAACCGCAGATGTAGGTATTGCCATGGGGACAGGAACCGACGTGGCTATCGAAAGTGCGGGTATTACTCTATTACGTGGCGATCTGATGGGCATCGTGGAGGCACGGCGATTATCCCTGGCAACCATGCGTAATATTCGGCAGAACCTGTTCTTTGCATTCATTTATAACATGGCAGGAGTACCGATTGCTGCAGGAGTACTTTATCCGTTTACAGGTATTCTCTTATCGCCTATTTTTGCCGCTGTAGCTATGTCGTTGTCCTCGGTGAGTGTCATACTAAATGCTTTAAGGCTGCGGGCGGTAAAATTATCAGATAGCCAAATTAATAGTAAATAGCTAATTTTGAAAGAGGTGAATATATGAAGGTAATAAATAAAAGCATTGCAACTTCAATCTTAACGTTAGTCAGTGCAAGCGTGTTTGCACAACCTATAATAGATCTCTACAAGTCTCCGACATGTGGTTGTTGTGTTAAATGGGGGGAGCTAATGAAGGCAGAGGGATATACCGTTAATTATCATCACACAGAAGACTGGTCCTCTTTAAAAAAAGATGTGGGTATGCCCATGCAACTACAATCGTGTCACACCGCTGTAATCGACGGTTACTTAATTGAAGGGCATGTGCCAGAACAAGATGTGGCACGTTTAATACTTGAGAAACCTGAAAATGTATCAGGGTTGGCTGTGCCTAGAATGCCAAGGTATTCTCCTGGCATGGCTGAAAAAGGTCAGCAATACAAAGATTTTAATGTGATTCAGTTTAGCCAACAAGGAACGATGACAGTTTATCAACAGTATTGATAAACGAAAATCCAACAGGTTAGTTAGCTAATTTAATAGGGGCTTACTAACCTGCTTTATAGGCGAGTATACAAGACCATTCAGGCTCTGGATGTCTCAGATTTTACTAGATGTTTTTAAACTCGAAAATCCTTATGGCGTTTCTGCCAATGTAATGTGACTTGTTGCGGAACATTTGAATAAGTTCCTCTCATGGGAAAATCGCGTTTTCAGTCTTCGAGTCTCAACCATGTCAGACTAACTCACTTTTGCTGACAGCGGATTCAACAACAATAACCGTAAAACAATACGTAAGGAAATTTTTTCTTTCTCGCATGAATGAGTTGATGTCTTAGTTTCAACTAGAAGTGGTTGTTGAGCCGTTTTATCCCCAAGCTGGCAATGGGATATCCACTGTCTACTATGTTTCGTATTGACTGCATGCAACATTGGTACAGCATGAGTGACCCAACGATGGAAGATGCCTTGCATGAGGTTACTTCTATGCGTTTGTTTGCTCTTGCCAACGTGTCTCGGGTTGATCAGAGGATACGAGCTGCAAGGGGTTAATCCGTTCAAAGATTAATCAATGAGACTAAATTACCGAATTGAGTGACCAGTAAGGGGTAAAACAACTGGGTTGTCTGTTGTGTTTGGTGGTTTGAAGAAAACGAGGGTCGTTGGCTCAACTTGATCGTATGTTTCCTAAGCAGTTTCTTAAAAACCTTATTAATCTCTCTTTGATTGTATGGAATATTGATATTGGCAAGTAGTTTTTTGTTATTTAAAGTCAACCATCCGCTACATAGTAAAAAAATTAATCCCATAAATAACCTATGTCCATATACTATTATCTTCTATTTTACAATTAGCTTTAATGGTAGGTTTATAGTGAATTATACAAAATCCAGGTAATACTGTTTTTCTGCAATTATTTACTATAGAATATATTTATACTGATCAATAAATAAATGTTCTTCTTATGAATTTATGTATGTCTAATGGTTTTAGTGTTACTGCCGAGAGGCGTCTGCGGCGTCTTTCAAGGTAGTTGTCGCCTAAAATAATTAAGCAGCGTCTTTGTGTTGCTCTGGATTTAATTCCACATCACCTATTGGCTGCCAGTTT
>NZ_QPJQ01000040.1 GCF_003337275.1 Marinomonas foliarum | reverse complement strand
AGCCTCAAGATGAAAACACCGAATCAAGTGCGAAAAGAGAAAGGCCAGCTACAGGAGCTGGCCTAAAAACTGTCAACCTATTTTAGGACGACACATTGCGTTTAAGGTGCTTTGCTTTCGGGCTTTATAATGAAACGATCAATCTCTAAACCGCTGACTTCTCTATCTCCTCTCAGGTTTAATGCTGAGTGGATTGCCGCTGTATTCTCTAAGCAGGCAAAAGTGTGGGTTGGCTTTAGTGGTGGTGTCGATTCTCATGTTTTGCTTCATGCCTTGGTCAATCAAATCTCAGTGGAGCAAAAACGGCAACTTGTCGTGCTTCATGTTCATCATGGTTTAAGTGCTAATGCCGATAATTGGCTAAAGCATTGTGAGATGATTTGCACCAACCTTGATGTGTCTTTTGTTGCTGAGCGGGTGCAGTTGGAGGCTCAAGCATCCCTAGAAGATGCAGCTCGCAATGCTCGTTACCAAGCCTTTCATAAAGTAATGGGTAAGCAAGACGTTATTTTGCTTGCTCATCATGCTGGCGATCAGGTTGAAACTCTATTGTTCCGTTTGTTGCGTGGAACTGGTGGAAAGGGGTTAGCGGGCATTCCGCAAGAAAGATTAATAGGAAATAGCGGGGCTTGTTTAATTCGACCCTTTTTAAAGGTGTCGAAAAAGGATATTGAAACCTATGCATATCAGCATCAATTGACTCACATTAATGATGAATCGAATGACGATGAGCGCTTTACACGTAACTTTCTTCGTCAAAGTGTTGTGCCGATTTTAAAAGAGCGTTTTCCAAAAATGGAATCTAGCATCGTCTCGAGTGCTGAGCGAATTGCCACGGATTACGAGATGCTTTCTCAGTTTGCTCATCAGCAGTTAGTCAGTTGGTGTAACGAGTTTGGCGGTCTGGATTTGTCATGTATTGCAGATAAGCCATTTGAAGAAAGGTTGTTTTGGTGGCGACATTTTTTACAGGATAATGATGTTTCATTGTCGCAATCTCAGCTGGAAAGTGTTGCCGCTATGTTTTCTAGTGCAGAGGACAAGCAACCAGAATTTGAGTTTTCTCGTGGTCGTATAATGCGTCATCAGAATACAGTATATCTATTGCCTCTGGATAAAGACGTTAAACTGGCTGCATTGTGTCCAGGGGAAAGCTTTAAGCGCGCTTTTGACTGCGTTTGCGTTACCGGAAGCGAGTCATGTGTATTGAAAGCACGACCACAAGGTGAAAGCTTACTAATGCCTAATGGCACAACTCGTAAATTAAAAAAATGGTTTAATGATCACGCTATTCCTAGTTGGTGGCGAGAGCATCTTCCTTATTTGTATGAGGGTGATACATTGGTTGCGATTGGCGATCTATGGCAGCACCCAGATTATACGCACCTCAAAGTGTGTTGGCTTCTAAATCAAAATTTACCTTTTCCTAAAGGTGTCTAGAAAAGTGCTTGCCGAAATAGTTGTGCTTTTATTTGGCTGTTAGGTGCACAATTTTTTGGTGTTATCTAGATATAATTCTATGCTTAATCAATGAACGGGCTTCCGATAACGTCGGTACATTGCCTAATATATTAACGTGACAGGATTTCTTAATGCTTCAAATTGCTGCTCTTGGTGGGTTGGAGTTTAGCCCTCTGGTTGTTTACTTTCCTATCGCTTTCTTGTTAGCGGCACTCACGCGCTTTGTTCTTCATCGTTTAGACTGGTACGACCGTATTTGGAAAGTTGCTTGGTTCGAAGTGTCTTTGTTTGTGTGCTATTTGGCTCTGACTGTTTATGTCCTAGGTGGAAGATAAATCAATGAAAAAATATCTACGAATTTTTATTACTTTATTGGTTATTTTGGCTGCGCTGTTTGCCGGTCGGTGGGTGTGGAATGATTATATGCATTCACCATGGACTCGAGATGGGCGTATTCGCGCTGAAATCGTGACAGTTGCACCTGATGTTTCTGGTTGGGTGACAGACCTGAAAATCACCGATGATCAAATGGTCAAAGAAGGCGAATTACTTTTTAGTGTAGACCGACAGCGCTACCAAGCTGCGCTTAATCAAAGTAAAGCCAGCACAGAAAATGCTAGATACACTTGGCAGCTAGAGAAGCATAAAAATGAACGGCGCACAGCTTTGCGAAAACAAGAAGCTATTAGCGCAGAAGATCTAGAGTCGTCACGCATTAGTACTGAAATTGCCAAAGCTAATTACGATTTGGCCGTTGCGCAACAAGAAACCGCGCAGCTTAATTTGGATCGTACTAATGTTTATGCTCCAGTATCTGGTCATATTATTAATCTGAATTTGCGTAAAGGAAATTATGTTGGGCAGGGTTCTCCTGTTTTTGCGATTGTTCAATCTAATTCGTTTTATGTGACTGGCTACTTTGAGGAAACCAAAATACCGCTTGTTCATTTAAATCAGCCAGCCAAAATCACCTTGCTGAGTGGTGGTAAGCCATTGACAGGTCATGTAGTGAGTATTGGTAAAGCCATAGCGAACACCAATACCCAAAGTAATGGTCAGCTTTTGCCGCAGGTTCAACAAACCTTTAACTGGGTGCGCTTGTCGCAGCGTATTCCTGTTGATATTAAGCTTGATTCATTACCAGAAGGAACTCAACTTAGCGCTGGCATGACGGCCACTATTCATCTGGCTAAACAGTAAGGAGATCGCTTTGGGGATAGTGCTTCGCAATCTGTTTTTACCAGAAAAACAGGCAGTTATTTTTGCGCTGAAAGGCATTATCGCAATGGCGATGGCGCTCACTCTTGCCTTATCTCTAAATCTTGATCGTCCATACTGGGCATTGGTTTCCGCTGTTTTTTTGCAAATGCGCCCTGAAAGCGGTTTGGTGATTGAAAAGGCTATGTGCCAAATTATCGGGACGATTATTGGCGGCCTATTTGGTATTGTGTTGTTAGCGTATTTAATGCCTTACCCTTATTTGGCTTTAGGTGTTCTGGCGTTGTGGTTGGGGGTGAATTCCGCTTTATCTGCTATGGTTCGACAAGCTAACTTTGTCTATGCGTTCGCCATGGCAGCAGTAACGTCGGAGATTATTGTATTAATGGTGATGGCTAGCCCATCCACTGCTGACAGCCAAGCGGTGTTTGATATTGCTCAAGCGAGAGTTAGCGAAATCATTATTGGCTCTATTTGCGCTGGCGTAGTCAGTCATATGTTCTGGCCTGTAAAGGTAAAAGACAGCCTGCAACGACAAGCAAGATCGGTTATTAATCAGACTTTACAGTATCTAGTGACGGAATTGGATAAGTCAGGAACTCATGAAAATCGCCATAAACAGATTGATGGCATTATGGCGACGTTAGGTATGGTTAGCGAAGACTCTAGCGCGGTGAGTTATGAAGGTCCAAAAGGACCAGGGCATACACGAGCGGCTAATCAATTGGCTCAAAAAGTTTTGTCTTTGTTGGCCTTGGTACAAATATTTGGTCGCTTACAGCGTCGCCATACAGAGCTGATGACTCCTACTTTAACTAAACTGCTCGATCGATTGAGAGACGCATTTGGACGGATTGCAGAATCAGAAGATTTTGATTATTGCTTAGAACAAGTCAAAACATTACGCAGTGACCTTGCTGACTATCGTTTGAATAATGACTCAGAGGTGCCTTTCGAATCTCATTTGCTGAATGTCGGTGCAGAGATTACATCGGAATTGACTGTTTTGTTGCGAGCTTTTCGTGCACTGGAAGAGCGCGATAGCACCTTGCTGAATGCACCTAGTATGCTGACTTATCGTGACCCACTAGCGGGACTCATCATTGGTATTCGTACTATGGTTGTATTTTTAATGGGTGCTTGTATTTGGGTTAGTACGGGTTCTTCAGCTGCGCTTATGATTATGATTTTACCAGTCATTTTTTCTATCATGTTGGCTCGATTGCCCTTGATGATTCTAAAAGTGGTTTTGAAACGGCTGCTAATTGGTGTCGTCGTGGCGGTACTGGTAGCGGTTTTATTTGCGTTAAACTTATTGGCTCAGAGTTCTGGCCAATTAGAAATTTTGTTACTTGTACTAGCTGTACCTTATTTTATCGGTTTGTTGCTTCTCTTTGATCGTCAGACTTTGCCATATGGTTTAGGGTTTTGTATTCCTTTTTCTATTCTTGTGAGTCCTAGTCGAGATATGAGTCGGGCTTTTTCTATTGATTTCACAATAAGCTCTGCCATGGCTATTTTTGCTGGCGTAAGTATTTTGTTTTGGGTATTCCACTTAATTACAGGGCCAAGTGTTCAGTTGTTGGTTCACAGGATATTTAAAACGACTTACCAAGATTTATTGAAAGTCAACCAACATGCTGCTCCTGCTGCTTGGTATAACCGTCGGATGGCTGATAGGTTATTGCGCTTAACAAATTACGATCAAGGTTCTAAGTCACGTGCTATTACAGATTTAGCATTAACTGCTTTGAATCTCGGACATGTGTCTGTTCGCCTGCGTTCCATTTGTGAAAACTTGGCTGGTAAGCAACTGCAATCATTAGAAAGGTGGCAGACAGCCTTGGCAGAAGCATTTTTATTAGCAAGTAAGGGGCGGTGTGATGATAGCTTTGAAAAAGCCAGTCAGTCTTTATATTACGAGCTACTTGCTTTGGAAGGCAATTCCAGCCAGGTTGAAGCGATTCAAGGTATGTTTTTGCGCATTAACCTGACTTTTGAGCGCAGTGCAGAAGCCATTGCAATGCAGAAAGTGTAGATAAAAAGTGGCTATATTTTTAATAGCCAATCTGCCTGATCTTTGTATGTTGCAACTAGTTCAGCGTTTAAGCCATCGCTTTGATTTATCCTGTTCATTGCTTGTGTATGGCTAAACCCCCAAGCCTGCATATGGCGATTTGCCAAGCGCTCGATTGCCACGTCAACAGGAATGTCTAAAAACCAATGTTCGTTGAATAAGGCTTGTGACTCTTGCCAGCCATCTTGTTGGTGTAACAGATATAACCCTTCTATTAATATGACTTTTGTTTCTTTTTTGATCGATGCGTCGTTTGCAATTGGGTCGCCAAGGGCATGGTCAAAGCTTGGCCACAATATATCTTCTTGCTGGTAACTTTGTTTAATTTTCTTCACCCGTTCGACAAAGGCCACGCTATCAAATGTCCAAGGCGCACCGCGCCTAGCAAAAGCATCTTCGGCATTGGGCAGGCGATGAAGCTGCTCTTTTGATAAATGGAAACCGTCCATTGAGAGACAAACCACTTGAGTGTCTTGTTGCTTGGTAAAGTGATCGAGTAAATAGTTCGCTAGAGTGCTCTTTCCGGAGCCTGGCCCACCAGTTAAACCTATCAAGCAGCGATTTGGCTGCTTAGTATAGGATTTAATTTTGTTTAGAGCAGTTTGGACATCGGTTGAATTTGCATAGCTGTCGTAAATATCAATAGCCATGATTTCTCCTGTTTTTTGTTTTTTTACTGGTAGTTAGCGCGAGCTTGTTAAGGTGATTCTCCACTTTATGTGAACTGATAATGCAATGAGGTACGTACTTAAGTAAAGCCATAAAGGAAGACTGTTATGTTGCTGAAAGAGCTTAAAAAAATTCTTCATGTTGATAAGGTCAAACTGCATTCTTTGGAGTCTAACCTTTACCAGCTATCAGTGGTGATTGATGGAGACGAGCAATACATCGAAACGGACAATGGACGTTTTATAACCAGCCATAACAAATTAGACCTACAGGCGTTGTTTAAAGGCAAGTCCGTTGGCGCTACGGTGCTTTGTCATCGCAGTGCTTATGACGAAATGATAGGGCAGCCGATTGGTGTTGGGAATATATTAGAGGTACCAATAGGGAATACCGATCTAGCTTAGCTCATTTGATGGGGGAGTTTCTTAGAGAATTTAGAGAGCTGAATTCACATTGTTTAGAACTTGCATCTTCTCACCGCTTTCTTCCATTTTGGAGAATGTTTTTGCGTAGCCGTGAGTAGCGTTTGCATGTTCCCGCATGATGGCTTCAGCACGACTCCCTTGGCCGTTAGTGATGGCATCAAAGACGGCGTGGTGTTGCATATGGGCAAAGTTAAAGCGTCGATATTCTTGAGCTAAGTTATTTTGATCAAATGCTAAAGCGCTAACGGAAGCAAAGGGAAGGTGTTCATTGCGGCTTAATGCTTCAGCGATGGCAGGGTTCAAGCTGGCTTCAATAATAATCTGATGAAAGCGCTGATTTATGTCGTGATAAAGGGCGAGATCTTGTTCGTCTATGCTGCCTTTTACGAATAAGTCATCACCTTGTCTTAATAGTGTTAATAGTTCATGTTTTTGTTCGTTGGATAGCGAATTTTCAGCGGCTTGTCTTGCGGCTAACCCTTCGAGCACGCCGCGTACTTCGATAGAACCGCTGATTTCTGCTTGTGTCACTTGGCGGACAATATACCCCCGTCCGGACAGTTTCGTTAGTAGACCTTCTTGTTCTAAAGTCCTGAAGGCAATGCGTACCGGAGTTCGTGAAACACCAAGTTGCTCAGCGGTGGGGATCTCTGCAAGGCGTTGTCCTGAGGCCAAATCGCCAGATAAAATCATTTGTCGTAATCGACTAATTACTTGTTGTCCAGGTTTGTTCATAGCTCTGGCCCCTACTTTTTATGAAAAATTATCATAACGCATACGAAGACAAAAAAGGAATAATTGGATCCAATAAAGAAGTGTTTATTTATCAATAATTTAGTTTTTTTGGTGTTATTCATTTTACGCATATTGGATCCAATTAATATATATCTATATTGTTTTATGTTTTTTTTCATCTATATTGGATCCAATAAATAAAAATAAAAGCAGGAGAATTCCAATGAGTAAGCAAACTTATCCAAAAAATGCGTGGTATGTCGCAGCTATGTCTGAAGAGGTTATGGGCAGTAAACCTCTTGGTCGTAAGATCTGTGGTGAAAGCATCGCTTTATACCGTTCCCTCGAAAATGAAATTGCTGCGGTATTGGATTTTTGCCCACATCGTGGTGCCGCTCTGTCTTTAGGTTATGTGGAAGACGGTCTTTTGGTTTGTGGTTACCATGGCTTAAAAATGGGCGCGGATGGCAAAACCAAAGAAATGCCTTTGCAGCGAGTAAAAGGCTTTCCATGTATGAAATCCTTCGCAGTTGAAGAGCGTTATGGTTTCATTTGGGTGTGGCCAGGTGACCAATCTCAAGCTGATAAATCATTGATCCCTCATCTAGAATGGGCTGTAAATCCTGAATGGGCTTATGGTGGAGGCTTGTATCATATCAATTGTGATTATCGCCTTATGGTGGATAACTTGATGGATTTGACCCATGAAACCTACGTTCATGCTAGTAGTATTGGTCAGAAGGAAATTGATGAATCACCAGTTTCTACGACAGTAGAAGGTGATAAAGTCATTACCAGTCGTTATATGGAAAACATCATGGCACCACCATTTTGGCAAGCTGCTTTGCGTGGTAATGGTTTGGCCGATGACGTTTTAGTAGATCGCTGGCAAATTTGTCGTTTCAGTCCGCCTTCTCATGTGATGATTGATGTTGGTGTTGCTCATGCTGGTAATGGCGGCTTTGAAGCGCCAGCAGACAAAAAGGCTAGCAGTACTGTAGTGGATTTTATTACTCCAGAAACAGAAACGTCTATTTGGTATTTTTGGGGAATGGCGCGTAATTTTAAACCGGAAGATAAAGCGCTAACCGATACTATTCGTGAAGGGCAAGGCAAAATTTTCGCAGAAGATTTAGAGGTGCTTGAGCGTCAACAACAAAACTTATTAGCATTTCCAGACTATGACTTATTGAAGCTAGACATTGATGCCGGTGGTGTTCAATCACGACGAATTATAGATCGTGTGATTGCGAATGAGCAGCTTGGAAAAGAGCAGGGCAATACTTCAAACACACAAACTACTGCACCTTTGCAGACAGTGTCATTTTAATTAAGTAGGTGCTTACCAGAGCGCTGCTTCTTTGGCTCTCTGGTTAATAAGAATAATAGATTAGGAGTGCCAAATGATTCCGGTCATTGTAAGAAATATGGTCACAGAAGCGCGAGGAATTGTTCGACTTGTGCTGGGCTCTGTAGATGGTTCGGCGCTACCTGCTTTTGAAGCAGGGGCGCATATTGATATTAAGTTGCCAAGTGGTTTAACCCGCCAATATTCATTGTGTCGTCTTCAAGAAGACGCGCAGTACTATGAAATTGCGGTTTTAAAAGACCCACAATCAAGAGGTGGATCCGCTGAAGTTCATAATTTGAGCATAGGTGATTCTATCTCAATAAGTGAACCGAAAAACCATTTTCCTTTGGTGGAAACAAAGCGTCATAGCGTTTTAGTAGCTGGTGGTATTGGAGTAACGCCAATGCTGCCAATGGCGCAGCATTTGCAAAAAATGGGACTGCCTTTTGAATTTCACTATTGTGCAAGATCTCCTGAGACGGCCGCCTTTTCTTCTGCGTTAGAGGCATCCTCTTTTGCAGATAAAATGCATTTCCATTATAGCCAGGTGGCGGGGTCTAGCCGCATGGATGTAGTGAATGTGTTGTCATGTCATTCGAATGACTCGGAACTGTATATTTGTGGTCCAGCGGATTTTATTAATGGCGTCTTGCAGCAGGCAAAAATGTTAGGTTGGCCTGAAGATCGTTTGCATAGAGAGTTTTTTGCAGCACCAGCGCTCGATGAAAATGTAAGTGAAAATACCGCGTTTAAAGTGAAAATTCATAGTACAGGTGAGGTTTTTGATGTTGAAGCTGACCAGAGTATTTTTGAAGTATTAGATACTAATGGTGTTTTCCTTGCCGTCTCTTGTGAATCGGGTGTTTGTGGCACTTGCCAAACAGGAGTTATAGACGGAACCCCAGATCATCGAGATGTCTTTTTGACGGATAAAGAACATGCCCAAGGTAAGCTTGTGATGCCTTGTTGTTCCCGCTCTAAAACGCCTGTCTTGGAGCTGGATTTATAGCTCTGCTTTCACTGTCTTGATTTTTCTTGTAGTGAATCCTTCACTCAATGTAAAACAACTGTGTTTTACATTGAGTGAAGGGGCTTCCGATGTTATTATTTTCCCCCGTCCTGAAGGTACATTGTCATGTGCCTTCAAATCTCATTTTTTTATATTTGTAAGGCGGGTTAAACACTCATGGCGACACGATATATTTTCGTTACAGGCGGTGTAGTTTCATCTCTTGGTAAAGGTTTGGCAGCAGCATCTTTGGCCGCTATCCTTGAATCTCGTGGTCTAAAAGTCACCATGCTAAAGCTAGATCCATACATCAACGTGGATCCTGGCACCATGAGTCCTTTCCAGCACGGCGAAGTTTACGTTACAGAAGACGGTGCCGAAACGGATCTAGATCTAGGCCACTACGAGCGTTTTATTTCCACTAAAATGGGCAAACGCAATAACTTCACCAGTGGCCGTGTTTATCAACATGTTCTTAAAAAAGAACGTCGTGGTGAATACCTTGGTGGAACCGTTCAAGTTATTCCTCATATTACCGATGAAATTAAACGCCGCGTTATTTCTGGTGCTGAAGGCGCAGATGTTGCTTTGGTTGAAATCGGTGGTACGGTTGGTGATATCGAATCACAACCTTTCTTAGAAGCGGTACGTCAGCTTAAAGTTGAATTGGGTGCACGTCGTGCTTTGTTCATGCATTTGACTCTTGTCCCTTACATTCGTACTGCCGGTGAAACCAAAACCAAGCCTACCCAACACTCTGTGAAAGAACTTCGTTCTATCGGTATTCAGCCAGACATTCTTATTTGTCGTTCTGAAGTGTCTATCGAAGCGCCAGAGCGTAAGAAGATCGCCTTGTTTACCAGCGTTGAAGAACGCGCGGTTATTTCCCTTCCTGATGCCGATACTATTTACCGTATCCCTCAGATGTTGAACGACCAAGGCTTAGATAGCTTGATTGTTGAACACTTCAACTTAGATTGTAACATGCCAGACCTTGAAATCTGGAATAAAGTGACTCAAGCGAAATTGAACCCTGAAAAGCAAATCAATATCGCCATGGTTGGTAAATACATGGAGTTGTTGGACGCCTACAAGTCTTTGATTGAAGCGATGGACCATGCGGGCATTCACGCTCGTACTAAAGTGAAACTGCATTACATTGACTCTGAAAGTATCGAAGAAAAAGGTACTGATCAATTAAAAGGAATGGACGCTATTCTTGTTCCTGGTGGTTTCGGCGAACGTGGTGTTGAAGGTAAGATATTAACAGCTCAGTATGCTCGTGAAAACAAAGTGCCTTACTTAGGTATTTGTTTGGGTATGCAAGTAGCGGTTATCGAATTTGCTCGCAATGTGGCAAATTTAGCCGGTGCACACAGCACCGAGTTTAATTTAAAAGCAGAGAACCCAGTTGTTGGTCTGATTACAGAATGGACCAATGCAGAGGGTTCCAAAGAAATCCGGTCAGAGGAATCCGATCTAGGTGGAACGATGCGTCTTGGCGCACAAAACTGTAACCTTACGGAAGGCACAAAAGCCTTTGGAGCTTATGGTGAAGCGGTCATAAAAGAGCGTCATCGTCATCGTTATGAAGTAAATAACTTTTATGTTGAAGATCTGATGAAAGCAGGTCTGACGATTTCAGGTCGTTCAGAAGACAATTCTTTGGTTGAGATGGTAGAGATTGCCGATCACCCTTGGTTTGTTGCTTGTCAGTTCCATCCGGAGTTCACTTCTACACCTAGATATGGACACGGCCTGTTTAGTGCCTTTGTACATGCGGCACTTAAATACGCAGGAAAAGAAAAATAATTTGAGCAAACAGGTAGTTTGTGATTTTTCATTTATTTTAAGAGGTTTGTTATGAGTCAAATCGTTGATATTAAGGCCAGAGAAGTATTAGATTCTCGTGGTAATCCTACTGTTGAAGCTGATGTTATTTTGGCAGACGGCTCCGTAGGTTCAGCGTGTGCACCGTCTGGTGCCTCTACCGGTTCTCGTGAAGCATTAGAATTACGTGATGGCGACAAAAGTCGTTATCTAGGCAAAGGTGTATTGAAAGCGGTTGCAGCGGTTAACGGTCCTATCCGTGACGCTTTGATCGGCAAAGATGCCCTTGCTCAAGCAGAATTAGATCAGATTATGATTGATCTAGATGGCACAGAAAACAAATCTACTTTTGGCGCTAACGCTATTTTGGCGGTTTCTTTGGCAGCGGCGAAAGCGGCAGCAATTTCTAAGAAAATCCCATTATACGCTCACATTGCTGACATCAACGGCACACCAGGCGTTTACTCAATGCCTGTGCCTATGATGAACATCATTAATGGTGGTGAGCATGCAGACAACAACGTTGATATTCAAGAATTCATGATTCAACCAGTTGGTGCGCCAAATTTTCGCGAAGCATTACGTTACGGTGCTGAAATCTTTCATGCGCTGAAAAAAGTATTGAGCGATCGTGGTTTAAGTACAGCAGTTGGTGATGAAGGTGGTTTTGCCCCTGATTTGTCATCCAATGCTGAAGCATTGGCTGTTATTAAAGAAGCCGTTGCAGCAGCAGGTTACGAGCTAGGTAAAGACATCACTTTGGCGATGGATTGTGCTGCCTCTGAGTTTTACGACAAAGAAGCAAACATCTACAACCTTAAAGGTGAAGGTAAGAAATTTACGTCTGAAGAGTTCAACGTCTTCTTACAAGACCTTACTAAGCAGTATCCGATTGTTTCTATCGAAGACGGTCTTGACGAGTCAGACTGGGATGGCTTCGCACATCAAACTAAATTAATGGGCGATAAAATCCAATTAGTGGGTGATGATCTTTTTGTTACCAACACTAAGATTTTGAAACGCGGTATTGATAACGGCATTGCGAACTCAATCTTAATCAAGTTTAACCAAATCGGTTCTTTAACTGAGACGTTAGCTGCTATTAAGATGGCAAAAGATGCTGGTTTTACTGTTGTTATTTCTCACCGTTCTGGTGAGACAGAAGACGCGACTATTGCAGACCTTGCAGTAGGTACAGCAGCTGGCCAAATTAAGACGGGTTCCCTATGTCGTTCTGACCGTGTTGCTAAATACAACCAATTGCTACGTATTGAAGAGCAATTAGGTGGTAAAGCTCCGTACAAAGGTCTTTCTGAGATTAAAGGTCAAGCTTAATATCGTCTTGACTTAAAAAAGGGAGAACTTGGTTCTCCCTTTTTTATTTTTTTTTGATTCAATTCCTTTGATAATAAGGAATGTATTTTTAGGCTTCTGAGGGTGTTATGGCGCGTTTGTTAATTTTCTTCTTCGTCTGTGCCGTGGGTTATCAATCTTATCATTTGTACTTTGGTGAACAGGGCGTTAAGCGCCAAGAAGAGCTGGCAAAGCAAATTGCTTATCAGGAACGAATAAATTTACGCTTAAAACATCGAAATCAAGCACTTAGAGCGCAAGTACATGATCTTCGCCTTGGAGAAGAGGCGGTAGAAGAACACGTTCGTAGTGAGTTGCAATATATAAAAGATGGTGAAGTATTTTATCGTATGGTAAATAAAAAATGACACAGGCTTTCTGGGTTATTATCCCTGCTGCTGGTGTTGGTCAGCGTATGCAAGCAAGTTTTCCCAAGCAATATTTATCACTTGCTGGGGAAACCATTCTAGACCGAACCATAGCCTTGTTTATTTCGCATCCATTAATCGCTGGTGTGTTGGTTGGTGTTGGCCAAGAAGACGCTTATTGGCAGCATTCTAAGTGGTATAATCATGAGCTGGTAAAAGCCTTTGTTGGTGGTGAAGAGCGCAGCGACACAGTGCAAAAAGGATTACGCTATCTTTTAGGTATGCCTGATGTAAATGAACATCAAGTAGTGTTGGTTCATGATGCGGCGAGACCTTTATTGAGCCAAGACGCGCTTAATCGAATTATGAACCACCAATCTGAACACGGTGCTATTTTAGCGATGCCTGCTAAAGATACGGTAAAACTTCAGTTAGCAGAGCAGCCATTAGTGGATGCAACGCTGGACCGGAGTGCTATCTGGTTGGCTCAGACACCACAAAAATTTCCTCTTTCAGCCCTTTTGGATTCATTAGAAAGAGCGCAATTAGAAGGCGTTTCTATAACGGATGAATGCTCTGCGATGGAATTTATTGGTTGGCATCCGGACCTAGTTATTGGTGAGAGTAGCAACATTAAAATAACCTTACCTGAAGATTTGCTGATCGCAGAAGCGCTGTACTCTTACCTTTCAAAATTACACTAACAGTGCATTGTATCGCACAGGAGTAACTATCATGATGCCATTTCGTATCGGCCATGGTTTTGATGTACATAAATTTGGTGAAGGTGATCACATTGTTCTGGGCGGTGTATCAATTCCTTATTCTCAAGGGCTGATAGCTCACTCTGATGGCGATGTAGCTCTACATGCTTTAACAGACGCTTTGTTGGGCGCTGCAGCACTGGGTGATATAGGCAAGCATTTCCCTGATACCGACGACGCATTCGCTGGAGCTGATAGTCGAATCTTATTAAAACGTGCTTACCAAGAAATACAGGCACTGGGTTTTGGTGTGGCTAATGTTGATGTCACTATTATTGCTGAAGCGCCAAAAATGCGTCCTTATATTGATGCAATGCGAGCGAATATTGCCGAGGATTTAGCGGTTGATATCGGCACGGTTAATGTGAAAGCGACAACAACGGAAAAGTTGGGGTTTACAGGGCGTAAAGAGGGAATCGCAGTTGAAGCGGTTGCTCTCATTTTTAAACAGGATCAAATATGAATACCGAATGGCGATACGCTTGGTCTAAGCCGACGGTTACTGGGGATTTGAAAACCCATGTACAGGATTTTTATGTTGAAGAGCAATTAGGTTTTGAACCTGATGGTAAAGGGGAATTTTGCTTCGTATTTATTGAAAAGGAAGGAGTAAATACCGATTTTCTTGCTAAACGTTTGGCTCAACTTGCTGGTATTGCACCTAATAAAGTGACTTACAGTGGCGTAAAAGATCGCCATGCTTGTACGCGCCAGTGGTTCTGTTTGCATGTTTTGAATCAAGAACCAGACTTGTCGACGATTCAAGAAGCGTTCAGGGAGCCTGAAAGTGTTCGAGTGGTTGCACAGTTACGTCATTCCAAAAAGCTTCGTACCGGAACGCATTTAGCGAATCGTTTTGTGATTCGAATGCGCGGTATTCATGGTGATCTGGATGAACTTGAAGCCCGCTTGAATCTGATAAAACTAAGTGGTGTGCCTAATTATTATGGTCCGCAGCGCTTTGGTATAAACGGTAATAATTTGCACTATGGGAAAGACTTTGTCTTAAAAGGGCGGCAAAGTCGCCGCAAGCTTTCTAAGACAGAGTCTTTCTGGTTATCTGCTATTCGATCTTGGTGTTTCAATGAAGCCTTAAGTGACCAAGTTGAAAATGGTATGTGGATGCGTTTGTGTGATGGTGATATCGCTCAGTTTCAGCACAAAGATGAGCAATTCCGCGTGAAGGAAGTTGGTGCTTTGATGCATTTAAGTGTGCAGCGCGGCAGTATAAGCCCTGTTTTACCTATGATTAGTGCAGGTTGGGAAGCGGGTACAGGCGCACAGAGAGAGGCAGCAATTAAAAGCTCTTTGTCAGAGAGTATGGACTTAGTTGATTCACTCATTGCTTTTGATCTTTCTAGAGATAGTCGGTTAGCTCGTCTTGTTCCTATGAACATGGCGTGGGAATTGCTAAGAGAAAGCGAAGAGAATACGCAACTGATTGTGGAGTTTTCTTTACCAAAAGGGTGTTTTGCGACCAGTTTACTTCGCGAGATGATTGATTTTACGGATAAGTCAGCTGAGAAATATCATGAGAATATTGATCGCCAATGATGATGGTCTTGATGCAGTTGGCATACAAACGTTAGCACAACATTTACAGCAAGAATACGATGTTTTAGTGGTCGCCCCTGATCGAAATCGTAGCGGTGCGAGCAATTCTTTGACGTTAACTCGCCCACTGCAACCTACTGAAGTTCGGCCACATTTTTTTCGTGTCGATGGTACACCGACAGATTGTGTCAATTTGGCGCTGTCTGGGATGGTTGATGGTGAGGTTGATTTGGTCGTATCTGGCATCAATCATGGCGCCAACTTGGGTGACGATGTTATTTATTCTGGTACCGTTGCTGCGGCGATGGAAGCGCGTCACCTAGGCCGTCCGGCATTGGCTATTTCTTTGGTTGGGAGTCAGCATTTTGAGACGGCTGCAAAGGTTGTTATTCAACTACTAAAAGATGCTCCGACGCTTACTTTATCAGCGGGTATTTTACTGAATATCAATGTTCCAGATGTTCCATACGGCGAGTTAAAAGGTATTCAGGTTACGCGTTTAGGCTATCGTCATAAAGCTCAAGCCCCAATTTCTGCACAGCACCCGCGTGGTTTACCGAGCTACTGGATTGGCGCTTTGTCTGAGCCTCATGATATGTCTGAAGGGACAGATTTTTGTGCGATTGAAAATGGTTATGTTTCCATTACGCCAATTCACACCGATATGACCTGCTATGAAGCCCAGTCACCACTTGAAAGATGGACTGATACAATAACCCTATGAGTCTTCACGATCTTAATTGGTTAATAACACACTCTGAGTCTCGGTCCTCTAGGATGATTCATCAGCTTAGAGAGCATGGGATTAGTCATGAAGAGCTATTAGCTTTAATGGGGTCTGTTCCTCGTCATGATTTTGTTGAGCCCGCCTTTTCCCATCTTGCGTATTCGGCAACCCCACTTCCAATTGGTCGAAATCAGACGATTAGTCAGCCGCTGACGGTTGCTAGAATGACAGAATGGCTGCTGTCTCATTCTCGACTTGGGCGTGTGTTGGAAGTGGGAACTGGTTCTGGTTATCAAACTCGTATCTTGTCGCATTTTTTTAATAAAGTTCACACTGTCGAACGTCAAGAGTCGCTTTATCTACTGGCGAAACAGCGCTTGTCATCAATGGGGGTGAATAATGTTGAATATTTGTTTGGTGATGGTCAGGCTGGTTGGCCAAATAAAGTAGAGATGGATGCTGTTATTATTACCGCGATGGCGAGCAAAATTCCGTTGGCTTTAACAAATTGCTTAAAGCAGCAAGGGATTCTTATTATGCCAATTGATCATCCTAGCCCACAGATTGGTTGTTGGCGAAAAGAAGGTGATCGTTGGAAATGCTTAGGGACTGAGTCTGCATATTTTGTCCCTTTATTGGAAGGAATGGAATATGCCTAAATGGCTGAAAGTGTACTTGAGTGGCGTATTGATGGGCGCGGCTGATATTGTCCCGGGTGTTTCTGGTGGTACGATTGCGTTCATTTTAGGAGTTTATGAACGCCTTATTAATGCCTTGAGTGGCGTTAATAAAGATAGCTTATGTATGTTATTTAAAGGCAACGTCAAAGCTTTGTGGCAGCATTTTGATGGTGCTTTCTTATTATCATTGGGGGCTGGAATTGTGACCAGTATTTTCTTGCTGGCGGGTTTAATTACACATCTTTTATTAGAATACCCCAGCTATCTATGGAGCTTCTTTTTTGGCCTTATTTTAGCGTCTGCTTATTTTTTAATTAGTCAAATAGAAGGCTTTACCCATAGGCATTTTGCGGGCCTTATTGTTGGGATTGCGATAGGTTCTAGTTTGTCATTACTGGTTCCCACTCAACTGAACACATCCCTTATTATGGTGTTTTTCTCTGGGATGATTGCCATTTGTGCAATGATTTTGCCTGGGATTTCCGGGAGTTTTCTGTTGCTGATGATGGGGATGTATGGATTTATTCTGTCTGCAGTTAAGAGTGTCGATCTTGCCGTGATTGCCACTTTTGCAGCGGGAGCACTGATAGGGCTGTTGAGCTTTTCTAAAATTCTGCGTTATTTACTTAATCATGTAAGGTCCATGACTCTCTCTGTTTTAACAGGTGTTATGCTAGGTGCGCTAGTAAAGGTGTGGCCGTGGAAAGTGACAGATGAGTGGGCGCTAATTGGGGATAAGAAATACCCTATACAAGAGCATTTGATTTTGCCTTGGAATGGTATCAATTTTTATTGGCCAATGGATTTTTTGCTTCCCGTAGTCTTTGTTTTTATGGGGTTTTTGAGTGTGGTTCTCATTTCTTACATTTTTTTACGAAAAGACACAAATGTAAATAATGGGTTGTAAGTGGCAGTTAAGGTGATGAGCTATTTTTTGTAGTGTAGCGAATAGACAGAATATTTTATCGCTAACCCGCTTGATGGGTTGGCTAGGTTTTTTTTGTCTTTTTTTATCTGGTTGCTCTTATGAAGTGCTCCATTATTCGGCGAAAAATAACCGCACATATGCATCGAATAATGCCAGTGTTTCTTCTATTCCATCTTCCGGTATTCATCGTGTTCAAAGTGGTGAAACCTTGTTCTCTATTGCCTTTCGCTACGGATTAGACTATCGAGATTTAGCGAAAGCTAATCGTATTGATGCGCCTTATACAATTTATCCAAAGCAAAAAATTCGTCTGGTAAATAGTGGAGGATCTGTCGCATCAGTAAGTCCGAAATCATCATCGTCTTCAACTCCTTTAATAGTGCAGAGCGCGAAAAGTACACCAGTCAAAACAGTGACGCCGACAACGACTAAAACAGCTGTAACGTCACCAAAGAGCGACACTAAAGACAGTAAAATCACCAGTGATTGGTTCTGGCCAGTAGACGGTCAGGTCACTAGGGGCTTTTCAAATAGCGGCGTTAGTAGTAAAGGTATAGATATAAAAGCAGCAGAAGGAGCTTTGATAACAGCCGCAGCTGATGGAACGGTTGTATATGCAGGCAGTGGTCTAATTGGATATGGAAATCTTGTGATAGTGAAACACAATGATGTGTACCTTAGTGCTTATGCTTATAACGAAAGGATCTTGGTAAAAGAAAAACAAAATGTTCGTGCTGGCGACTCTCTTGCTGTTATTGGTGGTAAGGGAGAGGATAGACCACTTCTTCACTTTGAAGTACGTCGTGATGGTCAGCCGATCGATCCGCTAGATGTTTTACCCAAATAAATTAAGCGAATTGGCGTTTTAAGGAGGGGGCATGAAGTTGGCAAATATGGAAAAAGAAGCAACAAAAGTTTCGAATACGGAGGATTTTGATTTCGAGTCTGTGAGTGAGTATGACGAGAATGAGGATCTAGTAGACGAAGAATTTGAATCGGCAGTAAATGCTCGATATGCGGATGCTGATACTAGTCGCAATTTAGATGTTACTCAGTTGTATCTGAGTGAAATCGGTTTTTCACCACTGCTTAGTGCAGAGGAGGAAGTATACTTCGCTCGCCTTTCTCTTAAGGGTGACGAAAAAGCACGTAAACGCATGATAGAAAGTAATTTGCGTTTGGTTGTGAAAATATCACGACGTTACCTAAATAGAGGCTTATCTTTATTGGATCTTATTGAAGAAGGTAACCTAGGTTTAATTCGTGCCGTCGAGAAGTTTGATCCTGAGCGAGGTTTCCGTTTTTCCACTTATGCAACTTGGTGGATACGACAAACCATTGAGCGTGCGATTATGAATCAAACTCGAACTATTCGTTTGCCTATCCACGTTGTTAAAGAGCTCAATGTATATTTGCGGGCAGCTCGTGAGCTAACACAGAAACTAGATCATGAACCAAGAGCCGAAGAAATTGCAGAAATGCTCGACTGTCCTGTTGAAGACGTGCAGAAAATGCTTGGGCTTAATGAGAAGGTAAGCTCGATAGATGCAACTTTCGGTGGTGAGAATAACGATAAAAGCTTGGTTGAAATTTTAGCGGACACTCTTCACCAAGGGCCTGAAGCTGATCGCCAAGATGGTGATGTTATCCACAGTATTGAATTGTGGCTAAATGAACTGAGTGAGAAGCAGTGTGAGGTGATTACTCGTCGCTTTGGGCTACGAGGTCACGAGGCTAGTACACTTGAGCATGTTGGTGCTGAGATAGGTCTGACTCGTGAGCGAGTTCGCCAGATTCAAGTAGAGGCATTGCGCAAGCTGCGATTGATCATGGATAAGGAAGGGCTGGCTTTAGACGATGTTATCCGCCTCGATGATTGATTGCGTACTCGGTTAAAAAAACAGATATGAAGTGGCCCCCAATAGTTGGACAACCAACATTGGGGGTTCTTTTTTATCAAAGCAATACTAGGTTATTAGGTGTCTTGGTGTTGTTCTGGGTTGGTGATCTCTTCAACATACTGTTGAATTTGTTGTTTATACTTGTCAGAAAGTCCTTTTACTTCATACGCTAAAATTTCGTTGCCGTCATCCTCTATTATCTCTGGTAGCCCAGTAAAAACACGGTTTTGAATGTGAGATAAGGTGAAAATGTCATCGCTAATAACCAAGGTGTTCATGCTTTCTGAACGACTGAGTTGATGAATGTTGCTTAAGAGCGCTTCTATATCATCTGGTTCAAAGTGATTCTCTTTTACCATATTGGTTATGTAGGGGTTACCTTGATGCAGGCCTAAATGAAAGTTGAGTTTGGGGATGTTTGTGTACAAATCGTTTTCAAGTAATTTATCCATTAAGCCCAGAAAGAGCTGGGCAGTACAGACAGCATTAATATAGAGATTATCCTCACAATGACGCGCGCTGAAAAGAATGATCGCCGAATCATTTTTATACTGATGAACTTGACCTAAGTACATTTCACTTGCTTGGAACATAGCTCTATAAACAGGAGTTAACAGGTTAGCGACTTGCAATGGCGTCATGGTCTCATGCCATTCTTTTAGGTTAAGAATGTCGAAATACAACACGCAACTACGGTTTCTAGATTCTTCAAAAATAGCTTCGAAATTCATTTCGAATTGAGGCTTTGCTAACTCGGCTATTTTTTCTTCTTTCGCTTCGCTTGCTTTCTCTATGATCGCCTCTTGAGGTTTTATTGCCTGTACTATCGTAACAGCCTTCAGTAGCGCTCGTGCTTCTTTATAAGGAGGTACTGGTATGTCAGCAGGGCTTTTTCCTTTACTGTAAGCAATAAGCGCTGATGTTGCTTCATTCACCGGAGTGAGTAGCCATTTGGTGACGAGTATGATCACTAATAACGCTATGGTACAAGTAAAAATAGCAACACCGATTAAAAGGTTATTCAAATGCTGGAGTGTCGCTTGGGCGGGGGTTTTATCTAGAGTAATAAGAACATGACCAACAATTTCATCCCTAAACTTGATGCTTGAACTGTACACTCGACGTTTGTCGTTAGGACGAAAGTCTTGTTCAGACTGCATTCCAGAATGACCGCTGTCGGCTTCTGCAAGTAGTTCGTCTTTTTTGTTATAGACTCGAGCACTTAATATATTGTCGTCAACCACTAGTCGATTCAACAAAACATTAAGGCTTAATAAATCGTTGTTCAATATCGACTGTGTAGCATTAAAAGCTGCTTGGGTTGCTAAACTGCTACCTAATACTTCTGTTTGTTGTGATAAATAGTTTCCCAGGGCATGGGTCATCGTATACCAAAAAATACAGACGGTAAGAATCATTAATGAAATAAAAGTGGCAATGGTGACAACTGATGCGCTGAGCTTCTCTCGTATAAATGCACGAATTGCATGGGTTTTAGGCTGGATGTCCATTCATTTCCTTTGGTAACACGTAGAACAATGACTAAAGTATACACATCATAACGGCTATTTTCTGAATTCTTTAAAGTAGAACAGGTGCTTAGCGAAAAGAAAACGATTTGCTATAGTAGGCGTCTTATTAAATTAGGAGCGTTTATGTCTGCCAGTATTACTCTTATGGGGGCTTTGAGCCCTGAATATCTTGATAAATTTAACGCTTGGTTAGACGCGCGCAGTCTGCAAGGGGCAATTCGTTTGCTTACTGAAGCAGGTGATCCCATTGCGGTTGCACAAGTTATGTTGGCTAGTGAGGCGGCGAATAGTGCCGTTATTCGCACAGAGTTGCTAGCGTTATCTAATGAGACTGGAATAGACCATATTTATCAGTCGACTATGGTGGATATCCACAATGCAGGTGTTGCTGTCTTTGATATGGATTCAACGCTGATTAAGGCAGAGGTAATGGACGAGCTAGCAGTTGATGCTGGGATTGGAGAGCAGATTTCAGTGATCACAGCGAGCGCTATGCGTGGAGAAATAGACTTCGTTGAAAGCTTTGTTCAGCGCTTAGCCTTATTAAAGGGCCTTAGCAGTGATGTTATGGACAGTGTGTATCAACGTATCCAGCATATGGATGGCATTTCCACCTTAATGGCTGTGCTGCATCATTATGGTTGGCATACCGCTATCTTATCAGGTGGCTTTACGTATTTTGCTGATCGTGTCCAGGCGGATTACGGGATGTCTGAAGTGCATGCTAATGTTCTCGAAATTCAAGATGGCGCATTAACAGGTCGCCATCTAGGCGATATTGTTGATGGTGAACGTAAAAAACTATTATTAACAAATATTGTTGAAGCGAAAAAGTCGGATTGGAGTCAAACAATAGCGTGTGGTGATGGTGCGAATGATTTGTTGATGCTTAATCATGCTGCTTTGGGTGTTGCTTTGCATGCAAAACCTTTGGTAAGAGAAAAGGCCCCTTGTCCGATGAATAACCTTGGTCTAGACGGTATTTTGTATTTACTCGGTATGTCATCCGCTGAAATTCGAGATGTGACTAAATAACTATTACTTTGGGTTATGTGGTAAAGCACGATACCTCTATTTTTAGGTCTTCTTAGAGAGAGTACTATTGCCCTTTCTAAAAGCTTGTTATGATTCTTGGTTATAATTATAACAAGCTTAGTTGGGGTGCTGTTTTGTCAGAGATTCGATTATCCGATGTGGATTTAAATTTGCTGTACGTTTTACAGGTCCTTATTGAGGAGCTGAATGTTACCAAAGCAGCAACACGCCTAAATGTATCTCAACCAGCTGTCAGTCGCTCACTGTCTCGATTGAGAGACCTATTTGATGATCCCTTGTTTACCCGAACCTCCCACGGCCTGTCTGCAACCGCTAAAACACAGAATTTAGCGCCACTATTATCCGATATGCTGAAAGGGCTTGAGAACATTATTCAGCCTAGTGAGTTTGATCCTCAAACAAGTAAGCGTCGCTTCGTGTTATCAACAACAGATTTTGGAACCTTGACTGTTCTACCTAAGATATTAGACCTTTTTCGGCAGCAAGCCCCTGATGCGATTCTTGATGTAAAGTCTTGGGATGAAGATAGAGTATTAGAGCTAGATCAAACCAATATTGATATTGCTGTCGCTGTATTATCAAAAGAACCGCCACCAAGCATACGTGCCATGCGTTTAAAGAGTGATCGTCTAGTTTGTTTAGCGCGTAAAGATCACCCGAATATTCAGCTGGAATTGACGTTAGATAGTTATTTAAAAGCTGATCATGTGCAAGTGGTGCTGGGGCGTCGAGAGTATTTTGCCGTTGATAGAGAGCTCGAAAAAATGGGACATAAGAGGCATGTTTCTGTCCATCTACCGAATTTCGTGCCAGCCGCTCGAGTTGTGATGGACAGTGATTTACTACTTACAGTCCCCAAGCTATTTGCTGAAGACATGGCGTCAACAGTATCTGAAATTGCTGTGTATGAGCTGCCATTTGGAACGCGCGAGTTCGATTATTCGATGATTTGGCATGAACGCTTTCAAAGAGATGCTGCCCACGTTTGGTTTCGTGGCTTATTGAGACAAGCGTTTCTAGATTCATCTATTTAGCTTTATCTTTGACCGTTTATCAGGGCGTGCTTGATAAGCGCGTTATCCATTCTTTGGTTAGTATTTCAACCAATCCATACCGTCTTAATGTCATTGCTTCTTCTAAATCGGCAAAATTCTCGTCTAAATAATCATGTAAAATCTTGTCTCTTAATGCTATTAGAGTACGTATCTGTTCAGCTTGTTCATACGTCACATCATTATGAGCAACTAATGCATTTAAAACTTCTCTACGTGAAACTACTTCCGCGTTGTAATGGTGTTCTAACACATATCGAGCAAGATCAAGCATAGAGGCAACCAGTAATTGAAATGAATGCTCGATCACCATGGTTTCATCTTTGTTGTACCCTGCTCCAGATGGCCGCTTTCTATAGGCATCAAGACGCTTTATCATCTCATGCTGATGGTCATAAAGGGAGCTTTCCCATTCTGCATCTCTCATTTTGATTTCGCCTTTTCTATGAGGAAATAGCACGCAGGTTTTCTGCATGCTATTTAGTAGTTTAGGTGAGATAAGTGAAAAGGGGAAAAATTAGAAGCTAGAGAAAGGATAAAAAGAATAGGAGTGACCATATTCAATTTGAGTGTTTGCTTTTACATGCAAATACCCTTGGCTTTCACAAGCTGCAAGTAGGGCACCAGAGCTTTGTTGTGGATGGGCGTAAGCTAGCCCATCTTTACCAATTGATACTCGTAAAAACTCATCTCGTTGTATTACTTTATTGCGGTTAAAGCCCGCATCTACAGGATAAGACTTGGGAAGTTCCGCAACTTGACCCGCACAAATTGACAGCAAAAGACGAGCGAACCAATGATAGGTTACTAACGTTGAGCTTGGGTTTCCGGGTAAGCCAAGAAAAGGAATGCCTTGAAGCGTGGCGTGAACAAGTGGTTTGCCAGGCTTAATGGCTATTTTCCATAAATGCACTTTGCCCAGTTTTTCCAAGGCGTCTTTTACATGGTCTTCTTCGCCAACAGAAACACCGCCAGACGAAAGAATAACATCACAGGATTGCATCAAGGTTTTTAAGGCTGTTTTTGTGTCTTCGGGTGTATCAGCTGTATGTAAACAATGGCTCACGTTATGACCAGCTTGAGCTACAAGCGCGCTTAACATTGGGCCATTTGAATTATATATTTGGCCTTCTTTTAGTTTCTCACCAGTAGGAATCAGCTCATCACCTGTTGTGAGGATGCCGACATTCAACTGTTTGTAGACGATGACCTCTGTGATACCAAGGCTAGACAAAAGGCCAATGTGTATTGGCGTAATTTTCTCACCTACCTTAACAACCGTTTGACCGATCTGCATATCCTGCCCTAACGGTCGAATATTGTCGGAAGACGTCGGTTGTTTAGTAAAGATGACTTTGTCACCTTCTAGCTCGGTGTTTTCCTGCATAACAACGGTATCTGCACCGGAAGGAATATTTGCGCCAGTGAAAATACGAGCACAGGTACCTGGCATTAAAGGCTGAGGGTGCTGGCCAGCGGCAACACGCTGACTAACGGTAAAACGTTTGCCATCTTGCCAATCTTGGCAGGCAAGTGCGTAGCCATCCATTGCACTGTTATCATAAGGTGGGACAGAAATTCTGGCAACCACGTTGTTTGCTAGAGTCCGTCCAACAGCGTTTATAAGTGGGATTGTTTGCTGCTCTACAAGGACACTGGCACTGCGTGTAATCTCTTCTAGAGCATCTTCAAAGGCAAGTAAAGTGGACATATTTGTTATGCCCCATGTTGGTTTTCAGCGTAAGGTCCAATCAGCATGCTGACAAAATTACATGGTCTGTGAGAGGCATTAAGTTGTTCTTCTAAAATGCCATTCCATGCGGTTTTACAAGCACCAGTAGAGCCTGGTAAACAAAAGACTAGGGTCTGATTGGCTAATCCTGCAATAGCACGTGATTGAATGGTTGATGTGCCAATTTCTGTATAGGAAATCTGCCTAAACAGTTCACCAAAACCTTCTATCGTTTTATCGAATAAGGGGGTCATTGCTTCTGGTGTGCTGTCGCGAGAATAGAATCCGGTGCCGCCTGTGATTAAAATAACATGAGTTTCAGAGTCAGCAATCCAATTAGAAACAACAGCGCGCATTTGATAAACATCGTCTTTGACGAGTGTTCTCTCATTGAGTTTGTGGCCAGCTTTTGTCAGTAACTCAATAAGTGCATCACCAGATGTGTCTTCGGCAATTGAGCGAGTATCTGAAACGGTTAAAACGCTGATATTTAATGGACGGAAAGGTGCAGGTGTTTTAGCCATGGGGGTCCTTATTTAGCCTCCTGTCGCGCTCATGAAGCGAAGAATTTGTGGGGCTTCATCGAGGTTGAAATGATGTTTATGTGGTTTGAGGGCGAGAGCCTCAATGATAGCGTTTTCTAATGCTGTTGCATTATGCTCTTTTGAGTTGAGTGCCGTCGAGCAGTAAGAAGAGCTACGAAGGACGTTTTTCAAATCTTTTGAGTGCTCGTTACCTAGACATAGTAATAAGCGGCCTTCTGCCGTCAATCTGACTCGGTTACAGGCGTCACAGAAGTTATGGCTATGTGGTGAAATAACCCCGATCTTATGCTCGTAGCCTGCAACTTGATAATAACGTGTTGGGCCGCTGGTCGTAGTTAGGCTGGGTGTAAGTTCGTATCGGCTACCAAGCGTCTCTATGACATCGTCACTGGATAAATAAGTGGTAGCACGGTTATGGTCAGTAATAATGCCAAGAGGCATTTCTTCAATAAAGCTGATGTCCATTTTTCGGTCTAGGGCAAATTGAGCAAGATCAAACAGCTCATCATCATTATGGTTTTTCAGCATCACGCTATTAATTTTTAAGCGCTTGAAGGGAAGTTTACTGGCAATATCTATTCCATCAATAACCTGCTGGAATTTGTCTCTGCGAGTTAGTTTATGAAAGCGGTCCGCTTTGAGTGTATCGAGACTAATGTTGATGCGTGATACGCCAGCATCAAGTAGGCGTTGAGCCATTTTATAAAGCTGTGAACCATTAGTCGTAATCGTCAGTTCTTCTAACCCAGTGGTATTTGCTATTTGTTCGATGGCCCAAAGAATATTTTTACGTACTAAAGGCTCTCCGCCTGTAATACGGATGCGTTTCGTTCCCATGGATATGAAGGTTTTTGCTACGTGAACAATTTCTTCTAAAGACAAAATATGGTCTCTAGCTAAAAATGTAACATCTTCATCCATACAATAGGTACAGCGAAAGTCACATCTGTCAGTGACGGATATGCGTAAGTAGTCTATTTTCCGACCAAATGGATCGATTAAAGTGGACGTTGCCAAGAGAATTACCCCAATAGTTATACGCCCATAGAAGCAAAAAAATGCCTATTTAGCAAAGTGCTGAGACGCTTTAGGTATAATTTCTGACGTTATTCTTAATATATAAATATTTTGGGTTCAGCCATTGAATAAAAACGCGCCATAATAGAAGTCATTGCGCGAGGTAGAAAGTAGGAGGAGAAGGTGAGTCAAGTTGTTAATCATTTAATTGGATTGCTAAAGTTAGAGCGAATTTCAGAGACTAAATTTGTTGGACGCAGTCAGGATATTGGTTTTCCTAAGCTATTTGGTGGTCAAGTTATTGGTCAGGGGTTGAGTGCAGCAACGCAAACTGTTGAAGGTCGATTCCCTCACTCTTTGCATTGTTACTTTTTACGTCCTGGGGATTCTGCTCATCCCATTGAATATGATGTTGAGGTCGTGCGCGATGGTGGAAGCTTTAGTGTCAGACGGGTGATAGCTTCGCAGTTTGGTAAAAGTATTTTGGCGATGACAGTGTCTTTTCATATCACGGAAGATGGGTTGGATCATCAGGAGGCGATGCCTAATGTGCCTGGACCAGATTCTTTTAAATCTGAGCTGTCTCTCTATCGTGCTCATGCCGATGAAATTCCGTCTAAAGTACGGGATTTATTCACGGCAGATCGCCCCATTGAGTATCGAATAGTCGAAAATCAAAACCCATTTCGTCCTCGTCCAGGGATTGCTAAACGCCATATGTGGATTCGTAGTGTGTCAGCTTTGCCTGATGATGCGTTAATCCATCAATCTATGCTGGCTTACACAACAGATTATGGTTTTATTGAAACTGCCTTGATGCCTCATGGCATTTCGATAGGCAGTCCTTATTTGACTGTGGCTAGCTTAGATCATGCTATTTGGTTTCATCGCCCATTTAGGTTGGACGAGTGGTTGCTGTATGTGGCGGATTCGCCTTCAGCGAGTTCAGCGAGGGGATTTGTTCGAGGACAAATTTTTAATCAGAAAGGGGAGCTTGTTGCATCGACTGCCCAAGAAGGTTTATTACGCTACTCGCACTAGGTTTCAAAGGTTGTGCTGTTTTAGTGCCCATATAATGTGCTCTTTCACTAATTCAGAAGAGTGAGGGAGTGCATTTTTGAGTGTTTGAATAGTGTCTGGGCTGGTGGGGGCATTGCCCAGTGCAACAGCGATGTTTCGGCGCCAATTTTCAAATCCTGTGCGACGAATAGGCGACCCTTCGGTGTTTTTTAAAAAGGTAGTTTCATCCCACTCAAATAATTCAACCAGATCCGCTGAATCCAGATTGTGTCTTGGTTGGAAATCATCTTCTTCGGTGTATTTGGCGAACTTGGTCCAAGGGCAAACCAGCTGACAATCATCGCAGCCAAAAATACGATTGCCCATTTTGCCGCGCAGCTCTTCTGGAATGGAGCCTTTATGTTCAATGGTTAGATAAGAAATGCATTTTCCTGCATCGAGTACCCAAGGTTCGACAAAGGCATCAGTTGGACACTGAGTTAGGCAGGCCGTGCAGCTACCGCAATGTCTGGCCTCGGTTGGCTTATCGACAGGAAGTGGCAGATTAGTAAATATCTCACCGAGCAAAAACCAGCTGCCCGCTTTTGGCGTTAGTAATAAGGTGTTTTTGCCAATCCAGCCCATACCGGCTTGTTCCGCAATTTGTCTTTCTAGGATAGGTGCACTATCGACAAAAGCTCTGTAGCCATGATCGCCAACTTGTTGCTCTATTTTTTTAGCCAGTTGAGTAAGGCGTTTGCGAATTAACTTATGGTAATCACGCCCCAATGCATAGCGTGCAATATAGGCTTTGTCTTTAGTTTGCAGTCTTTTAACGGTTTCGACGGATTGAGGGAGATAATGCATCCGAAGGGAGATAACACGACGCGTCCCAGGGTGTAGTTGCTCTGGATAAAAGCGTATGTCGCCATGGTTGGCAAGGTAATCCATACCGGCGTGATAGCCATTATCAAGCCATTTATTAAAGTCGTCTTTGTGTTGGGCTAAATCCGGTTCGACAATACGAGCGTCGGCAAAGCCAAATTCAGTCGCCCATGATTTAATATCATCAGCAAGCTGGTTTAATTCTTTTGGGCTGGATAAAAACGAAGGAAGCAAATGGGTACCGAAACATGGAGCGCTAGGCTAGAAAGCAGCCTAGCGTGAAAAACAAAAAAATTAGTAAAGCTGAGAGTCGCCTTTAACGACATCCATCAATAGTTTGATGAATTTTTTATCCGCTTCTGTGTGCTCTTCTTGGATTTTAATGGTGGTTTGGTTCGACACTTCTTCTGCAATGCGCTGGTAAGCATTTGGCTGGTTGATATTTTCTTTGGCAATACGGACTAATTCTCCAGCGAGCTCTGGATCCATAAGCATTTTACGAAAACAGCGTGAAAACTCATCAATAACTCGTTGTTGGTTAAGCTCATTAGCCATGGTAAAACTCCTAATCAATTTATGCCGCTATGACACCATGAAGCGTAGTTTAGAGCAAGTTTTTATACGCTTTGTGTTGACAAATCTGAGGCGCAAAGACAAAATAAAAAGCTATATAATTCGACGACACCCTGTCGATGACTCCTTTTCATGGGCCACTAGCTCATCTCGGTCAGATTCGTTCTGATAAGCACAAGTGTAGAATGACGCAATATTGTTATCCTATGCTTCTCCTCGCGAAAAGACGCGGGCAGTGTAAAAACTGCGATTTCTTGCGTTTGAGTGTTTCTTACTTTTAGATAAATGTTCCTTATTTATAAAAGTTACCTCAGTTAGTTTAGAAACTTCGTTCTATCAACTTTAATCTGTTTGTCTTATGCGGTTACAATAGCTGCACTAAAATTAAAAGACAGATAAATACTATAGAGGGTAACAAGGTGGAGTTATTATCCGGTGGTGAAATGATCGCCCGCTTCCTCAAAGATGAGGGAGTTGAATATATCTATGGTTATCCAGGTGGAGCCGCACTTCATATTTACGATGCCTTGCATCGTCAATCTGACGTAAAGCATATTCTGGTTAGGCATGAACAAGCTGCTACGCACATGGCTGATGGCTATGCGCGCGCCACAGGAAAGGCGGGGACGGTTCTCGTGACTTCAGGTCCAGGAGCGACCAATACTGTAACAGGTATTGCGACGGCTTATATGGACTCTATTCCTATGGTCATTATCTGTGGTCAGGTCATGAGTTACTTGATCGGTGAAGATGCGTTCCAAGAAACCGATATGATTGGCGTCTCTCGCCCGATTGTAAAGCACAGCTTCACAGTCAAGCATCCTTCTGAAATTCCTATGATCATGAAAAAGGCTTATCACATTGCTAGCACTGGTCGTCCAGGCCCTGTTGTGATTGATGTGCCAAAAGACATGACCATGCCAGGTGACAAGTACGAATACAAATACCCAGAGTCTGTTTCTATTCGCTCCTATACGCCACCGACTAAAGGTCACAGCGGTCAAATTAAAAAAGCCGTTGAGCTCCTTCTTGCTGCCAAGCGTCCAATCATCTATGCCGGTGGTGGCGTCATCATGGGCGGTGCATCTGATTTGCTAGTAAAACTGGCGAAATCCTTGAATGTTCCTGTTACTAACACGCTGATGGGCTTGGGCGGATACCCAGGAACAGATAAGCAGTCTGTTGGTATGTTGGGTATGCACGGTTCTTACGAAGCGAATATGACAATGCATCACAGCGATGTGATCCTAGCTGTTGGCGCTCGCTTTGATGACCGTGTAACGAATGACCCAGATAAATTCTGCCCTGGTGCGAAAATTATTCATATTGATATCGACCCTGCTGCTATCTCCAAAACTATCCGAGCTGATGTGCCAATTGTTGGTCCTGTTAATCAGGTTTTGGAAGAGATGTTGTCTTTGGTTGAAGGTCAAAGTTCCAATACTGAAGCGCTTGTTGGCTGGTGGAAGCAAATTAATGAATGGCGTTTAGTACACGGCGGTCGTTACGATACTAGTAGCGAAAAGATTAAGCCTCAAGCTGCAGTCGAAGCTTGCTGGCGTGCCACTAAAGGCGATGCTTTTGTTGCCTCTGACGTAGGTCAGCATCAAATGTTTGCTGCGCAGTACTATAAATTCGATAAACCTAACCGTTGGGTGAACTCTGGTGGTTTGGGAACGATGGGATTTGGTCTTCCTGCTGCGATGGGTGTGAAGATGAGTTTCCCTGAAGAGACTGTGGTATGTGTAACGGGTGAAGGCAGTATTCAAATGAATATTCAAGAGCTTTCTACCTGTTTGCAGTACGGTTTGCCAGTGAAAATCTTGTGTTTGAATAATGGCTACTTGGGCATGGTTCGTCAGTGGCAAGACATGAACTATGAAGGTCGTTACTCAAATTCTTACATGGATTCATTGCCAGACTTTAAAGTGTTGATGGATGCTTATCGCCACAAATACGTTGAAATTCGAACGAAAGATGAACTCGATGCCAAGATGGAAGAAGCGTTTGCGATGACAGATCAATTGGTCTTCATTAACTGTTACGTGGATCCAGAAGAGCATGTGTATCCAATGCAAGTGCCTCGTGGCGCGATGCGCGATATGTTCTTGAGCAAGACGGAGCGTACCTAATATGCGACATATTATTTCTGTATTGATGGAAAACGAGCCGGGTGCTTTGTCGCGAGTAGTTGGTTTGTTCTCACAGCGTAACTTTAACATCGAATCATTGAACGTAGCGGCAACGGATGATCCAACTTTGTCTCGTCTCACCTTGACGACGTTTGGTTCTGATCAAGTCGTGGAGCAAATCACTAAGCAACTGAATAAGTTGATTGATGTGGTGAAGCTGGTGGACTTGACCGAAGGTCAGCACATTGAGCGTGAGTTAATGCTGGTTAAGGTTCGTGCCACTGGTGCTCAGCGCGCTGAAGTGAAACGTACTGTTGATATCTTCCGTGGAAACATTGTAGATATGACACCTTCTATTTACACGGTTCAAATCGTGGGCGAGTCGGATAAGCTAGATGGATTCTTGCAAGCCTTGGGCGGTGCTCATTTGCTTGAAGTAGTTCGAACTGGTGTTTCTGGTATTGCTCGTGGTGAAAAGACACTGTCTTTGTAATCACCTTGTAGTTAGACTTAAAAGCCGCGATTATTCGCGGCTTTTTTATGGCCGTTTGATAGAGCGACACATTGGAGAGGAAATGGATAAGACGAATTGGAAGCTACTTAAACTGTTGGAAGGAAATGGTCGTTTAACCTACGCAGAGCTTGGAAAGCTAGTTCATCTGACTGCACCTGCGGTCGCAGAACGCGTTAGAAAACTTGAAGAATCTGGTGTGATTACTGGCTACAGCGTCCAAGTCAATTTAGAAAAAGTAGGAATCCCTATTACTGCTTTGGTTGAGTGTCAGGTTTATCGAACCAAAGAGCGTGAGTTTAAAGCACTTGTTATGGATTTAGAGGAAGTGATTGAATGCTATAATGTCACAGGGCCTTATGCTTTTGTACTCAAAGTAGGGGTGAAGTCTATGTCTAAACTCGATGCATTATTAGAGCGGTTAATTGATTTGAGCGATACCAACACCATGATGATAATGACCACACCAGTCAAACGCATCATGCCATTAAATATCGCTCAAGAGGATTAGCTTACCGCAACTTCTGCTGTGATGGCTTTTCTTGGCCACTGACTAATAATCATCCCTGTCAGGATAAAACCACAACCAATCAAAGCGCGGGTTGAAAGAATTTCCTCCATAAATATCCAACCTCCTAATACGGCAAATACCGCTTCAGACGATAGAATAAGGGCGCTTATACTCGGCGAAACATTTTTTTGTCCTAGCGTTTGTAATGTGAAGGCAATACCAGATGAAGCGACACCTGCATAAACCAAAGGCCACCAAGCCATTTTTATGCCTTCAAGCGTGGGTGTTTCTAATGTAAAAGCCGTTATAGTGGCTAATATTGTTGCTACGGAAAACTGCACAATCGAAAGCGGTAAAGCAGATACATATCGAGATAAATAACCTATCAGCAATACATGACCAGTCCAAAAAAAAGTGCCTAAAAGCTCTATCGCATCGCCTTTATTGATGGATAGGTTTGGCCCAACAGTCAGGCTGTAAAGGCCAATTAATGCCAATCCTACCCCGACCCAAGTATGTTTTTCTGTTTTATGGCCAAGCATAAGTCCTAATATCGGCACAAACACAATGTACATACTAGTAATAAAGCCTGCGTTACCTGCTGTAGTGTATTGCAAACCTATTTGTTGGCACGTAAAGCCCAAGAACAAACAGCTTCCTGCCGCTAGCCCCCCTAGCCAAAGCTTTCGAGTATTCTCGGTTTTTTTTGGTTTAAAAATAAACAATAAAGGTAAAAGCGATAAAGTGGCCAATAGAAATCGCATAGCATTAAAGCTGTGTGGCCCGAGGCTTTCCATGCCAACACTTTGGGCGACAAAGGCAAAACCCCAGATAGCGGCAGTAGCCCATAAAAAAATGTGTGCAATCGACATAGATAATCCCTGATTATTGGTAGTGGAATAGCTATTTTACGTAGCAGAACTGTTTTTCCACAGTTGGAATAAAAGGTTCTTTACGTGCTTGGCTTTGGATAAAAAAGTAAAAGTAAGATTTTTCTTTACTAATGTAGAGAACTAACTATTTGATTTCCAAGCATCTTAAAATATTCACTTTTGGGTGGCTGAAAAGGTTAAAAAATAGGCTGACATGAGTGTTTTTTAATTGTACAGTGGCGCCCAATTTCAAGGTCTAATTAGACTCTTTCACAACTTTATTAAGAGATTCCATTGTTATGACATTCAGTGTTTGGTTGGCAACCGCGCCGTTATTAATGTTGCTTTCTTTAGGACCTGGTCCAAATAATTTTACAGCAATGCATAATGGTATTCAGGTCGGAGCCACAAAAGCTGTTATTGCTGTGGTTGGTCGAAACTTTGCGTTTAGCCTTTTGATGTTGGTTTCTGCGCTAGGGTTGGGGGCAATCATTGTATCTTCTGCTTTCTGGTTTGGTGTCATCAAGTGGTTTGGTGTTGCTTATTTATTTTATGTCGGCATTAAAACGTGGCGAAGTGCCGCCGTCGTTCTTGAAGAGCATGAAAGTGAAGTCGGAACTAAGGCAAAACGCGGACATTTTGCGAGAATGCGCCAAGAGTTTTTAGTGGCGATTGGTAACCCTAAAGCGGTATTACTATTTACGGCTATTTTTCCTCAGCTGCTAGATCTTAGTCAGCCTGTTCCTATGCAATTTTTTTGGATGGGACTAACATTTTGTTGTACCGAATTTATTGCGGCTTATGTTTACGCCATGAGTGGCAAGCAAATCCGACGTTTGATTCGCAGTCATAATGGCATGAAAAACCTCAATCGTGGCATGGGGAGTGTGTTTGTTGCGGCGAGTGCCTTTTTAGCAACGGCGACACGTTCCTAAGATTTTTTGAGTTCAATAAAAAAGGTGGCATTTAGGCCACCTTTTTTTATTTTGTACTTAGTAAAGTGCTTAGCTGTGTTCTTTTAAGAACTCTTCGCTTAGATATAGCTCTTCATTGCTATTCACTTTTACGTCGCGGCTTAGGATCATTTTTGCAATTTCTTGGGCTTCTTCTAGAGAATGCATTTCATAAGTGCCGCACTGATATTCGTTAAGCTCTGGGATATCGGCTTTGGCTTTTACATGCAATACGTCTTCCATTGCCGCTTTCCACGAAGCAGCAACTGTTTCTTCTGAAGGTGTGCCGATTAAGCTCATATAGAAACCGGTACGGCAACCCATTGGTGAGATGTCAATAATCTCTACGCTGTCGCTGTTTAGGTGTTCACGCATGAAGCCTGCGAATAAATGCTCTAGTGTGTGAATACCTTTCTCTGAAAGGATTTCTTCATTTGGTACGCAGAAGCGCAAGTCAAATACTGTGATGTCATCACCCTTAGGTGTGGACATAGATTTAGCAACGCGAACTGCTGGCGCGTCCATACGAGTGTGATCGACACGAAAACTGTCTAATAATGGCATAAAAAACTCTCCTGCTTAACTCAACGAAATCATCGTTGCTGTATAAATGATGATATTAATTGCCACTATTGTACATGAAGTTTTGAATCTTTGATTGGGCTTTTTGGGGACTTCAAATATTCGTAGCTGAGAGCCAAGCAAAAAGCAATAACAGCGAATAACATACTTTGGCCAATGAAAAACACCATGAAGCTACAGCTTATTAATGCAACAATGGCCAGCAGTTGAGTTACTCGATTAACCAGTTTGAATGCGGCAATGCAGGTGAGAGTGTAAATGAGCAAAAAGCTACCGTTTGTCATCTCAATGAACCATGACATTCTCCATCCAGATAGTTCAGAAAACATAATGGAGAATAACGTAATAAAGCCAACCAATAAAACTGCTCTTTCTGGCGCGCCGTTTTTATTAAACTGAATAAAGGTTTTAGGCAGTGCACCTTGCTGTGCCATGGATTGCACCATGCGCGAGAAGCCTAAAATATAAATGGCCACGTTAGCGAATGCGATTACGTAGGCGCCAACGGCAAAGAACCGGCTACTGGTTTCGCCCATAAGTTTACTCACCAAAAGTGCTAAGGACTGGCTATTGGTCACTTCGTCTCCATAAGTATGGTGCCAAGCGATCAGCAGTACCAAGCTTAAATAAGCAAGAATAACAATGGCGATTCCTCCCAATAAGGCGATTGGGAAATCTCTGGTTGGGTTTTTAAATTCAGCACCCATGTGCGCCATGACTTCAATGCCTAAAAAACACCAAAATATAACACCTGTGGCGTACAGTGTTTGCTGCCATTCTGAACTTGTTATCGGCGTCTCTATTACTTGGCGGCTATCAGCAATGTCGCCAATAAAACAAAGCCATATAATTGTGCCAATCATAACGATCACTACACCCGTTTGAAATCTAGCCGAAGTCTGCATGCCAACGATGGCAAAGAGAAGCATGCCTGCCAGAGTGAGTAGGCTAAAGGCAAGAATCCAGTCATCAGGAGCGTTAAATATAATAATTAAATAGGCCGCAGCGACTTTTATCGCGACAGCAGGCCCAACCAATAAGATGCTTAAAAACAACCAGCCTACGGCTTTTTCATAACGCGAGCCAAATGCTCGACCAATATAGTGTGATGCGCCCCCAGCGGAAGGGTATCTAGAGCCAAGCAAAGCGAAAATAAAAGCAATGGGAATAATCATGGCGGCTGTAATTAACCAAGCATAAAAAGCAAAGGACCCCGCCTGCGCGACAGACATAGCAGGTAAGATCATTAAGCCGGTTCCTATAAAAGTTGTCACCGTCATTGCAATGCCCTGAAGAGGGCCAAGAGTTTTTTGGTATTGAGTCATTTTTTTGCCTGTACTTGTGAAATTCTGTGGCTGTTATTTATTGCTGCTAAGGATAAAATACTTACATAATCGATACGCTATACAAGTTGACCCCATTAAGGCGCATTTTGCCTGAATGACCGTCAAGTTGAATGACTATGTTGTGAAAGGGGGGCTTGAGTGGCCGATCATTATGATCAAAGAATATTAGCTTTACTGGTAGATGATGCTCGATTGTCTGTTTCCGATATTAGTCGCCAGGTGAATTTATCACGTTCGGCTGTGACTGAACGCATTCGTCGCATGGAAGATAATCGAACAATTACGGGGTATCACGCCCATACATCGGTATCAAAAGAGGATGGCGTTACAGCGTATCTAGCTCTAACTTTTAGGCCTTTGTCGTGCGAGCTTGTGCAGCCATTAATTGAAGCCATACCAGAAGTGAAGCTTGCTCATTCTATTAGTGGGGATTTAGATCTTTTGATTTTAGTTCAGGCAAACTCAATGGCTCGGTTACATGCTATTCGTAGTGAAATGGACCATTGGCCAAATTTGGATAAAGTGGTCACGCATATGTGTTTGGCGAATCGCTTAGATCGCTGGTAAGTAGTGCGCATCGGTTAATAGGGTATTGATTGAACGTATTCGAATAATGGAGAGGCATTCTGAAACGATTAAATTTAAGGAAGAACTGGTCTGCTAAAGCTAAGTCTTATGATGACTTATTAGTTTTGTCGGCTCTTGGTGCTTTTTGCGGGTTGTTAAGTGGTCTTTTGATGGCATTTTTTTACGCTGTGATCTATCTGCCCGTTCGGTATTTAATTGGTTCTGATTTTGATTCGTTTGAGTTGCTATCGGTTGAATGGCGCATTGGGCTTTCTCTTTCTGCTTGTGTTGTTTTAGCGCTGGTATTTACCTTTGTGCCTCGCAGGTTACAAAAAGTCGGTGTCCCTTATGTTATTGAGCGTTTAAATTATCATCATGGAAACTTGCCTGTTTGGAATGCGGTTGTGCAGTTTTTCTCTGCAGCAATTGGCTTGATTGGCGGTCTTTCTATTGGTAAAGAGGGTCCGGCTGTGCATCTTGGGGCAACGCTCGGAGGCTATTTGGCAGAAAAGGCCAAGTTGCCTCAGTACGGTGTGGAAACGCTATTGGCTTGTGGCGTTGCTGGAGCTATTTCCGCAATATTCCAAACCCCTTTAGCAGGTGTTTTGTTTGCTTTTGAGGTTATATTTCTGGAATACCGACAGCGTTATGTTTTGCCTGTTTTGCTATCTTCTGTAATTGCTACCATAGTGAGCCATTATGCTATTGGGCCGCTGGATATTTTTAGTATTGAAAGTATCTCTTCAGTGCTGCTTTCAACGGATTTGTTTGTTGCTTGTTCTATTTTGGTCGTTGTTATTGTGTTGTTGTCTGCGTTATTTCTGCGTACCCAAAAGGCTCTTTGGCGTTTTAGTAGTGTGTCTATTTGGTGGCGTTTTTTGTTGGTCGCTATTGCCACGGTATTGGCGGCGATCTATCTGCCTGAATCATTAGGCAGTGGTTACCTTTCTCTTTCTCGTTTGTTATCGGGCGATTTGGTTCTTTACTCACTAATTCTGTTAATTGTGGTTAAAACAGTGCTGACTGCACTTACTATTGGTTTGGGGATTCCTGGTGGCATGATTGGGCCAACTTTTATTATTGGGGGGTTGGCTGGCGTTCAAGTTGCTTTGGTGTTTGATAGCAATGTAACGGATGTCGCTTTGTTTGCTCTCTTAGGTATGGCGGCTATGATGGCTGCTTGTTTTCAAGCGCCGTTAACAGCCTTGGTTGCCATTATAGAAATGACACATTCGTCTGCGGCTATTGTTCCTGCTTTGTTTGTTATCGTGTTGGCTTGCTTGCTGGTACGAGTGTTTTTTCATCAAGAATCCGTTTTTGTGGAGAGATTGAGCTTCATGGGAATGTCTTCGACAATATCGCCTTTCCAACGCTATCTTCGACACCATACGGTTAAGCCCGTTGCTGAAGATGTGTTGATGTTTCCAGAGGTTGTTTCTATTGAGCGGGTGAAGGATTTAGCGTCAAGTATGGTAGACTATATCGCTTTCGAGCATGGTGATGAGCTACGGTTGCTTAGACGAAAAGCGGTATTAGATGCATTGATAATGTTAGATCAAGGTCCGCAATTATGGCTGGTTTCGGATGAAGATAAGGTGAAGATGAATTTATCTTTGGCGTTAGACTCTGTACTTGTGCCAGTTATTGATGAGCCTTCATCGTTAGAGTCTATGTTGACTTGGTTTCAAGAAACAGGATTAGCAGAAGTGTTGGTATCGACATCAAGTTCCTCTTATAGCTTGGTTTCTCGCCACCGTCTCGATCAATTTTTACTGAAAAGTGACTAGTTGTACTTTTTTATTTATTTTTTTATGGGCTACCGCTTACTATTTTAAAGCTTGTTTGCCTTTTGTATTTTATTAGCTATGGGATTTGAAAATATGAGTCGTTCTGAAGATCTATACGCACGCGCCCAACACCGTATTCCTGGAGGTGTAAATTCTCCAGTTCGAGCTTTCAATGGTGTAGGAGGAACGCCTATTTTCTTTGAGCGTGGAGAAGGGGCTTATGTTTATGATGAAGATAAAAAATCTTACATAGATTATGTTGGATCATGGGGGCCGATGATTTTAGGTCATTCTCACCCAGATGTTTTAGATGCTGTTAGACAACAATTGGACTTCGGTTTGAGTTTTGGTGCTCCAACAGAAGTTGAGATCACCATGGCGGAAAAAGTGTGTGAACTTGTTCCGTCAATGGATATGGTTCGTATGGTTAACTCGGGTACTGAAGCAACTATGAGTGCAATTCGTTTGGCCCGTGGCTACACCGGACGCGATAAAATCGTTAAGTTTGAGGGCTGTTATCATGGACATTCAGATTCATTGCTGGTGAAGGCAGGTTCTGGTGCGTTAACTCTTGGAGTACCTAACTCTCCTGGTGTGCCTGCTGATTTGGCGAAACATACAATCACATTGCAATACAATGATATCGAAGAGGTAACTCGCTGCTTTGCTGAAATTGGGGATCAAATCGCTTGTATTATTGTTGAACCTGTTGCCGGCAATATGAACTGTATTTTACCTGTTGAGGGTTTTCTTGAGACCTTGCGCAAAGTGTGTGATGAATCTGGCGCTGTGCTGATTTTTGATGAGGTTATGACTGGGTTTCGTGTTGCTCTTGGTGGTGCTCAGGACCATTTTGGCATTGTTCCTGACTTGACGACTTTGGGTAAGGTTATTGGTGCGGGTATGCCAGTTGGTGCTTTTGGTGGCAAGCGTGCGATTATGGAGTGTATTTCTCCATTAGGACCTGTCTATCAAGCGGGCACTTTGTCTGGTAATCCTGTTGCTATGGTTGCAGGCTTGGCTGTATTGAACAAAATCAGTGAAAAAGGCTTCCATCTGGCATTAGGCTACAAAGCTGAGCGCTTAGTAACTGGGTTGAAAAAAGCGGCAGACGCTGCTGGAGTGCCTTTTTGTGTTGTGAGTGTAGGTGGGATGTTTGGCTTCTTCTTTACCGAAGCCGAAGCAGTTAAGACATTTGCGGATGTGCAGAATTGCGATTTAGGTAAGTTTAAAGCGTTTTTCCATTATATGTTAGAAGAAGGGGTTTATTTTGCCCCTGCAGCGTTCGAAGCTGGGTTTATCTCTCAAGCTCATACTGAAGAAGACATCGATTATACAATCGAAGCAGCTAAGCGTTCTTTTGCTAAGCTAGTATAAATAGTTCTTAAAGAAGGAGGGTTTCTAGCATGTCTATAGAAGATGTGAAAAAAGCACCCGTTGATGAAATCGAAGACGTGGATTTAGGTGATGAAAAAAAGCAGCCGCATAAAGGGGTTTACTTACTACCTAACCTGTTTACTACAGCGGCGCTGTTTTCAGGCTTTTACTCCATTATTGCGGCAATGAACGAAAACTTTACTTATGCCGCAGTCGCCATTTTTATTTCTATGGTATTTGATGGGTTGGATGGTCGTGTTGCTCGTTTGACACATACTCAAAGTGCGTTTGGGGCTGAGTATGACTCTTTGGCTGATATGGTCTCATTTGGTATCGCCCCTGCGCTTGTTGTATTTACTTGGTCTTTAGCGCCACTTGGTAAAATTGGTTGGATTGCCGCCTTTATTTACGCAGTTGGTGCCGCGCTGCGCTTAGCTCGCTTTAACACTATGCTTGGAGTGGAAGAGAAGCGATATTTTACCGGTCTACCTAGTCCTGCTGCAGCGGCTTTGGTTGCTGGTGTTATTTGGGCCGCTAATGACAAAGGTTTTTCAGGCGAAAGTATGGCTACGTTGATGGCATTGATCGTTCCTATAACTGGTTTGTTGATGGTCAGTAATGTGAAATACCGCAGCTTCAAAGATCTCAATTTAAAAGGTCGAGTTCCTTTTGTCGTACTTCTTATTGCTGTGTTGATTTTGGTACTGGTCGCTCTTCAGCCTGCTTTGGTATTGATGGGCGTGTTTTGCCTTTATGGATTGTGGGGGCCGCTTGGGGTCGTATTTAAGCGATTTCGCTAGATGGTGTAAAAAAGCATTCTTCTTTTTAATGAATGCTTTTTTGAACTAGTTTCATAGCTCCTTGTCAATAACTCTAACGATAGAAGAGGACGTGCTATGTTAATTTTCAATAAAAAAGCGTCAGACTGTTCCGAATCAGAAGTGACAGATAAATCTGTCTATTTGAACCGTCGTCAATTTATGAAAACAACCGGTGGGATTGTTTTGGGTGCTGGCGCTATCGGCCAAGTATCTGCAGCTTTACAGGATGGTAACCCTCTATCCCCACCTATCTCCCTGAAGCCCAATTTTGCAAATATAGCTGAAACCTCCTTCGGTAAGGGCGATAAAATTTCTCCTTATGATGTTGCCACTTCCTACAACAATTTTTATGAATTTGGGTATGGTAAAAGCGATCCTAAGGAAAAGTCTTCCCAGCTTCAAACTACGCCATGGACAATTACGGTAGAAGGTGAGGCTGGGAAAACGGGAGTATTTGATCTAGAGGATATTATTAAGGAATCAATGCTAGAAGAGCGAATTTACCGTCTTCGCTGTGTCGAGGCTTGGTCAATGGTTATTCCTTGGGTTGGAGTCTCTCTCGCCACTGTTCTCAAGCGGTTTGAGCCAACGTCCAAAGCCAAATATGTTTACTTCGAAACCTTATATGACCCTAAGCAAATGCCGGGGCAGCGTGGTGGTGGGTTGGATTGGCCATATCGAGAAGGTTTGCGTATTGATGAAGCAATGAATCCTTTGGCGTTACTTGCAGTGGGAATGTATGGGAGCATATTACCGAATCAAAATGGTGCGCCAGTTAGGTTTGTTCTGCCTTGGAAATATGGTTTTAAAAGTATTAAGTCCATTGTGAAAATTCGTTTTGTTGAGGAAATGCCTAAAACAACATGGAGTATGCTAGCTCCTAATGAATATGGTTTTTATGCCAATGTGAATCCTAATGTGGATCATCCTCGCTGGTCGCAAAAGCAAGAGCGACGCTTACCTGGCGGTGTTCTTTTTCCTAATGTCATTGAAACAAAGATGTTTAATGGCTATGAAGAAGAGGTTGGGTCTTTGTATGCGGGTATGGATTTGAAAAGGTTTTATTAGCATGGCAGCGTTTTGGGATAGAAGGGAAAAACCATACATCTTGATTTTATTCACTTTACCATTTGCATGGATGTTTACCTCATTGTTGATGGGGCAGTACTTTCCCGATCCTGGTAAACTATTAATGAGGCTTAGTGGTATTTGGGCATCTGTCTTTGTTGTTGCAGTAATTGCAATGACATTGGTAGGTAGGTTTAAGCCGTTAAAAGCGATTAATCGTTATCGTCGATTTATTGGGCTAACAGCATTCTTTTACAGTTTGCTTCACTTTGTTATTTATTTGGTTTTATTTGCAGGATTGAGCTGGACTTGGATAAGTTCAGATTTAGTTGAAAAGCCATATATTTATGTTGGAGTGGCTGCTTTGTCTATTATGGCAGCTTTAGCTATTACTAGCACCAAACGAATGGTGCGTGCTTTGGGTAAAAAGTGGAAGCCTTTGCACCGTTTAATGTACCTTGCAGCTATCGGTGTTGTTGCTCATCTATGGTGGCAGGTTAAAGATGATATCTCATTAGCTGTCTATTTTTCCGTATTTCTAGTTCCTTTACTGATAGTGAAAATTCCAACATTGCCCACCTATAAAAAACTTTTTAATAAAAAGTGAAAAAAGAGCTTGCGCTAAAAAATTCAGAATGTATTATACGCCCCCACTGACACGGAGAACAACGCAAGCAACGGTTTGCAACTTACCTTGGTAAG
>NZ_QPJQ01000039.1 GCF_003337275.1 Marinomonas foliarum | reverse complement strand
CAAGTGGGTTAAGTGGTGATTAAATGTCGCTTCTGAGGAAATACTGTCACAAGCTGAAAGTCAGCTAAAAATTGTCTTACTTGTTCGTATGTTCCTTAATTACTATTAAGTTAATTTGTCCTTAAATTAACTTAAGGACAATATTCATATCTATCAAACACTTAAAAAATTCGCTCTATCTAACCTCTAAATTTATTGTCTATTTTTTCTTTTAAAGAAATGTACACCCGACTTTCATGAAAGCTTTAAACGACTTTCAAAAAAAATGTAAAAAAATATTAAAAAAAAATATTTGAGACTAATTTTTAAGATTATTCCCCCACTCCCCCAACGCTTTGCGCATCTGTTCTCTCGAATGGGTGTGCATGTAGCGTTTGTCCAGTCCGTCCCGTTCGTGGTTGAGTAGCATTTCCCCTATGACCCAGTCGATGCCCATATCTTGCCAGCTATCACGTGCGAGTTTGCGTATGTCGTGGCTGGTGAACTTGATACCCACGTCGTCGCTGAGGCTTTGATACCAACGCTCTATGGTGCGTGTGGTGATGGGTTTGATGCCTTTCACACTGAATATGTAGGTGCCTCGTTTGGGCAGGCTGTTGATCAGGTCCATGGCGTGTTGGGTGATGGGCAAGCGGTGCTCTTTGCCGTTTTTGGTATTCTCTGGCGGGATGTACCATTCCAGTTGGTTGGGTGAAAAGTGCTTCCATTCGGCAAGGCTGGTTTCGCCTTCTCGTGTGGCGTGGAGTAATTGGGTCATGAAGAAGACGCGGCGTTGCTTTGGTTGCTTATTGATGGCCGCTAGTAACGCGGGTAAATCGTGGGGCTTGAGTCGCCCTGGTTGGCTGTCGGGCTGGGAGGTGGTGAAACTGCTAAGCGTGATGTTTTTGGTGGGATTGCTGGCAATGAGGCCCAATTCATGGGCGCGAGTGAAGGCGGTTTTCAGGGTGCCAAGCACGCCTTTTATGGTAGATAGCGCGTAGTCGCTTTGCATAGGCATGTAGAGCTGCTTGTACAGTAAGGGCTTTTCTATGTCGTTGAGTCGCACTTTGTCGAGCTGGCTCAGTAAATGGTTGCCTATGTAGCTGGACGAGGTGGACACGTAATCCGCCGAGTAGGTTTTGTCGGCGTCGATGTGCTGCATGTACCAGATTAAGACCTCGCCGCCTGTTTGAAAGGCGGACACGGTGAGGCTGGCTTCCCGATCCGCCAAGGCGTTGGCACGTATAGCGGGGAGTTCGGCAAACAGGGTTTTGGCGGTGACGGCTGGCCATTTAGCAAGCTTGGTGCGCTGGCGCTTTTTGCCTTTGTAGACAACATCGTAAAAGGTGCCACCGGTTCGCGCCGCGTTGATGTGAAATTCAACACGGCGCGCATCGTAGAGGTAACGCTTGTCTGTTTTCAGGGCGGCTTTTATGGTGGTGTCGGTTATCTTGGTGGTGCCCTTGGTCATGCAATGGCCCTTAGCTGTTCCTCTGTCAGTCGTGCGGCCTGTTCGGTTTGCAGCTTGAGTAAGAAGCGTTTGCGCCCTTCTGCAATCTATTGGGGTCAGATGAAAAATGGTTTGCCTACCGTAAAAGAAAGCTGCGCTTTCACGGCAGATTACGCTTCGCTTATCGTGCCCTACATGCAGCGAGGGGCAAGGCAAGTTCGAGTCGGAAATCTATTAGGGGCAGATGAAGAATGGTTTTCACCCACAAAAGAAAGCTGCGCTTTCACGGCAGATTACGCTTCGCTTATAGTGCCCTACAAGTGATGTTGTTTATGTTCAGCAGTGAGGAAAGACGCAACAATGCATCAAAAGAGTTTTATAGAAACACAAAAAGATTAAATAAGTATTGAAGTATAAAAAAAGAGAATTTAGAACATTGGGGGAGATTAAGGTGGCATCTCTACCAGCCGCACCTCGGCACACAAGTCCACCGCTGTGGCTGCTTCCTTCCGGACCTGACCAGATTAACGGTTTATCGTTGCGAGGGGACCAGCAGAGACACCATAAAGGAGGCCTGTTGACCTTGGGGCGCAATTATACGCAGCCAATTCGAAATATCAACCGCCTTTCTTATGTATTTTCAAATACTTAAATCCAACTAACTATCTTACGCCCTCACCTACTCTTTTGCTTCTTAGTATCGCGCTATAACGCGGCTTCTATTTACGGTAAGATACGCACCATTAAGAATCATAGGAGTAGCGAGTTGAAGCTATTTGTTAAAAACCTAACCCATGTAGATTTTTCCTACTTTGATGCCACACGTGGTTTGTTGGGTGAAAGCTGGCAGACAGACATTGTTCTGACCGGCAAGTTAAACGATGAAAGCATGATTTGTGATTTCAGCATCGTTAAAAAACAAATCAAGAAATGGCTCGATGACCACATTGATCACATGCTGGCAATTCCTGCTGAGCACAGTGGATCAGCAGTCACACCATTAGCAAATGACCGCGTGTCATTTCATTTTGACCACAACAAAGAAATCTCTAGCGACAAGCGTGTATTTCAGTGTGATGCACCAACTCAAGCGATTTGTGTATTGCCAATGACAGAAATCACACCTGAAGCCGTGGCTAAATGGGTTGAATCACAAATTCTTAACCTGCTGCCTGCGGAATTAGAAGCAGTAAGCGTGCGCTTTTCACCAGAGCACATCACTGGCGCGCAGTATCAATACAGCCATGGTTTGAAAAAGCACGCAGGCAATTGCCAGCGTATTGCTCATGGCCATCGTTCTACGGTTGAGATTTACGCCGATGGCGCACGTAATGCAACAATCGAACACGATTGGGCAAGGCGTTGGGAAGACATCTATTTAGGTACACAAGAAGACTTAATAAGCCAAGCGACTGAAAACGGCGTGAGCTATCACTGCTTTAGCTACACCAGTCAGCAAGGCTTGTTTGAGCTAAAGATAGACAGCAATCAAGTCTACATGTTGGATTGTGATACGACAGTCGAATCCCTTTCCGCACACATTGCCGATGTATTAGCAGAAGAGAATCCAGGTGTGCACATTGAAGCCCACGGCTTTGAAGGCATTGGTAAAGGCGCGATTTCAGAAAAACTTAAGGCAAGAACATGAGCTTAAAAGAATACGAGAACCTCGCCAAAGGCGAAACACTCTCTTTAGACACTGTATTAGCTAACCTAAAAACAGACGAACATGGCTTGATCGCCGCTATCGCGCAACAGCACGATACAGGTGAAGTCTTGATGCTGGCGTACATGAACGAGAAATCCATTCGTGAAACCCTAGAAACAGGCCAAGTATGTTATTGGTCTCGCTCTCGTCAAACCTATTGGCGCAAAGGCGAAAGTTCAGGGCATCGTCAAACATTGGTGTCTATGTCATTTGATTGCGATGGTGATGCGATACTTATTCAAGTAGATCAAAAAGGCCCTGCTTGCCACACCAACCGTCGAGACTGCTTTTTCTTCACTGTCGAAGGAAATGAAGTGGTTGTAAAGTCCGCGCCACAATAGACTCTCCTCCCCACAATTTACGCACTATATTAGTGCGTAAATTCAAATTATTTCTGTACCTTTACTCCCATTTCACGCTATCTTAAGAGCTGGCCGCTTTTTTTGCACATTTCAGACAAGAAAAACGGGCTAATACATGACACAGAAATGACCCAATCTGTATCACCACCCCCCACTTTCTAGATTAGTACCTAAAACAGGACAAGTAAGTACCAATACATAGAAAGCTATAAGCAGACGTTATTTCTGTAAGGTAATGTAATTTAATTGGCATAACTATTGCTCAATTATTGTCATTCTCTTCCACTCTTAATATTGGATTCGCTATGTTAAAACTGTCCGTGCGCACAAAAATATTGTCGCTTATTGCCTTGTTTTCACTGGTTATTGTAGGAATTAGTATCAGCTCCGCTTTAACCAGTAAATCTGTCTCCTCCGAATTACAAAGCCTTTCCTCTCAAAGCCTCCTACTAGTTAAAAATTTAGAAAAGAGCCGTCAGCTTTTACTACAACAATCAGTTGAATTTGAACGAGGTTTTTTCCAAGTATCAATCGCCAAATCCATTGGTGGTTATGGCGTAGAGCAAGTTACCGAGTCGGCGAATAAATTCAAAACCTATACTGGCGAACTGCTCACCAGTATTGAAAATGTAAAAAGCATACTGGCCACTATGCCAGTCCACGATGGTCTAGAAGGTTTATTTGAACAAATCAGGGTATTAGAAGAACAGCAAGAAGTTTTCCTAGCATCCAGCACAGAGACCTACAATTGGTGGGAAAAACTTAATACACTAAAAGCCAACAAATTCCGTAAAGAAGCCGAAGAAAGCCTGATTACCGTTAATGCGCAGATGGAAGAAATCATTACTGCGATTAACGACTACAACGATACCGTTGCAAAAGCACAAAGCAGCAAGCTTGACCAAACTATTTATACCAGCGGTGTACTTGCTGCCATTCTTATCGCTATTGGCCTTATCGTCAGCATCATTATCGTTAACGGCATTTGTCGACCTCTTATCCGAGCCGTTCGCCGCGCTGAAGATATTGCAGCTGGCAACTTGGCTAAATCGCAAGTTACCAGCACACGTAAAGATGAAATTGGCCTATTAGAAACAGCAATGGATAAGCTTGTTATACAGCTCAGTAGCATCTTGCACGATGTGGCGGAATCCAGCTCCATGCTCACGAATGCTGCCAATGACCTGAATCGAATCACCGATGAGTCTTCCGATATGGTGGATCGCCAGCAAGAGGAAACCAACCTCGTCTCTCAGGCAATACAAGAACTTCAATCTACCGCGGTTCATGTTTCCGAAGCCACTACAGATGCGAGCCAGGCAGCACACGATGCCGAAAGCGCTGCGACTGAAGGCACAGCCATAGTAACAACAACCATTAAGAGTATAGAAGAGTTGGCCTCTGAAATTGCCAGTTCGGCCGATACCATTAATGAACTACAGTCTAATACCCAAGAAATCAGCACCATTCTGAATACCATCTTGGGCATTGCTGAGCAAACCAACCTACTCGCATTAAACGCGGCGATTGAAGCAGCACGAGCAGGTGAACAAGGACGAGGCTTTGCGGTGGTGGCCGATGAAGTGCGCCATCTTGCCCAGAACACTCAGAGCGCCACACAAGAAATTGAAAAAATGATTACTCTACTGCAAACTGGCACATCGTCTGCGGTAAAAGCCATGACATCCAGTCATCAGCGTTCAACTGATGCAGTGAACCAGGTGAAGCATGAGGAAAAATCGTTACAGAATATCAACCTTTCTGTTACCAAGATCCGCGATATGAATGACCGCATTTCGGCCACAGCAGAAGAGCAAGCTTCTGTTACCGCAGATGTCAGCCGCAACGTAGAGAACATTACTGAAATCGCCTCACGAACCACTACATCGATTCACTCGATTAGTAACTCAGCTGGGCAGCTAGCGTCGTTAGCAACACAGCTATCGGCAAAGATCAGTTATTTCAAAGTATAGATCCACAGTAGCGCGCTTTTAGATTAAGATAATTCGGGGAAGTAACTTACTTCCCCTTTTCATTCCCAGGAGAAAATCATGTGTCGTTGGATGGCGTATCAAGGTGATTCTGTTTATCTTGAATCGTTGCTTTTTAAGCAAGAGCACTCTTTAATTCATCAAAGTTTAAGTGCCAGAAAGTCGGAGGTCACAGTAAATGCTGACGGCTTTGGTCTTGGTTGGTACGATGAGCGAGAAGAGCCGGGCCTGTACCATGAAGTCTTACCTGCTTGGAGTGATAGCAATTTAAAAAGCCTAGCAAAACACATTAAAAGTGGTTTATTTTTCGCTCATGTGCGCTCGTCTACTGGCACAGAAACCAACCGTTCTAACTGCCATCCATTTAGTTACAAAAACTGGCTATTCATGCACAACGGACAAATTGGCGGCTATGAATCTTTGCGCTGGCAACTGGATCGTATGATTCCAGAGCACCTTTATAGCCATCGCCATGGAGCAACCGATTCAGAAGTGATTTTCTTATTGATGATTGCCAATGGCTTAGAGACGAATCCAGAGCATGCGATTGAGACAACCTTAGCGCAAATTCTCGACATGATGAAAGTAAAAAACATACAAGATCCGCTGCGTTTTACCGCTGTGCTTTCAGATGGCACAGAGATCACAGCCATTCGTTTTTCAAGTGATGAACAAGCCCCAAGCTTGTACTACAAGCAATTTGAAAAGCACATAGTCATTGGCTCAGAACCACTCGACTATTCTGGCGCCAGCTGGGTTCAAGTTCCTGCGGGACACATTGCCAAAATCAAAGATCAAGTCTACAAAATCCATCCCTTGTCTGAATTATTAAAAATGACCGCCTAGCGGTCATTTTTAATAATAGATTCCTCTTTAACCATTAAGCGCTAGATCTACGACCTGTTTCCTGAATTAAGCTTGTTCTTTTTCTCGATACGCATAAGTCGCATCAAAACGAGACTGAATCCAGTCGCCACTCAAGATCCCATCGTATTTCGCCGGTTTGTCAGCGGTCGCACAGCTAGGTACGCACTCAACATTCGTTTCGTAATCGGGTTCCACAAAGAATGGGAAAGAATAGCGATGTACATCTGGCAATGAAGCACGCACTCGATGCGCGGTGGAAACGTATTCGTCGTTAGTCCAACGCTGCATCAAATCGCCGATATTCACGACTAAGGCATTATCTATTGGCGTTGCATCCACCCATTCACCTTGGCGATTTTTCACCTGCAGGCCACCAATCTGATCTTGCAATAATAAGGTGACACAGCCGTAATCCGTATGCGCACCCGCACCATTGTCATGGTCGTTGGCTGGACGTGGCGGATAATGAATCATTCGCAAAACAGTCACGTGATCTTTAAAGCCGCGCGTAAAGAAGTCATCCTCTAAAGACAAGGCTTGCGCCATGGCAGTCAGTAGTTTTTGCGCTACTTGAAAAGCCTCTACATAGTATTCTTGCAGCACTTCAAGCGTAGTAGGATTGCTTGGGTTCTGATTAGGGCCGTACGCCGTCGGATATTTAATCACCAAAGGGTGATCTTTAGGAAAGTCCAACGCCATATCAAAGGTTTCTTTCCAGTCCCCTTGGTTCACTTCGTCGAGCTGCTCTTCACCAATATTGCCGTAACCACGATGGTTAATGCTGTTTTTTATGTCGATGGCGTTTTTTACGTCTTGCGGCTGATTGAAAAAACGCTTGGCTTCGCGCATCAGCGCGGCCATCAATTCTTTTGGGATGCCTGTGTTGGTTAGGTAAAAGAAACCAATTTCACGACATGCCTTATCTAAGGCTTTAATTTCGCTCTGACGAACAGATTCGTTCTCATCAATCAGTTTCGACAGATCAATTAACGGTATAGACATTAGGTGTTCCTTAAGCTCTGGAAGACAATTTTATAAGTTGTGTATGCTTGGGATTAAAGCGCTTTAGACCCATTTCACCAAAATCCACGAAAATCATTTGCTTGGCGTCTCGCTCTTGTCGGACAACAACGCCCTGACCAAATTGGTCGTGACGGACTTTGTCGCCGGGCTGTAATAGACTCTTACCTTCTACACGATGGCGAAAGGTTAAAGCAGGCGAAGGATCAACCGCATTTAAATAGCGCTGAAACACCGAACCTTTCTCCGTATCAATTTGCGTGCCAGTATTTTCACTGTACCAAGCTTCACAAATATGGCTCACCGCGTACGGCTGCGCTTCGAACACAAAACGCGACAAGGACAAGCTTTTCAACGCAGTACGGGGAATGTCACCCTGTTTCATACGTTTGTGCTCATCAGCACTTGGGGATTCGAGCAGGACTAACTTCTGTTTTGCCCGCGTAATGGCCACATAAAACAAACGTCGTTCCGATGCCATATCACTGGCGGCCTGCTTGTCTATGGCGCTCAAATCCTCGTCATAATACGGGAAGCGGCCTTCTTGTAAGCCAGACAATAGCACCTGATCGAACTCCAAGCCTTTCGACTTATGAATCGTCATCAAATGCACGCCGTGAACATCGTCCGTTTGCTTTTCATTCAGGGTGGCAAGTTGTTCCAAGATCGACTTGGCATCACCGCCTACGCCTCGCACATAGGCCATAAAGGCATCGCAGGTGGCGATCTTTTCTTGGGTCTGAATATCTTTGCTGCTGGTGCTTTCGAAATAACGATAAATGCCCAGTTTCTCCAAGGTATGCGCTAAGCCTTGCCCCGGATCGGTGCGATAAATGCCTAAGCTGCGCAACCAATCAGCACGTTCGTAGAGTTTTTTAGCACGCCAGCCATCCGTGGCATCAGCCACAGATTCGATAATCTGCGGCAACAAATGCGGAGACTGTTTCGCTTGTTGAATCAAGGTTTTGCGCTGCGCCATAGAACCACCAAGGCTCGGCACCGTCAGCAAGTATTCAATATCGTCAGGATGGAAGAAGGTGTTCGACGTTTCCAAACCACCAGCAATCACCGCCAGATACGCCATTAGCATGCGAATTTGGCGGTTTTCCAACAATGGCGAGTCACCATGTAATTGATACGGCACGCCCTTGTGCATCAAGGCTAGTTGCACTGGCACCATGTCACTGTACAAGCGCACCAATACCGCGGTATCGCTCAATGCACGACCTTCATCAACCCAAGATTTGAGCTCCCCCAACAACGCCTTACCCGTTTTCGGAGCGCGGGCAAAAGACACTCGCGTGCGCTCGCCAGCGCCAATCACCAAGGCATCAGGATCGTTTTCACTGATCACGCTCGACGCCATTAAACCGACGGCATGGCCAAAACGAAAACTGGTGCTCAACGGATAAGTCGCTACGTTTGAAAAGTCTTGATCAAACTGACTCGCCATAATCTCTGGACTAGCACCGCGCCATTCATAAATACACTGCTGAACATCGCCGACAATCATCCATTGGCAAGGCACTGGATAAAGCAGCTTGAGCAATTCGTATTGGCAAGGGTTAATGTCTTGAAACTCGTCAATTAGCAAGTAACGAAAATCCGGCACCAAACCACGCACTCTCACGCGTTCAGCTTCGTCTAATTCACTGATTAATTCATAAGGGTCGCTGAGTAAATCGGCAAAAAAGCGTATGTTATTACGCTTGCGCAGTTTTTCTAACTCATCATATAACGCTGGGAAAAACTTACGTTCGTTAGACCAGCCCAAAGCTTCAAAAACGATCTGCGCAGGTTGGTCAGAAGCTTTCACTTGATCGACAAACAACAAGACATCTTCTAGCCAATCTTTCTCGTCTAAAATAGCGATTTTCTCACCATTGCGAACCAAACGCTGTAACGCCTCGCGTAACATTTTTACCAAACTAAAATCGTCGGTAATTAACTTGGCACTCGCTAGCCAACCTTGCTGTTCTAAGCGGCGGCAAAACTTCATACCAAAGGCATGAAAGGTCATCACGCTTGGTGAACGCAAATGCCCAGCACTCATGAGTCGCTTGCTCAAACGCTCGGAAAATTCCTCTTGCGCGCTTTTGTTAAACATAAACACGCCAATGTGCGACGGATCCACACCCTGAGCCAACAGATGCTCGATACGAGAAATTAAGGTGGTGGTTTTACCCGCGCCCGCTACGGCGATGACTTTTGCTGGCAACGAAAGATCGTGATGAACAACGCTTTGCTGCTCATCGGTTAACGAGGACGTCACGTCAGTATTAGGTTGAGCTTGAATCAAAATAGTTTTGCCTTGTAAATCTTCAAAGCGCTAGTCTTCAAATAGATGGCCAATTTCACGAAACGCAAGGTGTTCTCTACCGGCGATCTTGGCAATAGATTCGCCACACACCACCAAACGTCGTTGTACTCGGGCGAAAAATACGCCATTGGTGCGTGAGATCAAAGGATAACTGGAGGTCTCAACGTCGTCGTCCATCAGGTTCACGACTTCACCAATCACCTCACCTTCTTCTACTGCGTCGCCAATGGCTTTGTGATAGCAGACAATGCCAGCACACGGCGCTTTGACTAAATCCATGGCATCCAATGGATAATATTCGACTTGGCTGTCATCAATCACAGGTGGTTTGCCTGCAATCACTTCTCGCAGCACAAGGTAATCGAACAAGGCTTGCGCATCTTGCTGAGCAAACTCATTGGATATATCGTTCTCGCCGCGTAATTCTACCGTTAAAGAGCGACTTCCCCAAGGAATCAAATGGGCATAATGGGCTTTTAAATCCCGCCACACGCTGACATTGGTTTCGTCAAACGAGGCGGCACCGGTTTCCAGTTCAGACAAACCGACTTTTGCCCCGAGTAACGCTAACAAGGGTGTAAAATGACTTTCGAATTCTTGCGCCACATAGGCGTGCATGCTGGCTTCGCCCGAACAATGTAAATCGAGCACTTCGTCTGCGTCCATAGACAGAGCCAACAAGGTTTTCTTCATACCTTGAAGTTCGGTGGTTTCTGGCAACAGTACCAGCTCGTCGTGAATTGCTTGGCGAACTAATTCGATATTACTTTGAATATCGCCGGTCACATCGCCCTTAATGCGTTTTTCTACTTTCGCGCCTAACTGGGGCCAGTTGCGGTTAAAATTGCCGCCGCCATCAGAAAAGGCAAAGCGTCCAGGAATATAACCATGAAAGTTCTGCGCCAAACCTATCGGGTTCGCCACAGGTACAATCACTATTTCCCCTTGAATCAAGCCTTCTTCATCGGCTTTCTTCAATTTTCTTAGCAAGGTGTTAAGTACCAAAAAGCCCGGCCATTCATCCGCATGCAGCCCCGCCTGAAAATAGACTTTAGGTCGCGCACCCGCTTCACCAAAGTGATGGGCTTTTAACACACGTTGAGTTCCCGGTGTCGCGCTAGGCAATACATGAGAGTAAATTTGGTAAGACATAACACCTCGAAAAAAGCAGTAAAACAGTCAAGCAATTTGAGCATGCAACATGGTACGCTAAAACCGATTCTTAATAAAAAACAATTCCTTAAATATAAAAGTTGTAAGAAACAAAGATCTATTTACGTCTAAGCTTTCGTACAGATTAAAAACATCAGGAGAAAGGAATGAAAAAATCGTTACTCGCAGCCTCCATCGCTGCCACGTTTGCGTTTACCAGCTTATCCACCCAAGCCAGCACAACAGAGACTTGGCAAGACACGCTACAACATGCCAAAGGACAAACCGTGTATTTCAATGCTTGGGGCGGTGCTGACAATATTAACGATTACATTCAATGGGCCGCCGACCGTATTAAAGAAGAATACGATGTGACGCTAAAACAAGTGAAACTGACCGATACTTCTGATGCGGTCAATCGTGTCTTAGCTGAAAAAGCCGCAGGCAAAAACACTAATGGTTCAATCGACCTCATCTGGTTAAATGGCGAAAATTTCCGTGCCATGAAAGACAACAATCTATTATTTGGCCCGTTCAGCCAGTCACTGCCAAACTACATCACTTATGTGGACGAAAACGCACGCCAAAGCTTAACGCAAGATTTCGGTACGCCCGTTGATGGCATGGAATCCCCTTGGGGCATGGCGCAAGTCATCTTTATGCACGACACCGCGACCTTGAGCAACCCACCCAAATCCATTGTCGATTTGCTCACTTACGCGAAAGCCAACCCAGGACGAATCACCTACCCAGAGCCACCGCAATTCCTTGGTTCAACCTTTTTAAAGCAAGCCTTGTACGAATTAACACCTTATCGCAAAGCGCTTTCACAACCTGCAGACAGTGTGGATTTCGATAAAATCACCGCACCTTTGTGGGCCTACTTAGATCAGCTTCATAAAGTCGCATGGCGCAATGGTCAAACCTTTCCATCTAGCTCAGAAGAAATGATGCGTTTGCTCGATGACCAAGAAATCGATGTTGCATTAAGCTTCGACATTTCCGCTGCATCGGTTCAGATCGACAAAGGCAATTTGCCAGACACAGTCCGCTCTTACGTTTTCACCAACGGCACCATTGGTAATACGCACTTTCTAGCGATTCCCTACAACAGCAGCGCAACAGCAGGCGCACAAGTGGTTGCCAACTTTATGCTGTCACCTGAAGCACAAATTAAAAAACAAACGCCGACCATTTGGGGCGACTTAAGTGTTTTATCTTACGCAAAATTGCCTGCGTCTGAACAAACCAAATTCGATGCCTTGCCACGTGGCATCGCCACATTAAGCATTGAAGAGCTAGGACAAACGCTACCGGAACCACACAGTAGTTGGGTGGGAGCGTTAGAGAGTGAGTGGCGTAAGCGTTACGCACAATAAGGTTTAAAGATACGGTGTAATTCCCGCGATGGAGACCATCGCAACACCCCCTCCCAGCCTCCCCCTTAGCAGGGGGAGGAGCAGACTGGTTTAATTCCCTCCCCTTGTGTCTTTAAAGGGGAGGATTAGGGTAGGGGTTTAGCGACAAGCTCAAACGCGGGAATGACAAACATTAGTAGCTAGGATTATTAGCCCCAAATATATTAAGAAGTAAGATGCCGTTAAAACACGCGAAATGGATCACTGGGATAATTAGTCTGTTATTGGTATTTGCCATTGGTTTGATCGGCACCTTGCTTCCTGCGTTTGCGTATTTTCCTCCCCTTGGTGAATACGACCTTTCTCTCTCTCCTTGGCGTGACTTGTTTACCCAAGGGGAATTTTACGCCAGTTTAAAACTCACTCTCATAACGGGAATTGCCGCGCCTCTGCTCGCCCTTTGGTTCGCTCTGTCGCTGTTGGCTTGGGGTTATCAACGACCATTTTTCCGTAAAGTCGAAGCACTGTTATCACCGATTCTGGCGATTCCTCACGCGGCCATTGCCATTGGCTTGTTGTTTCTATTGAGTCCATCTGGTTGGTTAGTTCGGTTGTTTAGTCCATGGTTGACAGGGTTTGACCGACCGCCTAACTGGATTACTGTACAAGATCCTTATGGCGTTTCCCTGATTCTCGCCCTTGTGATAAAAGAAATGCCCTACCTGCTGTTTGTTATGCTCGCCACCATGAAAAGCATAAAGGCGCGGGAAAGCTTACAAGTGGGCCAAGCACTTGGTTACAGCCGTTTCACCTTATGGCGCAAGGTGTTAATCCCTCAACTCTATCCGATCATTCGCCTGCCTATTTTTATCGTCATTGCTTTTAGTTTGACGGTGGTGGATTTAGCTTTGGTGATTGGCCCCAATACACCGTCAACACTGGCAGTCACTTTATTGCGCTGGTTTAACGACCCAGATTTATCCATGCGATTAATGGCCAGCGCGGGCGCAGTCACTCTTATGCTCGTCATTGTTGTTGTATTGGCTGGCTGGGAACTCTCGCACTTGTTGTTTAGCCGCTTAACTCGTGCTGAACGCAGCAATGGCAAGCGCTTTGGCTTAACCGACAGCGTACTCAGATTAGGTGTCGTTTTGGGTTTGCTCGCCTTATTGAATGCCTTTGTGGCTCTGGCTTTGCTACCTATTTGGTCACTGACTCGACGCTGGCGTTTCCCTGATGCGCTACCGAGCCAATGGACGTGGGACAATATCGAACGCGCCACACCGCTACTGATGGAACTCACCTCAAATACGCTAACCATTGCCTTAGTGGCAACTCTCATGGCGTGCGCGATTAGCCTTGTGATGCTGGAAACCAAACGTCACAACATGACAGCTTCAAACTCAAGTAAACCGCATGTATTCGATTGGCTGATTTATGTACCTATTCTTTTACCCCAAATTGGATTTCTATTTGGTTTGCATGTGTTGCTGATTTATTTGAACCTCAATGGCGACTTGTGCGCCATTATTGCCCTGCACCTAATGTATGTTTTGCCTTATGTATATCTAACGTTAAAAGGCCCCTATTTGGCCTACGAAGAAGAATACTTACTGCAAGCTAATCGACTCAATCATCGCCCTTGGCGTAATTACGTCTTAGTGAAAATCGCCATGTTAAAACCAGCAATATTGACGGCTTTTGCGATTGGTTTTTCCGTCAGCATCGCTCAGTATTTACCGACCCTTATCGCCGGTGAAGGCCGTTACAGCACGTTAACGACAGAAGCCGTGGCGCAAGCCGCATCAGGCGACAGAAAACAAGTAGGCAGCATGGCAATGCTGCAAGCTTTCTTTCCCATCATGGTATTTTGGCTCGCACAATTCATCCCACCACGTTGGACTAGGTGGCGACTGGTATTAAAAAATTTGTTTAGCAGAAGGAATACAGAGTGCTCAGTGTAAATGCGTTTTCTTTGACATTGGATGGCAAGACACTTATCAAAGATTTGAGCTTTGAGATCGCCGATGGTCAAGTCTTATCCATTATGGGGCCAAGCGGCATCGGCAAATCCAGCTTACTGCATTTTCTCAGCGGCTCTTTATCACCTAACTTAACCACTACTGGCGAAGCTTTTTTAAACAACCAAGCCTTGCACACAAAGTCTACCCAAGAACGAAAAGTCGGCTTGTTACAACAAATGCCTTTGTTGTTCCCTCACATGAGCATCATAGAAAATCTACTCTTTGCCATCCCTGCCGACATCAAAAAATCTGCACGAATCGACATGGCGCAAAACGCCTTGGAAAAACTCGGCATTCCCGACAAAGCCAACGCCCTACCAAAAGATCTTTCCGGTGGACAACAAGCCCGCGCTGCCCTGCTTCGCACACTGCTTTCCCAACCCGACTTCCTACTGCTCGACGAACCCTTCAGCAAACTCGACCCAGCTCTAAGACGCGACGTTCGAACCTTTGTGCTCAGCGAAATACAAAAAGCCAATATCCCCGCGCTCCTTGTCACACATGATCCTGAAGATGCCAAAGCCATGGAAGGAGACTGCTTGGAGTTGGGAGTAAAAAGCCCTTTTGAATAAAACAAAAACGCAGATAAACTGTTAGCAGATACAAAAATCAACAGGATGATTAACAATGAGCAAAGTCGTCGAAACGGAACTTCCTAAAAACAGCCTTCTTACCGATCGTATCAATAAATCGGATTTCATAGACAGCTACGCTGTTCAATCCAATTTATCACCTCGCGAAGCAGCTGAAATTATTACCGACTTTCCCGGATGGGCGCGTTTTCTAGTAAGCATACGAAACTCTGTTGTTTCAAAATTTGGTCTATTGAACGATGGACCAGAAGCAGCAGACAAGGTTGGCTTTTTCCCCGTTGAATCAGAGAATGATCAAGAATTGATCGCAGGGTTTAACGACAAACATTTGGATTTTAGGGTGTCTGTTATCGCTCAAGACGGGCGAGTATTTTTATCGACTTGGGTTCATCCCCATAATATTGGCGGAAAACTTTACCTTAAAACTATTCTACCTTTTCATGTGTTAATTGTTCGTAATGCATTGTCTCGCGTTCAGTCGTTAAGCCTGTCTAGCAACACTTAACCTTACAAAGCTTTCCCTATTCAAGTTCATAAACTGGCCATAGTCTCTTATTGTGCACATTAACGTTATGATATAACATCTCTTTTTTCGTTACCCTAGATTGACAGTATCGATGCAAATGACGAACACCGCATTGAGTAAAATTACAATTTCCAAGGAGAGAACTGAATGATCAAACGCCTTAGCAGTGTTAGCCTTCTCGCACTGAGCATTAGCTCCACTGCGATTGCAAGCGAGACCCACGATGACAGCATGACTCGTTATCGTGTATTTATTGGTGATCACGCTAAACCACAAGTCACCGCTTTTGATTTAGATAATCCAAGTAAGCGTTGGACATTTAATACTGCAGGACAAAGCAAGCTTTACTCTGTTTCCAATAACGGTCTAATTGTTGCTGTTCAGTCTGATAATGATCAGGTGAACTTTATTCAATCTGGCTTTCATTTCCATGATCACGGTGCTCACACTGATATAGAAATCAACGATCCTGTTGTACTAAAAAAAGCGCTCCAGGGCCCTCGTCCATTTCATCTAGTTGAGCACGATGGTCTTGTGTCCATCAACTTTGATAAAGGTGGGTACGCTGATGTATTGGACAGCCATGAACTGACAGAGGGTCATATTGAGGTAACGCGTGTTCAACAAAATCATGCTCATCATGGTTTTGTGACCTCTTGGAAGGATAACTGGCTTTCTAGTGTTGCATCGAACGAAGCAGAAGAAGGTCATGCCCCACCACGTATAGGCTTACAAGCAATCAAGACAGACGGAACAACCGTAGGTGAACTGCAAACTTGCACAGGATTACATGGAGAAGCCTTCTCTGGCACTTACCTGACAGTCGGTTGTAAAGAAGGAGTTTTAGCCGCAAAAGCAGGTAAAAACGGTACAGAATACAAAATGCTTCCTTATCCTGCAGACTTTCCAAAAGGGGAAGCGACAGGCACCTTACTAGGCTCTAAATCCTTTCAGATATTCCTTGGCAACTATGGCAAAAAAGGCTTAGCCATTATAGATCCAACAGAAGCACCTTACATGCAGCTTGTGGAGCTGCCATTCCGCCGTGTGGACTTCATTTTAGATCCAGTTAAGCTTCAGAATGCCTACGTTCTAACCGAAAATGGTGAAATCCACCGTATTAACTTATTAAGTGGTGAAATCGAAAAAAGCACTCGCGTAACCGCGCCATACAGTATGGACGGGCACTGGAATGACCCAAGACCTCGCTTAGCCATGGCTGGTGATAATATTGTTATAACTGACCCAAATGCTGGCCTGATACGCCTCATTAATGCAAAGGACTTCTCTGAGTCAAAGAGCATTAAAATTGATGGCATTCCTTATAATATTGTCATTGCTGGCGGTAGCGGTATTAGCCACTAATTTTCCCTCAGCTTTAGTTAGAGTGATAGTACCCCAAAACCACTTTATGCAATGTAAGGTGGTTTTGTTGTTTTAAATTGCTCAAAAATATTGCAGGATTTAAAAACTGTAATTTCAATTCGTTCAGACCAATAATTACCAAGTAAGAAAACGAATATGCCAGAACTCAAAGCTGAAAGCCGATGACACAGGCAACTATGATTTGTTTGTTAAACATTACGAAGATCAAGATCTGGTCGATTTCTCTCCAGAGCGTTTTGAGCAAGACATCAAACAAATGCAAGCCAGAAATGGAAAAAAATATGGGCTACGAGCGCTGACAGACACTCTTAGCTTACGGCCAATCCGAAAAGTCAGGTGTATTTTCATCACTTTCAATGACACCTTTCTCTGTGTGATTACGCTTAAATTGACTGGGTGAAATGCCTGTTTCCTTTTTAAAAAAATGACTAAACTGGCTGCCATCACTGTAGCCTAGGTCATTGGCAATAGCTTGTATGGATCCTGCGGACTTTTTAAGTCTCGATGTGGCTTCTATCAGCACTCTGCTATTTATCAGCTGCAAGGGCGACTTTTTTAAGTTGCGTTGACAGATTGCGTGTAATCGGTCATAGGTCATAATCAGTTCCTCGCAATAATAAGAAACTGGCCTTCTATTCCGGTATTCAACCTCCACAAGCTGACGAAACTGTTGAAGCACGAGTTCATCAGGGGAATGCGTTAGTCGAATAGATTCGATGTTGCTAAGGCGATAAATACCGATAAGCAAAACACGAATAATGGAGCAAATTACTGTACGCGAGCGCTTATTGGTAGTGGATATTTCGGCCTTTAATAACTTCATAAGAGGTAAAAACTCTTCGTCTATGTCTTGTTTTGAACTCGATGTAATGGTGAATTGTCGCATCAATGTTTCAAGTTTGGCACTGTCTAAGTCAGACCCTGTCACCAAAGAACTAAGCTCATCTCGATAACCTAACAACCAAACCTGACTACCTGCAGGCACTAATACCTTGGCTTGTTTTTTGTGAGGAATACAGAAAATAGAAGACTCTGTAACCTGATACATTTCCTCCATCGAGACAGTCGCATCGCCACGCTGAATGATGCCGATTAAATTGAAATCAAAAAAGTTGTCATTGCCCGTGCTAAATATTCGAGATTGCAAACCGGGTTGAATAGACTCAAACCGCACCATCGAGCCAATGATATTTGTCAGCATCGTTTTTCCTCAAGAAACCATCAAATAAACCAGAATTTAACAAGATTAAGCCATAATTTAACATGTTTATAGAAAATATAGCTGTTAGTCTTTTAACCGTTACTCATCGACCGATAAAAAATCTAATAACGGCAAGGTGTAATTTTGAACATTATGTACCGAGATGTAGATCCATCTATCATACCCGAAGTGAACTTGTTCATTGGCGGCCAATACACACCAGCAGCGGCTGGCGGCTATTTTGAAAGATTAGACCCGAGCACTAATTTGGTCGCTTCTCGCGCGGCATCTGGTCGCGTAGAAGATGCAGAGCACATGACTGCGCTCGCAGCCGCTAATTTTTCAAAATGGTCTACGACCCACGTTTCCGAACGAGCTAAAATTCTACGCCGTGCAAAACAGCTCATGCCTAAGTACAGAGATCGTTTTGCTCAGTTGATGCTTACGGAAATTGGCGCGGTGAATGACTGGGTTGATTTCAATATCAATGTCGCTGGTGAAGCCATAGAAGCTGCAGTTGCTTTGGCACTTAAACACCCTTCGTCCCTTGCCGAGAATGAAACATCCGATTCCTATATTGTCCGCCAGCCAGTTGGCGTATGCCTTGCCATTGCGCCTTGGAATGCACCTATTGTGTTGGCCATGCGCTCCGTCGTCTTCCCATTGGCTTTTGGCAACAGCGTTATTCTTAAAGCGTCTGAACTCTCGCCAGCCACACATTCTCTAATAGCGGAAGTACTACACGAAGCAGGCGTTCCAAAAGGCGTAATTTCTGTCATGACGAATGCACCAGAACATGCTGAAGAAGTCATCGCTAGCTTCATTGCGAACCCGTCAATACGACGGGTTAATTTCACTGGCTCGACACGTGTTGGGAAGATTATTGCGAGTCTTTCGGCGCAACATCTCAAGCGCTGTCTTTTGGAGTTAGGCGGTAAATCTCCATTAATTGTTTTAAAAGACGCTGATTTACAGCTGGCCGCACGTGAAGCGGTTTACGGCGCTTTTTTAAATCAAGGCCAAATCTGTATGGCGACGGATCGAATTATTGTTGAGCAAGTTATTGCAGACGAGTTTATTGGCATACTAAAAGAGATGGTTGCTGACCTGGTATCAGGAGACCCTCGTCGAAAAGGCGTTAAACTCGGGCCCGTAGCAAGTCCTTCCATCGCTTCACGGTTATCCGCACTTATTGAAGATGCTCTCGATAAGGGGGCAACGCTTATATCAGGTACACAGCGCAGAGGCCAATTTATTGATGCGACTTTGCTAGACCACATTACTCCCATGATGCGAATTTACTCGGAAGAATGCTTTGGCCCAATTGCCGGAATTTATCGTGTAGATTCACCAGAAGAAGCTATTACCGTCGCCAATAATTGCGAATATGGACTTGCCTCTGCCATTTTTACCCGAGATATCCCACTCGCCAGAAGAATGGCTTGTCTGCTTGAATCCGGTGCCTGCCATATCAATTCCGCCACCGTAAAAGATGACCCAGCGATGCCTTTTGGCGGATTAAAAGCCAGTGGCTATGGACGATTTGGTAGCGACGCTTGCGTGGACGAATTCACCGAAGTGAGCTGGATTACTGTCTCACCGACCTAGCTTCCAATCCTTATCACTTAACCCACGATAATGAAAAGAGGCTCTTATGGCATCAACAAGATCAACAAGATCAACAAGATCAACAAGATCAACAAGATCAACAAAAATAATTAAGCATTAAAATTATAAAAAGGAGAAACGTTATGACTGTTTTATTAAGCATTGGCGGTAATGACCTAACAGCCAGTAGCCGCAAAGAATATAACCGTTTAGATCCCGTTACAGGGCAAGTTGCCTCTACCTCAGCGGCAGCCACGCTTGACGATGTAAACGCAGCCACTAAAGCTGCTGCACTTGCCTTCCCGGCTTGGGCACAATCAGGCCCAGCCGAACGCCGCAATTTGCTCAATAAAGCGGCCGATATTATGGAAACGAAGCAAGACGAATTTATTGCTGCCATGATAGCCGAGACTGGGGCCACAGGTCCTTGGGCTGGCTTTAACGTTATGCTAGCCGCCGGACATATTCGTGAAGCGGCAGCATTAACTACACAAATGGGTGGCGAAGTGATCCCATCAAACAAACCGGGAACCTTGGCCATGTCGGTTAATAAACCCAAAGGCGTTTGTTTGGCTATGGCTCCATGGAATGCGCCTATTATCTTAGGCTCTAGGGCCATTGCGACACCTTTAGCATGCGGCAATACCGTGATATTAAAAAGTTCCGAATTTTGCCCTCTAACCCATCGTTTAATCATCGACTGTTTTTTAGAAGCAGGATTCCCAGCAGGCGTTGTGAACCTAATTTCGAATGACCCAAGCGATGCCCCAAGCATAGTAAAAGCCCTAATCGAAGCGCCAGAAGTACGTCACGTTAACTTTACAGGCTCTAGCCCTGTTGGACGTATCATCGGACGTATTGCGGGTGAAAACCTGAAGCCAGCCCTACTCGAACTCGGCGGAAAAGCACCGCTCATAGTCCTGTCTGATGCCGATATAGAAGGTGCTGTGAACGCGGCTATCTTTGGCGCATTCATGAACCAAGGGCAAATTTGTATGTCCACCGAGCGCGTTATTGTAGATGAAGCCATTGCAGACGATTTTGTAACGAAACTAGTAGCTCGTGCTTCAGCATTACCATGGGGAAATCCTCGTGATGCAGTCGTTCTAGGCTCACTCGTTAACCCAGAAGTCTCCGATAAAATGCACGATTTAATCGATGATGCGGTAGCAAAAGGCGCCAAACTGGCATGTGGAGGCGAAAACAATGGCGCTATCTTCTCTGCCACTCTGTTAGATGGCGTTAATGACACCATGCGCATTTACACTGAAGAAAGTTTCGGGCCTGTAAAATCTATTATTCGCGTCAATAGCGATGAAGAAGCTATCGAGGTCGCCAATGACAGCGAGTACGGATTATCCGCTGCTGTCTTTTCACAAGACATCAATCGAGCACTTGCCTGCGCCAATGCCATTAGAAGCGGAATTTGCCATATTAATGGGCCAACCGTAGGTGATGAGCCTCAAATGCCATTCGGAGGGGTTGGTGATTCTGGTTATGGTCGCTTCGGTGGCAAAGCTGGCATTGCTGAATTTACTGATTCACGCTGGATAACAATCGAAGATCCAAAGCAGCACTACCCTATCTAAAGGGTCTTCAAGCTCATTAAGGTGCTCAATGCCAGTCTATTACTATATGGTCTGGCATTTTTTATGACTGCTCAGTTGAGGTTTAGTAGACTTATTCATACCTCCCTTAATTCCACCCCCTCTACTTTTTATAAATCGACTTAATGTGTATTAAGTTATGTGCGCTTTTATTTACCTGTGTGAATCACAGAGCTAATAACTCCAAAATCTCTTTTTCGAAAGAATTAGGCTCAACACAAAACAGCCTACTATAATTAGATCTCTAACTTTTACCAATTTAAAGGTTACATAACTAATCATTAGAGATGACACCTATTTAAAATTTATATTTTCTACTCTAAACGCCTATTTTTAGGGCGATTACGCGCATTTTTAGAGCACGAAAATAAGCTTATTTAATTGATAAAAATGTGAATTTTAGTTTTTTTTAATATTTTTTACACTTTCATCTATGTGTTTGTTTTGAGCGCTTTTTTTGTTTTTTTCTTCTTATATTCCCTTCCTTATCTACTTTTATTTAACAATTTTTCTATTTTTCGGCCTTGCAAGTCACAAATTATTTAATTACTACTGTATGAAGTTTTCGAATTAAACAAAGTTTAAAAATCTTTTCAGGGAGGCGTTTATGCAGAAATTATGGCAAGACAATATCATCTTCGCTGAAAAATTGCGGAAGCAGTTGCACGCTCACCCCGAGCTTAGCTGGCAAGAAAAAAACACCGCGTCATTGGTACGAAACCAACTCGATGAATTAGACATTCCATGGCGTGCTTGTGCCGATACGGGAACGGTAGCTTGGCTCAATGAAGAAGCCAAAGGTACTGCGATTGCGTTACGAGGCGACATGGATGCCTTACCTATAGACGAACAAACAGGTAAGGAATGGCAGTCGGTAAATCATGGCTGTATGCACGCCTGCGGTCACGATGGCCATACCGCAACCTTGCTCGCAACGGCTCGCTGGTTAAAACAGTTTGAAAAAGAATTGCCTCAGCCTGTGGTATTAATCTTTCAGCCAGCCGAAGAAGGTTTTCATGGCGCTCGTGAAATGATCAAAGATGGCGCGTTGGAAAATGTCGGTGAGATTTACGGGTGGCATAACTGGCCAGCTTTGCCTTATGGCACGATTGCTTGCCCAGACAACATTGTCATGTGTGGTAATGGCACTTTCAGCATGGAATTCAAAGGTCGCGGCGGACACGCTAGCCAACCAGAGCTGTGCGCTGATCCATTGCTGGCTGCAAGCGCAGTTAATGTTGCTTTGCAGCAAATTGTCAGCCGGCGTATTGCGCCGCAAGCAACTGCAGTGATCAGTGTCACGCAAATACACGGTGGAACTGCGCCAACGGTAATCCCAGAAGAAGCGACACTAAGTGGCAGCATTCGCGTTCCAGACGAAGCGACACGAAGGTTAATTAATAAACACATTACCGATGTCGCTACGCAAACGGCAGCAGCTTATGGCGTGGAATGCATTGTCGAACATGATATGCGCTACCAAGCGACCATTAACCATAAAGCCCAAGCGACTTATGGTCGCGAGGTATGGCAATCACTTTATGGCGAGCAAACACTTAATCATGGACAAGCCTTGCCTATCATGGCGTCGGAAGATTTTAGCTATTACTTACAAGCTATTCCCGGTGCGTTTGCTCTGATTGGTAGCGATGATGGCGAAGGCCATAACGTGTCTTGCCACAGCCCACATTACGATTTCAATGATCGCTTGATTGCAGATGTCTGCCGTTGGTTTTGCCAACTTGCCGGCCTTACCGATCAATCACTACCAAAACACTCAATACCCAAGCAATAAAATCCAAAAACCCGAACCAAAGGTCATAGATATAAGACCTTTTGAGGAGACGTTATGACTATTTTCGAACAACGAGAATCCAATATTCGAGCTTACGCTCGCACGTACCCAACGGTTTTTGTTACGGCAAAAAACGCTCGCCAGATTGACGAAAACGGCAAGGAATACATCGATTTCTTCGCCGGCGCTGGGGTACTTAATTTTGGTCACAACAACCCACACATGAAAGACGCCATGATTGACTACATGCAAAAAGATGGCGTGCTGCACAGCTTGGATATGCAAACCCAGGCAAAAGCCCAATTTATGCAGAAGTTTACCGACGTCATTCTTAAGCCAAGAAACATGCCGCATTGCATGCAGTTCATGGGACCAACAGGCACCAACGCCGTCGAAGCTGCCATGAAGTTAGCTCGTAAAGCCACAGGCCGCCACGATATCGTCGCTTTTAGCCAAGGCTTTCACGGCATGACACTGGGTGCTTTGGCGGCAACAGCAAATGAATATTTCCGTCAGGCTTCCGGTGTGCCTTTGCTGCATGTCAGCCATGAATTATTCGATCAAGAACACGATCAAGAAACGTCACTTGCGGCGTTAGACACATTAGCGAGCCAATACCGCGACCCATCCAGTGGTATTAAACCACCAGCGGCCTTCATGGTAGAAACGATTCAAGCGGAAGGCGGTGTGAATGTCGCTTGTAAAGAATGGATGCAAAAACTGGAAAAACTCGCCAAAGAATTTGGCTCAGTGCTGATCGTTGATGACATTCAAGTAGGTTGTGGACGCACTGGCTCATACTTCAGTTTTGATGATATGGGCATCAGCCCAGACATTATTACCTTGGCCAAAGGTATTGGCGGCGCGGGGACTCCAATGGCAATGAACTTAGTACACCCTGATTTGGATAAACATTGGTCGCCAGGCGAACACACTGGCACCTTCCGCGGGCAAAACTTGTCCTTTGTAGCGGGTGAAGTCGCATTGAGCTACTTTGAAGACGATACACTGATGAAAGAAGTCGTCGATAAAGTCAAAACCGTTCGTAGCGCACTAGAACCCTTAGTAAGCGAAAACAGCGCCAAAGAACTGCGCGGCAAAGGCCTGATTCTAGGTTTGGATATGGGCAGCGGCGAAGTTGCAGCAAAAGTCGTACAGCGTTGCTTCCAAAAAGGCTTGATGCTAGGCGCGTGTGGCAGTGGCGGTCGCGTCTTGAAGATTATCCCACCATTAACTATCCCTGACGCGGACTTAATAGAAGGCTTGGATATTTTAAAAGACGCCGTACGTTTTGTAATGGAGGAAGCCGCATGATTGAACGTGATGATATGACCTTTACCTTTGCTGAATATCAGCGCCGACTAGGTGAATTACGCGCTCGCATTGCTGAGCGCCGCTTGGATGCAATTGTGATCACAGACCCTGAGAACATCGCGTATTTAACGGATTATCAGACTACTGGCTACTCCTTCTTTCAGGCGTTAGTGATTCCGCTCGAAAAAGAGCCTTTCATGATCACCCGAGCGTTGGAAGAATCTAATATATTTGCTCGCACATGGGTTGAACTCACTCGACCTTATCCAGATACAGGCGATGCAATTCAAATGCTAGTGGATGCGCTGCGAGAATTTGGTTTGGCAGACAAACGCATTGGTTATGAACGCAATAGCTACTTCTTCCCAGCTTACCAGCAAGATTGCATTCACACGACATTGAAAAACGCCAAGTTAATGGACTGTTTCGGCATCGTCGAAGAAGGCCGAATCTGTAAGTCTCAAGAAGAAATCATGGTAATGCGCCGTGCTGCATTGGCGACAGAAGCCGGTATGAAAGCCGGTATTGAGATCTGTCGCCCAGGCATTACGGAAAACGAAATTGGTGCAGAAATCGCGGCGGCCATGTTCCGTGCGGGTGGTGAAACGCCTGCAGTCATGCCCTACGTGACTTCTGGGCCAAGAAGCATGATAGGTCATGCTACTTTCGAAGGTCGAACGGTTCAACCGAATGAACACGTCTTTTTGGAAGTCGGTGGCTGTTATCGTCGTTATCACACCGCCATGATGCGTACTGTGATTCTTGGCGAATTATCCGATGCCATGTATCAATCCCAAGAAATCATGAAGCGCGCGCTCAATGAAATTCATCGCGTGGTGCAGCCGGGCATGACAGTGTCGGACGTGGATAATATGGTGCGAAACATTATTATGGACAACCAAGTCGGTGCCAGTTTAATCACGCGTTCTGGCTACTCCATCGGCATCGCCTTCCCACCAAGCTGGGATGAAGGCTACATCATCAGCTTGAAACAAGGTAATTCTGCGGTGCTAAAACCAGGTATGACTTTCCATATGATTCCATGGATGTGGGGCATTGAAGGCGATAAAACCTGTGGCATTTCCGATACCATCGAAATTACCGAAGATGGCTGTCGCTCTTTCTTTAGCATGGATCGTGACTTTACGGTGAAATCCGAATCCGGCATAGCCGTGCCTCAGGAAAACAAAGCGATCGACCTGTCCAGCACCTTGCCGACAAAAGAGGAAGTCAAAAAGTCCAAATCGAACACCAAGCAAACCGAGAAAGCGGCGAGCTAATTAGGAGGTGACTATGTTAACAGCAGCCAAACTAGAAACTGCAGCCCTTGAAAGCATCAACCCTACAACTGGGCAAGCCTTACCTTCATGTGCCGCGTTGTCACTTGATGAAGCACGCTCCGCCATCGATAAGGTGGCGGCAGGCTTCTCGGAATGGAAGGCGAAAAGCTTTCCAAAGCGAGCGGCTATATTAAAAGCCGTTGCAGCGTCAATGCGAGAAAACAAACACGAGCTGGCCGATTTAATGGCGCTTGAAATGGGCAAGCCAATTAAAGAAGGCGTTGCTGAAGTCGAGAAAAGTGCGTGGTGTGCAGAATATTATGCCGACAACGGTGAAGCGTTTCTAACACCTGAAAGCTTAGAGTCGGACGCGAGCCACAGCTATGTGCAATACCCTCCTCTTGGTACGGTGTTGGGCATCTTGCCTTGGAACGCACCGGTTTGGTTGGCATTACGCTTTTTGGCACCTGCCTTGATGGCGGGTAATACTTGCGTGCTAAAAGCCGATCCGAATGTGCCTGCCACAGCAAATAAATTGGTGGAATGTTTTTATCAAGCTGGCGTGCCAGAAAACGTCGTCACAAACTTAGCCGTCGAAAACTCGGTGGCGAGTAAAATGATCGACCATCCGCAAGTAAAAGCCGTGTCTTTTACCGGCTCAAGTAAGGCGGGACAATCCATTGCTTCACAAGCGGCAGCGGGATTAAAACCAGCCGTCTTAGAGCTTGGCGGTTCTGATCCTTGCATTCTGATGGCCGATGCGGATTTGGAAAAAGCACTCGATATTATAACTCTCTCGCGCATGATTAATGCGGGGCAATCTTGTATCGCCGTAAAACGCCTGTTTGTCGAAAAATCGATTTATAACGAAGTCTGTGAAGCACTACGTGAACGCTTTAGCAAACTCAAATGTGGTGATCCAAGAGACGAAAGTAATAATCTAGGGCCATTGGCGAGAGAAGATTTACGAGATCAATTACATCGCCAAGTATCTGCAAGCATCGACGCGGGTGCACGCTGTTTAACAGGCGGCGACTTACCTTCTCGTTCGGGTTTCTTCTATCCGCCGACGTTATTGGTCGATGTAAAGCCTGGCATGACAGTATTTGAAGAAGAGACCTTTGGACCAGTGCTCAGCGTGACGCCAATTGATACGATTGATCAAGCTCTGGAGTTGGCTAACAACACTGAATACGGCTTAGGCGCAAGCATCTGGACCAGCAGCCAAGTAGCCATAGACCGAGCCATTGAGACACTGGAATCAGGACAAATTGCCGTGAACGGTATCGTAAAAAGCGACCCAAGATTGCCATCTGGTGGGATTGGAAAATCCGGATATGGTCGTGAACTTGGCCCGCAAGGTATAAGGGAGTTTGTTAACGTACAACAGATTTGGATTGCTTAGCCATTAACAACGGCTATAAACAAAAAAGAAGAGCCCCATAATGGGGCTCTTCTTTACTTCAATACATAAGGCAACTTTCTGTCTACTTTCACTTTCGAAATTACAGTGTTGCGGTAAATACTTTAGAGAAGCTGGTTTTTTCTTGAATATCGATGTTAAGACGCAGTCTGCGCGAAATATCACTGGCTGAAAAAATGCCTCGAATCTTGTGATTCTCACGATCCATAACAAGACAGTGACGTTCACCATCATTTTTAAGGGCGGTGATCACATCCGAAATGCTGGCTTTGGAAATATCCTGCCAATCCAATGCTTTTAGATTCTTTTTAGCTGTCATTAGGTCAGCAACGACGATTTCAGCTCGCTCCAAACCCTCCGAAACTTTTTGAACAATTTTTCGTTCGATCAGATCATCAGCACTAACAACGCCAATAAAATGCTTATTTTCATCAATGACAAATTTTAAGCGCACATGCTCTTTTTGCATGAGCTCTTTAACATTTAACACAGACCATGTGGACTCAACGATCAACGGTTTATTGTTTTTAAAATCAGTAAAAAAGCTCAGTGCTGGGGAATCGATGGTAAGGTCATAATTTTCTTCAGGCCAAGCCAATTCGTCGATATCAGTTGTTGGGTAAAAATTTAGTTTTTTCATATAAAGCCGCTCCGAAGTTCTCTCTTGTAATAAATATAATGTAGACGGTGTCTGACAACCATATCGCAATCATTATTGATAAAGTAATAGATAAGTACTAAAAATAACAATTACAAGCCTAAGGACCGTCTCTACAGCAAGTTTTGCACTATTTATGTCGTTTCTACATTGAAATCATGTTGAGCTTGCTCTTTTTGTCAGTGGCTATAGTCGTGCTTCAATCATATTTGGTAGGATCAAGTCATTGTGAATTGGCTAAATGATAGAGAACGTAGGAAAAACGATGACGCAGTCCGAGCTTTCGATAAACGACCTCATGAATGATGTAATGACGCAATGTGTGCAATTTTACTATCAAATGGGGCCATTTAGTGTGTTAACTGAGTTCGAAAAAGCCAGTATTGAACGAGACATTCGAGTAAAAATCAGTCATCTAAGCGAACTGTCTAAAGGCTACAGCCACGTAGCAATGATGTATTTACAAGTGGCTCTGGGTAACCAAAAAGAGTTGAGCAAAGCGTTTTTCGAAACATTAAATTATCTAGATAATGCCACTATTTACAGTAACTACGCTTCTCATCTTAACAGCCTAGGTTTTCCAAAAATGGCAGTTCAGGTGCTCGAAGATTACCTAGCATCCACTCCGGCATCCATGAGCGTAATTGTTACGCTAAGCAATCTTTATCAAGGCATGGGGGCGTTTGCGAAAGACACCAAACTGATGGAGACGTATTTAAAATCCAACGTCCCTCAAGAAAACCTATTGCAAGAGTATCTTGTTAAGAACGATATTACTCCAGAAGAAACCGAAGAGTATTTCACACTTGTCAGCAATTATTTTCTTGCTCAACGTATCGAGCATTACAAGATTTCACGTCGCATAGAAAAAGGCCATGACGATAAAGATTGGATTACCACAGAATTCCAGATTGAAGACGATTTAAGCCCAGATCAAATTCATTCAACTAACCTAGGTCTTTCAACTTTGTTAGCCGACAGCAACCTACCCAGAAAATTCGCTGAACATTTCATCACCCGCATTTATTAGGTATAAAATATCCAACAATATCAACTGTCAAATCGTTATACATAAAAACGAGGTAAGAATGAACGCAGTACAGAAACAGTACAAGATGAAAGGCATGCAGATTACCGAATACGAGTTGGACGTACCTCTAGATTGGGCTTCCTGTGATAAAAATTCCGTTAATCACTCTGCTGGCAACACCCCAACGATCACACTGTTTGCTCGCGAAGTAGTGGATATAAACCGCGCCGATGATGAGCTGCCTTTGTTATTATTTTTACAAGGTGGGCCTGGTGGCAAATCCCCTCGCCCAATGCCAGGCTCCCCACCATGGATGGCGGAAGCGTTAAAAACGCATCGGGTTATTTTGATCGATCAACGTGGCACTGGCCGCAGCAGCCGAATTGATAGCAACTTGATTAGCAAGTTATCTGCTGAGAAAGGTCGTGATTATCTACTTAAATTCCGTGCCGACAGTATTGTCGCCGACTGCGAACATTTAAGAAAAACCGTTTATGGCGGCCGTTTGTTTGAAACCTTGGGACAAAGCTACGGTGGCTTTATTACGCTGGCTTATTTATCCCAAGCGCCGGAAGGGCTAGCGGCATGTTATGTAACGGGTGGATTGGCTGGGCTTGAAGAATCAGCAAAAGAGGTTTATCAGCTAACTTATCAGCGCGTGATCGAGAAGAACCAAGACTATTATGCGCGTTACCCGGAAGACGCCAATACCATGGCAAAAATCGCTCAATGCCTTACTAACGAAACGGTACGGCTGCCTGATGGCGACCAACTTACCTTAGAACGCTTCCAAAGCATTGGTATTTTGTTGGGAATGGGCCCTGGGATTGATCAAGTACATTGGTTGGTGGACGAAGCCTTTGCAGGCAGTGACAAAACGCGACTCAGCGATGTATTTTTGGAACAAGTAATGAACATTACCAGCTACCATGAAGGCCCGCTATTTGCGGCGATTCATGAAAGTATCTATGGTCAACCGAATGAACAAACCAACTGGTCAGCCCAACAGCTGCGTGGGCAATTGAGTGAATTTGACGCATCACACTCGCCTTTGATGCTTACTGGCGAAATGATCTATCCGTGGATGTTTGATCAAATCTCCTCACTGCGCCCTTTTGCGGATGCAGCAAACGCCCTAGCGGAATACCAAGACTACGCGCCACTTTATGATCTCGAAAAACTTGCCAAGAACAAGGTGCCCGTTGTCGCCGCTGTGTATCACAACGACATGTACGTGCCCCGTGAATTGTCGCTAAAAACGGCGAGCAAAGTCGCTAATACTCAGGTGTGGATTACCAATAGCTACGAACACGATGGAGTTCGTCAATCGCCAGAAGTGTTCTGCAAATTACGTGAATTATTGTTAGACCAAGGCGGCCCTTTAAAAAGCGAACAACACGCATAACATTAATTTATGCAATTGCTTCGCATTTCAACCAAGCATTAAACGCTATGCTTAAATGGATTTTTAAAATTAGTTTTTATCATCTATAAGAGGTTTCCATGAGTCACGTATTAGATTTGACAGTTAATGACATCCAAGGCAAAAGTGTTGATCTATCGACTTACCAAGGCAAAACCGTTTTGGTGGTTAACGTTGCGTCTAAATGTGGGCTAACGCCACAGTACGAAGGTCTTGAAGCCTTGTACAAAAAATACCACGAACAAGGTTTAGAGATCCTAGGCTTCCCTGCCAACGATTTTGCAGGTCAAGAGCCAGGCAGCGATGAAGAAATTCAACAGTTTTGCAGCCTTACCTACGATGTAACCTTCCCAATGTTTAGCAAAATTGCTGTCACTGGCGAAGACAAGCACCCTTTATACAAGGGCTTGATTACAGCGGCACCGGTTACACCAAATCGCGATGCTATGGTTAACATGTTGGCAGGTCATAAAATCGAAGCGACAAATGCACCAGAAGTCGTTTGGAACTTTGAGAAGTTTTTGATCACCAAAGATGGCAAAGTTGAGCGTTTCTCTCCAGATGTGACGCCGAAAGACGACGCACTTGTTGCATCGATTGAAGCTGATCTATAAGCGTTAAAGCAAAGTTTAGACAAAAAAGAGTCACGCCAATAACGTGACTCTTTTTTTTGCTATGAAGACCGGATTTGTCTAAGTATCTTCATGCGGTTCCATTTTTGTCTATTCAGTTTTTTATACATCCATAAACAGCCAATATCGAAACCAAAATAAAACACGCTAATGCCACTCGGCGGATTACTACTCGCAATGAAAGGCACCTTACCGAACCAGGTGTCGGGCCAAAACCAGCACTGGTAATAAGTTCCCAGTAATTCCAAATACACCACCATGAAAAACATGATAAGAAAAAACAGCTCATTGCCCGTTTTCTTTCTTAGCAACAGCACAATCACCAACATACAAAGGAAGCCAAATACATCCTGGTCGAACAGCAGCCAAAGGCTTGAATAGACAATCATTGCCCAATACAAAATCGAAATGACACGCGCCTTATGACGCTGGACAACTTTTTCTTTTTGGATATAAAACACTGCAGCATAGATAAGACTATGGCCAAGGGGCACATAAATAGGGACATTCTCAAGCCGATATTCGTACATTCCCAGCACGATAGAAAACACCACCTCCCCCAGCAAAGCCAACGCAATGCCATACAACATCAGCTTTTTGATTCTTGCCGTAACACGAGAATAAACCCAGGCAAAACAGATCAATACCAAGAAATTAGTGATCCATTGATTAAACGGAATGTGCTCCGCCAATGCTTTGCTATCGAGGAAAAGCCCCAGCCATAACACAAGGAAGACAGGCAGATAAATAGCGGTAAATTGCAGTTTTGATTTCATGCTGGAATCATAGCAAACTTGACGGTAGGCACCATTGAAAATAAACCCGTTAGCGTAAGAACCTGCTTTTCATAAAACGCTTTGGCGTAATACCTGCGATTAACTGACATTCACGTGTCATGTGCGCTTGATCAGAAAAACCGTATTCGACAGCGAGTTCAGCCAGTTTAACATGATTTTCTTCCATTTTTAGAGCCAACAAAACCGCTCGAACTCTTCTCAAGCGTTGGAAGTATTTTGGAGACATACTCAAACGAGTTTGAAACTGACGTTCTATTTGACGCTGACTAAGAGGAAGGCTATCTAACAAATCAACTCGGGAAGATTGTTGAAGCAATTCTACGGCTTTCACTACTGGGTCATGATCATATGCCGATCCTGAAGTAACGTGATCGAAAGCCTTATCCAATAAATTAATACGTTCTTCTACACTTAAAATACTTTTTAACTGAACCAATAAAGATTGGATAAATTCAGACGATTGCCATGAGCCAATATTGCCTTCCAGCGCAGCTAACTCCGTCTGCAACAAGCCCCCCATTCCGGGCTGAAAACGCACACCAATTAAATTAGCACCAGTGGGTAAATGAATAATATGCGCCTGCCGATTGGTTGATTGAAATATCACGGGGTCATTCCAAACTTCTTGATCAACCCGTATCGGCTCTCCAAGATTGAACAATATTCCACTACCTGCATCAGCAACCAATCGACGCGTAACACCCTGTTGATCCATTGGGATTTGTGCCGACCAAATAGCCTGTACCCACAGAGAAAGTGGCCCTTGCGGAAAGCGAATATCAAACAACAAGGGCGATAACATATTAGTCCTCTCATTTACTGGTGAGCGAAAGTACTTTATTCAGCGTAAACTACCAACCTCAGGCTTAAAGACTTTTACAATTCGATTCCAACTCGAAATAGCATTTATTGCAATGGTTAAATAAGTTAGTCCAGATTCACCGAAATTAGCCAACATTTCTTCATAATAAGCATCATCAACAGAATATCCAGAGACAAGATGTTCCGCAAAACCCAAAGCTAGACGCTCTTGCTCAGAAAATAAAGGTGAGTCTTTCCAAGCATTCAATGCAATCATTCGTTCGTACGTCTCACCCATTTCAAATGCTTGCGTACTGTGCATATCCAAACAAAAAGCACATTGGTTTACTTGTGAGACACGAAGCTTCACTAGCTCCCAAATAGTTTTACTTAAGTTTGGTATCTCTGCGAATTGTTTACCTATGATTTCTTCTTGCTTGAACAAAAGCTCTAACGCTTGTGGTGCTGCGGCAAAATAGTTGATGCGTTTTAACATAGTGAGTTCTCCAAAGAATAAATTTGAAGCCCAATCCTAGCGATAGCTGATCAGCATTAATTGAAGAAATTCGACATTTTGAAGGGAAATATAAAACACACCAAATTAATGTAGAAACGTCAATTCGGTGTGTTTTGCTTTATTTTTCTATAGCTCTCTATTACCAATAATTTAACAATAGTAGAGCGACAGTTTACTGACTACTGAACAAACTGCTCAGCCCAAAATGCCACAGGCGAGGCGATTAGGATCGTCAAGGCCACACGCTGATACCAAACCATCAACATTTGTTTAATATTCAATGGGATCTCGGTCGACAAGATACAAGGAATCGATGCAGAGAAGAAAAGTATGGATGAGATAGACACTACACCAACGACAAACTTCACAACAAACACGCTTTTCGCTGCGATTAGCGCCGGTAAGAACATTTCAGCCAAACCAGTAGCCGACGCTGTCGCCACCATCATTGGATCTGGCAACTGGGCGATCCATGCGAATGGGTAAAACAGGTAACCAATCCACTCAAACACTGGCGTGTATTTCGCCAATAACAAGCCACACAAACCAACCGACATAATAGAAGGCAAAATGCTCATTGCCATTAACATGCCTTCTTTGATGTTTTGTAGGATATTACGACCGATAGGCGCGGCGTTTTTCGCCACATCCAACCCTTCCAATGCAGCTTGTTTGAAGCGCGAATGTTCGAACTTTTCGACTTCACGACTTTCTGCCGTGTCGTCCATTTTGCTAAGCGGAAAAATGCGTACTGTAATGGCTGTCACTACAAAAGTGATCAACAAAGTGGCCCAGAAAAAGACATTCCAAACATCCATCAACCCCAATGTTTTCGCCACAATAACCATAAAGGTTGCTGATACGGTGGAAAAGCCAGTGGCAATAATTGCCGCTTCTTTCGCGGAATATTGGCCAGACTTATAAACACGATTGGTAATCAACAAGCCAATAGAATAACTACCTACAAAGGACGCAACCGCATCAATCGCTGATTTACCTGGCGTTTTAAACAGAGGCTTCATAATTGGTTGTAAAAGCACACCAGCGAACTCAAGCAAGCCGTAGCCAATCAGAAACGCAAGAAATACTGCACCGATAGGTACGATCAAACCAACCGGCACGACCAACTTGCTAAATAAGAACGGCAACATGTCTTTTTCGAACAAGAAGGCAGGTCCAACGGAGAAAAACGCCATTACAGCCGTCACTACGCCCAAGAATTTGAAAATAGACAAGACAGTTTGAGTTTTACTGGCACGCCAGTTACCCGAGATAAAAGGATAAGCACCACCAGCCAACACCACTAAAATAGCGTAAACCTCAGCCATTTGACCGTAATCATTACGGAGCCAAGACACAATATGATCAAGCGGGATGGTTTCTTTCCCACCGATATTGATCGGAATGAAAAAGACAAAAAGACCAATGCAGCTATAGGCAATGAGTTTAAGAAGAGACAGTGGAGACACCGCTCCTGACTTTGGATCTGTAGCATTCATATGAAGACTTCCTATGAGAAGGTTATTAATCATAAGCTAAAAAGCAACATACGTACCAACATGTATATACATATTAAAATGACGTAAATTTGCTCTTATTTCTTACGATTAAATGAATTTGTTTTTATTTTTTAAGGTAACAACCATAGGAATATCGCACAAAATAGGCGCAATATAAAGCATTACGCGCCATTTTGATTCATAAATAATGTAGAGAAAAACAGAAACAATAAGTGCTTGATAAAATACAGATTAGCCAAGTTGTCTATACATAATCATTTTGACATCCGTGCTGATCAATAAGCTCATCATATTTTTTTAGTAAGTTTTCGGCTTGGTAATGGCTAACATCTGGCGCTTTCACATCATCCCTAACAACACGCAGAATCAAGTCCACTGCTCGCTCAGCTTCGCTCTGAATATCCTTTAAATCGCTTTGATAAAGATACAGCTTTTCGTTTAGGTGATTGCCAAACAGCTCTGGATAAACCTGTCGGTCTGGCAGCACTGGCACACAACCCAGCGCAACCGCTTCCAGCACAGCAAGACCTTGGAATTCATGTAACGCCGTCGACAGAACGATGTCTGATGAAGCAAGGAAACCTAGATAATCCGCCCGACTTGGTGCAAAGCCAAACTGTGTGATTCGATGAGCAAACTTGGCTTGAATCTGGTCAAATTCTTTTGGAATAGAACGAAACTGTTCGCCAAGAATGGCAATTTCATAGTCTAGCTTGCGGCGCTCTAGTTCTTCTAATATAGCCAGCAATCGATCTGGCCCTTTGTCAAATTCCCAACGCGCCGACCAAACCAATTTAATTCGCTCTGATGCTTTGCTATTCACGCCCTGCTCGTCAGGCATTAAAACATTTTTTGCTAACTCATCTTTAGAAGTAGGCATATCCAAAGGCACAGCAAGCACTTGAGCTTTGGCTTCTGTGTCATTTAACCAATCTGGCGAGACATAATCAGGCAGTTTCTTTAGTAAAGCCCGCGCCCCACCAAAGAAAGAGTCTTTATTGAATGCGCTATTAAACACGCACAGGTCAGCAGCCAAGGCGCTGTACAAGGTGACCATCTGCATTTCCACCAAACCTTGCTGTTTATCACTGGCCGGGTAAGCAAATTGATTTTCATGAAAATACAGCACCCAAGGAATGTTCTGTAAGTTTGTGCAAAAGGCTTTTAAACCGACACAGTCTGTCATCGACGTCGCAATGACCAAATCGTACTCTTGCTCTATCTGAGGTTTAAATTGCGGATCAAACGCAAAACTCATGGCGTTACCGCGAATCCGCCACGCAAAATGTCGAGCAGGCAAAGACAAATAATGCCATTCATGCTGATCTAAACCATTCATCAAAGTATTTGCCCAGGCTTTATGGCTGCTGGCTTCGTAGGCGCTGATCAATAAAATTCGCACGATTTCTTTCTACTCGTTGGTTAAATTTAGTTTTTTATCTATTTAAGAGCTTTTATGTCTATTTGAAAGCTTTGCGGCTGGCTCATCTCGGTTGGGTCGAATATCATGTAGGAAAATTACGAATTGCTTTAAGGAAAACCATGATCATTCAACGTCACGATCAAGATATTAACACGCCAACAGGCACCATGCGCTGTACGGTTTATCGCCCTCAAGCAGAAGGTCGCTTTCCTTGTATCTTTTTCTACTCTGAGATTTTCCAACAAACCGCACCAATTGCCCGCTCTGCTGCCATTATGGCTGGCCATGGTTTTGTGGTGATTGTGCCAGAAGTGTTTCATGAACTTAACCCAATCGGCACAGTGTTGGGCTATGACGATGAAGGCAAGGACAAAGGCAACGCGGACAAATTCACCAAAACCCTAGAAGCCCATGACAGTGACACAGTAGCTATGCTGGAATATTTCGAACAGCAAGATTATTGCACGGGGCAATTTGGCACCATGGGCGTTTGTTTGGGTGGGCATTTGGCGTATCGTGCGGCGTTAAACCCTCGCATCCAAGCGGCTTTTTGCTTGTACGCAACAGACATTCATTCGAATACCATTCCTTGCGATGAAGGTAACGACTCTTTTACTCGCACAAAAGAAATTCAAGGCGAAATCACTATGGTGTGGGGCAAACAAGACCCGCATGTTTCTACGGAAGGACGCCAGAAGATTTACCAGCAATTGATCGATACTAACCGCTTATTCACTTGGCATGAATTCAACGGCCAGCATGCTTTCATGCGCGACGAAGGCGATCGTTACGACCCTGCCCTCGCCTTAGAGTGTTACAACAAAGCGGTTGCGCTGTTCCAACGCACTTTGCACAAGGCGTAACACTGTAAACTGCACATCGTGGTGGAAGGTGAGCTTATTGCTCGCCTCGCCACATAGGTGTCATCTGGCATTCGCCTAGCTCACCAGAGATCCACATTTCGCCGTCTTGAATGGTTACATTCAATTGCATAGAACGGGTACAGATCTTCGCTAACGCTTCAACTTGAGCCTCTGGGAAACGCAATACTCGCATGTTATCAAAACGGCTATTCTTGCCTTTGTTTTGTTCCCACCAAATATCGGACTTATCGTTGTAATTCACTACAACGACGTTTTGAGCGCGACCACAGGCTTTGCGCAAACGCTTCTCGTCTGGCTGGCCCAACTCGACCCAAAGCAAAATTTCGTCTGAGTAATTTTTCTGCCAAAGATCTGGCTCGTCTTCAGTACTAATACCTTTACTGAAACTCAGTTGCTCGCCACCCTCTTTCTCATCAGCCAACAAGGCAAACGCCGCCAAACGCACCATCATGCGCTCTTCGGTTTCAGAAGGGTGTAATGCCAAGGTTAATTCATAACTTTGGTAATGGTTCCGATCCATATCAGACACTTGAACCGATGCTTTGTAAATTGTTGCTTTCGTCGCCATGAGGTCACTTACTACATTTGTTAACTATAAAAAGAGCACAGGAAAATCGCGAAGAATTGTACAGCAAAACACACCCATAATACCGACATAAACAAACTGTTTTTTTGCATTCAAGAGTGTATTTATAGTTTTTAAAAAAAGAACCGTTATTTCAATATAAGTAATTGACATAAGTCACGAAAAAAGGCTCAATTAAGGAGCTCAAACGAGCAAATATTACACAATGCATAACGCAATGAATAAACCTCAAAGTTAAGGAGAAGCAAAATGACTACTTATACGCTAAATCATTCTACTTCTTCCATGGCGACTCGCTGTAATAATCGAGTACGCAAAACTTTGTCCACGCGTTCAATGCCTGTGTAATACACCATTGACCGCGGAATTTACGCGGTCACCTCTGTAAGAAATCACCCCGTAAGTTCCGCCAAAACACACTATTAAATGTATATTTTGGAGAAAACTTATGAGTATCATCGCCCTATTCAACGCCGCTAAAGAATACTTCGAAGCTCGCCGTACGAATCAGCTGTTTCGTCAGCTTGATGACCATTACTTAAAAGATATTGGTTTCTACCGCGACAACGGACAAATCCGTCCTTTGGCTGGCAACAAAGACCTAGAAAGTCACAGCAATGAGAAAGCCCAAATACCACCGGGAGAACAACCGAGTGACGGGTGACCAGATCGTCACCTCAGAGGGCTCTGAGGTGACGGTAAACCACTAGGCCGGATGGCCAAACACGCCTTTCATTATTCGGTAATGAAAGGCGTTTTTTTTGACTACTAGCAGCCAATATTCAACATAAAAATTAGCAGCAGACGCAAAAAAGGACACTGTATAAATACAGCACCCTTTAGTATTACCATCATCAAGATATTGACCTTCTAGCTGTCTATTTTTTTATCTCAAATAGAATCCAGACAAATCAAAAACTGATTAACAAAGTATTTTACTTCGCCGCTTTTTTGGCTTCTGAGATCCAGCCATCAAATGTCGCTTGATTAGCACTGATCCATTTATCAGCATGGATATCCATCTCACGCTGAGAATCCTCACCATCTGCAATCAGCATATTCTGAGCACTTACTGCATTAATAGGTAATTTCATGATCTCAAATAATTTTTCAGCAGCAGGGTTGGCTTCTGCAAAGGCTTTGTTTGCAACAATTCGCTCGCTATTGATGTCAAAACCGTAGTTTTTACCATTTGGCAGCGCAGTGTCTGTGTTGTTCGGATTCGAAGAATAAGGCACTTCTAACCATACAACATCACGACCTGGAACAAGCTTGCCGGATACCCAATAAGGCGTCCAAGTGTAATAAAAGATCGACTCACCTTCATTGTAGCGAGCAATCGTGTCAGAAATAATCGCTGCATATTGACCTTGATTATGAGTAATCTTATCACGCAAGTTGAATGCATCTAGCTGATGCTCAATAACGCCTTCACAACCCCAACCAGCCTGACAGCCCGTTAGGTCTGCTTTACCATCACCATTGGTATCAAATAAAGCCGCAATTTCAGGCTTTTTGAAATCAGCGATATTGGTAATCTTGTATTTGTCTGCGGTTTTCTTATCAATTAGGTAGCCTTGCGCCGCCCCTTCTATATAGTTGCCACCGCGATAAAACTTGTCATCACCACCGGCATTTTTGTACATAGCATTATGCAGAGGGTACCAGTTCACTGCGAGGAACTGTGCATCACCATTCGCAACAGATGTATAACCAGCACTATAGTCAACCTCTTTAATTGGCTGTACGTCGTAGCCCAATTTTTCTAGCGCTTTGTTAACAACTATTGTTTGAAATGTTTCTTCTGCGATTGGGCTTTGTACCGCTGTGACTTTGACGCCCTCGCCAGGCAAGTGACCATCGGCTAGGACAGCACCGCTAAACAGTGCGGCAAGTGAAGTTAATGTAACTACCTTTTTCATTGGAACATCTCCTTTGAATGAGTTTAGTGTAACCGTTTTGATTTTCATTTTTTAAAAGCGAGCAATAGGCCAATTGGTCCAGTTTCATACCAATGACGTGTGCCACGCTGACGAGCATCTTGTCCAAGTGATTGAGTCATGCGATCTAAGATAACAGCGAGAATAACAATACCTATACCACCGATAGTCGCGAGACCAATATCTAAACGGCCAATACCTCGTAACACCATCAAACCTAAACCACCGACCGAAATCATCGATGCAATTACCACCATAGACAAACCAAGCATTAGCGTTTGGTTAACACCAGCCATGATAGTCGGCATAGCAAGTGGCAATTGAACTTTGAACAACATCTGTTTCTTATCTGCACCAAACGAGTTTGCTGCTTCTATCAAGTCACTGGGTACTTGTCGAATACCTAGGTTCGTTAAGCGAATAACGGGCGCGACAGCAAAGATAATAGTCACGATAACCCCAGGAACATTACCAATACCGAACAACATAACGATTGGAACCAGATACACGAAGGCTGGCGTTGTTTGCATGATATCCAGAATCGGACGAATCACTTTGGCTGCGCGATCACTCCGCGCCATGGCAATGCCAGTCGGAATCCCCAGTACGATACAGAACAGGACGGAAGTTACCACTAGAGCCAAGGTTGTCATCGATTCTTGCCAAGCACCAATTGCACCAAGCGTTATCAAGCCAACTACAGAGCCTATCGCTAAACGTCGACCAGACAATTGCCAAGCAATCAAACCGAACAACGCAATAACAAGCAGCGGAGGTGCAGCATTAAATGTACTATCAACCGCTGTCAAAGTAGCATCTACTGGCGCTTTAACAGCGGTAAAGAAAGGACGGAAATTCGTTACTACCCAGCTAACACCCGTTTCAATCCAGCTATCAAGTGGAATCCAAACGTCTTGAAAAGGATGAAGTAAACTAAAATCCGTTTGCTCGACAGGCGTGCCACTAGCTGACATAGACATAGCATCTGAATTTTGAGTCGATGCAGCGCCACCCCAAGGGTTACTGGCTGTCGATTCCGCTGCACCCGTGTCGTCTGACGCGGTTGCCCAAGGATTTGATTCGGTACTCATACAGAAGCCTCCTTATCCAATGTTTCTAGTAAACGAGCTTTACTGATAACACCTACGTACTTCTGCTGATCATCAACAACCGGCACAGCACACGGAGAGTGAGCCACAATCGAAATAATATCCCCGATAGAAGTATCTGCAGCAATCGGTTGAATATCATCAATAATAGCCTCAGAAAGCGTCTGCTTATTCTTGATCACATCTTGCAGTGAAATAGTAGATACCACTCCTAAAAATCGCTGGCTTTTATCAATGACATAACCATAGTCACGCTCATTTTCATTTAACAATTTCAAACCGGTTATAAGCCCCTCGCTAGAATCTTTCTTAATAAGAGTAAGACTGGATCTAGAAGCAATATCTCTAGCGCAGAAAACATTACTAACATCAACGCCTTTGAAGAAGGAGCGGACATAATCATTCGCAGGATTATGCAAAATATCATCTGGTGTTCCGACCTGAACAACTTCACCACCTTGCATGATGGCAATTCGATCGCCGATACGCATAGCTTCATCAAGGTCATGTGAAATAAACACTACAGTACGCTGGTGCTCAGACTGCAAGCGGACTAGCTCATCCTGCATTTCTGTTCGAATAAGTGGATCGAGCGCTGAAAATGCCTCGTCCATAAGAAGAATATCAGGGTTATTGGTTAATGCCCTAGCAAGACCAACACGCTGCTGCATACCTCCAGACAGTTCGTCAGGGTAACTGTTGGCGTGAGATTCCAAACCAACTTGAGCCAATGCATTGCGTGCTTTTTCATGACGCTCTTGTACATTGACGCCGGAAAGCTCTAAACCAAAAGCCGTATTATCGAGCACATTCATGTGAGGCATTAATGCAAAGGACTGGAAGACCATACTGATTTTACTACGGCGAATGTCGCGTAATTCTTTATCATCCACTTTAGTGATATCGTGGCCGTCAATTAACACTTGGCCTTGGGTAGGTTCAATAAGACGGTTTAATAAACGAACGAGGGTTGATTTACCAGAACCCGAAAGCCCCATTACAACAAAGATTTCACCTTCATTAATAGCCAAACTGGCGTTCTTTACACCAACTGTTTGACCCGTCTTTTTAAAAATTTCGTCCTTGTTTATGCCTTTATCAAGCATCTTCAATGCTTTCTTGGGATGTTCTCCAAAAATTTTATATAGGTTTTTAACTTCGAGTTTTGTGACCATAATGGCTCTCTGTTGTTAAACACAATCGTAAATCGTTGTTGAAGAACGACTTAACGTTTATTTAGCATAAAGACAAAAATTATTAGTTACAAGTCTAAATGTTTACATTTTGTTTAACATTCCAAAAACTTGCCCGTATCAATGTCATGGGCAATACCGCAACAATTAGACCATCAAAATTGCATTTTTTTTGCTAAATAAACCCTAAAATTACTATGTTAATGAACTATTTAGCTAGATTCGTAAGCTTAAGAGCATAGACACTGTGCTTGTTGAGTTGCGAGCAAACAACACTAAAAAATTAGAGCCGTAATCATTTTCCACAACAATGATACTAGCCGACTTTGATGAATTGTTCCGGTCAATTATCAAGAGGAGCATTTTTATGACTTTTTCCATCTGAACGGAGCTTTGCCGGAAATCAACAAACCTTCCTTGAACCGCAAAAAACACTACCCGCCCTAGCGCCAAACACCTGCTAAAGACATTAAATAAGTCTTGATACAGAAGAATCGATAAAAATGCTCCTTTCAGATTCTTTACTTATTTTAACCACAAACCCTCGGATAAATTTCGTTATGGTGAAAAGGTTATAAACATTTAACAAAAGGCTATTTCCGTATAGATACATTCTAATTTCACAGGAGAAGTTTATGAGCTTTGAAAATAAAGTCGTACTAATAACCGGTGCCGCTGGCGGCATTGGTATTGCCGCAGCGAAAAAATTTGCCGCCGCTGGAGCACATCTCGCATTAGTTGACCTATCAAAAGAAGCCTTAGAGAAAATCTCTGCTGAGATCAATGGAGAAACGCTATTAATAGACGCCGATGTGTCTAACGAAAAAGATGTCGAGAATTACGTACAAAAAACATTGGATAAATTTGGCAAAATTGATGTTTTTGTAAACAACGCAGGTATTAATGGCGATTTTGCTAACATTGTTGATCAGACCGTAGAAAACTACAAAAAAGTAATGGACGTAAACCTGATTGGTGCCTTCCTTGGACTAAAATATGTGATGAAAACAATGATGGGGCAAAAAAGTGGTGTCATTGTGAACACAGCATCCAATGGCGGATTACTAGGCGCACCGGGCATGAGCGCCTATGTTTCATCTAAACACGCTTTAATCGGCTTAAGCAAAACCGCCGCTCTTGAGGCAGCGCCTTATAATATCCGAGTCAATTCCGTCGCTCCTTCCGGTGTCGATACAGCAATGATGCGCTCCATTGAAACAAATTCAGCGAAAGGCCATGAAAAAGAAGCGAGAGAAGCCTTCGAAGCCGCAGTACCATTAAAACGCTATGCAAGAGCCGATGAGATAGCCAACTTAATGTACTTCCTAGCGTCTGACGACGCTTCCTTTATCACTGGCGCCTACTACCGTATTGATGGCGGCGGCGGTGCATCCTCCGTTTAATTCTGTTGCAGAACTAAGTAACAACTAAACCGAAAAAACCACCGAATGACGTGATCAATCGTGATAAAAAACATTGAATATCAATGCTTTCGGTGGTTGCGGGAAGGTGTTTTTGCTAGTTGTGCTGTTTGGAGTCGATGAAGGCTAGGCGCTATTTTTCATCTAGCCCAAAATTCACAAATTCAAATACTAACGCTCATGATCTTTCAGTAAATCACTGTCACTAACCTGCCCCCTCGTTGCCAGGGAGATGCGCCGGATGTATTTTGCCGGCGAACGCTTATGGATGTGCAACCAGCTCCAAACGTGAGCTTGCTTAACTCCTAAGATGTGCGCGAGTGCAGTTTGACTTCCTACAATTTCGACTGCTTTTGCAATGGCTGACATATAACCTCCTTAACAACCTTTACTGTATTTGATAACAGCTTTTATTGTTTGTCAAATACAGATAAAGTTGTAATTATTCACCTTATGAGCATCTCAGAACGCGTTAAACAAAAACGAACCGACCTTAGACTAACTCAATCAGAGCTAGCCAAGCGCGTTGGCATTTCACAGCAGTCTTTGCAAAAAATCGAAGATGGCAGAACACAAAACCCGCGAAAGCTACTCAATTTAGCCAAAGCGCTTGATTGCGACGCAGAGTGGCTGTTACTGGGCACAACAAATGAAGTAAGAGAGAACACCTCTCACTACATCAATGATGATCAAGCCTCACAGCCCTTTAAAAATGACCTAAGACCCATCATCACAGCCCAACAAGCTGCACAATGGCCAAACATAGGCGAGTTAGAATCTTTAGAGCTAAAACACCTAGAAGTACCAGATACGGTATCTGCAACGGCATTTTGGCTAAAAGTGATTGGCGACAATATGATGTCATCGTCTGGCATTAGTGTCCCAGAAGGGTATTTTATTCTTGTTGAGCCTGCCTTAACGGCAAATAGTGGTGATTTGATCGTTGCGAAATTAGCAGACAGCAAAGACGTAACCTTTAAAAAATTTGTCGTAGACGCGGGTCGCACTTACTTAACGCCACTTAATTCAAACTACAGGCCTATTGAAGTGGCTAATGATCTACAGATCGTAGGGGTTGTGACCCAAGCCCGAATAATGTTCTAAACTATGTACAAGCCATCCTCTTCATACTAGCGCAGTGGTTTTTTTTCATAACAAAACAACTTAGACTGTTGGCTAGCTAACAATAAAAACTGTAACTTGAAGTGGTCGACAACAACCAAAGGATAGGAATCATGCTAGTCATAACTCGACACCCAGGTGAAACGATTAATATCGGTGATGATATGGAAGTCACGGTATTAGGAATCCAAGGTACGCAAGTACGCATAGGCATTACAGCCCCAAAAAAAATAAGCGTTCACAGGGAAGAAATATACAAACGCATTCAAGCCGAAAAATTACAGCAGTCGAAAAGCGAGCAGCTCAGTGAAACTGAACCTGCTTAGTGCTGTATCACTTATTATCTGAATTTAGGCCTAAAACCACTCGAACAACAGCGGCCAATAAAAAAGCCCAATACTCTAAAAAGAGCATTGGGCTATTAACCTATTATCAACTAAGATCAAACTCTATAGACAATATGGTGTCTATGTCATATGAGCCATTAAACAGCTCAAATATTTTACCGTTTAAATCTTCTCTACTCAGAATATATAAAATTGATTTAGCAACATCGGCTCGTGGAATCTTCATTTCTTTTATGGTGGTTGGTCGTCTAGTGGTAATCTTCCCTTCGCCTTCATCATTCGTTAATGGGCCAGGACGAACAATGGTGTATGGCACACCAGACGCCATCAGGTATTGATCCGCCATGTGCTTAGCCACTAAGTAGGGCTTAATGTCAGACTCCATGGCATCTGGGTCGTCAGCACCAATACTGCTCAACATAATAAACTGTTTAATATTGGTTTTTTGTGCATAGTCGACGGCTTTTTTAGCAGCCCACAAATCAATCAGCAAGGTTTTGTCCGCACCTGTTGAACCACCAGAACCAGCCACAAAAATCACATTATCAATACCATCAAATGCATGACTAAAATCTTCTTCAAGATCAGCCTCGACTATCTCCAGCTCACTGTCTTTAAATTCATCCAGCTTACTTTTATCTCGCACCAGAGCACGGGCAACTTCTTTTGACTCAACAAGTGTCTTCGTTATCAACTGCCCAATTTGACCACTTGCACCTATAACGAGAGTTTTACTCATAACCTGCCTCCTTTTACGTTTCAAGGAACGAGACGCGAATATTAAAACGCCACGGCCTTTTAAATTCTTACCTATTACTATAAGGACATGAGGCTAAGATAAAACCCCAAACGACAAGCTTGCATATTTACTGGATATTAGAGAATCATGCTTAAGAAAGTAGATCACACCTAAATTAACCTCATAACTACAAACTCGAAAATGCCATTCAGATAACACCACAAAGCTGTCACACAAACCTCATACAACCCATACACTTACTCACAAACCTCATACAACCCATACACTTACTCACAAACCTCATACAACCCATACACTTACTCACAAACCTCATACAACCCATACACTTACTCACACCTGAATTCAAGTCCGAAGTGCGACACTTTCACTTCAAGCAACTAAGCACATTTCTTTAAACACTACGGCTGGTTGCTTGAACCCTAAACACTTC